>NZ_CAURVL010000009.1:0-95430 GCF_963528215.1 uncultured Streptococcus sp.
CACCGCCGTCATAATTCTCAATGACCTGTGGCTGGATGTTTTCTGCGTTGAAGTCCGCCGTATCCATGTGGGAAATAAAGCCAATTTTGCGAGTAAAGCTAGGGTCGTTGGCTGGCAGAGTCCCAATCGCAAAGCCGTTGGGCAGGTAGTAGACATTTTCCAAGCCGACTCGCTTCATTTCAGGGATGAGAACCTTGTTGGCAAAGTCTACCTGACTCTGGGTGCTGGGTGTAGTAGTAGATGTCTCGTCTGAGCGCGTGTTAACCTTGACATAGGTCAGGAAACGCTCTAAAAGATTAGGATATTTCATAAATGCTCCTTTTTCATTTCATTTAAGTCTATTTTAGCATATTCAGGAGAGAGTGAGAAATGTTTTTCGTTTCTTGAGCGCAAAGGTAAAATCTAGCAATTAGTTTTATATCTTGTCAAAATCTGGTAAACTATATCTATGCAAATGGAAAAAACAATCAGCAAAGCTGTGATTTTGGGAGCTACGGGAGGTATAGGCCGTCAGTTGGCTAGAGAACTGGCTCAAAGGACAGAACAGCTAGTTTTGGTCGGCAGAGATGAAGCTAAGCTCACTCAGCTGCAAGAGGACTTGTCAGGAGCTAGGGCTCAGTTGTCCTGTAGGTTTTTGGATTTGCTGGATGCGGCTGCTGTGGACGATTTTGCTCAGCAGCTAGATGCGGATCTACTGATTAATTGCTGCGGTCTGGCTAATTTTGGTCCAGCTCTATCTCTTTCAGAAACAGATGAAAAGGCCCTCTGGCAGGTCAATTACCAAGCGCCGATTCGACTGATCAAGCAAGTTGCGGAGCGTAATTGCAAGGTAAGGCTTGTCCAGCTTTCATCACTAGCGGCACTTTTTCCCCATCCTTATCTGGCAGCTTACAGCGCCAGTAAGGCCGCTTTGCAGACTTACTGTCTAGCCTTGCAAGAAGAGCTGCGCCTCAAAGGCTCTGAAGTGAAAGTTTGTCTCTACATTTTAGGACCAGTTCTGACTGCTATCTTTCCTCCAGAGCTACAGGATGCTTTGGGTGGTGGTCAGTTACAGATGAGCCCGCAGATAGCAGCACGACACATTATCAGATTGCTTCATCAAGGCCGTTCCTATGCTATAGTGGGCAAGAGATATCGACTACTGGTTTGGCTCATGAAGCTACTTCCGCAAAGATGGATTATCCGTTTGATTGGCGCATATCTAAGAAAGGGGCTTTGATCATGAAACTTATTTTTTTCCTGCTGACTGTTGCTTACCTGCTTCTCTTTATCTTGCGTTGGCTCTTGTCTTTGACTTATTTGAAAAAAGGGCAGAGCTCTTCATCAGACTTTCAAGAGGAGCTTTATACAGTGGTCCAGCCCATCCTATCTGGTGATCCTCGTTTGGAAAATGATTTATTAGCCAATCTCCAGCAGACAGAAGCAGTTGAGTTTTACTGGCTGATTGATCAGTCTGATCCAGAGGCTCAGCGAGTTGCTGACAAAATTTGTCAAAATCCCTCTTATGCCCAGCGCATTCGCGTTTTTCTCATGGAGGATGTCCCTCAGGGGATTAATCCTAAGAGTTATAAGATTGAGCAGATTATAGATGAGCTGACCCGGCCTTATCTGATTGTTCTCGACGACGACAGCGTCATTGATTTTTCAAAAATGGGGGAGTTGACAGATTATCTAGGTGAGAATGTTATTTTGACCGGCATTCCCTATAATCAGGAGCGAAGCAATTTCTGGTCCAAGCTAGTAGCAGCTTTTGTCAATAGCAATTCTTTTATTACCTATTTTACCATGGCAGAAGTCAAAGCCAACCACTCGATTAATGGAATGTTCTACATCCTGCCACTTGAACTGGCTAGGGAGCAGAAGCTCTTCAGTGCTATTAAAGACTATCTATGTGATGATTTGGCTGTAGCGGATTTTCTGCGCAGCAAGGGAGTTGAGATTATCCAGACGCGGGTGACCTGTAATGTTCGGACTACTATCAAGGATGCCAAGCAATATTTGCTGCAGATGAAGCGTTGGCTGCTTTTTAGCTCTATCTATCTGAAAGAGCACTTGGACTGGAAGGTTATTATTTTAATTGCTCTGCCTAGTTTCCTGCCCCTTCCTGCCTTGCTCATTGCTTTCTTTCTTAGCTGGCCTTTTGTACTGCTGGCTTTGCTTTTGTTCTTGGTCAAGGCGGTTTGGATGCTGGCTTATCGTCGCCTTATCCTAACTACTCAACCGCATCCTGATGAGGTGTTTTACGAGGAGCTGAACGACCTAGTCTTGCCTTGGCTTTTCCTCTATGTCTTGCTCAGTCCGCGAGTGATTAACTGGCGGGGAAGGAAGATTCGAGTGACGGATGGGAAAATCCGTTATGAGTAAGATGAAGCAGTACTTGGCTAAGTTGGATGCTCTGTCGCCAGACCAAACCATGTTGAAATCTAGCAAGGTCTTGCTTTTTCTCAGTGGTAGCAGTCATTTGGAGAGTTCTAGTCTGACTGCAGGACAGCTTGAGTTTCTTGAGCAGATTTGTCCACCAGATTTCTCAGTAGTGCCCAGTAATTTTCCATTTAATCAGGGATTTGAGCACGGGAGACAAACCCAAGTTGCCTTGCTGAATGCTTCCATTTCCAATATCCGTTACTATTGGCATACTCTCTACAATTCTTGCTTTCAGGAGGCTTTGCAGCGGCATTTATCTCCTTTACTGGATGCTGAGGATGCTATCATTATCTGCAAGAGCTCGGGACTCAATATGCTGACCCAGTGGCTGGAGGGTTTGGGTGAGGAAAATCTACCGATTAGACTGAGAGTGATTGCGCTAGGGCCTGTTTCACGGAGACTCCTAAATCGCAAGGATATTGACTTGCTGGTCATCAAGGGCAGGAAGGATATTTACAGCAGATTTTTAGATGGCCATCCAGCCGATGTGATGGTGGATAGCAACCATTTTGATTATGAATACAGGGAAGATGTGAAAGGATTAGTTCATGACTGGATTAGAAAAAGTGATAAAGATTGATGTGATTAGTGTGCCATTTAGTGGGCATTTGCTGCCCACTTTGACCTTAGTCAAGCCCTTGCTGACGGATCCGCGTTTTCGCGTTCGTGTCATCACTGGCTGCCAAAAGAAAGAGTTAGTGGAGGAAATCGGTTTTGACTGTCTAGCACTCTTTCCAGAAAGACCGACGGTGATGGAGGATATCGCCAATACCCCACAGCAAAGTAACCCTTTGATTACCTATCAGCAGTTTCGGGCCAATTCTAGACTCATTCCAGAAGTTATAGACGAGTTAAATCGAATTTGGCAAGAGGGCGGTAAACCGGATTTGGTCATAGCGGATTTTGTTGCTTCGCCAGCAGGCCTGATTTCTGATAGCTTTGGCATTCCCTGGATAACCACGATTCCAAGTCCGGTTGCTATTGAGTGCCAGACGACAACTCCGACCTATTTGGGAGGCTGGAAACCTCATCAGGGCGTTTTGTACAAATTCAGAGATGCCTTAGGCAGGCGAGCTATTCGTTGTGGAAAGAAAATGGCCTTTGCTTTAGTCCGGAAGAGTTTGGGAGATTATCAAGATTTTAAACTCTATCGGGAAGACGGTACAGAAGCCATTTATTCGCCATACTCTATCTTAGCTTTGGGCATGAAAGAGCTAGAGTTTCGAGACGATTTTCCTAAGCAGCTTCGCTGGGTTGGTTACAAATGCCTGTCCTTTGATCGTCTGCCTGCAGCTCATGAGTCTTATTTTGAGACCGATAAGAAGCGGGTTTTAGTGACTTGCGGCACTCATTTGAAATGGGAGAAGGAGCGCATGGTGGAGCGAGCGAAAAAGCTGAGTCAGCTCTACCCAGATTACCTCTTTTACGTCACCTTGGGAGAAGCTAGTGGCTTGGGTAATGCTCCGCGCGAACTGGCGGAAAACTTGCTACTCTTTGATTATCTGCCCTATACCGACATTCTGGATAAGATAGATTTTGCTATTCACCACGCAGGAACGGGTATCATGATGGCCTGTATTGAGCATGAGATTCCCAGTCTCATTTTGCCACAGGATTATGACCAGTTTGACAATGCCGTTCGTGCTGAGCTGGCCCAGGTGGGGTTGGTTGCTCGCAGAAAGAATAATGCAGAAGTGCTGCGCCTTTTTAAGGAATTGACGGATCGCACGGACTGGTCTCAGTTGAAAAACCTTGCCCAGCAAAGCAAAGAATATCAGCCTACAGAAATTCTCTATCAAGAGCTGGGGCGCCTACTCAAGCTTGATTTATAACTGGAAAACTCAACAAACTATTAAAGCATACTTCCAATATTAAAGTGTCTGAATTATTAAATTTCCCTATTCTTTTCAAGGAATAGGTTTTTTGGTCTATTCAAGTCTTTTTTAAGATGTTAAAATGAAAGTGATTACAAGAAAGTCGTTGGAAAGTCAACTTGGCTTTTTCTGAGTGACTGAAGAGGAAAGATGATGAAGAAAGCAATTCTAATGATGACTTTTGGCTCGCCAGAGGAGATTAGCTTTGAGGGAGTGGCTGAATTTTTTACCAATATTCGCCGCGGTGTCAGGCCGCAAGACCATGAAATTCAGACCCTCTATGATAACTATGTCCTAATTGGTGGAACGCCTCTGCAGCGTATCAGTCTAGAAGAGGTGGAAAAGGTCCGTCAGCGTTTATCTGGTGAGTATGCGGTTTATTTTGCTAATAAATTCTCACGTCCTTTTATCCCTGATGTGATTAAGCAGATGGAAGAGGATGGTATTGAGGAATGTATCTGTTTGATCCTAGAGCCTCATTTTTCTTACTATTCTGTCATGGGTTATGAGAAGTTCATCCAGAGTGATTCCATCCGCTTTAATATCATTAAGGAATGGTATCAGGAAGAAGCTATCCTTGATTATTGGGCAGAGGAGCTGAGAAAGATTCTTACAGAAGAGGTTAGAGAAGAGACCTTCAAGATTTTCTTTTCAGCCCACAGTGTGCCTATTCTGGCCTTGGATTTCGGAGATCCTTACATTGATCAGATCTATGACAATGCCCGTTTGATTGCTGACAGGTTGGGTTTGACAGAAGAGGATTATCTCAATGTTTGGCAAAGTGAGAGTGACATCGGACTCCCTTGGATCAAACCTGACGTGCTGGACTACATGCGCCAGCAAGAAACACTTCCGCAGCATTATATTTTTGTGCCGATTAGCTTTATCAGTGAGCATATAGAGGTCCTTTTTGACAATGACGTGGAGTGTAAGGAACTTTGCGATGAACTGGGTGTTGCTTATCATAGACCGCCTATGCCCAATGCAGACGACCGTTTAATTGATGCCCTGATTCAAACTATCCGCCGCCATGAGCATGAACCCTTCAAAGAATGCTTTCCAGAAGAAGAAACCTTCGATGAATTGCAGCCGTCGGAGGAGAGCTGCCAGATTCTTGCAGAGGATGCAGAGCTGAAAATGCCAGATTTCGTCAAGAAGCTGATTGAGAAAAAGGGGTGCGAGAATGTTAAGATGCCGTATTTTGTCAAGAAAATGCTGGAGAAAGCAGGAAAACTGCCCAAGAGCTGATTGTTCATATTCGTTGATGATTTTATAAGATTATTCTAGAAGGAGAAAACCGTGAGACTTTGGCACCAAGATTTAATTGAAAAACTTCCGCGCCAGCAGCTTTTAGGCCAGCATCGAGAGTGCGCAGCTTTACGTGGACGAGGTTGGGGCAAGCCGCATGCGACGGTCAACTATGTTTTTGAGCACAGCCCTTATTGCCTCTATGCTTATCATCTCTTGATTATGGAGGAGATGCAGAAGCGGGGCTATCAGCCGAATCCCGTTTGGCTGGATAAAGACTACCGTGGCAAGACTTGCCCTCCTTACCAGCAGTTGCCAGCTGAGGAGCTAGAACATCCTATTTATCCGGAGCATGACGCAGCCTATCTGCAAGAATGCTTGGAAAATCTGAAAGAAAAGGGAATAGAAATTTTTTGATTTCCAAGTGTCAAGACGGCATAGTATTAAGGTTATAGAACAAAAAAGGAAGAGACATTGCTCTTCTTTTTTGACTTTTACGAATTCAAAATAAACTTCTCAATAGCAGTTGCGATCCCATTTTCCTCGCAGCTGTCTGTGACGGCATCGGCTAGGCTTTTGACATGGTCTGAAGCATTGCCCATAGCTACACCGAGACCTGCATATTCCAGCATCTCGATGTCGTTGTTGGCATCACCGATTGCCATGATTTCCTGAGGATTGACGTCCAATTGTTTAGCCAATCGCTTTAGGGCAAAGGCTTTAGTCACACCAGATGGCATGGCCTCGTAAATGACTGGCTGAGAGCGAACGCCACTGAAACGCTGGCAGATTTCTTGGCCAAAGTCGGCTTCAAAAGCATCTACCTGCTCTTGGCTACCTAAAAACATAGCTTGGAACATTCTGTGTTGACCACTGCAAGCCTCTTCCAGGCTAATCTCGGTTGGAGTGGTGAAGACTAAGCTAGCATCATTCACGACATAGGAACTGGCTTTTTCTCCAACGACGAAATAATGCTCTTCATCAAAGAGAGTCAGCTGGACAGGGCTATTTTCAGACAGACTATAGAGATAGCGAATATCCTGGCCGCTCAGCTCTTGCCAGTCCACCAGACTCCAGTCGCTGGTCTGATGTGTAGCGCAGCCATTGTCCACGATGACATATTCGTTTTCTTGTGCAAGGCCTAGCTTGCCATAATAAGGCTTGACGCCGACCAAGGGACGACCTGTGCAAAGAACCAATTTGACCCCTTTCTCAATAGCTCGGTGCAGAGCTTCAATGTTAGCTTGGGGGATTTCTTTTTTGCTGTTGAGTAAGGTGCCGTCCATATCAAGTGCAAGAATTTTAATCATAAAGTGTCTCCAAAATTATTCTCTGACTAGTATAGCATAATTTACAGAGAAAGTCCGAGTCTATAGGAAAAATCACTGGTCTTGTGTTATAATAAATAGAATACCCTAAAAGGATGAGAAAAATGAATTTAGAAGATTTGAAAAAACGTCAGGAGAAGATTCGCAATTTCTCCATCATTGCCCACATTGACCACGGGAAATCAACCTTGGCTGACCGGATTTTGGAGGCAACCGAAACGGTTTCCAGCCGGGAAATGCAGGCCCAACTCTTGGACAGCATGGACTTGGAGCGGGAGCGCGGTATCACCATTAAGCTCAATGCTATCGAGCTCAATTATACTGCCAAGGACGGCGAAACCTATATCTTCCACTTGATTGACACGCCGGGACACGTGGACTTTACCTATGAGGTATCGCGGTCGCTAGCGGCCTGTGAAGGGGCGATTCTGGTCGTGGATGCGGCTCAGGGAATTGAAGCTCAGACCTTGGCGAATGTCTATCTAGCGCTGGACAATGACTTGGAAATCCTGCCAGTTATCAATAAAATTGACCTGCCAGCTGCGGATCCAGAGCGGGTGCGGGCAGAGATTGAGGACGTGATTGGTCTGGATGCTAGCGAAGCCGTATTGGCTTCTGCCAAGGCCGGCATCGGAATTGAGGAAATTTTAGAGCAGATTGTGGAAAAAGTTCCAGCTCCGACTGGAAATGTAGAAGCACCGCTCAAGGCATTGATTTTTGACTCGGTCTATGACGCCTATCGTGGGGTAATTCTGCAAGTGCGGGTGATGGATGGTGTGGTCAAGCCGGGAGATACCATTCAGCTCATGAGCAATGGCAAGACCTTTGATGTAACAGAGGTTGGCATATTTACTCCGAAAGCCATCGGTCGTGATTTCTTGGCTACTGGGGATGTTGGCTATATCGCGGCTTCTATCAAGACGGTACAGGATACTCGGGTCGGGGATACAGTGACCTTGGCGGACAATCCAGCTGCAGAGCCACTAGCTGGCTATAAGCAGATGAATCCTATGGTCTTCGCTGGTCTCTATCCGATTGAGTCCAATAAATACAATGACCTGCGCGAGGCGCTTGAAAAGCTCCAGCTAAACGATGCCAGTCTGCAGTTTGAGCCAGAAACATCGCAGGCATTGGGATTTGGATTCCGCTGTGGTTTCTTGGGCTTGCTGCACATGGATGTTATTCAGGAGCGTTTGGAGCGTGAGTTTAATATTGATTTGATTATGACGGCGCCGTCCGTTATCTATAAGGTCAATATGACGGATGGTGCTTCCCTTGATGTGTCCAATCCGAGCGAGTTTCCAGACCCAACCAAGATTGATTCCATTGAAGAGCCTTATGTCAAGGCGCAGATTATGGTGCCCCAGGAATTTGTCGGAGCGGTGATGGAGTTGGCTCAGCGCAAGCGCGGTGACTTTGTGACCATGGACTATATCGATGATAATCGGGTCAATGTCATCTATCAAATCCCGCTTGCTGAAATCGTCTTTGACTTCTTTGACAAGCTCAAGTCCTCTACTCGTGGCTATGCTAGCTTTGACTACGAAATTTCTGAGTATCGCTCGTCCAAGCTGGTTAAGATGGATATTCTCCTCAATGGCGATAAGGTTGATGCTCTTAGCTTTATCGTTCACAAGGAATTTGCCTATGAGCGTGGTAAGCTGATTGTAGACAAGCTTAAGAAAATCATTCCTCGTCAGCAGTTTGAAGTACCCATCCAGGCAGCCATCGGACAGAAAATCGTGGCTCGGACAGACATCAAGGCCCTGCGTAAAAATGTCTTGGCCAAGTGTTATGGTGGTGATGTTTCTCGGAAGCGCAAACTCCTAGAAAAACAAAAAGCCGGTAAAAAACGGATGAAAGCTATCGGTTCTGTCGAAGTCCCACAAGAAGCCTTCCTCAGTGTCCTGAGTATGGATGAGGAATAAAGTCTTATATCTCTAGGTAATATATCCCAAAAGGAGAAAATCATGAAACGATCGTATCTGCTTGGAGCAGTTCTGGTATTAACTTCACTTACTCTTGCATCGTGTGCCAATTCTGGACAAAAGCCTGATCAATCTAGTTCTTCGACTAGTTTCAGTGCACAAGTGAAAAAGAATTCTTCAAATTCTTCTTCTAAAAGAAGCAAGAACAAAACCAATCAAGAAACAAAACGTGTTGGTTCTCCAGAGTTTGGTTATATCGATATCCCAAGTAAATGGATTAAATTTTTTGATGCAGAAGTTGAAGGACTTATCCAATATACCGACGGTTCTGCTTATAATATCGTTACCATGAATGCTGTTTCTAAGGCAGAAGCTGAAGTAGCAGATGGTGAGACTTTCAATGCAGAAACAATTGCTCAACATGTAGCCTATAATTGGAGTCAAAAAGATAATATTGAGAAGATGTGGGGCTCTAAAAGTACTGTCTCAGGAATAGAAGCCTTTCAAATAAACATCATTCTGAAATCGGGACAACTTGCTAATACATTAGTTTTCCAAAAAGATGACAAAGTCTATATACTATCCTTTGAAGGCGACGAAGAAACTCTTGATGATTTCATTACAAACATGAAAGATACTTGGAGCCTTGATGGCAAGGGAGCAGTCAGCGAATAATAGTTTAAAAAACAAGAGGCCTATTTATTAAGTCTCTTGTTTTTTTCAGTGTAGAAGCCAATTATGTTTCACAAAAAGATAGTGATAAATCAGAAAAAACGTTCGACTACTATCAAATCCAAGCAAAAAGGCTTACAAAAATTTGTAGGCCTTTTCTTGAAATCCGAACGTTAGGAAATCTTTTTTAGATTTTACTTGACATTTTCTGAAATAGGAATATGATAAAATGTGAACACTGTATAAGACAGACCTTATGCGTGTTCGAAAATAATAGAGCGTTGCATCCGTAAGTCAATTTGACACGGCTCTTAAAAAACAAAAGGAGAAAGAATGAATACTTATATCCAAAAGAAAATCGCAAACATGAAGCTGACGCTTTCTGAAATGTCTGGTGGCTATAAACGCATGGTGACTAGTATGAAGAAGCTCGGCTTTTCTGGTACCTTGAAGCTTATTTGGGACGATTTGTTTGCTCATCGCAGTCTAGGTCAATGGGTTTATCTCTTGATTCTAGGGAGTTTTCCGCTCTGGCTGGAGCTGATATATGAACATCGCATCGTGGATTGGACAGGGATGATTTGCAGTCTGACTGGGATTATCTGTGTGATCTTCGTTTCTGAAGGACGTGCTAGCAATTACCTCTTTGGTTTGATCAATTCTGTGATTTACTTGATTTTGGCTTTGCAGAAAGGCTTCTATGGCGAGGTCCTGACGACTCTTTACTTTACCATCATGCAGCCAATTGGACTCTTGGTGTGGATTTACCAAGGCCAGTTCAAAAAAGAAAAGCAAGAGTTTGTTGCTCGTAAGCTAGATGCCAAAGGATGGACAAAATATCTATCGCTCAGTGTGCTTTGGTGGTTGGTCTTTGGCTTGATTTACCAATCTGTGGGGGCTAATCGTCCTTATCGTGATTCAATCACAGATGCGACAAATGGTGTAGGGCAAATCCTGATGACGGCTGTTTATCGTGAACAGTGGATTTTCTGGGCAGCGACCAATATTTTTTCTATCTACCTCTGGTGGGGTGAAAGTCTTCAAATTCAAGGGAAATATTTGATCTATTTAATCAACAGTTTGGTCGGATGGTACCAGTGGAATAAGGCTGCTAAAAAAGCATAGTCCTATAAACGGAACATTAATCGGACGTGACAATGTATCTCTTTCCTTTCGTACTAAAAATATGGTAAACTAGTATTAGTAAAATTTATTAGATTTAGGAAGGAACGACCATGAAAAAGAAGTACTTTCTGCTCTCCCTGACTATCTTAGCCGGTCTCTCCCTGTCTTCTTGTAGCCTTATTAAGAACTATAGCAGTCGGAAACCATCTGATTCTTCCAGTCGGGTTTCCCTGAGAGATGACAGCGATACAAGCAGCAGTCGTAGAGACAAAGATTCGTCAAAGACAACTGGTACTATGCGCGTCGGATCTGATGATTATGGCTATATCAGTATTCCTGATAATTGGATTAAGTTTACAGACGTAGATGGTGGCGATAGCGTCCAGTATACGGATGGAAGTGGCTATAATATTGTCACGATGAACGCTTATACAAAAGAAAAAGCCAACATTGGAGAAGGTGAAGAATTTAATGCTGAAACCATTGCCCAACGGATTGCCTACCACTGGAAGGATAATAAGGAAGTTGATGACTTTTGGGGTGCAAAGAGTACAGTAGCTGGAAATGAAGCCTTTCAGATTAATGTTATTTTAAAATCCACGCAAAACCTAACGGTTTGGGTCTTCAAACAAGGTGATAAGGTCTATATGATGTCCTTTGAGGGCGATGAAGATACTTTATATGAGTTTATACCTTATATCGAAGAAACTTGGAGCACCAGTAAGGACGGTGGAAAAAGCATTTAACGACGGTATTTGATGATAACTCTCTAAGTTTATAAAAAGCAAATCTGGGACTGGTTCTCAGATTTTTTTGTGAGGTGGAATATGTCATATTTTTGGGATTTGATAAGATTTAAGAGCGCTCATTTTATGATATAATAAAAACAATTTGAATACAGAAAGAAAAATATATGACTCAAGAAATCGACCTTGAAAAGTACCATCAGTTAGCTCTGCAGAAGCAGAAAGAGCACCGAAAATTTTTAGCCAGTCTCAAGAAAAAGCCACCAAAAAACCTTGATAAACTAGCCCAGCAAATCCATGATGAGGTCTTTGAGGAGATTGACTGTACAGCCTGCGCCAATTGCTGTAAAACTCTGGGGCCAGACTTTAAGGAAGCTGACATTGTCCGCATTGCCAAGTATTTCAAGATGAAGCTGCCGGCTTTTGAAGAGGAATTTCTGCAGGTAGACGAAGACGGTGACAAGGTTTTCAAGGCTATGCCTTGTCCTTTTTTGGGTGGAGACAATCTCTGCTCGATCTACGATGTCCGGCCAAAGGCTTGCAGAGAATTTCCCCATACAGACCGTAAGAAGATTCATCAGATTAATCATCTGACAATCAAAAATACTCTGACCTGTCCTGCGGCTTATCTTTTTGTGGAGAAGCTGCGGGATAGGTTGTAAAATCCCCCTCTAAATCTTGTACAAAAATTCTAGGGCAGAAGTATCTTAGATCTGTTAGACTATAGTTAGAATTGAACTCGGCCTAAAAGCTATGTGAAAAAGATGAAATTTTCTCGGAGCAGGAGCCCTTCCGTCAATTTTCCTATTTTCACTTTGCTTTTAACGGCCTTAGTATCTTTTATGAGGTGAAAAAGAATATGATGCATCAATTCAATCGAACCATGGAATATCTAGAAAGTAAGTTGGACGAAGAAATGGATTTGCAGAAATTTCAGCAGCTATCGGGCTATTCTTATGCTCTTTTTAGCAGGCTCTTTTCAATCCTAGCAGATATGACCTTGGCAGAATATTTGCGCAATCGCAGGCTGTCAGAAGCTGTGACAGACTTGCGGGAAGGCTCTGAGAAAGTCATTGATATAGCACTGAAATACGGCTATGAGTCTGCGGATGCCTTCAGTGCAGCCTTCAAGAAATTCCATGGTGCGACCCCCTCAGAAGTTCGAAATGAAAAACCTTATCGGGTCTTTCCTAGACTTCAATTATCCTTAAAGATTACAGGAGGAAAGAACATGGATATCAAGATTCAAAAGAAACCTGCTTTTACCGTGGCAGGCGTCCTATTGGAAGCTATTGACAATAGCCAGTGCCCGTCTGCATGGGAGAAGCTCTATGCAAATCACAGCTTTGAAAGCCTAGAAAGTCTGGGCAGTGGCCATTCCTTTGGCGTCTGCTCGGATGTTAAAGAAGGCGAAATCATCAACTATATGGCTGCCTATGATGTGGCGGATAAAGCGAAAGCAGAAGAACTAGGTCTGTCAATCAAAGAAATCGCAGAAGCTGAATATGCTATCGTACCAGTCAAGGGGGCCATACCAGCCAGTATCCATCATGCTTGGAAATATGTCTTGGAAGTCTTTTTCCCAGAAACTGGCTATCGCCACTCAGGAGCACCAGATTTTGAAGTTTACTCCGAGGGAGATATGTCCTCTCCAGACTATCAAATGGAACTCTGGATACCAGTAGTGAAATAAAATGGTGATTGCAAGTCATTTTTTAGGGGTTGAATACAGAGGAGGAGATGCTATGCAGATGTATTTTGGGGACGTTTCTCTTTGTTATACATATTCACTTGCGATGGCCATGCATTCGTATGGTTATGATGTTCGCCCTGAGTTTTTGGAAGCCATAATGGCGATGGGAAATGGTGCTAGTATTATAAAGGAAGATGAAAAACACCCCTTAGTCTTCTTTGATAATGGGATGCCAGATAGTTCTATCAGCCATTCTTTAAACATTCTGGGTTTTACATATGATGAATACTATATAAAGGATTCAAATGCGGTGGATCTTCTCTCTATCAGAGAGATTTTCAGTAAGTTCTTGCTCAGCGGGCCAGTTGTTCTTGGCCCTTTGGACATGGGTTATCTCACTTATAATCCCAATCACATTCATTTGTATGGGGTGGACCATTTTGTTTCAGTTTATGATCTAGATGATGAGTTCATCTATTTCCATGATCCAGCAGGTTTTGCTTGTATGAGAATGACTTTCTCAGAATTTTCGAAAGCCTGGGAAGCTAAAAATATCGACTATAAAAGAGGTTCTTTCTCCATGTGGGGAAATTTTAGGAAGGTCAAAAGTCCTAGTCAGTGTGAAATCTATCAAGAAACAGCAAAGATTATGAGGGCCAGATATCTGGATGGACAAAGTAATGTTTTGGAATGTTATGCAAAAGCAGTTGCTGAAAACGGCTTAAATACGGAGCAAAAACAATTGCATCAGTATTTCAGCTTTAAACTTGCTGCTGTTCGAAATCTCTATCTCAGTAAATTCTTAAAAGACCATGAACCCAAAGGGGCAAGATTAAAAGAGGAATTGGCTACTCTATTTGGTCAAGCCCACCTTTCGTGTTTAAAAGAAGATTACCAAGAACTATCCCACTTGCTCTATCAGATAGCAGAAGTGGACCGACGCTTTAGAGATTTATATGTAAGTTAACAAGACTAACGATGCTCCTAAACTTTAAAAATTAACCAGTAAAAGCAGTTGTTCAAAAATGAATAACTGCTTTTTGATTATGGTATAATGAAGTAAGAAAACACCTCAAACGTCTTTAGAAGAAGCGACTAGACTACTTGAGCAAACGTATAAAGAGCTTGTAGGCTTAGCTGAAAGATTTACCAATGACGAATTGTTTACAAAAGGTGTTTATAAGTGGACGGGTGGGACAAGTTTAGGCTCCTGCTTTGTCAGTAGCACCTCCAGTCAATATGATTGGGCTAGCAAAAAACTCAAAGCTCATTAGAAAAACTGTGAGCGCCATTAGCTAAAGTGCGTATGAAGTTTAGAAAATGTTCTTCTAAGCTTCGCATAGTTTCATTCTCGTGATTTTTAAGCTATTCTAGTTTTAGAATCCTTCAAAAATTAAAATTTAAGGCTGTCATAGACTTAGAATAGCACTAAAACATTTATTTTGATGTGATTCTAAGTTTAGAGCACATTTATATTAAAGCTATTGATCTGTTCGATGCTTAGAATGTTTTGATTCTGAGAAGTGTTGACTATAAACTGGTTCGAATGGTTTTTTTCTGATTTAGGATGATAGATAGATGGGTGAGATGATGAAAATACAAAAAGAGCAAGTTAGAAAAGAGTTGGTGTCCCTCTGTTTGGGAGAGTTCACAGCCGGCCTATCCTTTTGAAAAATCTGCTTGCTGATTTGAATAGTCTAGTAACCATTCTCCATCCTTTGTCTTTACTGACATTTATTTTGCTTCAAGGTTCATTTTATTGGGCAATTTTGATTAGAAGACTGTCGAATCCCCAGTTTGGAAGTGGAAGTGTCCCCAAACTTTATGGTGGTTTCAGAATACTAGACCTTGTTTTACTTATTTCAGTTTTTCCTTTTATTGTCTGGAATACACATAGTTTCCAAGTGGCTATCTTAGCTACACTGATTCGTTTTGTAATATGCTATAATTAATCTATCGAATTTTATGAATAACTACTAGAAGTGAGATAGATATGCAAATAAACTACGATAGAAAACAGAAATCAGATATTGTTATTTCTAGACCGTCAGCTATTGAAGTTGAAAAATACTTGAAATCGTGGAATAATCTTAAAAATTATAAGTTGCAAGAAGATGCTTTAGATAAATTGTTTTTTGAGCTATTACCAAGGAACGAAGAAATTTCTGATATTTTATTAAAGGTTGCTACATTAAATGATTTTTATAGCACAAATATTTTTTCAGTTTATCCAGTTGCAGAGCATATACTGAGTCTTAAAATTGATGAGAGGTTGAGACAAGGTGATGCAACTTTAGTCAATGAAATTCAAAATGTTGCTATTAATGGAGTAACTAGAAAGTTCTATTCTTTTTCTACCAAATACTGTTCTCATCATAATCCTAAAGAATACCCTATTTATGATAGCTATGTAGAAAAGGTATTAAAATATTTTAGAAAAACAGATAAATTTACCAAATTTAAGAATGCAGATCTAAAAGATTATCAAAAATTTAAAAATATAATTATTGCTTTTAGAGAATACTACGATTTAGAAGAATTTAATCTAAAAGAGATTGATCAGTATTTATGGCAGTTGGGAAAAGAATATTTCCCAAATAAATATTAGCGACTTTTTCTCACTTAGAAAGGAAATTTAATGTCCTACAAATTTCTACTTTTCGACCTTGACCATACGTTGCTGGATTTTGATACGTCAGAAGACATCGCCTTGACTCAGTTTTTGGAGGAGCAGGGCGTGACGGAGATTCAGACCTACAAAGACTATTATATTCCCATGAACAAGGGGCTTTGGCGGGATCTGGAGCAGGGGAAAATCACCAAGCCAGAGCTGGTCAACACTCGCTTTTCTCGTCTTTTTGCCCATTTTGGCATTGAGAAGGATGGTGCCGAGTTAGCCTTCCTTTATCAGCAGCATATTGCTCAGCAAGGACAAACTTACGCTGGTGCTAGCGAGCTTTTGGACAACTTGACAGCTGCTGATTATGAGATTTACGGAGCGACCAATGGCATCACGGCTATTCAGACCGGACGCATGGCCCATTCCGACATTTCTCCTTATTTTAATCATATTTTTATCTCGGAGCAGTTGGGGACACAGAAGCCCGAAACTTTGTTTTATGAAAAAATAGCAGAGCAGATACCAGATTTTGACCTGTATCAGACTTTGATGATTGGAGATTCCTTGACAGCAGATATTGCTGGCGCTAATAATGCTGGACTGGACTCTATCTGGTACAATCCCAAGCAGCTAGAAAATGAAAGTCTTTTTCAACCGACCTATACCGCCTATTCTTACGACGACATTATCAGACTATTGGTTCCACAAGAAGACTGCAAATGAAAAAAATCCTTGCCTTGTTTTCTCTTCTTGCCAGTTTGTTGCTACTGACAGCCTGTTATGCTAAGAAAGAAGAAGTCGACGAAAGCATACGAACGACGAAGGCCCTTTTTAAAAAGCTCCCTTTTCAGCCCGTCAAGATTAGTTCTGATGGCAGTTATCATTATGAGGGTGGCGGGGCGACAATTGATTTGTATTTCACCGAGGAAGATATCCAAAAGTACCCTATTCTAAAATACCACCCAGATCGAAAGGGCAGTAAAATCGAATTTTATGAGATATTTTACGGAGAGAGAACAGCAGATCAGCTAATGGATTGTTTGGTAGACCAAGAAATAACTAGCTTAATTGATGAGATTGAGGGCGAAATGGAAGATGACATGACTGCTGAATACCAGCAAAAATCGGGATTTGACAGAGCTCTATTTCAAACTATAAGCGTTTCGTCCTCTAAAAAGGTTGATGATTCAGAAAGCCTAAATAAATATCTCATGCTATATAGTAAGTTTTTAGTCGAATTCAGGAAGAATCCAGAAAATCATGATAAGCTAAAAGAGATTGTCCAAAAAATGGATAAAGCTGGCCTTTTAAAATGGTCTTTCGAATTTCATTCAGACCAAGTACTGGATGAGAAAAATATATCAGAAGACGAGGTAAAAAGCAGGTCCTATAATAGTCGTAGTGGAGGCACAGAGTATTATGCACCTGAGACCATTAATAAGTATATGGATTTAGGCGCTTTTCCTAAAGACGCTTCAGTCAAATTTTATTTTAAAAAATATGAAAATTTGTCTGAACAGATTATTTTAAATAACAAGAAAGACTAATCTAAAAAATTTTTAACTCTGTCAAGAAAAAAACTTGACAGCTGTTTTTAATCTGCTATAATAGAACATGTGCTTAATAGCTCTGCTATTTCACCAAAAGAAAAAAATAAAGAAAAGAGACCTTAATAATGGCAGTAAAAATCCGTTTGACTCGTATGGGTTCTAAGAAAAAACCTTTCTACCGTATTAACGTAGCAGATTCACGTTCACCACGTGACGGACGTTTCATCGAAACAGTTGGAACTTACAACCCACTTGTTGCAGAAAACCAAGTAACTTTGAAAGAAGACCGCGTTCTTGCATGGTTGGCTGATGGAGCTCAACCTTCAGATACAGTACGTAACATCCTTTCAAAAGAAGGCGTATTGAAGAAATTCCACGATTCAAAATACTCTAAATAATAGAAGCGTAGGTTGACATATGGACACGATTGAAAATCTAATTATTGCGATAGTGAAACCTTTGATTTCACAGCCAGATGCCTTAACTATCAAGATTGAGGATACACCTGAATTTTTAGAATATCACCTGGATCTTGATCAGAGTGATGTTGGACGTGTAATCGGTCGTAAAGGTCGTACTATCTCCGCTATAAGGACGATTGTTTACTCTGTCCCAACCGAGTACAAAAAAGTTCGCATCGTCATTGATGAGAAATAAGAAGCAGCGGGGCATGTGTCCCGTTTTTTCTATGCCCCTTAATGAAACAAGCCGTTAGGCGCAGTTGAATTTAGGGGAATTGATGCAGTTCGAGCTCCGCGAGAACTATACACTTCATTTAAGAGAACAACGAAATGCAGGGGCGAGTTTAGAGAAATTCGAAACCGGAGGACATATGAAGTCAGAAGATTATGCTTGGAACGCTCATGAGCGCAAGTCTTATGAGAATGATCAAGTGATTTTACCGAGCCCTTATAAGCTAAAAATTCTGGATGATAGTGAGAAGAGATTGGAATTGGAGCTTGTTTTGGAGGAACTTCCTCAGGAGCAACTGGCTCGATGGACTATGAAAATGGCGTCAAGCTTTATAGCTCTGATTGATGCGGAAGATGAGTCTGAAAAGCAGAAGATTTTGACTCAGGTAAGAGAGGTTTTTCAGGCTCGACTTGATGGGAGGGCATCTGCCTATGAACTAAGGCAGGCTGGTTTCTTGGCTAACAAACTGTCGCAGCAAGCCCAATCACAAATCGGTAAATATGCTGCGCGTGTTTTTGCCCAAGGAGTCGCAACAGGCCACATGCGGGGCCATGCTATTGTCGCAGCGGATTATGCCATCAAAGTCAGAAATTTGCAGAGTCCAGATGATATGCAGCGGGCTGTCAAGGAAAGAGAAGGGCAGATAGAGTTAGCCTCTGCTTTTATTAGATCAGGAAAGGAAACTTTATGAAGCATTTATTTTCACGCTTGTCACCAGCGCAAAAGATTATCTTGTCTTTTCTTCTGGTGATATTCTGTGGCTCCTTGCTACTCAGTCTCCCTTGGGTGCAGACGGAAAGTTCCCAAGCGGGCTATCTGGATCATCTTTTTACAGCTGTCTCGATGGTCTGTGTGACAGGGCTTTTTACTCGATCGGTTGTGGATACATACAATGTCTGGGGACAGCTCCTTTGTATGCTGCTGATTCAGATTGGTGGCTTGGGAATCCTGACTTTTATCGGATTTTTCACCATGGAAAGTCGGAAAAAGCTCAGCCTCAAGGATCGCCGTATTCTGCGGGATAGTTTTAGTTATGGTCACAATCGTACCTTAGGTCAATTTGTCCGTTCGATTTTTATCACGACTTTTACTATCGAAGGACTGGGTGCGCTCCTTCTCATGATTCGCTTCATTCCCAAGTTTGGTCTGAGAAAAGGGATTTTTAATTCTATCTTTTTAGCCATTTCTGCATTTTGTAATGCGGGCTTTGATAATTTTGGCAATGATAGCCTACTAGGCTTGCAGACAGATGTTTTGGTCAATATCACCTTGGCTCTCCTCATCATTACCGGAGGACTGGGCTTTATGGTCTGGTTTGACTTGGCGACTAAATTGGGAGGAAAACAGAAGGGGCTGCACTTTCATACTAAGGTAGTCTTGCTGCTGACTGCTGGTCTCCTCGTTTTTGGGACGGTCACGAGTCTCTGGACGGAGTACAATAATCCTGGAACGATTGGCAATCTTTCCTTTGGCGATAAGCTACTGGTCAGCTTTTTTCAGACAGTCAGTATGAGGACAGCTGGCTTTGCTTCCATTGATTATACAGCTGCTCGTCCAGTAACCCTGTTTATCTATCTGCTCCAGATGTTTCTGGGAGGGGCTCCGGGTGGTACAGCGGGCGGTCTGAAAATTACGACCTTCCTAGTTCTTTTGCTTTTTGCTCGAAAGGAAATCCTGGGCTTGCCTCATACCAATATGGGACGGAGAACGCTGTCTCCTCAGCTAGTGCAGAAGGCTTTTGGTGTGACAGTGATTTTTCAGCTGACATTTCTGCTTGGTCTTTTGGCTCTTGGGCTAGTGACCGATAGCAGTCATCGTTTTATTTACCTGATATTTGAGACTGTGTCGGCATTGGCTACAGTTGGTGTCACGGCCAATATCACTACCAGCCTCAATACAGCTGGTATGATTGTGATTATGTTGCTAATGTTTATTGGACGGGTGGGGCCGCTGACTCTTATGGTCAGTCTCAACCATTATCAACCGAAGAAGGCTGCAACCTTGCATTACAGCAAGGCGGACATTATGATTGGATAGGAGAAAAGAAATGGCAAATCAAACAGTTGGAATCCTCGGCTTGGGGATTTTTGGACAGAGTATCATTGAGGCCTTGATTTCTCAAGATGTAGAAATCATTGCGATTGATAATCACGAAGAGACAATCAATCAGTATGAAGACATGATTGCCGTTGGTGTGATCGGGGACATTACTGATATGGAGCTTTTAGAGGCGGCAGACGTTGGGTCCTGTGATACGGTCATCGTAGCGACGGGAGAAAGTCTGGAATCCAGCGTCCTAGCGGTCATGCACTGCAAGGCATTGGGCGTTAAAAATGTCATTGCCAAGGTCAAAGATGAAGTAACTCAGCAGGTGCTGGAAAAGGTGGGAGCTGATCTGGTTATTCTGCCTGAAGTGGAGGCTGGTATTTCATTGGCTAAGACTATTCTCTTGAACCATTCGATTGAGGTCTTCCAGCTGGATGACGATGTAGTAGTGGCTGAGTTTGAACTGCCTGCTAGCTGGGTCGGGAAAACGGTCCGTGAAGTAGATGCTCGCAGGCTTTATCATCTTAATATTATCGGATACCGTCTGACAAAAAATCAGCCTTTGGAAAGCAAGTTTACTCCAGACTTTGTTTGGCCAGAAGGCGTCAGCATTATGGCTGTGACTGATAATCAGCATTTGGATAATTTACGTGAAATAGTGAAGTAGCAGCTAGGAGTCCAATCGGGACCAACTATCGGTAGTTCTTAGGAACTCGGCACCTTTCTATTATATGAAGAAAAAATCGATACATAGGAGCTCTTTCAGGGCTCTTTTTTGAAACCAGTTGTAAAATTTGTTATACTACCACTAGAAAAGGAGTGATTTTATGAGCTTAACCAGCCAGATCATTACAGCAGATTTTCCGGATTTGGATAAGGTAGAAGCCTTGAATAATGAAGCTTTCCCAGAAGAGGAAAGGATACCGCTCAGTGAATTTTTACGATATGAGGAACAGGAGGATGCTAATTTTTTCGCCTTTTATCATGAAAAGGAATTTGTTGGTTTTGCCTTTGCCATCTCCAACGCGCAAGCCTTTTATGTTAGTTTCTTTGCTATTATGCCCCACTTGCGCAGCCATGGCTATTGCGGTGAAATCATCGAAAAGCTGGTCAATTTCTATCAGCGAACCATGCTTTTAGAAATCGAGCGCCTAGATGAGCCGTGTGATAATCTTGAACAGCGTCAGGCTCGCTGGGAATTTTATAAAAGCAAGGGTTTCCGCTCGTCGAATGCATTTCTGGAATATGAGGATCTTAGCTTTGAAATTCTTGATCGAGGGGATTCTTTTGACGAAGAATCTTTTTCGATACAAAGTCCTTGCCAGCCTTCCTCGCACTCATCCCAGTAGAAAAAGCGCTCCAGATTTTTAGGTCTGCCAAATAGTTTAGCTATGATTTTGGCTATTACAGGAATGCCCGTATTTTCCAGTAGCTCAATATAGGGGCCTTGACTAAAGTATATTAAGGCATTGTTGTTTTTTTTCCTTCTGCCGTATTCGACGACAAAACCCTTTTCTTCCCATTCCTTGACCGCCTGCCGTAAGCCTTTTACCTTGTAAATCAGATGGCCGCTTCTTATCATAGTAGCCCCTCCTTTTCGTATTCTGCCTTTACCTTAGCATAGATTTTTAGGAAAAACAAGCCTTGAGATTAGCCTTCATTCACAGTGCAAGCAACTGCCTCTTGTGATACGATCCTTGGTTGAATATGAAAAAATTCTGGTATAGGGGTGTCCTTATTCTGCTAGTAAAATAGCTATCTCTCAGATAGTAGTGTGTGCCCAAATAATATTTTTAAGAATTGATTGGAAACATTATGAAAGAAAAAATCATCAAAACGAAAGTAGGACAGTTATTTGTATCTTATCAACCTGCGGAAAAGATTGCTGTATTTTTAAGCGGTGCAGGGAGTCTGCCGACCTATGAAAATTTTTTGCCAGTCATTCGGAAGTTACCTAAAAATTGGGGCTATTTAACAATAGATTACCCTAATGCTGGCCGAAGCCCACTCGAAAATCAAGAAAATTTTGTTTTGGACGATTTGGTTCAATCTATTATAGAGGTTTTATCACATTTTAAAGTCCTCCAGTATGTTATTTGCGCGCACAGTATTAGTGGTCTTGTAGCAGTTAAAGTTGCTGAGTCAGAGCCGTTTTGTCAGGGATTAATCTTGATTGAGCCGACCACTTATTCTGTTCTATATGGAGAATTAGCTCAGAATCCTTATCCCGAATTTTTATCCTTACAGGAGAAAGTTCAGACGCTCGGTGGGGGATATGAATATCTGAAAAAATTAGGACAAGAGAGTTTTTCAGTAGCTGATTTTAAAATCTTATGGGCTAAGGCAGAAAAGAGTTCTGATAGATTAAAATCTGTACAAGAAGGATTTCAACATTACTGCGGTATCGCAAAAAGCGATTTTCAAAACTTAGATATTTCTTTTCAATTCCCGATTTTTATCCTGAGTCAGGCCTATCGAGAACAAGAATATAAAGATTCCGAATTTGCTTCACAAAATACTCAGATTATTTTAGGAGGCAACCATCATTATTTACATTGGAGTCATTCAGAAAAGATAGTTGAGCTTCTTTTGAAGTGTGATGGGCAAGATGTATACAAACTTTAATAGTATATTGAAAGCGGGAATAAAAAAAACATACTAAAATAGCTGAGATTTTAATCTCAGCTATTTTAGTACATATTTATGAGGGTTTTATCCCAGAATCTCAGCAATAGCATCTCGAATCTCCTGAACGGTTGCGGATTTGCTATGGTTACTGGTATCAAACTCGATATATTGGCCATCATCATCAACAGTTCCCCCGACAGGCCCTTCGGATCCATCGACTGATGTTCCAATGGCAGGGGGGATGCTTGTGTCTGCATAGTCTATATCAATAACGATGATGCGCGTATTGGCCTCTAAATCATCTATCATTGGAAGAGACGATGCGGAGGTCATGTTCTGACTAGCATAGTATTCTAGGAAAGCCTTGATGGTTAGGTTATCAATTTGAGCAATTTTTTCGTCAAGGGCTGAGATATTTCTAGTTTCCCTTGTTTCATTTTCCATTGCTTGGCCTTTTTTGACCTGTGTCAAAGCAGTCAGACTGGCAGCTGTTGTGGCTATAAGAGCAGTAGAGAGCAGGAGTTTGCTTAACTTTTTTCCCATAGGTATCACCAACTTCTTTCTAGTTTTGCGTAAATACACTTGGGTATTTATAGTGTTGAGGTTCTATATGTATAATTATACGTTAAACAGCAACTTTAATCAAATAAATATAGGCAAGGGAATTCCCCCTTATCTCCCTTGTACATTCCCCTATATCATGATAAAATACTAGGCAGAGTATAATATGTTGGAGTCGAGATGAATTATTTTAATGTTGGAACAATTGTCAATACGCAAGGTCTGCAAGGTGAGATGCGGGTTTTGTCAGTGACGGATTTTGCAGAAGAGCGTTTTAAAAAAGGCAATACCCTTGCCCTGTTTGACAAGAAAGATCAGTTTGTCATGGATGTGGAGATTGCTAGCCATCGCAAGGTCAAGAACTTTGATATTATCAAGTTTAAGGGGATGTACCACATCAATGACATTGAGAAATTCCGTGATTTCACTCTGAAAGTCCGAGAGGAAGATTTGACGGACTTGGAAGACGGAGAATTTTACTACCATGAAATCATCGGCCTTGAAGTCTATGAAAATGACATTCTTCTTGGTACGATTAAGGAAATTCTGCAGCCAGGAGCCAATGATGTCTGGGTGGTCAAGCGTAAAGGCAAGCGCGACTTGCTTCTGCCTTATATTCCGCCAGTGGTGCTGGGGATTGATATTGAGCAAGGTCGGGTTGATGTAGAGATACCGGAAGGACTGGATGATGAAAATTGATATTTTGACTCTCTTTCCGGAGATGTTTGCTCCCTTGGAGCACTCTATCGTCGGTAAAGCTCGGGAAAAAGGTCTCTTAGAAATCAACTACCACAATTTCCGAGAAAAGGCTGAAAAATCCCGGCATGTAGATGACGAGCCATACGGCGGAGGCCAGGGTATGCTGCTACGGGCCCAACCTATTTTTGATGCCTATGATGCCATTGAAAAAAAGCAACCGCGTGTGATTTTGCTGGATCCTGCTGGTCGGACTTTTGACCAAGCCTATGCTGAGGAACTGTCTAAGGAAGAGGAGCTCATTTTCATTTGTGGCCATTACGAAGGCTATGATGAGCGGATCAAGACCTTAGTGACAGACGAAATCTCGCTTGGGGACTATGTTCTTACTGGGGGAGAATTGGCAGCTATGACTATGATTGATGCTACAGTTCGCCTGATTCCAGAGGTTATTGGAAAGGAAGCCAGTCATACAGATGACAGTTTTTCGTCTGGACTATTGGAATATCCTCAGTACACTCGGCCTTATGACTATCGGGGTATGGTTGTTCCTGAAGTCCTTATGAGCGGCCATCATGAAAATATCCGCAAGTGGCGTCTCTATGAAAGTCTGAAAAAGACCTATCTAAGACGTCCAGACTTGCTGGAACGCTATCAAATGACGGCCGAAGAAGAAGCAATGTTAGAAGAAATTCGACAAGCTCAATCGGACTGACAAGCAAAGTTAACTCTTAGAAAGAATCTAGGAGTTTTTGCTTTATTCGATACAGAAATGCTCATTTTTGTTGGAAAAACCATCTTATTTTTCTAATACAACATTTTTGTAACTAAAATGTAATAAAAAAACTATTAAAAGGATACGTTTGCTACTAGTTAATACTAGCGTTTTGTGATAGTATATTACTATGCGGGCTGCTATACCCAGGTTAATTATAGTATGTGAGATTATAAAAAGGAGATTGATTATGGAAAAGAAAATAGGCAAGTCTGTTGTAGCGACTGGTATCGCGGCTACAACTATTATTTCTGGTGGACTGACCCATCAAGTGCACGCGGATGAGTTGGTTGAATCAACTGTAACAGCTCCACAAGCGACTGAAGTAACTGGGAAACCAGTGACAGCAGCAGATGTAGCTGTTGCCCAAGAAAATGCTGAAGCTGCCAAAGCTAAACTCGATGAGCAAAGATCGATAGTAGATACTGCTAAAACAGAAGCTGAAGATGCAAAAACTAGCGTGAAAGTTGCTGAAGCCGCTGTTGAGACTGCTAAAGAAATGCAGGCAGAAGCAACAGAAGAAAATGTTGCTAAAGCGGAGACAGAAGCAAAAACAGCAGAGCAAGAGGTTAGCGCGAAAGATGCTGCTGTTCGAGAAGCAGCGGCTAAAGCTGCCAAGGCAGACCAAGCAGTTAAAGATCAAGCAAATACTATTAAAGCGAGTCAATCTCTTGTAGATGTTGCAGAGACTGAATTGAAACAAGCTAAAACACCACTTAACTCAGAAGAGCAAGCTGTAGCAACTGCTAAGAGTCAGCAAAGTCAAGCACAGAATGCTTTAGACAATGCAAAGTCTGAACTGACAAAGGCAGAACAAGCAGCGTCTTCTGCTCCACAAGTGCAGGCTGAAATCCAGAATAAAATCAATCAGGCAAAGGAATCTTTGGGTCAAACCAATCAAGCTATTAGCTCTCTTGAAGGACAGATTCCGGCTGCCGAGAAAGCAGCAGCAACAGCTCCTGTTGACCTTCGCAATACGACTTATTCTCAATTTTTAGAAAATGTTCGTAACAATGCGGCTAATCAGGATATTCGTGATGCTGCTAACAATGCTCTTGCAGTTTACCAACGCGGACAAAATGAATTTGGTATTTCAGTTAATTCTGACCCAACAAGTCCAGCTAGTCTAGAAAATAACCTTCAAGCTTTGGAGTTGGTTAAGGCCATTAATGCTTACCGTCGTAATGCCGGCTTACAAGAGTTATTGGTTGATCCGTATGCGAATGTGGCCAGCCAGATTCAGACTATCTACTTTGAGCGCAATAACTGGCACATGGGTAAGCTGATTGGTAACGAGAATGTGGCGATTAGTTTTGACCCGCAAGGGGCTGTCAATTTCTGGCATAGTGAAAAAGCTCTCTACCAAGAGATTGCAGCACAATATGGACTGCCTACAGATGAAACTCAGATTGATGCTAATGCCATCTATATGAGAGTTGGAGCAGGTGTATTTGCTCAGATTGGTCACTATGTTCAGATGATGGACAATAAAGCCAATGCTATCTCAGCGGCTTATGATAAACATCCAAACCAATGGGGTACTCCTCATGGTACATCCGAAGTTGGTTTCCATCATATTAGCAACTTTGACCAACGTGTTAATAATGGTACTTTGCTAACTGTTGCTGCTATGGAGCAGTTGTTGCGTGCTGGTGGAGGTCGTTCTGCGGGTTCTAACGCAAATGTTACAGCACTTAAGAATCAATTGGCTGAACTCAAGGCTCAAAAAGTTGGTCAGGAATCAGCTATCAATATCCTCAATGCTCAATTAGCTGATGCTCAAAAGGCAGCGGCAGATCAAATTGCAGCAGTTGAAGCAGCTCGTCAGAAGGTAGCAACTGCTGAAAATAATCTAGCTTTGACCAAGCAAAATGTTGCCCTTAAGCAGGAAGCTCTCGACAGAGCAACAGCTAAGATTGCAGCAAACCTAGCACCTTATCAGACTAACTTGAGCAATGCTCAGGCAGTTTTAGCAGCAGCTAAGGATAAGTTGGCAGAACTTCAGTCAGCTCAAGAAGCTGCAAAAGCTAATTTGGGAACTGCTCAAGAGGACTTCATGGCTGCTCAAAAGACATTAGCAGCAGCTAAAAAGAAAGTTATTGATCTAAAAAATGCTCCTCAATTACTAGCAGAAGCTGAGCGGGAGTTGGCAGAAGCGCAGCTTGATTTTG
Organism: uncultured Streptococcus sp.; assembly: GCF_963528215.1. GTDB lineage: Bacteria > Bacillota > Bacilli > Lactobacillales > Streptococcaceae > Streptococcus. Next base: position 26,779 of record NZ_CAURVL010000009.1, read on the forward strand.
AAGCTAAACAAGCAATCTTAAATCAAGAAACTGCAACTTTAGCTGTTCTTGAAGAGGCTTACAACAGTCTTCAAGCCAATTATGAAACTCTCTTGAATATCTTGAACCAAGCATCTCTCCTTTATGGAAATGCTCTGAACAGCAACTATCGCTCAGGTGAAGATAAACAGCCTCTAACTGCTGTAAAAGGCGGAGCTGCTGGTCCAGGTACAGAGGATGAATCTAAGAAAGATTCAGATGCTAAGACTGCAGAAGTTCATGCCAATACTCGTGAAGTTAAAGGAGCAACTACAGGCGCTGTTCAAGCGGCAGGTGGTGGTGCATTTACTGATTTTGTTGTAAATCCTGCAGCTCAGCTAGCTAGTGTGGCTACAACAGCTGATAAGGCTCCAACAGTTCCTGCTATTCTGCCAAATACTGGTTCAGAAGCAGAACGCCTAGCAATTTTTGGTATGGCACTTGGTGCAGCTGCCTTTTTGGGAACCAACAAGCGCCGTCGCAGAGACGAAGATTATAATTAAAGAAATACAAAATGAGGCTGGAATAATTTCCAGACTCATTTTTTTGTCTATAGCTAATAAGCAATCGCATATAAAAAGGAAAGAGAAGCTAAGTTCTGCATTTTCTAAGATAAAAACTTCCGATATTAACTGTCGGAAGTTTTCAATATACATAATAGATTTTATTTGACTGCTCCGCCTGTTACACCTTCTACGTAGTATTTCTGCATGAAGATGAAGAGAAGAGTGATTGGGATAGCGATGATAATCGCTCCAGATGTAAAAGGTAGGAACCATTTATTGATGGCGTCCTTATTAAGCATTTGGAAAAGTCCCAAAGCAACCGTGTATTTTTCCTTGACATCGCCTAGGATGACAGAGGCAAAGATGAAGTCAACCCATGGTCCCATGAAAGCCATAAGCGCTGTATAAACGATAATCGGCTTTGACAGCGGCAGTGTGATAGTCCGGAAGATTTGGAAGCGAGTCGCTCCGTCGATCATAGCGGATTCGTCCAAAGAATATGGGATGGTATCAAAGAAACCTTTAGCTATATAGAAGCCTAGAGCTGCTCCAGCTGAATAAACCAGAATCAGTGAGGTCAGGGTTTGTGTCAAATTGAGTGCTTTCAAGATGTAGTAAACCGCAATCATAGACATGAAGCCTGGGAACATGTTAAGAACCAAAGCCAGCTTGAGGAAACGGTTTTTATGCTTGAATTTGATACGACTGAGTGAGTAAGCCATACCCACAGTAATCAAAGTAGACAGGATACAAGTGGCTGTCGCAACAATTAGGGTATTCATAAACCACTGAACAAAAGGATATGTGTTGTTATTAAACAGTCTGATATAGTTATCAAGTGTATAGGTTTTAGGGAAGAAGTAAGGGACCGCATTAGAACCTTCACCACGGAAGCTGGTCAGAAAAATCCAGATAATCGGCGTTAGCCAGATGAGTGCTAAAACAGTCAGTAAGACATAAATCCCTAATAAACTGAGTTTTTTTCTATTTTTCATTATTTAGCAGTTCCTTCCTTGAATGATGCGGATCTAGTATAGGCTAAGAGACTGAAGGCTGCAGAGATTGCAAAGATCAGGATACCGATAACAGATGCCAGATTGTAGTCCTTGGCAGAAACGGTCAGTTTATAGAGCCAGGTAACCAAAAGGTCAGTTGAACCTGCCTGATAGTAGGAAGAGTTAGTAGGTCCACCGCCTGTCAGGAAGTAGATCACGTTGAAGTTGTTGATGTTCCCGATAAACTGTTGGATGAGTGATGGCGCCATAATCAAGAGAATTTGAGGGAAAGTAATACTCTTGAAGATTTGAAGCTTGCTAGCTCCATCAATCTCAGCAGCTTCGATTTGCTCGCTAGGTAGGTTCATGATAATCCCAGTCGCTACCAGCATGGTAAATGGAATACCAATCCACATATTGACAAGGATGATTGAGAACTTAGCCCACACAGGGTCACTCAAGAATGGAATTGGATGCTGAATGAGATGGAGGCTTTGCAATAATCCGTTCAAAGGTCCATTGTCATTCAGGAAATTACGCATCAAGAGCAGGGATACGAATTGTGGAACTGCGATAGTAATAACGAAGAGTGTCCGCCAAACTTTCTTGTACTTGAGACCTTTTGTATTGAGCAAGAGAGCTAAAACGATTCCGAAGAAGAAAGTAGTAGCTGTCGCAGCAACCGCCCAAATCAAGGTCCAGCCTAAAAGTGGGAAGAAGGTGCTAGCCATACGACCTGAGAAAACATCACCAAAGCTAGAGAAGCCAACCCAGTCAAAGAGTGACTTAGGAGCTGGATGCTTATGGTCAAAGTTAGTAAAGGCCAAGCAGATCATGTAGATCAGAGGTAGGATGGTAAAAAGCAGTACTCCGATAAGAGGAATGCTCATTAAGCCCATGTGGAAACGGCCGTCTGCAAGCGTCTTGAAGTCCTCAACGAAGTTAGGAATCTTCTGACCAGACTGTTTAAGAGCCATTAAGTGGCGAGCACTTTTCAGGTTGCACCAGTAGATGTAGGCGAAGACTGCACAGAAGATAAGAGAAGCAAGTCCAAAAATCAGCATCAGCATAGAGTTGTCACCCGCTACTTGAACGGTGATTTCCAAGCCGTTAACTTTTTTGATAGCCTCTCCTTGCTCTTGAGTTCCCAATGTAATCATGCCGCCAATAGCTGGTATGATTTGAACTGCAAAAGCAATCAGGAAAGCAATTTCTGAGAAGAGGAAGAGCAGCCCCTTGATGAATTGTTTATGTACGAGGTTGCTCAGCCCCATTATCAGAAAAGAGAGTTTGACATCCCAGGTTCCCTCTTTAAAGACCTGAAACATGGATGCATTGTCATAAGATGACTGAGTCATAGTATTCTCCTTATATTTACAAAGAAAGAAGTGAGAAGGCTGCCCCCCTCACTTCAATGCTTATTTAAATTTGCTTGAGTATTATTTAGCTGCTGCTAAATCTTTATCAAACTGTTGTAATTTTGCGAGGTATTGATCTTCACCAAATTTACCGTTGTAAGCATCGCTGAGGATTGCAGCACTTTCAGTCCAGAAGACAGACATTTGGCTAAGTTTAGGCATAACTGTTGTGTAGGTATCAGAAGATCCCATTGTGATAACAGCTTGTGCCAATGCATCTTTCTTCACATCTTCAGACTCTTGTACTTCTTTGTTAGCTGGGATGATGTGACGTCCTTCAAACTTGAATTGGTTTTCTTGGCTTTCTTTGCTAGTAAGAGCTTGAGCCAGTTTGTAGCTTGCTGCGATACGTTCAGTGTCGCCATTTGAAGGTGTTTGGTTAACTGCGTAAAGTTTTACACCTAGGAATGCTTTTTGTTGAACGTCTTGTCCACCGATATTAACAGTTGGATAAACAGAGATACCAAGGTTGTCTTTACCGACAGCTTTTTCAGCAGCTGCATAGTCCCATGGACCAGATTGGAAAGCGTCAACTGAACCATCTTCAAATTTAGCAAGAAGGTTAGCAGCATCTACGTTTACAAAACCACTGTTATTCTTTTGAGCTGCAATGAACTTCAGAACGTTCACACCAGCTTCGTTACCCCAGTTTGTTCCGTCTACTTGTTCACCATCTTTACCAAAGAGAGTGTCGCCAACAGAAAGGAAGAGTGGAGCAGTAGCGTAAGCATTAACTTCTTTCAAGTTTCCGCCGAATTTAGCTTTAGATGTAATTGTTTCGTATGATTTAACATCGTCAGCAGAAAGTTTTGACTTGTTGTAGTAGGTTACTTGTGACTCGATACCAAATGGGAAAGCATAAGTTTTTCCTTTATACTGAGCACCAATCGCTGCTTGTTCTGTATCGTTTTTCTTGATTTCTTCTGCCATATTAGAAGGAACTTCTTGAATAGCTCCAGCTTCAACTAATTTACCAAGTTGGTCGTGTGGCAGAGAGAAAACATCGGCAGCAGTACTAGCATCTTTTGTCAAATTTTCCTGAGCGTTTGGATCTTCCATTTCGACTACGTCAACCTTGTAGCCTGATTCTTTCTCGAACTTGCTAACTGTATCAGAGTAAGAATCTTTAGCACCAGTTGGTACCCAAAGTTTCAAGGTCTTGCTATCAGCTTTAGAAGAAGAGCTCTCCTTGCTGCTATTTGAGCTACAAGCTGCTAAGAGCGTTCCTGCAGCCAGCAAGCTGACACTGCCCAATACTACTTTTTTCCATGTTTTCATTCCTATTTCCTCCCGGAATTTTTATTTACAATTCTATTATGCAACCGTTTGCAATTTTTGTCAAGTCTTTTTTTGAAATTTTTTTAAAAATATATTAATTTTTCTAAAATTTTTCTATTTTATTTCTGTTTATTTAATCAAAGCCTATTAAAATAGCTGTGCAATCGCTTGCTTGATTTTTACTTAGAAAACGCTTTATTATGAAGAAAATCATGTTTCTTTTGAAATAGATTTTTAGCACTTGTAAGAAGATATGAAAAGAAGTTATAGTTCAGCATTACCTATGAAAGGAATCAAACTTATGATTTTCTAATAATCTAGTGTCTACCTGTTGAATGCTTCCCTTTTCTGCTATAATAGACCTATGAACAAGCTAATCCAATCAAAGCTGGAACTGTTGCCGACCAGTCCTGGCTGTTACATTCACAAAGACAAAAACGGTACCATTATCTATGTCGGTAAAGCAAAGAACCTTCGCAATCGAGTTCGTTCTTATTTCCGTGGCAGTCATGATACCAAGACGGAGGCTCTGGTTTCTGAGATTGAGGATTTTGAGTTTATTGTCACCGAGTCCAATATTGAGGCTTTGCTTCTTGAGATTAATCTAATCAAGGAAAACAAGCCCAAGTACAATATCATGCTCAAGGACGATAAGTCCTATCCATTTATCAAGATTACCAATGAGACCTATCCGCGCCTCATCATCACGCGCCAAGTCAAAAAGGACGGTGGGCTTTATTTTGGTCCTTATCCGGATGTTGGAGCGGCCAATGAAATCAAGCGGCTTTTAGATCGGCTCTTTCCTTTTCGTAAGTGTACCAATCCACCTGAAAAGGTCTGCTTTTACTACCATCTGGGGCAGTGCAAGGCCCACACTATTTGCCAGGTAGACAGCCAGTATTTCAAGGAGCTAGCCCAGGAGGTGGCAGCCTTTCTCAAGGGTCAGGATGACCAGATTATTGAGGATTTACGGGGAAAAATGGCTGGCGCAGCTCAAGCAATGGAGTTTGAAAAGGCAGCAGAGTACCGCGACTTGATTCAGTCCATTGGCACCCTGCGAACCAAACAGAGGGTCATGGCCAAGGATTTGCAGAATCGGGATGTCTTTGGCTACTATGTGGATAAGGGCTGGATGTGCGTACAGGTTTTCTTTGTCCGTCAGGGGAAGTTAATCGAGCGTGACGTCAACCTTTTTCCTTATTACAATGATCCGGACGAAGATTTTCTGACTTATATCGGCCAGTTCTATCAGGAAAAATCCCACCTCAAGCCCAATGAAATTTTGATCCCAGCTGATATTGACGAAGAATCTGTCCGAGCCATGGTGGATACCAAGGTGCTTAAGCCCCAGCGAGGCGAGAAGAAGCAGTTGGTCAATCTGGCTATCAAAAACGCCCGAGTCAGTCTCCAGCAGAAATTTGACCTCTTGGAGAAATCTATTGAAAAGACTCAAGGGGCTATTGAGAATCTAGGGCAGCTCCTTAACATTCCTACACCTGTTCGTATTGAGTCTTTTGATAACTCCAACATCATGGGGACCAGTCCTGTATCAGCTATGGTGGTCTTTGTCAATGGTAAACCAAGTAAGAAGGACTATCGCAAGTATAAGATCAAGACTGTGGTAGGACCTGATGACTACGCTAGTATGCGAGAGGTCATTAAGCGCCGCTATAGTCGGGTAATTCGTGACGGACTAACTCCACCAGACTTGATTGTCATTGACGGTGGACAGGGCCAAGTCAATGTCGCTAAAGAAGTTATTCAGGAGCAGCTGGGATTGGATATTCCCATCGCTGGACTGCAAAAAAATGACAAGCACCAAACTCATGAATTGCTCTTTGGTGACCCTCTGCAGGTTGTAGAATTATCCCGGAATTCGCAGGAATTTTTCCTACTCCAGCGTATCCAAGATGAAGTCCACCGCTTTGCTATTACCTTCCACCGCCAACTCCGGTCTAAAAATTCTTTTTCATCCCAGCTAGATGGCATTGAAGGCTTGGGACCAAAACGCAAGCAAAATCTTATGAAACACTTCAAATCTCTAACCAAGATTAAAGAAGCCAGTGTTGACCAAATCGTCGAAGTCGGCGTACCACGAGCTGTAGCAGAAGCAGTGCGGGAGAAGTTGAATCCAGTAGACCAGCAGAAAACATCCTTGTCAGAAGTAGCAGAGCCACAGGTGGATTTAGAATAGACAAATCTCATATGAGGACTGTGTATGCAGAATTTCTTTAATAATTAGGAAAAAATTAACAGAAATGGATGGACTATTATAATGCCTATAATGTTTGACAATAAAATAATTTTGTATTATAATATGTCTATTCTTTATTAATAGGAGACAGTAATGAGAAAAATTATTACAGCTAGTGTAGCGCTTTTATCAGTTATAACTTTAGCAGCATGTTCTGGAAAAACAACATCAGATTCTTCTGAAAAAGCTTCAAGTTCTGTAGAAAAAACATCTACTTCAAAGAGTAAATCAAGTAGCTCTGAAACTTCATCAAAAACAGCTAGTTCAGATGCAGAAATCCCAGAAATTGTTCTTTTGACAGATGAAGAAATCGACAATGCTAAAACAATTGGTGACATGAAAGCCCTCTTTAGTAAGTTGATTGATAATTATAAAAAGTACATAAATGAAATCGGGGCTAAAGTACCTGAGGCTGGGAAAGAAGCATACAATCAACAAGTAGAACCAGCGATTCAGTCTATGGAAACTTCAAGAGAGACATTTAATGAAACCCTTTCAAGTGTTGGTTCAGATGATACAGAAGTTCCAGAACAAAATCGTGCTTTATTTGCTCAGCAATTGAAAACAGGACGTGATGCCATGAAGAAGGCGATTGAGGGTGCTTATAAAGCTCTTGCTCCACTTACGTCAGCTCAGTAATATCTACAAAGTAGGTGACTATCACCTGCTTTTTTTATTCCTAAAATTTAAAATCAATCGAAGAAAGAGTATTTGAGAGAAAGCCTAAAATATTCATAACAGTTACGGTGTAAAGTTTCTCCCAGTGAAAAAACTCCTGCAAACTCTTACAAAATATGATAAAATGAAGCTAATATATTTAGAAAAGGATGCGACTTATGAAATTTCTAGAACTCAATAAAAAGCGTCATGCGACCAAGCATTTCAATGACAAACCTGTGGATCCAAAGGATGTTCGCACAGCCATTGAAATTGCAACGTTGGCACCCAGTGCCCACAATAGTCAGCCATGGAAGTTCGTTGTGGTGCGGGAGCATAATCAAGCTTTGGCTGAAACAGCTTTCGGTGGAAATGTGGACCAGATTAAGGAAGCACCAGTGACCATTGCTCTCTTTACGGATACAGATTTGCCCAAACGGGCTCGCAAGATTGCGCGTGTGGCTGGAGTTAAGAATTTCTCTGATGAGCAACTCCAGTTTTACATGCAGAATCTGCCAGCTGAGTTTGCTCGCTATAGTGAACAGCAAAAGAGCGATTATTTAGCTCTCAACGCTGGTCTGGTGGCCATGAATCTTGTTCTGGCTCTGACTGACCAAGGTATCGGATCTAACATTATCTTAGGTTTCGATAAATCAAAGGTTAATGAGGTTTTGGAAATTGATGAGCGTTTCCGTCCAGAACTCTTGATTACGGTTGGTTATACAGATGAAAAACTAGAACCAAGTTATCGTTTGCCGGTTGATGAAATCATTGAGAAACGTTGATATAATTGCGTTTGTGATTTAATTCGTAATAATATCGATTTAAATCGAATTATAGATTGAGGTAATATAATGACAATTGATTTTAAAGCGGAAGTTGAAGAACGCAGAGAAGCTCTCTTAGCTGACCTGTTCAGTCTTTTGGAAATCAACTCAGAGCGGGACGATTCCAAGGCGGATAAGGAACATCCTTTTGGACCTGGACCTGTTCAAGCTCTGCATAAGTTTTTAGAAATTGCTGAACGCGATGGTTATGAAACGAAGAATGTGGACAATTATGCTGGTCACTTTACTTTTGGTGAGGGTCCGGAAGAACTTGGGATTTTTGCTCACATGGATGTAGTCCCTGCCGGGAGTGGCTGGAATACAGATCCTTACAAACCTGAAATTATTGATGGTAAGCTTTATGCGCGTGGTTCATCTGATGATAAAGGGCCAACTATGGCTTGTTACTATGGTTTGAAAATCATCAAAGACTTGGGCTTGCCAGTATCGAAGCGTGTGCGCTTTGTGGTGGGGACAGACGAGGAATCCGGTTGGCAAGACATGGACTATTATTTCAAGCATGTCGGTTTGCCTGAGCCAGACTTTGGTTTCTCACCAGATGCGGAATTTCCAATCATTAATGGTGAAAAAGGGAATATCACAGAATATCTCCACTTTGGTAACAGTAATGATGGCAGCTTTAAACTCAAGAGCTTCACAGGTGGACTTCGCGAGAATATGGTGCCAGAATCAGCGACAGCTATTTTTACAGCAGCAGTTGATGCAGCGGAATTGGATGTCAAATTACAAGACTTTGCTGCTGCCCACAAGGTTTCAGCTAGTCTAAAAGAAAATGGCGACGCTCTTGAAGTGACAGTTATTGGGAAATCAGCTCATGGTTCTACACCAGAGGATGGTATCAATGGAGCAACCTATTTAGCTCTCTTCCTTAACCAATTTGACTTTGGTGGTGACGCTAAGGCTTATCTGGAAGTGGCAACTCAAGTTCTGCATGAGGACTTTGCTGGTGAGAAATTAGGAATTGCTTATACTGATGCTAAAATGGGCGCTCTTAGCATGAATGCTGGTGTTTTCCATTTTGACAGTGCTAAAGCTGATAATACTATTGCTTTGAACATCCGTTACCCGCAAGGAACTGATCCGAAAACAATTCAAACCGATCTTGAAAAAGTTGCTGGTGTTGTGTCAGTAAGCCTATCTGAGCACGGACACACTCCACACTATGTCCCAGCAGATGATGAATTGGTAGCAACTCTTTTGAGTGTTTATGAAAAACAAACGAGTCTCAAAGGACATGAGCAAGTCATTGGAGGTGGAACCTTTGGCCGTCTTTTGAAGCGCGGTGTGGCTTTTGGCGCCATGTTCCCAGACTATGTCAACACCATGCACCAAGCCAACGAATTTACTGATGTAGAAGACCTTTTCCGTGCTGCGGCCATTTATGCGGAGGCTATCTACGAATTAATCAAATAAAAAAGAAGAACTCGTTTGGTCTTGCCAAATGAGTTTCTTTGCAAGGAGCTGCCATGCATACATTAGAAGATATTACTAAGGCCATCATGGCCGACCCAGAAAATCAAGAATTTACAAAGCAGGGAATCAAGCCGCTCTTTGCGGCACCAAAGAATGCTCGGATTAACATTGTTGGTCAAGCGCCGGGGCTGAAAACTCAAGAGGCAGGGCTTTACTGGAAAGATAAGAGCGGTGACCGGCTGAGAACATGGCTTGGTGTTGATGAAGATACCTTTTATAATTCTGGCTACTTTGCGGTTTTACCCATGGATTTTTATTTTCCGGGACATGGGAAGTCTGGAGATTTACCACCTCGTAAGGACTTTGCGGACAAATGGCATCAGCCGATTTTAGAGCTTTTGCCAGATATTGAGCTGACCATTTTGATTGGTCAGTATGCACAGAAATACTATCTGCATCAAAAAGGAAATATCAAGCTGACCGAGACAGTTCAGCATTATCAAGACTATCTGCCTGATTTTTTCCCTTTGGTACACCCATCGCCCCGCAACCAAATCTGGATGGCTAAAAATCCTTGGTTTGCAGAGCAGGTTGTGCCAGACCTGCAAGCATTGGTACAAAAGATTATTCATCAATAAAGGAGAAAAACTATGGATGCTTATCAACAAGTAGCAAATAAGTTGCACGAGTTGGGAATCACCTTTGATGTGGTGGAGCACCCACCTGCATTTACGACAGAGCAAGCAGATAGCTATATTGAAGGCATGGAAGGAGTTCGAACTAAGTCCATGTTTTTGACCAACAAAAAGAAAACTCAGTATTATCTTCTAATTATGGATGACAAGAAGAGTCTGGACATGGATTTGTTTAAAGAGCTGGTTTCAGCCAACCGTATTCGTATGGCTTCATTGGACTCCTTGGCTGAGAAAATGAGCCTATCAGCAGGAACGGTTTCACCTTTTGGTCTGCTTAACAATGAGGAAAGAGATATTCAAGTTTATTTTGATAAAGAGATTTTTGACGAAGAACGCATGACTTTCCATCCTAATACTAATGAAAAAACTATTTTTGTCTCTACAAGAGATTTATTTAAATTCTTGCAAGATTTAGGTTATTCTTACCAAGTTCTTGAGCTTTAACTAACCGTTTTGCTGAGTTAGAGGAACGCTATCCAGCTTCTCTTTCGAGTGATTAAACCTAGCAGATTGGTATCACTCGTTTGCTAGCACCTCTGTACCTCTATCTTGATCTTGGATGAAGGACGTGTCCAGCCACTTGGTTTCCCTCAGGAGATTCTCCAACAGCTAGCTAATGGTTTTGTCAAAGAATTATTAGATCTTGCAGGAATCTAACTGATTTTTTGAAAAGTCTAAGCTTAGAATGCTAAACTTTGTAGAAAGCGAGGTGATTCTATGGAAACGATGAAAGCTATAGTTATTTACGAAGCGGGTGGCCCAGAAAAGCTTCTGCTGGAAGAAAGACCGATTCCACAACTTCAAGAAGGCTGGACCTTGGTCAAGGTTAGAGGATTTGGAATTAACCACTCAGAGATTTTTACTCGTGAGGGTTTATCGCCTAGTGTCGCCTTCCCTCGGATTTTAGGTATTGAGTGTGTTGGCCAAGTGGCCAAGACGACTCGAGCAGATTTAGAGATTGGCCAGAAAGTGGTTTCTATCATGGGAGAAATGGGGCGAGCTTTTGACGGTTCTTATGCTGAGTATGTCCTTCTGCCGAATGATCAAATTTATACAGTTGAGACCAATCTGACCTGGACTGAGCTGGCAGCAGTGCCAGAAACCTATTATACTGCTCTAGGCTCCATGAAAAATCTGCGCATTGAGCCCAATGACAAGATTTTGGTTCGGGCTGCCACTAGCGGTGTCGGTTTGGCCTTCGCTCGTCTGGTCAAGGCACAGTTTCCAGACACACATATCGTGGGCTCGGTTAATAGCGGTTCTAAACAATTTCTGCTCAAACACCAAGCCTACGACGATATCATCATAGACCAGGATGGCCGACTGGAAACAGAGGATAAGTTTGATAAAATCCTTGAGTTGGTTGGTCCAGCAACTGTCAAGGATTCTTTTGATCATATCGCTGAGGGGGGGATTATCTGTGTGACCGGACTCTTGGGAGGTCAGTGGGAGCTGGATGATTTCAACCCAATTGAAGAAATTAAAAACAACAGTTTTCTGACAAGTTTTCACTCAGCTCATGTGAGTCAAGACTTGATGGATGAATTATTTGACTATATTGACCGCTATCAGGTCAATGTTATACCAAGGCGTGTCTTTTCCCTAGAGCAAGTGCCCAAAGCTCATGCTTTTATAGAGGGGACGGCAGGTTTTGGAAAAATTGTGATTATGAATGAATAGGAGAAAAATGATGCAAAAAATTAGTGCGAAAGATTTATATGACAAATTGCAGGCAGAAGAACTGCAGTTGATTGATGTCCGCGAGGTGGACGAATTTACAGCTGGACATGTCTCTGGAGCTCAGAATCTGCCTCTCAGCAGCCTACCGGAGAATTATGGGCAATTGGATAAGCAAATCCCCTACCATATCATCTGCCAAAAAGGAGGTCGTTCAGCGCGTGCCTGCGAATTTTTGGAAACCAAGGGTTACCAAGTAATCAATGTCGAAGGAGGAGTGGAAGCTTTTCCTGCTAAATTGACGTTATGACAAGCGATTAAGAAGAGCAAATGCCGGAATAGATTGAATTTCCGGACCTTTTTTTGTATACTATAGTAGTATAATAATTTATAGATAGGAGATATTTTATGTCAAAACAGGATTGGCTTGAATATTTTGAGGCCGTTAATGGACGCTCGGCTACAGAGGAAGAAATTGCCCAAGCATTGGCTGCCGGGGAATTTGTTGAAGCGGAACAGGTAAGTGCGGAGCAAGCCTCTAGTGAAGCTAGTCCGGCTTCATCAAGCTTTGAACAGCCGCAAAACTTCCAACAGCCTTTTGCTCAGCAGGCTTCTCAACAATATCAAGAAGTTCCTCAGCAACAAGCAAATCCAAATCAATTTGCAAATCAGGGACAAGCTTATCAGCAACAAGGATTTCAGCAAGCAAGTCCCTTTGCTGGACAGCCTCAGTCTTCTGGTCCGCAAGCTTATCAGAACAACCAGCAGCAAGGACAGTTCAATTCACAAATACCTCAACAAGGACCACAGGCTTATTACAGTCAGCAACCTCCTCAACCCAGCGAGTTTTCTAAAACAATGAAAGGTTTCTGGGCTTGGCTCGTTTCAGCTTGGAAATCACCGACATCTGAAGTTGAGAGCAGTAAGGTGAATGGTTACCTTTCTCTAGGTTTGACAGCGTTCTTTTTTGCTATTGTTGCAAACTACAATATTTTCAGTACCATTGGTATCATGAGTTTTGGTATGTATAATGGACCGACTTTTAATTTCAAAGTCTTCTTTGTTTCTCTGATAGCAGCGGCTCTCTTCCTTTTTTCTATTATTTTAGGTGGTTTTGTTGTGAAGCGTTTGGTCTACCAAGATAGAAGTTTTACCTTTAATAAGGCTTTTGATTGGTACGGCCGACTGTATGCTATTGTTCTTCCATTTATTGCTGCTTCAGCTCTGTTTGCTCTGTTGGGTGTTATTCATTTATCTCTGTTCTTCACATGGATTGGACTTTTGTTGATCGGAGTTGGAGCGACCTTTGCTTTGATTTATTCCAAGACAAACAATTCTATGGATCCTTTTTATAAATATCTATTGGCCATTATTATCAATGGTGTGATTACAATTATCTTCTCTTTCATCGCTTTTTCTCTACTGGCTAGTATCATAATGATGTAATAATTGGAGGAGATTTATGGCAACAAAAGAAAAATGGGTTGATCTCTTTGAAAAAGTAATTGGTCGAAAACCAACTGCAAGTGAGTTCCAAGCCGGCAAACAATCTAACTTTGATCCAAAAAAGATTAAGGAGATTGCAGGTGAAGCAGAGGAAGAAACCACAGATACTTCGTCAGTAGAAAATACTACTGATGAAGCTTCTGATAATCAAAATATTGTTCAGGAGACACCTTCTGAAGATTCTGTCACAGAAGAATCGGTTCAACCATCTTCCCAAGATGAGAAGCAAGGCGCATTTGAATCTAGCCAATATGAAGAACTTCGCAAGAATTGGCTGCAAGCTTTTGAAAATAATATTGGTCGAAAACCTACCAAAGAAGAATTTGCAGAAGCTAAGAGTCAAGGGTTCTCTAACTTGCCTATTCGGTCTGAACTGCTCGATTCGCAATTACCACAGAAGCCAGTAAAAAAGGCTAAAAAGAGAATATCCAAAAAGCAAGCAATCATGATTGGGGGTCCAACCCTTCTAGTTGCTGCTTTGATTGGAGCTTTCTTCTATCTAAACTCTATAACTGGGGTTAAAGTTGTTACAGACCATTTTGCAAAAGCAGTCTCTAGTAAAGACTTTGATGAAGTTGCAAGTCTTCTTTCTACTCAATCCGATAAGTGGACACGTGCTGAAGCAAGAGCTTTAGTTGAGCACCTAGAGAGCCAGGAGATTAATCTCGAAACTGAGCTAGATAACATTGTTGAGTCAAATGGCAAATCTGCTTATATCGATGACAACAATAATAAGATTTTAGGTGTTACTGAAAAGAGTAAGAAATTTGGTATTTTCCAGGAATATCAGATGGTTTCCTACCCAGTCAAAGTTAAAGTCAATACCAATTTGGATAATGCTACCATTAAACCTGGTGAGAAAAAAACTATTACTCTTAAGAAAAACACTGACACTGAATTGGGTGAATATCACTTTATCAAACAAGACTTTACTCTCAAAGGTAAGACGGATGTTGGAGATGTAGAGAGTAAGGTTCAGCTTGATTTAGCTAATGCTAAAGACAATGAAATCAAACTCGATCTCAAGTCTGAAAAGAAACAGCTAAAAATTACTATGCCTTCTGAAACTTCAAAAGCAACAGATATTAAAATCGTTGTTAATGGTAAAGAAAGTGGTAGCAGTTTGACCCCTGAGTTGCAGCTTGTTCCTTATCAAGAACTTGAAATTTATGCTAAGTTTACTATCTCTGATACTACCTTTACTACCAATAAAGAGACAGTAATTGTGGAAGATGATACTACTAATGTGAAATTATCGCTTCCTAAGGAAGTAGTTTCTAAGATTAGAGAAAAGAACGAAGAAGCGAAAAAGGTTGAGGCTCAAAAAGCAAAAGTCTCTACTTTCCTTAATGACTACCGCAGTGCTGTTTTCAGCTCAGTTTCTAACAGGAGCAACAACTATTCTCAATACTACGATACCTCTAGTGCAGTATATCGAGAAATGGTTGAGTGGACCACTGGTGGTGGTGTTAAGAAAGCGAAAATTAACTATTATGAGCCAGGAGCTTTGGATATCCGCGAAATCAAGGAAGAAAATGGTTCCTATATCGTGACAACATATGAGGACTATACGGTCCACTATACCGATAACACTCAAAATAGTGTAAATCGTAAAAATAAGACTTATTACTTGAAACCTAGCGGTGATTCTTTTGTAATCTATAATCTTGAAGTTTCAGAAGGTTGATATTATGACAATGAAATACAGTAAACTAATTTTTCTTGCAGCATCTGTTCTTGTTCTAGGCGCGTGTTCGTCAGGTAAAGACACTACTGGAGATAGCTCTGATAAACAAGCGGCTAGCTCAACCAGTACGGTTAAGAAACAAGATGCTGAAAAAGACAAAAATTCTAGCCAAGATACGGCAACATCTTCAGATAGGACTGATACTAAAAAGGAACAAAATCACGAGGCCAAAACTCTTGATCAAAATGTTTCTTATAACGGTAGCTACTACAGTGTCAAAGGGAAATATGATGAGATTCTTCTTGTCAACAAACACTATCCTTTGTCAGCTTCCTATAACCCAGGTGAGAATGCGACTGCTAAAGCAGAATTGCTCAAACTGATTGCAGACATGCAGGCACAAGGCTATGCCATTAGCGACCAATACAGTGGTTTCCGCAGCTATGATACTCAGACCGAGCTCTATCAAAACTATGTCAATCAGGACGGTAAGGCGGCTGCAGACCGCTATTCAGCTCGGCCAGGCTACAGCGAGCACCAGACCGGTTTGGCATTTGACTTGATTGATAAGAGTGGTAATCTCGTACAAGAAGCTGGAGCAAGTCAGTGGCTTCTAAATAATGCCTATAAATACGGTTTTATCGTTCGCTATCTAGAGGGTAAGGAAGGTTCAACTGGCTATATGCCTGAAAGCTGGCATCTGCGCTATATTGGCCAAGAAGCCAAGGAAATTGCTCAATCAGGCAAATCTTTAGAAGAATATTTTGGCATTACTGGTGGAGGCTATGAAGATCAGTAGTCACATCATCCATTAGAAGGAGGAAGAAAATGAAATTTTTTGTTACCAATCCCAATAATGATTTTGCAGAAACACCTGTGCAAGAAGAAGGCAGAATCATCCATCATCTGCATCTTGCCAAAGGAAAAGAAGTACCAGAGCACAGTGCTGATGCACTGGTAACAGTTGTTTGTTTGTCGGGAGATGTAAGCTTTTCTGCAGGAGAACAAACCGTTCGGTTAGTGGCAGGTTCCTTTTTAACGATGGAGCCCAATGAGCCACACAGCTTGGTCGGGGAGGAAGATAGCCACCTCTTAGTTATCAAACAACTAAAATATTAATAAATTCAAAATACTAGAAGCCGGAATAAATGCTTCTAGTATTTTTTACTACTTTTTAAGGCCTATTCATTTATATAGATAAAAACCCATAAGCAAGAAAAATTCAAACAGATTCTTTGATTCTTAAAACAAACTTAAGTTTAGCTTAAAAAAGGCTTAATATAAGCTTAAAATAAACTTAAACAAAAAACGGAATGATAGGGTGAGGAGTTTTTATAAATAAGTAATAAAAATAATTTACACAGTGTAAACCAAACTATAAACATTTTTCTATTATTTTGGTTCGTTAAAAAGAAGGTTTTATAGATTTTTAAAGATAAAAAACAGAAAAATAAACAAAAAGACGAACTATAAAAAATTACCCATAAAAATAATTTACACCTTGTTAACTAAAATGCTTGCATTCAAAAATTTCTTGTGCTATAATTCGTCTTGAGGGTGAGATATGCATAAAAAAGTATTTTCAAGCATATTGACTTCTTTGTTTCTAAATCAAATGTTATAAAAACATTTATGTGCAACCTTTAATCAGGTGGATTCACTAACTAGTGATTCGTTTTTTTGCGTTTGATAATGATGGAGCAGTCAACTGTCAGCTGGCAGTATTTTCGTGAAATTCTTTTTTATGAAGTTGTGCACAAAAAATAAATTCCCCCCACAAAAAAATAAAGTGATGTTGGTCACTTTGGAGGTTTAATTAATATGAACAATCGTTTCAGACTCTTATCAAGATCTGTTGTAGCGGCTGCGGCTATTATTCCAGCATTTGCTCTTGCGAATAATGCTCAGGCTCAAGATTATGGTTATAACTACTATCAACCAGGTTATAATTACTGGAATGGTGGTTACAACAATTATAACTATGGTTATAACAACTATAATTACCGTAACAACCGCAACTACCGTTACAACAATTACAACTATGGTTACAATAACTATAATTATGGCTATAACAACTATAACTACGGATATAACTACGGTTACAATGGCTATAATTATGACTATGGTTATAATAACTATTATCCAGGCTATAACAACTGGAATTATAACTATAGCAACAACTACGGATATAATGGTTGGAATAACTACAACAATCTGGCAAATGATGAGAACTATATTTACTGGAATGGTAACCATTACTACCGTATGACGGATGGTTCTTACCGCATCTATCGTGATGGTGAGTGGAAACCATTGACAAATACTAACAATAACAGCACATCCAATAACAACTTGGAAAACGATCCGAATTATCGTTATGAAAATGGTTATCATTACTATGTATTAGATAATGGTGATTATTACTATTATAAAAATGGTAAGTGGGTGTTTGTTAAGGATTCTGCTGATAACTCAACTAATCCAACAACTCCAAGCCAGCCGGAAGAACCAAAACCAGAAGTCCCAACTCCGACACCAGCGGAACCAGAGCAACCAACTCCAGCTCCAAATGATAGACCGGAACAACCAACAACTCCAGCAGAACCAAAACCTGAGGTACCAAGTGTTGATTTGCCAGAAAATCCTCCAATTAACGGTGCAGAAGGTGAGCTTGATCCATTTGCTCCGAAACCAGAGCAACCAGCAGAACCAAAACCAGAAACTCCGACAACACCTGCTGTGCCAGAGACTCCTGGTTTGGTAACTACTGATAAACCAAGTGAAGATCAAATTCCTCCATATGTTGAAAAACCAGCAGAAGGTCTTGAACACTTGACATGGGCACCGAATGGAAGAGCTCCAAAAATTATCTACCCAACTGGAAAACCAGGTGACAAGGCTCTTGAGTCAGATCCTAACTATTACTTTGATGGTTCTACCCATTATTACCGTATACCATCTGACTCAGAAGCTAATGGATACTCTCCATATTGGAAATGGTTTGGTGACAAATGGAAACTTCAAGGTATGACTGATCCAAATGATCCAGCTCTTGATCCAAAACTTCACGAAAACACTGCTGATGATGAATACATGTACAGTGATAAAGATTCTAGCGTGAAATTGTACTCAACTAACCTAGTGACAACTGCTAAAGCAGGTCAACCGCTGCCATTCAAGAACGTTGAAGAGTTCAAGAACTACGTTATCGAAAAGATGAATCCTAAGTTCCTTGATAACGCAGGATGGGATGCCAAAGTTGAATGGGAAATCGAAGATCCAGAAATCTTTGAAAAAACCAAAGAAAACCCATATGCTAAGGATTATGTCTTGATTGCAAATCTTAAGAGTGGTGTTGAGGATAAGAAATACAGTGATGTAGAATTTGGTTATGTTAAGTTTGTTTACCGTGTTGAAGCAACAAACGATACAAACTATGACTATGTTTCAAAAGCTAAAGAAGCTTTCGCTAAAATCAATGAAGAGCGTAAAGCTCAAGGCTTGAAAGAGTTGACATGGTCAGAAGACATTTATCAAAATCAAGCACTTCCAAAAGTAAATGAAATCTCACGTCAATACGATAGCTCAGGCTTTGTTGGACGTCGTGATGAAGATGCATCTGTTGTCGTTAAGAAATGGGCTAACAGCGGTCTGAGAGAATTGCTTCTTGATCCTAACGTAACTGAAGGTGCAGTAGCGACAGTTGTAGACGGAAACGGTGTTTACTACTGGGCTTACAGCTATAAATAATAAGGAATTGCATTCTTAAATATCTGTGCTCTTAATCTTTGGTTACATATAAACCACACTCCAAAAGTTGGATTTTAACCGTCTGACTTTTGGAGTTTTTTTGTTGAATTAACTAGGAAGCAAAAATAGCGTTTGTGAATAAATTTTAGAGTTTTAAAAAGCAGAAAGAAACTTTTGGGTACAAAAAAAGCACCGATTGGTGCTTATAATTATTTGAGACCGTATTTTTTGTTGAAACGATCCACACGTCCATCTGCTTGAGTGAACTTTTGACGTCCAGTGTAGAATGGGTGTGAGTCTGATGAAATTTCTACACGGATCAATGGGTAAGTTTCCCCTTCGAATTCAACTGTTTCGTTTGAACGCTTAGTTGAACCACTAAGGAACTGGTAGCCGGTAGAAGTGTCCATGAAGACAACTGGGCGGTATTCTGGATGAATATCTTTTCTCATTTTACAAAAATTTCCTTTCTGCCATGGTCTCTTTGCGAGCCATAGATTAGTTACTTTGATAGTTTATCAAATTCTGATTGATTTGACAAGACTTTTAGACTAATTTCTTACTTTTTTGCCAATTCTTTCATCTCGGTGTAGATTTGCTCAATTTCTTCTTTAGAAAATGCATTGGCTCCGCTAGCTAGGGGGTGCCCTCCGCCGTGATGATTTTTAGCAATACCGTTGATAGGAATAACCTTGCTGCGCATGCGGACACGGTAGTGACCTTCAGGCTGCTCAACAAAGATAGCCCACAGACCGACTTCTTCAATTCGTCCAGGTGCCCCGACGATGGCTGCTGTGTCAGCATCGGTCAGTTGATAGGCTTGTAAAACTTCCTGAGGCAGAATGACACGCGCAGTTCCATTTTCATCTATTTCCAATTGCTCATATACATAGCCCTGCAGTTTAGCTACTTGGCGGCTGATAGAGTCCATTTTGCGAGACAAGGCTGATAAGTCGAAATCGTACTGGCGTAGCTTGGCAGCTACTTCGAATGTGCGGGCGCTAGTAGAAGGATAAAGGAAGCGGCCAGTGTCTCCGATGATACCAGCATAGAGGAGTTCTGCAGCTTCCTTGCTCAAGTCTAAGTCATTTTCAAAGGCAAAGAGAGCAATCATCTCACTGGCACTGCTAGAGCTTGTATCAACTAGAGAAATATCTCCGTAAACCTCATCGTCAGGATGATGATCGATTTTGATTAGGAAGTCGCCTGTCGTGTAGCGTTGGTCGTCAATACGGGCTGTATTAGCGGTATCACAGATGATGACTAGGGCCTCTTGGTATTCTTCGTCTGCGACTTGGTCCATTTGTGCTAGCCACATGAGATTGGGCTCATCGTAACCTGTCACTTTGATTGTCTTTTCTGGGAAGTGGTACTGAAGCAGCTTTTGCAGTCCGACCTGACTGCCAAGCGCATCGGGATCAGGCCTCATATGGCGATGGATGATAATAGTATCATATTCTTTGATCTTACTTAAAATATCATGATAAAGAGTCATAAATAACCTCGTCAACTTTCTTTACCCATTGTAGCATAAGAGTTTTTATTTTTAAAATAAAAAAGATATGATATAATGAGAGCAGATTAGAATTTGGAGGAAACTATGACCTTAGCGAAAATTGTATTTGCCAGCATGACTGGAAACACCGAGGAAATTGCTGATATTGTGGCGGATAAGCTAAGAGAACTGGATGTAGAAGTTGAAGTGGACGAGTGCACCACTGTCGATGCAGAAGATTTCTTGGAAGCAGATATTGCAATTGTGGCGACCTATACCTATGGTGATGGTGAGCTGCCGGATGAAATGATGGACTTTTACGAAGATTTGTCTGGTTTGGATTTATCTGGCAAGGTCTACGGAGTGGTCGGTTCGGGCGATACTTTCTATGACGAATTCTGCAAGGCTGTCGATGACTTTGATGCTGCCTTTGCTGCTACAGGAGCAGTGAAGGGCGCGGAAAGTGTTAAAGTTGACCTATCTGCGGAAGATGATGATATTGCACGCTTGGAAGCTTTTGCAGAAGGCTTGGTTAATAAAGTTTAAAGTGATAAATAGAGGAAACGGCTGCGGCCGTTTTTATTTTGCGAAAGTGTTATTTTCTGACAATTCTCATGATTAGGAGTATAATGTAAGTAAGCGCTATCCGTCAGATAAAGGAGGAGTCCCTATGAAAGAACGCGAATATGCCTTTGGCTTTCATGATGATGTCAAGCCGCTCTTTTCGACTGGTAAAGGACTGACAGAAGAAGTAGTTCGAGAAATCTCAGAAATCAAGAATGAGCCCCAGTGGATGCTGGACTATCGTCTGCGCTCCTTGGAACTCTTTCATAAGCTGCCGATGCCCGACTTTGGCCCTGATTTGTCAGGGATTCGCTTTGATGATGTTATCTACTACCAGAAGCTAAGCGGAGATCGGGCTCGCAGTTGGGATGAGGTCCCAGAAGAGATTAAGAAGACCTTTGACCGCTTGGGAATTCCAGAAGCCGAGAAGCGTTTTCTATCTGGAGCTGTGGCTCAGTATGAATCTGAAGTGGTTTACCACAATATGAAGGAAGAGTTTGCCAAGCTGGGGATTATCTTCACTGATACGGATACGGCTGTTCAGGAATATCCGGACTTGGTTAAGCAGTATTTTGGTACTGTGATTTCAAATGCTGAGCATAAATTCTCTGCTCTTAATAGTGCAGTTTGGTCCGGCGGAACCTTTATCTATGTGCCTAAGAACGTCCAGTGCCAAGTTCCTGTTCAGACCTATTTTCGTATTAATGGGGAGAATGCCGGCCAGTTTGAGCGTTCATTGATGATTATTGAGGAGGGCGGTTCCATCCAGTATATCGAGGGCTGTACAGCACCGACTTACACAAGCAATAGCCTCCATGCTGCAAATGTCGAAATCATTGTCAAAAAGGATGGCTTTTTCCGCTATACGACCATTCAAAACTGGTCGGACAATGTCTATAATCTTGTAACGGAGCGGGGGATTGTTGATGAAGGCGGCACCTTAGAGTGGATTGATGGGAACTTAGGCAGTAAGGTCAATATGAAATATCCCTGTAGCATTCTTAACGGTCGCAATGCAAGGACTTCTGTCCTCTCTATGTCATTTGCAAATTATGGCCAGCACTTGGATGCGGGTTGTAAGGTATTTCATAATGCACCCAAGACTTCCAGTACCTTAATTTCTAAATCAGTGGCTAAGGATGGTGGAAAGACAGACTATCGTGGTCAGGTCCGCTTTGGCAAGAATAGTGCAGGCTCCAAATCTCATATCGAGTGTGATACCATTCTGATGGATGGTGAGTCCAGTTCTGACACCATTCCTTTTAATGAAATCCATAATTCCAATGTCGCGTTAGAGCATGAAGCCAAGGTTTCCAAAGTATCTGAGGACCAGCTCTACTATCTGATGAGCCGAGGCATCAGCGAAGAAGAAGGCACAGCTATGATTATCAATGGATTTATGGAACCTATTACCAAAGAACTTCCAATGGAATACGCCGTCGAACTCAACCAACTCATCAACATGAGTATGGAAGGATCGGTTGGTTAAAAAGGTCCAGTGGACCTTTTTAATCTGCTGATGAGAACTCGCAAAAGCGAGTTCCCTTTAATAAGGTTCGGGGGACTGTTTTAGGTTGCGAATAAGCACTCGGTTGAGCGAGTGCTCTTTAATAAGGTTCGGGGCTCCTTTTTAATCTGTAGATAGGGACTCGGCCCTGCGAATTCCCTTTAATCTAAGGTCCGGGGGACTGTTTTAGGTTACAGATAAGCACTCGGTTAAGCGAGTGCTCTTTAATAAGGTCCAGTGGACCTTTTTAATCTGTAGATAGGAACTCGGTCCTGCAAGTTCGCCTTAATCCGAGGTCCTTGAGACCTTTTTATTTAGAATTGAACTAGAAAATTTTACTATTTTTTGTTATGATAGATAGAATACAAGGAGGAAGTAGATGACATTAGAAGAAATCAGACAGGAAATTGATCAAGTTGATGATGCAATCGTTGCCCTGCTGGAGCAACGCATGAATCTGGTTGGCCAAGTCGTGGCTTTAAAGAAATTAACAGGCACAGCTGTCTTGGATAGCAAGAGAGAAGATGTGATTTTTGCCAGAGTTGCGGATAAGGTTGAAAATAAGAACTACAAGGAAACTGTTGTTGCGACCTTTTCTGACATTTTAAAACGTTCGCGTGAATTTCAGAATAAAAATATCTAATGAAAGAAGTACAGAACTCGATAGCTGTGGCTTTATCTGCGATGGCAGGCGGTTGGCTACGTTACCAAGTAGCGCTCTTATCAGTTTTTGCTGATTCATTTCCGCTGGCTACCTTACTGGTCAATTATTTGGGAACTTTTTTGCTAGTCTATATTATCAAGGGCTATCTTAGCAGTAAAGTTAAGTCCCAGCGTCTGCTTTTAGCGCTTTCGACTGGTTTTTGCGGAGGTTTGACGACTTTTTCTGGTCTTCTGCTAGACAGTATCAAACTAGCAGATTCAGGGCGCTATATAGAGCTTCTTATCTATCTAGTCTTAAGTGTAGGTGGTGGACTTGCAATCGCCCTATGGGCTGGAAAGAAGGTGAAGTCATGATGTGGGCGATGTTAATCTGCTGCGGCGCTGGTGCTCTCGTTCGTTATGTTTTCTCCAAGGTAAATAGTAGATACTCTCTGCCGATTGGGACTTTGTTGGCAAACATTCTAGGTGCTTTTCTAATTGGTTATTTTTATAATCATATAGAAGACAAGCAGCTTTATGTGATTTTAGCAACAGGCCTCTGTGGTGGACTGACGACCTTTTCCACCTTAAATGCTGAGCTGGCAGATCTCTTTTCGGAGCGAAAGAAATTTGTTCTCTATTTGGCTTTGACTTATATCCTCGGATTTTTAGCGATTCTTTTGGGAATTTTCATTTAAACATCTTTACATTTTTAGAAATTTTGATATAATATAGTTTGTGCCTAATGGAAGCACAAAAAACGACTAATCCGCTGCGGTCGTGAACCTTAAGATTAGTAAGATAGGAGTAGAAAAAATGAATCCATTAATCCAAAGCTTGACTGAAGGTCAACTTCGTACTGACATCCCTGCATTCCGTTCTGGTGACACTGTCCGCGTTCACGCGAAAGTTGTCGAAGGAACTCGTGAACGTATCCAGATCTTTGAAGGTGTGGTTATCGCTCGTAAAGGTGCTGGTATCTCAGAAACTTACACCGTTCGTAAAATCTCTAACGGTATCGGTGTTGAACGTACTTTCCCAATCCACACTCCACGTGTTGACAAGATTGAAGTCGTTCGTTACGGTAAAGTCCGTCGTGCTAAATTGTACTACCTTCGTGCATTGCAAGGTAAAGCAGCTCGTATTAAAGAAATCCGTCGTTAAGACGAACAAGGAGGCGGGAGTGATCTCGCTTCTTTTTTTATAGGTCCCCTTAGTTCAATGGATATAACAACTCCCTCCTAAGGAGTAGTTGCTGGTTCGATTCCGGCAGGGGACATTCTAAAAGCAAGCCTGTCTAAGGCTTTTTTCAATACTCTCAGGAGGAAAAGAGATGGGTTGTCATTTTCTCTTGATCCTGACTGAGTCGTTAACGTCAGTTTTGGACGGAGTATTTAGAATATTAAATAAAGAAAGAATAGTCCCTATCGAAAGTCTCACGATAGGGATTATTTAGTGTAGTATTTTAAATCTTAAGATAGAAATAACTATTCCTACTCTTCTACTGCCTAATACTCCCTAGTAAATAATTAAAAAAGCGTTGCATTTTTAGTTGAGTTTTTTTGTATTTAGTTATAAAATAGATTTAATATAATAATCTCTTCTTTGGGGTAGATAAGGTAAATTATGATATTAGCACATAAAGATAACAGAGGGAATAAACAATCTCTAGAAAAACATTCTTTTAACGTTGCTGTTCAAGCAAGGGAAAGTGCACAAGTTATTGAGCAAGGAGACATTTTGTTTTTATTAGGATTGTTTCATGATTTAGGCAAGGCGAGTATAGCTTTTCAAGATAAGTTAGAAAAGCATCCTAACAAACATGTTGATCATTCATCTGCTGGAGCTAGCTATCTCTTTCAGAAAATACAAACTTGTTTAAAACAATCAAGTATTCCTTTAGCAGACAGGGTGCTTTTTCAAGAAATCAGTGCCTATGTTATTTCAGCTCACCACGGTATGTATGACATTCTTCTAGAAGATGAAGGAGTTCAAGCTGAGCAATTTGCATTCAATAAATTAAGGCATAGAATGATAGAATGCATGAAGAATGATTCTTATCAAGAAGATATTCTAGTCTTTGCTCAGGAATTAGAAGATGAACTAAGTACTTTCGGTTACAAAGATTTAAACGATTTAATTGAGAAATCTTTTGCAAATTACCAGCAAGCTTGGTGTAAACTTAATTGGTCTGATGAAAGCGAGAAAGAATATTATAGTAGTTGTTTTATTCGGATGTATTTAGCTTTTTTGAAGAATGCAGATATTTTAGATACTATCAATGCTTATGGCTTACTCATTGAACCTTTAAAAGATGAAGAAAAACAAAAACTAAACGAGTCTTATCTTGAAGCTATTGAGCGAAAATATCGTAGCTTTAGTCATCCGACTACAAGTCTTAATGAAATTCGCTCACAAATTGGTGAGCGAGTTAAGAGTAGGGGTGAAAAAGATTCAACGGGAATATATCGTTTGGATCTGCCAACTGGCGCTGGAAAAACGAATCTTAGTATGAGATATGCCTTTCATCAGTTACTTGATCAAAATAAATCAAGATGTTTCTATATCACACCATTTTTATCTGTCCTGGAACAGAATGCTTCTGAAATTAGAAAAGTAATTGGCGAGGTAGGTGTCCTAGAGCACCATTCTAATGTTGTTAAACAGACTGCCGATAATGATGAAAAAGAAGCTGCAATGTCTGACTATCTAATTGAAAGTTGGGATAGTCAGACTGTTCTTACATCAATGGTTCAATTTTTTCAAACTTTATTTAAAACTAAATCAGCAAATATCCGTCGTTTTTCCAGTTTAGCTAATAGTGTTTTGATTTTAGATGAAGTACAATCGTTGCCTATTGAGGTGACAACTTTATTTAATTTAACCATGAATTTCTTAAATAAAGTTATGAACACGACTATCATCTTATGTACAGCTACACAACCTGCTTATGATTCTACTGCAATTAAACATAAACTTTCTTATGGTGGAAAAAATGGTGAAGCTACTGATATAGTCGAGTTAACTCATGACGAAAAAGAAGTCTTTTCTAGAACAGAACTTAGAAAATTTGATGAAAATAATCAACATTCGAACCTGTCAGATTTAGTAGATTTTGTACTGGAAAATGACGAGTCTATTCTTGCGATTTTTAACACCAAGAAGACAGTTGATAAATTCTATATGATGCTTGAAGGATTGACTGATAGACCTATTTATCAACTTTCGACTAATATGTGTGCTCAGCACAGATTAGATATTATATCAGAAATTAAACAGCATCTAAAAAAGAGAATACCTATTATTTGTATTAGTACGCAACTAATTGAAGCTGGAGTTGACATTGATTTTAATCGCGTCATCAGATCTTATGCAGGAGTTGATTCAATTGTGCAAGCTAGTGGACGATGCAATCGTGAAGGTAAACGTGATAAAGGTCAAGTTACCTTAGTCAATCTTACCGCTGAAGAGGAAAATCTATCACGCTTGAAAGAAATAAAAGCTAAGAAAGACGCCACAGAGCATATTATCCATAAGATCTCATCGCCTATTGAAATGTCACTTTTAAATCGGGATTTTTTTGAATATTATTATGCTAATAATCAAGGTTCAATGGATTATCCTTTATCGCATGGTGAATCAGTTTACGATTATTTAAGTATAAATTCATATCAAGACAGAAATAATTTTAAAGGAAAGTTAAAACAAGCCTTTAAAACTGCTGGTTTGAAGATGAATTTAATAAACAATGACACAATAGGGGTGTTGGTTCCGTATGGAGACGCTATTGAGAAGTTGTTGGTTTTAGAAGAATTGTGTGAATATGATTACCCATCTGTTGAAGACTATCAAACAATAAAAGCCCTTTTAAAGGAATTGCAGCCCTTTACGGTAAACGTTCGTAAGCACGATCAAGTGCTTGAAGCGACAAAACCGTATTTGAATGGGCAAATTCAGATATTGTCAGATGGTTATTATGATGATAAAAAGGGGATCACCTTAGAGTCAGGAAGTTTCCTGATGTAAAAATTAAAAGAAAACAGGCCAACGAGAGTCAGTAGAGGACTTCGTTGACCTGTAATTCAGTATAAATAAGCACTAAATATAATTTCAATCCACATAGATAGCACTATGATGGCTAGATTATATCAAAATTGACTCATATAATCAACAGCTATATTATAAACACTAAATATAGAAAGAAAATAATTGACTTTTGAAGTTTCAAGTGCTAAGATAGGTTTATAGAATCACAGAAGGAGGTTTTAACCTTGTACAGATCAAGAAATTTCTATGCGAGAGTGCGTGGAGATCGAGCACTTTTTACGAATCCTGCAACTAAAGGTGGAAGCGAGAGATCATCGTACTCAGTTCCTACTAGACAAGCTCTGCAAGGCATAGTTGATAGTATTTATCACAAGCCGACTATCACAAATGTTGTTACTGAAGTTAAAGTCATCAATCAAATTCAGACAGAGCTACACGGCGTTCGTGCTTTGCTACATGATTATAGTGCAGATTTAAGCTACGTGTCCTATTTGAGTGATGTAGAGTACTTAGTAAAATTCCATTTCATTTGGAATGAGAATCGTGAAGATTTGATGCAAGATAGGCTGCCTAAAAAGCATGAGGCTATTATGGAACGTTCTATTCGGAAAGGTGGTCGGCGACATATTTTCCTTGGTACGACGGAATGCTTTGGCTTAGTCGAAGAGATTAGTCAAGAAGAGTATGAGAACATCCCTTCTTACTACGATGGCGTTATTATTGATTTAGGCATCATGTTCCATTCTTTTGCTTATCCCAAAGACGAAATGACACCATTAAAATCTTATTTCACAAAAACAGTTATGGATAATGGGGTGATTAAGTTTAAGCCTCAGCCTGAGTGTGAAATTGTAAATACTTTGTCTAGTTATACCTTTAAGACACCTGGCCAAGTTAAGTCCGTTGATGATGAACTTAAGGAATACGATGCTATGGAGAAAGGAGAAGGCTAATGGATTTTTTTACTTCTCTCTTAAAAGCTTATGAAAAAGCAGAAGAAATTGGCTTAGTTGATCAACAAAATGGGGACAATCCTGTTTTGCTTCCACTTTATCATACTAGCTTGAAGTCAAATGGTAAAAATATTATTTCAGTTAAATTAGAACAGGATGGGAGTCTTTATAAAGCAGAAATCATGGATGCTGAGAATCAAACAATCATATTTCCTGTGACCTCAAATTCTGTAGCAAGATCTGGAAGCAATCCAGCTCCACATCCGCTTGTAGATAAGTTTTCTTATTATGTACCAGAGTTGAGTCAATCACAATATGATGATTTTCATAAACAATTAGCTAGTTGGATTACTTATTGTGAGGAAGGTGAAGTCAAGGATTTTTTGATGAAAATTCAGCAGTTTATTCTCCAAACAGATTTTCTAAGTAATATTCTTTACTCTTTATATGGCGAGCATTACCAAAGGGAGGGATTGAAAATCACCTATTCTGACTCTGATGGAAAAAACAAGACTGTTGATTTATCAGCTTATTTCTTAGAGTTTTCAATTGTACAATTTCACGGCTTTAAAGATGAATCAGTGACCAGTTTCAAGGAATTACATCAATCATATATTTCGTTTGTAACAGCTAATCAGGATAATCTGGGAACATGTAATATTAGCGGACGAACGGAGCAAATTACCAATAAACATCGGGGATTGATGGGAACTGCGAAAATCATTTCAGTTAGTAATAAAGGAGAGGCTTATAAAGGGCGCTTTAAAGAGCGGGAAGATGTTTTTAGTGTTGGCTATGAAACTTCAGAAAAAATTCATTTAATGATTAAGTATTTGCTAGAAAATAAAAACAGTAGTACTTGGCTAGGATCGTCACAATATCTCATCAATTGGTTCAGTGATGATTTAGCGAATGAGAGTCAATTGGATATTGTTAAGCCGGTTTTTAATGAATTATTTGAAGATGATGAAGACGAAGAAGATAGTCATGTTTTTATCAAACCGAACGAAGAAAACAAGAATATAGGATCTTCGTTTATTAAGGGGCGAAAATTGTTTGGCAATGATGCAACCTACTATGTTGCAATACTAAATAAAACAAGCAATGGTCGTATCGCTTTAAAATATTTCCGTCAGGTTCAAGTTTCCCAGTTATTGAAAAATCTGGAAACTTGGCAGGAAAATTACTCTTGGGAAGCAAAAACTAAATCTGGAAATTATAAATTAAGAACACCTACTTTTAATGACATAATCAACGCTGCCTACGGTATTGACAGAGAACGTTATTTGGAATTGGACAATGACAGTTTTAAGAGCGATCAATATCAGCAATTAGTAACAGCTTTGATTGATGGAAGATCAATACCAAATACTATTGTTAAAAAATTAGAAGATAACATTAAACAAAGACAGAAGTATTCTAAGCACTGGTATCAAGTACAACAAGTTAGTTTAGCGGTTTTACAAAAACAATATGGAAGGGAGTTCACACCAATGTTAGACCATCAAGAAACAGATCGTTCTTACCTATTTGGACGCTTACTTGCAACTTATGAGTTGTTCGAAGCGCAGCGCTATGCTCTAGATGGCAGTAGCCAAGAACGCATCACGAATGCTGAGCGTTACTGGAATGCTTATACGGGTCAACCAGCCAAGATGATGAATCATTTAGAAAATAAAATTAAGCCTTATGAGGAAGTTTTGAAATTGAATAGACCTGGCATTTGGCATAAATTGGAGAAAGAAAGAAAAGAAATTATTCAACTTTTGACCCCATTGTATGCTAATAAAGAGTTTACGCAACCATTAGATTATAAATTTATCTTTGGCTACTATGCTGAAAAACAATTTTACTACACTAAACAAACTAAAGAAAACGAGGGATAAGATATGTTGGAACACAAAATTGATTTTATGGTGACGATTGAGGTACGTGAGGCAAATGCAAATGGCGATCCTTTATCTGGTAATATGCCAAGAACAGATGCTAAGGGTCATGGCTTGATTTCAGATGTGGCCATTAAACGTAAAATTAGAAATCGTATGCAAGATTTTGGTTGTCCTACTTTTGTACAGGCAGGTGATCGCATTGAGGACGAGTTTCGTTCGCTTGAAAAACGTTTTTCTAATCAATTCACTTCAAAAGATTCAGATACAGAAATTGAAGAAAAAGCTAATCAATTATGGCTGGATGTGCGTTCTTTCGGTCAAGTATTTACCTATTTAAAAAAGTCAATCGGTGTTCGTGGTCCAGTTTCTCTGAATATGGCTAAATCCTTGGAACCAATTGTGATTTCCAGTCTACAGATTACTAGAAGTACCAACGGTATGGAAGCAAAAAATGAAAGTGGTCGTTCGTCAGACACCATGGGAACTAAGCATTTTGTTGATTATGGTATCTATGTCATCAAAGGTTCGATTAATCCAAATTTTGCTGAAAAAACAGGATTTTCTGATGAAGATGCTGAGGTAATTAAGAAAGCACTTATCAGTCTGTTTGAAAATGATGCGTCATCCGCTCGTCCTGAAGGTTCTATGCGAGTAAGAGAAGTCTTCTGGTTTACACATTCTAATAAGTTGGGAAATGTTTCCAGTGCGCGTGTTTTTGATTTGTTTGAATTTGACAAAGAAAAACAGGATAAGGATAGTTATGAAGACTATGCTATCCATCTTAATCAAGAGAAATTGGCAGAATATGAAACTAAAGGAGTGAAAGTTGATATCTTAGAAGGACTGTAATATGGTTTATGCTGAAAGTGAGTATTTGATGTTGTCTGGAATTCAGCATTTCCAATTCTGCAAGCGCCAATGGAGTTTGATTCATATTGAGCAGCAGTGGGCTGAAAACGAAGCGACAGCTCATGGGCAGATTTTACATCAAAAGGCAGACAATCCATATATCAAGGAAAAACGAAAGGATGTCATTACCTCGCGAGCTATGCATGTCTCGTCAAGAGAGCTTGGTCTCTATGGGATATTGGATGTGGTTGAATTCCATAAGGATGAAAAAGGAGTTTCGTTAAAAGGGAAACGTGGCAAATGGCTCCCTGTTATTATTGAATATAAGCGTGGAAAACCCAAAAGGGATACTCGTGATATTGTTCAGTTGGTTGCTCAAACGATTTGTCTTGAAGAAACTCTTGGATGCGAAATCGAGTATGGTTATCTTTACTATCATAGTGTAAATCAAAAGAAGCGAATAGAAATCACTTCTGATTTACGAAAAGAAGTAGCTGAGCTGGCTTGCAGAATGCATCAATATTATGATAAAAAGCTTATTCCGAAAGCTGAATATTTTAAAAACTGTCAGTTATGCTCCTTAGTTGATATTTGCATGCCGCGTCTGAGCAAAAAGGCACGCAATGTTGACAATTATATTTTCCAAGCACTAAAAAGTGAGGATAGCTTATGAAAAAGCTACTTAATACTCTATATTTGACTCAAGATAATTTTTATTTAACGCGTGAAAGAGATAATATCGTTATCAAGCAAGAAGGTAAGGTTATCAGTCGTTTTCCATATCGGATAATTGAAGGCATTGTTTGTTTTTCTTATTTGGGGGCGTCTCCTTCTTTGATTGAACTATGTGCCAAAAATCAGATAAATTTGTCCTTCCATACACCACAAGGGCGCTTTTGCGGTCGATTTGTTGGGCAAACAAATGGGAATGTTTTGCTAAGGAGACAGCATTATCGTTTGGCGGATGAAGAACAATCTCTAGAATATGCAAAACACTTTATTCTTGCTAAGATTTCAAATTCTAGAAAATATTTATTACGTTTCAAGCGTGACCATCGGGATCGGATCGATAGCCGTCTCTTTGAAGAAGTGAATACAGAATTGACGTGGGCATTGGAACAGGTTCAAGCAGCTGAAGACAAGGATTCTCTGTTAGGAATTGAAGGTCAGGCAGCAAACCAATATTTTCGTATTTTTAATGATTTAGTATTAACTGATAAGGAGACTTTTCAGTTTAATGGGCGGACCAGACGGCCTCCGTTAGATTGTGTCAATGCTCTGTTATCATTTGGCTACAGTTTGTTAACATATGAATGCCAGTCTGCTTTGGAAGCAGTGGGGCTGGATAGTTATGTTGGCTTCTTTCATACAGATAGGCCAGGTCGTGCTAGCTTAGCATTGGATTTAGTCGAAGAATTTCGGGCTTATATAGTTGATAGATTTGTATTTTCTTTGATAAATAAAGCTCAGTTAAACAAAAAACATTTTGACTATAAAGAAAATGGAAGTGTCATATTAACTGAAAAAGGGCGTACAATCTTTATTGAAGCCTGGCAAAAGCGGAAACATCAGGAAGTAGAACATCCTTTTACTAAAGAAAAGGTGAAATTGATGTTACTGCCCTATGTCCAAGCACAGTTATTGGCCAAGACAATCCGTGGAGAATTGGAATCCTATCCGCCGTTTTTAATATAGGAGGCAGTTTATGATGGTATTAGTAACATATGATGTGAATACTGAAACTGCGCAAGGCAGGAAAAGACTGCGTCATGTAGCAAAATTATGTGTTGATTACGGTCAACGCGTTCAGAATTCAGTCTTTGAATGCTCAGTAACTCCTGTAGAATTTGTAGAAATAAAGGCTAAGCTTTTGAGTATTATTGACACTGAGTCTGACAGTATTCGTTTTTATTTGCTAGGAAAAAACTGGCAAAATCGTCTAGAAACGATTGGACGTGATAAAAGTTATGATCCTGATATAGGTGTACTACTCCTTTAAATTGCTTAGTGCGGATAGTGGTTGCTCATAAAAAAGTAGGCCTTTCGCGCGAAAAATAAATAAAAACAAGGTAAAAATTCAAAATTCGGGAAGAGTTTTCTTTCCTTGAAAGATAATTTTTGCCTAAAACAGTGCAACTACGCGCTGTCGCTCCCTTCGCGGGAGCGTGGATTGAAATGTGGTGCAGCTTAATTTAAAGGGCTTTTGCTCTTGTCGCTCCCTTCGCGGGAGCGTGGATTGAAATGAATTTTTGGAGTTAATTTATGGAGATTTTGCGTGTCGCTCCCTTCGCGGGAGCGTGGATTGAAATGAGCAGAAAGACTACGAGTTTTTTTATGCGAACGGTCGCTCCCTTCGCGGGAGCGTGGATTGAAATTCGTATTTTTTTTTCTCTAACCCCGTGTTACAGTGTCGCTCCCTTCGCGGGAGCGTGGATTGAAATAAATGCCTATATTATAAAAAAATTGTATAAGAGGGTCGCTCCCTTCGCGGGAGCGTGGATTGAAATTTTAGTGTATGGTCTATATGTTGTTTGTTTTGTTGTCGCTCCCTTCGCGGGAGCGTGGATTGAAATCTTTTATTGATGATGTTATGAAATGGCTTAACTCGTCGCTCCCTTCGCGGGAGCGTGGATTGAAATAAAATACCTGGTTATCTGGAGACAAAAACGTTCGGTCGCTCCCTTCGCGGGAGCGTGGATTGAAATTTATAGAAAGGAGGTTCTATGGAACAAGAACGAACGTCGCTCCCTTCGCGGGAGCGTGGATTGAAATTCAAACTCTACGCAGTTTTCAGGATAAGCTTTGAGTCGCTCCCTTCGCGGGAGCGTGGATTGAAATCACACTGATGATATTCTGAACATCGGGGATACTGGTCGCTCCCTTCGCGGGAGCGTGGATTGAAATACAGTACCAGCTGTCTGATTTCTCAAACGTGATAGGTCGCTCCCTTCGCGGGAGCGTGGATTGAAATTATAATTTACTAACTTACATACATTAAGAATGAGTCGCTCCCTTCGCGGGAGCGTGGATTGAAATATTGGGGAAACAGATAAATTTTTAAAAGAAAGCGGGTCGCTCCCTTCGCGGGAGCGTGGATTGAAATAATACTTATATGATGGATTTTCTTACAACTGTTACGTCGCTCCCTTCGCGGGAGCGTGGATTGAAATCTTTTTCGTGCCACCTACTCGGTTATAAGCCGCTGTCGCTCCCTTCGCGGGAGCGTGGATTGAAATTTTTTTATAAAAAAATAATAAAACAATAATGACATGTCGCTCCCTTCGCGGGAGCGTGGATTGAAATCTGATAATCAGTATATCGTAAAGCCTTAAAATCTTGTCGCTCCCTTCGCGGGAGCGTGGATTGAAATTACCACCATCCATCCAGAGTCATAGTAAACATCTAGTCGCTCCCTTCGCGGGAGCGTGGATTGAAATCTTGCTATCATAATCAGGGTCAAACGAATCAATCGTCGCTCCCTTCGCGGGAGCGTGGATTGAAATATCTTTATTTTTTTACAGAGTAAATTTTTGTTGTGTCGCTCCCTTCGCGGGAGCGTGGATTGAAATACCTGCCTATGATTAGTATAGCAGAATAACTAAAGTCGCTCCCTTCGCGGGAGCGTGGATTGAAATATTGTACTCCTTAACCCACCCTTTATACTCATGATGTCGCTCCCTTCGCGGGAGCGTGGATTGAAATAAGATGTCGCTGTGAGTATGTCAGTTTTCCCTGACGTCGCTCCCTTCGCGGGAGCGTGGATTGAAATATTGTACTCCTTAACCCACCCTTTATACTCATGATGTCGCTCCCTTCGCGGGAGCGTGGATTGAAATAAGATGTCGCTGTGAGTATGTCAGTTTTCCCTGACGTCGCTCCCTTCGCGGGAGCGTGGATTGAAATTTTACTAGTTTTATAGATACTGATTATAAATTTGGTCGCTCCCTTCGCGGGAGCGTGGATTGAAATACACCACCAGCCGCATAGTAATACTCATAGTCCTGTCGCTCCCTTCGCGGGAGCGTGGATTGAAATTTTCAATGCTTGTGAAATGCTCCCTGAACAATCTGCGTCGCTCCCTTCGCGGGAGCGTGGATTGAAATACTTAATGTTACCTTTAAAGTATTCATTTCAACATCGTCGCTCCCTTCGCGGGAGCGTGGATTGAAATCAATTTATATTTTTATTATTACTATCATCAAGACCGTCGCTCCCTTCGCGGGAGCGTGGATTGAAATAACCACTTCATGATATCGTCAATAAACGGAATACCGTCGCTCCCTTCGCGGGAGCGTGGATTGAAATAAAATATGTCCACTTCTCCTGATCAGCAAAAAAATCGTCGCTCCCTTCGCGGGAGCGTGGATTGAAATAAAATCGTATGTCGAAACCGACAAGAGCTTATATGTCGCTCCCTTCGCGGGAGCGTGGATTGAAATAAACATACCTGTAAAATTACTATCATTTTCAAGATGTCGCTCCCTTCGCGGGAGCGTGGATTGAAATAAGGAATTGTATTATTCATTGTAGTTGCTATTTAGTCGCTCCCTTCGCGGGAGCGTGGATTGAAATATTATGAAATAATTGGCAGTCATTGTAAAAAGAAGTCGCTCCCTTCGCGGGAGCGTGGATTGAAATGTGCTGGTGTCTCTGGTATGAAAGCTGTCTTGAACGTCGCTCCCTTCGCGGGAGCGTGGATTGAAATTAACGGCTATGCGCCTCAGTCTCCAACTCGTGATGTCGCTCCCTTCGCGGGAGCGTGGATTGAAATTAGAGGGGTTAAAAAATGATGTAGAGACCATCAAGTCGCTCCCTTCGCGGGAGCGTGGATTGAAATTGGGATGTTGAAAATCTATGGTATGTAAATCAACAGTCGCTCCCTTCGCGGGAGCGTGGATTGAAATGCTATACTCTGTTAAAACGTCACGCGTAGGAGATGTCGCTCCCTTCGCGGGAGCGTGGATTGAAATTTAGAAATCTCTTGCCAGTATCCATTAGCGGTATGTCGCTCCCTTCGCGGGAGCGTGGATTGAAATACCTTGTGAGAAAGATAAAACGAGCTTTTAAAGATGTCGCTCCCTTCGCGGGAGCGTGGATTGAAATTCGTCAAGACGTTGACAGCTTTGTGTGGACAACGGTCGCTCCCTTCGCGGGAGCGTGGATTGAAATGCTGAAGTAGGTACAACTCTTACTCACGACATGAAGTCGCTCCCTTCGCGGGAGCGTGGATTGAAATCTGCAGGCGGCTCCTCAAGTGTTTTCAGAAGAGCATGTCGCTCCCTTCGCGGGAGCGTGGATTGAAATTACGGATACAAAGAAGACGCGGAGCTGGCGCGTGGTCGCTCCCTTCGCGGGAGCGTGGATTGAAATTATTAGACGGCGCCGTCGTTCGGTACTTGCGCAAGTCGCTCCCTTCGCGGGAGCGTGGATTGAAATAGGCAAGTCTAAAACTTGTTCCTTTGTTCGACGTGTCGCTCCCTTCGCGGGAGCGTGGATTGAAATCTTGATTATCGTATGCGTGGATAACTAATTCCGGACCGTCGCTCCCTTCGCGGGAGCGTGGATTGAAATAAAAGCCCTCGTCCCCTCTGGAGCACCAACACCAGTCGCTCCCTTCGCGGGAGCGTGGATTGAAATCACTTGGAAATCGTCTGGTTTCGATTTGCTGGTCGGTCGCTCCCTTCGCGGGAGCGTGGATTGAAATAAAAAGCGCTCAAGAAATTTTTGCTATGCTGGGTCGTCGCTCCCTTCGCGGGAGCGTGGATTGAAATAGCTTAAGGGTCGAGTGGCTAGAGATTATCTGAGGAGTCGCTCCCTTCGCGGGAGCGTGGATTGAAATTATGTCTGAGGTCTTGTTGCCACTGCTCCTAGACAGTCGCTCCCTTCGCGGGAGCGTGGATTGAAATAACCTCAGGAGTAACCATTAAACCACCTTTTTCAGTCGCTCCCTTCGCGGGAGCGTGGATTGAAATAAATCTGAAAAATACAGACTATCAAAGTAGAACCGTCGCTCCCTTCGCGGGAGCGTGGATTGAAATTGTTAACGATGTACCTTATCTTATAGTTGTTGACGTCGCTCCCTTCGCGGGAGCGTGGATTGAAATTTGATGTCCGTAATTTCTGCTATTGTGGCTATTGGTCGCTCCCTTCGCGGGAGCGTGGATTGAAATAACATCAAGAGGATATTTTAAATCCTGATTTAAGTCGCTCCCTTCGCGGGAGCGTGGATTGAAATTGAAAACATGGTAAAAGAACTTTCAAGTCTTGAGTCGCTCCCTTCGCGGGAGCGTGGATTGAAATAATCAGCTTTTAAACGTTATAAGGAGCGTGACCCGTCGCTCCCTTCGCGGGAGCGTGGATTGAAATATTTATTAATTTCAGCACCTCATAAATTTGAATTAGTCGCTCCCTTCGCGGGAGCGTGGATTGAAATTTAAAACGTAACTATCCATTGATTGCTTCTAAAATCGTCGCTCCCTTCGCGGGAGCGTGGATTGAAATTCCATAATGCTAGTAATATAAGTAAGTATTACCATGTCGCTCCCTTCGCGGGAGCGTGGATTGAAATTGTTTCCTATAGTAATCATATTCATCAGAAAAAGCGTCGCTCCCTTCGCGGGAGCGTGGATTGAAATAAAATAGAGTATACCCCAATTATGTTTTAGATAAAGTCGCTCCCTTCGCGGGAGCGTGGATTGAAATAAAATTGTATCAGCATTTATAGTTTTTCCTTCTTCGTCGCTCCCTTCGCGGGAGCGTGGATTGAAATTTCTAAAGATTTAACATCATTTTTAAACAATGAAGTCGCTCCCTTCGCGGGAGCGTGGATTGAAATTTAAGGTCAAGACCTCCCACTTGCGAGTTAGTCTGTCGCTCCCTTCGCGGGAGCGTGGATTGAAATTTCTCTCTAGTGTTATCATCTTCAGCCTGTTCTTGTCGCTCCCTTCGCGGGAGCGTGGATTGAAATTTTTAAGTATTCAGTGTTAAGTTGATTTTGTGCATGTCGCTCCCTTCGCGGGAGCGTGGATTGAAATCTAGCGCATTAGTGATCTCTAACGTCGAGAGTCGTCGCTCCCTTCGCGGGAGCGTGGATTGAAATGAGCAATACCACGCGGACTTCCAGAATGCAGAGCAGTCGCTCCCTTCGCGGGAGCGTGGATTGAAATTGTCTCATGAAGGTGATGTTGGTCTGGTCGAACTCGTCGCTCCCTTCGCGGGAGCGTGGATTGAAATTCGGTTACGATGATACGCTGCGACTTCTGACCCTTGTCGCTCCCTTCGCGGGAGCGTGGATTGAAATTGTCGTGCAATATGATATACGCTCTTACCCTTCGGTCGCTCCCTTCGCGGGAGCGTGGATTGAAATGATGAAGACTAGACATATTCATATCTGTATAGAGTCGCTCCCTTCGCGGGAGCGTGGATTGAAATAACTTTTTGTTGTGTGGATGTTGTGTTATAATTTGTCGCTCCCTTCGCGGGAGCGTGGATTGAAATATGTAACAAGTGCGGCCGAGTTGTTCGCAAGCAAGTCGCTCCCTTCGCGGGAGCGTGGATTGAAATTATCTGATAGTTCTAATTGATCAAACTGAATATCGTCGCTCCCTTCGCGGGAGCGTGGATTGAAATTTGATCCCCTGTGGACAACCCCCCCCACAGCCCCGTCGCTCCCTTCGCGGGAGCGTGGATTGAAATTAGGTACTTTTTAAATTTTAGACGCTTTACAAGAGTCGCTCCCTTCGCGGGAGCGTGGATTGAAATTAAGGACACTAGCGAGGTTTTAAGCGGTCTTAAGTCGCTCCCTTCGCGGGAGCGTGGATTGAAATATAATAAAATAATTAGCCGCAAGTGTGAAAATGAAGTCGCTCCCTTCGCGGGAGCGTGGATTGAAATTAGATCCGCTGTGGACAACCCCCCCACTGCCCCAGTCGCTCCCTTCGCGGGAGCGTGGATTGAAATTTATGCAAACTAGAAAAGGTGCTGGTAAATGGGTCGTCGCTCCCTTCGCGGGAGCGTGGATTGAAATTGTATTGTAAGAAATCCCAGCATTTGAGTTTTGAGTCGCTCCCTTCGCGGGAGCGTGGATTGAAATTAGATCTAACCTATAAGTTGGAACAGGGCCCTCGGTCGCTCCCTTCGCGGGAGCGTGGATTGAAATATGTCTGGATTGA
Source organism: uncultured Streptococcus sp. (assembly GCF_963528215.1). Classification (GTDB taxonomy): domain Bacteria; phylum Bacillota; class Bacilli; order Lactobacillales; family Streptococcaceae; genus Streptococcus. Next base: position 65,598 of record NZ_CAURVL010000009.1, read on the forward strand.
GCTGATACTGCTCTTCACGGGTCGCTCCCTTCACGGGAGCGTGGATTGAAATAAAATCGTGCCAACTTCATGAATGACCATTCCTGTCGCTCCCCATATTTAGCTTTCTAGAGGAGAGCAAAGTGGAAAATTAATAATGTACGAAATGCTATTAAAAATAATCGAATATACTGCATTCGAAAAGAGACCTAAATTTTAGGTCTCTTATTTTCTATTTCCCTAGGCAGAATTGGCTGAAGAGTTGGGTGATGAGCTCGTCTGGTGCAGCGTCGCCAGTGATTTCGCCAAGGATTTCCCAGGTGCGGGTCATATCGACTTGGAGTAGATCTACCGGCATACCCATTTCCAAGCCTTGGTTGACGGCTTGCAGACTTTCCAGAGCTTTTTCGATCAAGGAAATGTGACGGGCGTTGGACAGGTAGGTAGCGTCTTGCTCGACAATACCAACATTTTCAAAGAAGAGCTGATTGATGCGTTCTTCAATTTTATCGATATTTTGATTGTGGAGGACAGAAATCTTGATAGCATCTGCTGGCAGCTGATCCAGCTCAATCTTTTCTTCAAGGTCGGTCTTGTTAAGCAGGACGATGCGATTGCTGTCTTGGCTGATTTCCAGCAACTGGCGGTCCTGGTCTGTCAGAGGCTCGCTGACATTGAGAACCAAGAGAACCAAGTCAGCTTCCTGCAGGGCTTTTTTAGAGCGCTCAACTCCAATTTGCTCAACAAGATCATCGGTTTCTCGAATTCCTGCGGTATCGATGAGCTTGAGCGGCACGCCCTTGATATTTACATACTCCTCGATCACATCACGGGTTGTCCCCTCGATATCAGTGACAATGGCCTTGTCCTCTCGCAGGAGATTGTTGAGCAGGCTGGACTTACCAACATTAGGCCGGCCGATGATAGCAGTGGAAATACCTTCGCGTAAAATCTTACCTCGTCGTGCAGTATCGAGAAGATTGCTCAGCAGAGCCTCGAACTCAGCTGTTTTTTCTCGCATAAGCTGGGTCGTCATCTCTTCCACGTCATCGTATTCAGGATAGTCAATATTGACCTCGACCTGAGCCAGTGTGTTGAGAATTTCCTGACGGGTATTGTTGATAAGGTTGGAGAGAGAGCCATCCAGCTGCTTGACAGCATTGTTCATGGCTTTATCGGTCTTGGCGCGGATGATGTCCATGACAGCCTCAGCCTGAGTCAAATCTACGCGCCCATTGAGAAAGGCCCGCTTAGTAAACTCGCCAGGCTCAGCCATTCTAGCTCCCTCGCGAATTGCCAACTGCAAAATTTCATTAGTGACCGCAATTCCACCATGGGTATTTATCTCGATGATATCCTCGCGCGTGAAGGTCTTGGGAGAGCGCATGGCACCAAGCATAACCTCATCCAGAATTTCCTGATTTTGAGGGTCAACGATATGACCGTAGTTGAGCGTGTGGCTTTCCACTTTGCTTAGATTCTTCCCTTTGAAGATTTTTTGGGCAATAGCAAAGCTGTCAGTCCCGCTTAGTCTGACGATCCCGATAGCCCCTTCGCCAAGAGGCGTAGAAATCGCAGCGATTGTATCAAATTCTCTGGTAATCATACTGTATTTTTCCTTGTGTTTTAAAATCAATTACCCTAATTGTAACGCAAAAATCAAGGAGGAGCAAGGCTTTCGATTATCAAGCGGAAGGAATGCAGTTTAAGTCTGGCAAAGAAAACACTTTCATGTTAGTGAGAATCATGATATAATAAAAGTAGTGTGATTCGAGGAGGTGCTATGGAAAATCTAAAGAAACTGGCAGGAATCAAGGCTGCTGAATTTGTCCAAAGCGGGATGATTGTTGGTCTCGGGACGGGTTCGACTGCTTATTATTTTGTCGAAGAGATTGGTCGGCGTATCAAGGAAGAAGGATTGCAGATTACAGCTGTTACGACTTCCAGTGTCACTAGCAAACAGGCTGAAGGGCTAGGCATTCCGCTCAAGTCTATCGACGATGTGGATCAGGTGGATGTCACTGTTGATGGTGCTGATGAGGTTGATTCAGCTTTTAACGGTATCAAGGGCGGTGGCGGCGCACTTCTCATGGAGAAAGTCGTGGCGGTGCCTACTAAGCACTATATCTGGGTGGTCGATGAGAGCAAGATGGTAGAGAAGCTAGGTGCCTTCATGCTACCAGTAGAAGTTGTTCAGTACGGTGCTGAGCAGCTCTTTCGTCGCTTTGAGCGTGCAGGCTATAAGCCTGCCTTTCGTCAGAAGGATGGTCAGCGATTTGTTACGGACATGCAGAATTTCATTATTGACTTAGATTTAGGTGTGATTGAAAATCCAGTTAAGTTTGCGCAAGAACTAGATCATGCAGTGGGCGTAGTGGAGCATGGACTGTTTAATCAAATGGTAGACAAGGTCATTGTTGCTGGAAAATCGGGTCTTCAAGTTTTAGAGGCCAATAAATAGAAAGAGGTATTTTATGCCAAAATTTAATCGTATTCACTTGGTAGTCATGGACTCAGTTGGTATCGGTGCTGCGCCAGATGCCAATAACTTTGTCAATGCAGGGGTACCAGATGGTGCTTCAGATACTCTGGGACATATTTCCAAAACGGTAGGGCTGAATGTGCCAAATATGGCTAAGATCGGTTTGGGAAATATCGAGCGTCCTGTTCCTTTGAAGACAGTTCCTCAAGAAGAAAATCCTAGCGGTTACTATACCAAGCTGGAAGAAGTATCTCTTGGAAAAGACACGATGACAGGACACTGGGAAATCATGGGTCTCAATATTACTGAGCCTTTTGATACTTTCTGGAATGGCTTCCCAGAAGAAATCCTGACTCAGATTGAAGAATTTTCTGGTCGCAAGATCATTCGTGAGGCTAACAAACCTTACTCTGGTACAGCAGTTATTGATGACTTTGGTCCTCGTCAGATGGAAACAGGCGAGCTGATTATCTATACCTCTGCTGACCCAGTATTGCAAATTGCAGCACACGAAGAAGTGATTCCTTTGGAAGAGCTCTATCGTATCTGTGAATTTGCCCGCTCTATTACCTTGGAACGGCCTGCGCTTCTAGGACGTATTATCGCTCGTCCTTATGTAGGTGAGCCAGGCAACTTCACTCGTACAGCCAACCGTCACGACTATGCAGTTTCTCCGTTTAATCCAACTGTACTTGATAAGCTCAATGAAGCTGGAATTGATACTTATTCTGTTGGTAAGATAAATGACATCTTCAACGGCGCTGGAATTAACCATGACATGGGACACAATAAGTCTAACAATCATGGTGTAGATACTTTGGTCAAAGCCCTGAAAGACGAAAACTTCAAAGAAGGTTTCTCATTTACTAACCTAGTAGACTTTGATGCTCTTTATGGTCACCGCCGTGATCCACATGGCTACCGTGACTGTTTGGAAGAGTTTGATGCTCGTATCCCAGAAATCATTGAAAATATGCGTGAAGATGATTTGCTCATGATTACTGCTGACCATGGTAATGACCCGACCTATGCCGGAACAGACCACACTCGTGAGTACATTCCGCTTTTGGTCTTCGGAAAATCGCTGAGCGGTCATGGTCATATTCCTGTTGGACACTTTGCGGATATCTCCGCTACCGTTGCTGAAAACTTCGGAGTAGACAAGGCGATGATTGGTGAAAGCTTCTTGGACAAATTGGTATAAGCATAATAAGAGAGTGAGGAAAATGTTTTATGACAAGCTTATCAGAAAAAATCAAAGCAACAGCAGCCTTCTTGAAAGAAAAAGGTATGACAGAACCTGAATTTGGTTTGATTTTGGGATCTGGTTTGGGAGAATTGGCTTCTGAAATTGAAAATGCCGTTAGCCTTGACTATGCGGATATTCCAAACTGGGGCCGCTCAACTGTTGTTGGCCACGCTGGGAAATTAGTCTATGGAGACTTGGCAGGACGGAAAGTCTTGGCTCTGCAAGGCCGTTTCCATTTCTATGAAGGAAATCCTTTAGAAGTCGTTACTTTCCCAGTGCGTGTGATGAAGGCTCTTGGTGCGACAGGTGTTATTGTGACCAATGCTGCTGGAGGTATCGGCTATGGTCCTGGTACGCTTATGGCGATCACTGACCACATCAATATGACTGGCCAAAATCCTTTGATTGGTGAAAACTTGGATGAATTTGGTCCACGTTTCCCTGATATGTCTAAATCTTACACTCCAGAATATCGTGCAACTGCTCATCAAGTCGCTGATAAGCTTGGCATTAAGCTTGATGACGGTGTCTATATTGGTGTTACCGGTCCGACTTACGAAACGCCTGCAGAAATCCGTGCTTATAAGACGCTCGGAGCAGATGCAGTCGGCATGTCTACTGTTCCTGAAGTGATTGTAGCAGCACATTCTGGTTTGAAAGTCCTTGGTATTTCATGTATTACAAACTTTGCTGCTGGTTTCCAAGAAGAGCTTAATCATGAGGAAGTGGTTGAAGTAACAGAACGTGTCAAGGGTGATTTCAAACGACTTCTTAAAGAAACACTTGCTGAATTGTAAGAAAAGAAAGAATCATGGAAAGGTTGGATTTGGGTTTGTAATTGAATCCGAGCTAACCTTTCTATGAAATATTAAAATTAAGAAAGAAAGGAATTGAACCCACCCTAAAAGCGGTGGGAAAAAGATAGTTGGTCTTGCGAGCATCGCTCACTGCGACCATCTCCTATTTTCCCTTTGCTTTTGACGGGTTTGGTATCTTAACTATGTCTATTCATATTTCTGCTAAGCCAGGTGAAATTGCGGATAAAATTCTTCTTCCAGGGGATCCGCTTCGGGCCAAATTCATCGCTGAGAACTTTTTAGAAGATGCTGTTTGCTTCAATGAAGTCCGTAACATGTTTGGTTATACAGGTAATTACAAAGGCGAACGTGTTTCAGTTATGGGAACTGGAATGGGAATGCCCTCAATCTCTATCTACGCGCGTGAGTTGATTGTTGACTACGGTGTGAAAAAGCTGATCCGTGTCGGAACTGCTGGCTCGCTGAATGCTGATGTCCATGTCCGTGAATTGGTTTTGGCGCAGGCGGCTGCAACTAACTCCAACATTATCCGTAATGACTGGCCACAGTATGATTTTCCGCAAATCGCTAGCTTTGATTTGTTAGATAAGGCTTACCATATCGCCAAAGGTCTTGGTATGACAACCCATGTTGGGAATGTCTTGTCGTCTGATGTCTTTTATTCAAACTACTTTGAAAAGAATATCGAGCTTGGTAAGTGGGGGGTTAAGGCAGTGGAAATGGAAGCGGCAGCTCTTTACTATTTGGCTGCTCAACACCATGTGGATGCTCTTGCTATCATGACTATTTCTGACAGCTTGGTCAATCCAGAAGAAGACACGACTGCAGAAGAACGTCAAAATACCTTCACCGATATGATGAAGGTTGGTTTGGAAACCTTGATTGCAGAAGCATGAAAGTAGATGTCAAAGAAGCCATTCTCTTTGCTATTTCCCGCTATGACTATGCTTATGCGTATAAGCTAGCTGAGCGAGCAGAAAGCAGTGTCCAGTCTGACTTGGTTAATCTTCTTGAGGCTTTAGCGGAGCGAAGAGAGCTCAACATCCAATCTATGATGAATCTAAAGTTGGAAATCACTGGGTCTGTCCTAGCTGATTTTCAGCTTTTTTGCCATGAAGATGAAGCGGATGAGCAGCTGGTCAATTACCTTTATGACCTTGAAGCCAAGCTGAGAAATGAGCAGCTGATTGACTTTATCCGAGCTGTCAGTCCGGCTATTTATCGGATTTTTATGCGGCTGATTCGCATGCAAATACTGGATATTGAGAGCTATATTCATAATTCGCGAGGAGCTAGTTACGACCGTTGGAAGTTTGAAAAGATGCGACATTCTGATAATCCTGTCCTGCAAAATTTTCATGCGGAAAGCACGGTTAATTCTTCTAGTTTGACGGAGATGATTTTGCAGTTGAATTTGCCTGAATCTGTCAAAGAATCAGCACAGCAGCTAAGAGAGTTAGAAAAGTCAGTCCGCAATCCACTGGCTCACCTTATCCGGCCATTCGATGAGGAAGAATTGCACAGGACGACAGGTTTCTCATCTCAGCACTTTATGGAGCTTCTGATTGATTTGGCGCAGGAGACAGGCATAGTTTATCAGAGGGAACCTTTTTACTTCGACCGAGCGAATGAGCTCATAGAAAGTCTCTTATAAGGGGTAGCAGGATGGATAAGATTGCAAGGTTGCAAGAATTGATAGACCAAAGTCAAAATATCGTCTTTTTCGGTGGTGCGGGTGTTTCGACTGAGTCCAATATTCCGGACTTCCGCAGTTCAGATGGGATATACAGCGTCAAGCTAGGACGGCATTTTACAGCGGAGCAGCTGGTTTCTCACACTATGTTTGAGCGCTATCCGCAGGAGTTTTTTGATTTTTACAAGAAGTACCTACTCTATCCGGATGCTAAGCCCAATGCTGCTCATGTCTACTTAGCGGATTTAGAGAAGGCAGGCAAGCTCAAGGCTGTGGTGACTCAAAATATCGATAGCTTGCATGAAATGGCCGGTTCGAAAAAGGTTCTCAAACTACATGGCAGTGCGGATAGAAATTACTGTCTGAATTGTCAGCGATTCTACGATTTGGACGGCTTTCTGACTTTGCAGGGTACCATTCCTCGCTGCCTTGACTGTGGCGGTATTGTCAAACCAGATGTGACTCTCTATGAAGAACCCCTAGATATGGAAGTGTTCCAGCAGGCTGCCCAAGCTATCCAGCAAGCTGATCTACTGATAATCGGCGGCACGTCCTTAGTCGTCTATCCCGCAGCCAGCCTCATCCAGTATTTTGTAGGTAAGCATCTGGTCGTCATCAACAAGACCAGCATCCCTCAAGACAGCCAGGCTGACTTAGTTATTGAAGGTAAGATAGGGGAAGTGTTAGGCAAATTAAAACAATAGTAAAACACCTGAAAAAGCTTTTTCGGGTGTTTTTTGCAGTTTATTTATCAAACTTCACTTCCTCGATCAGATACTCAATGAATCGTTCTCCCATTTTTGAAAGGCTGGCTTTTTCGTGCTGGATGTAAACCAGTTCGATTGGATCATCAATGTCCAGTGGGATTGACACGATATTGTCTCCGTTGAGATTGCTGTTGAGAATACCGGTTGCAATTGTGTAGCCGTCCAAACCAATCAAAAGATTAAAGAGGGTCGCGCGGTCGCTGACGACGATAGATTTTTTGTGGTGTTCCTGAGAAAGAATTTCCTCTGAAAAGTAGAAAGAGTTGTGGGTCCCCTGGTCGTAGCTGAGGTAAGGGAAGTTTTCTAAGTCAGATAATTGAACCAGCTTTTTCTTGGCAAGCGGATTGGATTTGCTGACAAAGATATGGGGCTGAGCCGTGAAGAGATGAGTGGCAATCAGATGATTGTCATCCAGCATCTTGGATAGGACATCGCGGTTGTAGCTATTGAGAAAGAGGACGCCGATTTCGCTGCGGAAGTTTTTTACGTCGTCAATAATTTCCCAAGTCCGAGTTTCCCGCAGAAAGAGCTCGTATTTCTCCATATCACTTTTTTTAAGTAGGGAGACAAAGGCATTGACCACAAAAGCATAGTGTTGGGCAGAAACGCTGAAAAGCTCGCGGTGGGCGACAGGGTTTTTGTATCGTTCTTCTAGAAGCTGGGTCTGCTCAACCACCTGCCGGGCATAAGAAAGAAACTCCATGCCGTCCTTGGTCAAGGTAATTCCTTTGGGATTGCGAATGAAAATCTCGATGCCCATTTCATTTTCCAAATCGCGCACAGCATTGGACAAGCTAGGCTGGGTAATGAAAAGTTGCTTAGCAGCTTCGTTCATACTGCCAGTCTCGACGATTTTGATAATATAGTGTAACTGTTGAATTCTCATAGGACTATTTTATCACAAACTGGGGATTTTTTCCCGATAAATCAATGAAAGCTAGCATGTTTTTATAATTGAATTTATTAAAATGGACAGATGGTAAAAGAAATTCTATTGGATATAGTGACATTTTTAAAGTTTATTCTTATCGGAATTATAGAGAGATTTTATCAAGTCTTTTATAATGAAACAGGTTTTGCAATTTCAAGTTATTCGTGATATGATGATTTTTAGACTGTAAAAGGAGTAGTTATGAAGAGAAAAGAGGATTCTTTTGAAGATATTGCTTTTGAGTTAGAGAAGGAGACTTCTAAGTCTAAGTTCTTACCATTCGTTCTATTAGCCATTATTGGCTTTTCTATCGTTGGAGCAGTATTTTTAATGCTTTCCATACCGGAAAAAGCTAAATCTAAGCAACCAGTGAGCCAGTCAAGTAAGATTATTTCACCATCAAAAGAATTAGAGGATAAGGAGACTGAAGTAAAAAAATTCGCTGAAAGCCTTATCGTTTCTCTAGAAAAAAGCGGTCCCTTTCTTTGGACGGTTGACAAGGCAGTTTCTCTACCCATGGACAAAGATAAAGGTGGAGTCGTCTTGGAAGATGTTTTAAAAGAATTTGGAAAACCTGTTGAAGCTGGTTCATGGATTGACTTTTCATCAAATAATGAAATTCAAAAGCATATTCGTCTTTTTTGGAAAGAGAAGAATGGTGCTCTTGGCTATGTTTCTTTAACATTTGCTGAATTCGATGGTGTTTATAAGCTCATTTCCAAGTACCATTCTAACCTTGCAAGTGATGAAATTAAGGTGGATCAAAATCCTAATAGAGACTTTTTATGGACGCAAGAATATATTGATAGTCTTGTTATTGGTGCTAGAGAAGGTACTGACAAAGGTACGGTTTATAATGAGATCGTTTCAAATGTTGGCTTACCTCTATATCAGACGATTTTGGGAGAGGATAAACAACTTCAAATGCGGGTTACTTATAACAATCCAAGGGGATGGAGATCTCCAGATGAATTGAAAACTGTTAATTTAGAATTTTATAAGCAAGAAGATGGAACATGGCGTTTGGTTTCTAAACAAAGCCAGTAAACTAAAATAAAAAAGACAGAGGAGATAATCTTGAGAAGGAGTAGCAAGAAAAAACATGATGCCAATTCATTTAGAGATATCAAAAGAGAACTTTATAAACAACAAAAGATAAAAAGAGAAGAACTTAGCATGATGGCCATACAGGAGGAGAAAAAAAGGATTAATTCGGCCTTTATTCTTCTTTGTTTGACCTTGTCATTTGCTTTGTTCTTTGGCTTCTATTATTTTTCTCAAAAGGTTCCTAGAGCCAACCTTAAGTACAAATATAATAAGACGGTTTCGTCAGTTAGTAGAGAAAGCTCTATTACTCAGCAATATGATGACGAGCCAGAAATAAATCAAGATCAAAAGGAACTGAAAAAGAAAATTGTTGAGGAAGATGAAAAAAAGTTTATTTTTAATTGGACATTAGACAATTTTGTAGAACTCAAAATAGCAAAAGTTGGGGGGTGGAAAAATAATCCGACTTTGGAAGAGGTTATTACGAAATATGGTAAGGGTTCAAATGTAAGTTTTACCGAAAATGGATTGACACTAACTTATAAGACAAGAATTGTAGATGTTCCTAGATATGGTTCATCAGGACATCCTCAGGAAATCAGTTTGGGTTTTTATGACCCCGATTCCAATGGAAAAAAGTACTATTTAATAACCAAAACGGCAGTTTACTTGGATGACATTCATAACCTACCAGCTACCAAAAATGAGTTTGTTTTTAAGTGGAAGCCAGAAGATATGGATACATTGACAGTAGGTGATAGTCAATATGGAAAAGGTGGAATGACATATCAGGAGATTGTTGATCGATTTGGACTGCCTTCAGATATTAATTTTTCTGGAAGCGATACAGATTATAGCCCGTTATCGTTACAGGTGAATTATTTTAATATTCATCGTCCACCTGCTGAACGAAAAAGTGATAGAGTAGCCTTGATTTTCAGAAGACAGGAGGATGGAAGCTTTTGTCTTGCAGATGTAAAAAGTGAATTTGACAAGAGCTGGTAATGCTTCGATTCATTAGTGACATGAAAATTCTAATATTTTTTATGCCTTGACATTCCTCATCTCTAACGATATAATGTTTACAATTTAACCTTTAATCAAGTCCAGTGAGGCTACAAGGTGGGGAAAAACGGTATAAGAGGCATTTGGCTGCCTTGTTTTTTGCGAAACCTTGCTGCGGCGAGGTTTTTTCTTGTAGAAAGTGAGGTTGTCATGGTTAGTGACAGTTGTAAAAAGAGATTTGGCAAGATTATGCTGGAGCAGATGGAGCTTCTGAATCAAGTAGAGATTGCACCTAATATTTTTTCTATGCTCCTAAAGGGCCAAATGGTCAGCCAGATGCAGGCTGGGCAGTTTTTACATATTCGGGTACCAGATGACAGCAAGCTTTTGCGCCGGCCTATCTCAATCGCAGAGATTGACCGAGAAAATCTGACTTGTCGCATCATCTATCGGATAGAAGGCGGCGGGACAGCTATTTTTTCTCAACTTCCAGTTGGGTCTTTTCTTGATGTTATGGGGCCCCAGGGCAATGGCTTTGATTTGAGTCCTGTAAGGGCAGGTGACCACGCTTTGATTGTCGGTGGTGGGATTGGTGTCCCTCCCCTGCTTGAGGTTGCTAAAGAATTGCATGCCAAGGGAGCTCAAGTAACTGCTGTTCTGGGATTTTCTGATAAATCCGCTGTTATTTTAGAGGAAGAAATGAAAAAATACGCTGAGGTCATTGTCACGACGGATAACGGCTCTTATGGCCGCCAAGGCTATGTATCAGCCGTTGTGGATGAGTTGTCCCAAGACTATGCGGCTGTTTATTCCTGTGGTGCGCCAGCTATGCTTCAGTATGTGGATCGTAAGTTTCAGGACCATCCGCATGCTTATCTCTCCATGGAGTCTCGTATGGCGTGTGGTATGGGCGCCTGCTATGCCTGCGTAGTTCATGTTGCAGGTCAGGACGAGTCGGTCAATAAGCGCGTTTGTGAAGACGGTCCGGTCTTTGAGACGGGCACGATTATTGTCTAGGAGGGGAAAGAATGAGTGACCAACGTTTAAGAGTTTCCTTGCCAGGCTTGGACCTGAAAAATCCAATTATTCCAGCATCTGGCTGTTTTGGTTTCGGACAGGAATATGCCAAATACTATGACCTAGACTTGCTAGGCTCCATCATGATAAAGGCTACGACTTTGGACCCCCGCTTTGGCAATCCCACTCCGCGTGTGGCAGAAACACCAGCTGGGATGCTTAATGCCATTGGCCTGCAAAATCCAGGTGTTGAGGTTGTCCTAGCTGAAAAACTGCCCTGGCTGGCAAAGCATTATCCCGACCTGCCAATCATCGCCAATGTAGCAGGCTTTTCCAATCAAGAATATGCGACAGTGGCTGGGAAAATTTCTCAAGCCCCCAATGTCAAGGCTATTGAGCTCAATATCTCTTGTCCTAATGTTGACCATGGAAATGCTGGACTTTTGATTGGTCAAGTTCCGGAGTTGGCTTACGAAGCAACCAAGGCAGCAGTAGATGCTTCTGCTGTACCAGTTTATGTCAAATTGACTCCGAGTGTGGCAGACATCACTCAGGTAGCTAAGGCAGTTGAAGATGCTGGTGCTGCTGGTTTTACCATGATTAATACCTTAGTAGGTATGCGATTTGACTTGAAGTCGCGCAAGCCTATTATCGCTAATGGCACTGGTGGCATGTCTGGTCCGGCTGTCTTTCCGGTAGCTCTCAAGCTGATCCGTCAAGTGGCGCAGGCAAGCAAACTTCCTATCATTGGTATGGGGGGAGTTGATTCTGCGGAGGCTGCTCTGGAGATGTTTATAGCAGGCGCTTCAGCCATTGGAGTGGGAACTGCCAATTTCACGGATCCTTATACTTGTCCTACCATCATTGAGAACCTGCCTAAGGCTATGGATAAATACGGCATTGAAAGTCTTGAAAGCTTACGTAAAGAAGTTCGAGAGAATTTGCTTTAAAGTTACATTTTTACTTGACAATCCTGCTGTGAAATTATAGAATGAACTAAATATAACCTTTAAAGAAGTCCAGAGAGGCTACTAAGGTACATACGTTTGAATGGCAGATACTGCCACATTTTCGTGTAACCTTGCTCTCGGGCAAGGTTTTTTCTATGTCTCTGAGCCTAATGTGAAGGTTGGTTTTGAGATATAAATGCCTAATGGACTTTTTTGAAGATAATAATTTAAAAGGAGATTTTCCCCTCATGCGTGAAGAACGGCCTATTATCGCCCTCGACTTTCCATCTTTTGACGATGTCAAAGATTTCTTGGAGCATTTTCCGGAAGATGAAAAACTCTATGTTAAAATCGGCATGGAATTCTTCTATGCCATTGGTCCAGAAATCGTTCATTATCTGAAAGGTCTTGGACACAGCATTTTCTTGGATCTGAAACTGCACGACATTCCCAATACGGTCCGCTCAGCCATGTCTGTCTTAGGTACTTTTGGTATTGACATGGTAACGGTCCATGCAGCAGGCGGTGTGGAGATGATGAGCGAAGCCAAGAAGGTCTTGGGGGATAAGGCTAAGTTGGTTGCGGTGACTCAGTTGACCTCGACCAGCGAGGAAGATATGCGTGATTGCCAAAACATCCAGACCACGGTTCAGGAGTCTGTTGTCAATTACGCTCGGAAGGCTAAAGAAGCCGGTTTGGATGGTGTAGTTTGTTCAGCTCAAGAAGTGGAACTGATTAAGGCGGCTACTGCAAATGACTTTCTCTGTGTGACGCCGGGTATTCGGCCAGCTGGAGCGGAAATCGGCGACCAAAAACGGGTCATGACACCGCAGGAAGCCCATCAAATTGGTAGTGACTATATTGTAGTAGGTCGTCCAATTATCCAAGCTGAAAATCCTTGGGATGCTTATCACGAGATTAAGAAGCAGTGGAATAGCTAGCAAAAACAAGAGATTCGAATTAAATCGTTATACAAAATTAACAGCATCATAAAATTTCAAATTTATAAGGAGCAAAAAATGACTTTAGCAAAAGAGATTGCGCGTGATTTATTGAAAATCAAAGCTGTGTATTTGAAGCCAGAAGAGCCTTTTACATGGGCGTCGGGCATCAAGTCACCTATATATACGGACAACCGTGTGACCTTGGCTTATCCAGAAACTCGGACCTTGATTGAAGATGGTTTCGTTGAAAAGATTCGGGCGGAATTTCCAGATGTAGAAGTTATTGCTGGAACTGCAACAGCAGGTATTCCTCACGGAGCTATTATTGCAGATAAGATGAACCTGCCATTTGCCTATATCCGCAGCAAACCAAAAGATCACGGAGCGGGCAATCAAATCGAAGGTCGCGTAGCGCCTGGGCAGAAGATGGTTGTCATTGAGGACTTAATCTCGACGGGGGGGTCGGTCTTGGATGCTATCGCTGCCGCTAAACGTGAAGGTGCGGATGTGATTGGCGCAGCAGCCATCTTTACCTATGAGCTGCCAAAGGCAGATAAAAACTTCAATGAAGCGGGTGTGAAATTAGTGACCCTTTCTAACTACACTGAGCTAATCACTCTGGCCGAAGCAGAGGGGTATGTCAATCCTGAGGGTTTGGCCTTGCTTGAGAAATTTAAGCATGACCAAGAAAATTGGCAGTCTTAGACCGAACAGAAATAAAATGATCTGACTCTTATTCAGGTCATTTTTCAGTAAAACGTCCTTGTCTTGCCTTTTAAAATGGCTTAAAGTCTCGGTGTTTGGTATAATAGAGCTATGTCTAAGATTTATCATCTATCCTTTTCGATATTACAGAAAGTTATGCTGGTTACGGCTGTTCACTGGTTTCTGATTGCCATCTGGCATGTTGCAGAGCTGAATAGTATAGCTATGATTGCTTTTGCCGGCTTGGCTTATCTGGCCTATCGCTATCGGCATTTGCTAGAAAAAGCTTATCATTGGCTGATGAAGCATAAACTTCTTATTATGCTAGCTGCCTTTATTTTTCAGCTGATTATGCTCTTTTCGGCAGAGCTTTTGATTAGGCGTGACGCAGCTGTAGTCTTTACAGGGGCTTTCAAAACTCTGAAAGAAAGCTCCATTTCCAGCTATCTGACCCGGAATCCTAACAATGTCTCACTTTTTCTCTACGAGCGTTTTTTCTTTAATGTATTTGGGGGATCTGGTCTATGGGTCATGCAGGCCTTGAATATTGTTTATACTAACGTAACGGCCTTGATTCTCTATAAGGGTTGCCAAAAGTATTTTTCACAAAAGACTGCTGATGCTGTATTTAGTCTTTATGTGCTTTTACTGGGCTTTTCTCCTTATTTCTTTTCTATGTATACGGATATTCCGCCCTTGCCTTTCATCAGTTTGCAGATTTTCCTAGTTCTGGGATTGCTGAGAGGAGAGGAGAACAGTAGACAGCTGGTTTGGCGCAGTATTTTGCTTGGGCTGATGACTAGCCTGGCTTTCTTCTTTAGACCAACAGTAATGATTTTGCTGATAGCTGTCTTCGGAGTCCTCTTTTTTAAAAAGAATTGGAAGAAGTTCTTTCTGACACTAGTCGTTTTTGCTTGCAGTTTTGCGATTAGCTATGCCCCGCTGCATTACTGGTCCAAGCATCAGACGGAAGTGCCGATTATGAAGGGAGAGGGATTGGCAAAAGGTCCATTGCTCTTTATTAATTTGGGTCTGACCTTCAATGGCCACAATCAGGAAGATATGAAAGAGGGGCTCTTGCAGTATATTGAGCCTGATAAGCAATATAACTATAACAATGGCATGTTTGCCAAGGAATATGTTATCAAGGAAATCAAGCGGCGCTTAAGTGAATATAATCCTTTGACTCTCGCTCATCATCTCTTCCATAAGCAGTCTCTGACTGTAGCTGAAGGAGATTTGGGCTGGCTCTACCGCAGTGTTGAAAATGAAAAGACGCCTTATATATCGCCTTTTTACCAAGATACGAAAGATAATCCTTTAACTCAGTTTGTCCGTGACTTCTTCCTGAACACTGACAAGTCAGAATTTGTCTATTTCTCACTGTCCAAGCAGGTGGTCTGGATTGTCATGGCAGCAGGACTTGTCTTTGCCCTTTGGAAATATCGATCCAGTGATGAGCTGAATTTTCTAACCTTAGCTGTTTTTGGTGGCCTGCTCTTTCTGCAGATTTTTGAGGGAGGAAAGACGCGTTATCTGATTCAGTTTTTGCCACAGATTCTAATTCTGTCTGCCCTAGGATTAGCCCAGTACCCACAAGGCTTAGGGAAGTTTCACTTTTGGACTAGAAAGAAGGAATCTTTGAAATGAAAAGACCTGTTCCTATCTATGAACCGCTTTATAGCTTGAAGCCCTTTGCTGAGAATATCTGGATTGTAGACGGTGATTTGATTGAGATGGATGCAGTGGTGACAAAATTGCCTTTTTCTACCCGCATGACTGTCATCAAGTTAGCAAACGGCCAGCTCTGGTGCCATTCACCAATCCAGCCAAATCAAGCCTTGTTTGACCAGTTGGACGCTTTGGGACCAGTCGCACACCTCGTTTCACCTAATAGGATTCACTATGCATATATTGCTGACCGGAAGAAGCGATATCCTGAGGCGATTTCTTGGTCTAGCCCAGGAGTGGAGGAGAGAGCAGCCAAGCAGAAAATTCCAGTCTCTTTTGATGAAAAATTGACGGATGAGGCTCCTGAAGCTTGGGTAGACCAGATAGAACAGTTGGTTTTCAAGGGAAGTACTTATATTGAGGAAGTTGTCTTTTTTCATAAGGACAGTCAAACCTTGATTTTGACAGATTTGATTGAGAATTTTGAAACAGAGCATTTTCCAAGTTCGCTTCGCAGCAAGGTTTATAAATTGGTTCGTGTTGCAGCTCCGGACGGCCAGACACCTATTGACTACCGCATGACCTTTATCGGTCATCAAAAAGAAGCCAAAGAATGTCTAGAGCAGATGCTGGCTTGGCAACCAGAGAAAATCATACTAGCTCATGGTCGTTGTTTTCTGGAAAATGGCACAGCAGAACTCAGAAGAGCACTTAGGTGGATTAAGTAATAGAATTTTTATCGTAGAAAATGAGAGGAGACATGTATGCAGCATTCAGCTTGGCACGCTTTGATTAAGGAGCAGTTGCCGGAAGGTTATTTTGCAAAAATCAATCATTTTTTAGACGAAGTGTATGCTTCAGGGACCATTTACCCACCTCGGGAAAAGGTGTTTAATGCGATTCAGACGACAGATTTAGCAGATGTTAAGGTGGTTATTTTGGGGCAGGACCCCTACCACGGACCGAGACAGGCACAAGGCTTGAGTTTTTCGGTACCTGATGACATTCCAGCTCCGCCTTCTTTGCAGAATATTCTTAAAGAACTGGCTGATGATATTGGAGTGAAAGAGTCGCATGATTTGACTTCCTGGGCTCAGCAGGGTGTTCTCTTGCTCAATGCTGGGCTGACAGTGCCTTCTGGCCAGGCCAATGCGCATGCCGGCTTAATCTGGGAGCCTTTTACAGATGCTATTATCAAAGTAGTCAATGAAAAGTCTGATCCAGTTGTCTTTATCCTCTGGGGTTCCTATGCGCGCAAGAAAAAAGCCTTGATAAGCAATTCGCAACATTTGATAATCGAGTCAGCTCACCCAAGTCCGCTGTCTGCCTACCGTGGTTTCTTTGGCAGCAAACCTTTTTCTCGTACCAATGATTTCTTAGTGACTAAGGGCTTGGAACCTATCGATTGGTTAGCTTAGGAGGTAGTATGGTTCAGTTAGCAACGATTTGTTATATCGATAATGGCCGGGAGTTTCTCATGCTGCACCGCAACAAAAAGCCAAATGATGTTCATGCTGGGAAATGGATTGGTGTCGGTGGTAAGCTAGAGCGTGGAGAAACCCCGCAGGAATGTGCAACTCGCGAAATTTTAGAGGAAACAGGTCTAAAGGCCAAGCCTGTTCTCAAAGGCGTTATCACTTTTCCAGAGTTTACTCCCGACTTGGACTGGTACACCTATGTCTTCAAGGTGACTGAGTTTGAGGGGGAATTGATTGACTGCAACGAAGGTACTCTGGAATGGGTGCCCTATAATCAGGTTTTATCTAAACCAACCTGGGAAGGCGATCATACCTTTGTTGAGTGGCTTTTAGAAGACAAGCCTTTCTTTTCAGCAAAGTTTGTTTATGACGGGGATAAGCTGCTGGATACGCAGGTGGACTTTTACGAATAAGGAGATAAGACGATGCTATTAATCAAAAACGGACGAGTTATGGATCCTAAGACTGGTTTTGACCAAATTACTGACCTCTTGGTCGAGAGGAAGAAAATCGTCAAAATCGGTCAAGATTTGCAGGCTGAGGGCGCAAAAGTTATTGATGCCAATGGTTTGGTGGTGGCTCCAGGTTTGGTGGATATACATGTTCATTTTAGGGAGCCGGGCCAGACTCATAAGGAAGACATTCATACGGGGGCCTTGGCAGCAGCAGCAGGTGGCTTTACGACAGTTGTTATGATGGCCAATACCAATCCGACCATCTCTACGGTTGAAACCCTGAAAGAAGTACTGGAGTCAGCTAGTCGTGAAAATATCCATATCAAGTCGGTTGCAACGATTACAGAGAATTTTGATGGGCAACATCTGACAGATTTCCAAGGTCTTTTGGCAGCTGGTGCAGTAGGTTTTTCTGATGACGGTATTCCGCTGACCAACGCTGGCATTGTCCGCAAGGCGCTCGTAGAGGCTCGTAAAAATAACACCTTTATCAGCTTGCACGAGGAAGATCCAAATCTCAACGGGATACTTGGTTTCAATGAGCATATTGCCAAAGAGCATTTTCATATTTGCGGCGCGACAGGTGTGGCAGAGTATAGCATGATTGCACGCGATGTTATGATTGCTTATGATGCAAAGGCTCATGTGCATATTCAGCATTTGTCCAAGGCTGAGAGTGTAAAGGTGGTCGAATTCGCTCAGAAGCTAGGCGCTCAAGTCACTGCTGAAGCAGCACCTCAGCACTTCTCTAAAACAGAAGCACTGCTATTGACCAAGGGTAGCAATGCCAAGATGAATCCACCTCTGCGCTTAGAATCGGACCGGCTAGCGGTTATCGAGGGGCTTAAGTCAGGTGTCATTTCTGTCATTGCGACGGACCATGCTCCACATCATGCTGACGAGAAAAATGTTGAAGACATCACTCAGGCGCCTTCTGGCATGACTGGTCTTGAGACTTCGCTTTCTCTGGGACTGACCTACCTAGTTGAGGCTGGTCATCTGAGCTTGATGGAACTTTTAGAGAAAATGACTCTTAATCCGGCTCAGTTGTATGGTTTCGATGCTGGCTTCATCGCTCAGGATGGTCCAGCCGATTTGACTATATTTGATCCAGAAGCAGATAGACTTGTGACTGATCATTTCGCCTCCAAAGCAGCCAATTCACCTTTTGTTGGTGAAAATCTTAAAGGCCAAGTGAAGTTTACCATCTGTGATGGAGAAGTTGTCTTTGAAGGATAATGTAAATAAGACTCTGATGAATTTGAGGGTCTTTTTTAACAAAGAAAACTTTCTAGAAAATTTCTGAAATTACGAATGTTTGGAAATATTAAGGATATAGTTCCTTTTTAAACCAAAAAGAGGTATAATATAACAAAATACTAAAGAGGAGTGTTCGTTATATGAAGAAGAAATTTTTCATCTTACCTGTTCTATCAACAGTGCTTTTGGCACCTGCTTTCTTGGCGCATCAAGTCTCTGCGGAAGAGGCTCAGGCTAATCCAGAGCCGGCAACGACTGAGTTGACCAGTCAGCCAGCTGCTGAGACAGCTTCTGCAGCGCAACCAACTGCTCCAGCAGCTTCAGCAGAAGAAAAACCAGCAGCAGATAGTCAGAATGCAGCTGCTCCGGCTGGTCCAGCTGCGACAGAAGCCGCTGCAGCACCAGCCCAGTCTGAAAATCTACCAGAGGCTACGATTCTCCATACCAACGATGTGCATGGTCGCATCGTAGAGGAAAAAGGTGTTATCGGTGATGCTAAGCTGGCTACTGTTATCAAGGAAGAGCGCGCTAAAAACCCTAAAGTGCTTGTTGTAGATGCGGGTGATGCCTTCCAAGGGCTGCCAATTTCCAATAGCTCAAAAGGGGAAGAACGTGCGAAAATCCTCAATGAAATTGGCTACGATGCTATGGCAGTCGGTAACCATGAGTTTGACTTTGGTCTAGATGAGGCAAAGAAATACAAGGAAATTCTTAAATTCCCACTTCTTAGTTCTAACACTTACGCCAATAATGCTCGAGTTTTCCAAGCTTCTACCATTGTGGACAAGGACCCAGCGGTTGAGGGAGATGAGTTTGTGGTAATCGGTGTGACCACACCAGAAACTGCTACAAAAACTCACCCTAAAAACGTCCAAGGTGTGACCTTCACTGATCCAATTACAGAGGTTAATCGAGTCATTGACGAAATCGAAGCACGCGCAGCGGCAGAAGGAAAGAACTACAAAAACTACGTTGTTCTAGCTCACTTAGGTGTTGACACGACAACTCCGACAGAGTGGCGCGGCTCAACCTTGGCTGAAGCTCTTTCAAAAAATCCTAAGCTCAAAGGTAAGCGTGTAACTGTTATTGACGGCCACTCCCACACAGTAGAGTCTACGACTTATGGTGATAATGTAACCTACAACCAGACCGGTAGCTACCTACACAATATCGGAAAAGTGACTTTCAAGGCCAATCAACTGCTAGGCAATCCTCAGCAAATCCCTGCTGAAACAGCTAAAAAAGTCGCTCCAGACCCAGTTGTAGCAGACATGGTCAGCAAGATTAAAGCCAGATACGACGCTGATAATGCCAAAGTTATCGTAGCAAACAGCCCAGTAGAGCTTAATGGTGACCGTGAAAATGTCCGCGTTCGGGAAACCAATCTGGGTAATGTCGTAGCAGATGCTCTCTACGATTATGGTCAAACTGGCTTTGCCAACAAGACAGACCTGGCTGTTACTAACGGAGGCGGTCTGCGCGAAACTATTGCCAAAGATAAACCAATCACCAAGGGAAATGTTATCGCCGTATTGCCTTTTGGGAATACTATTTCTCAAATCAAGGTAACTGGTCAAAATATCGCAGATATGTTTGCCAAATCTCTGGGCTCTATTCTTCAGGAAAAAGATGGCAAGCCTGTGCTGGATGAGAACGGACAACCCTTGCTAGAACCAAGCGGTGGTTACTTGCAAATCTCTGGAGCTAAAGTCTATTATGATACCACTCTGCCGGCTAATCAGCGTGTCCTCCACATCGAGATTAAGAATAAAGAAACTGGTGTTTATGAGCCACTTGATCCAAATAAGACCTACTATTTGACGACCAATGACTTCCTGGCTGCTGGCGGTGACGGCTATACCATGCTGGGTGGCCCTCGCGAGGAAGGACCATCTATGGATGTGGCTTTCGCAGACTACCTGGCAAAAGCTGATTTGACAGCCTATGCGGTTATCAATCCAAACTCACGTGCTATCTCTATTTCATCCACTAAGGATACAGACGGTGATGGCTATACAGATATTGAAGAAATCAAGCAAGGAACGGATCCAGCTAATGCAGCTTCCTACCCAGCTGGTACCAAAGCAGCTGATCCTGCAAAACAGGCGGCTCCAATGGCCAACACGCCAAATCAAACTAAGCAAGTACCTGTCCATGTTGCCAAGATCTTCACTAAGGACCCTGCAGCTAAAGAACTGCCACAAACAGGCAGCGAATCAGCAGTTGCTTTGAGCCTAGTTGGTATGGTTTTAGGATTCTTTGGATTGGCAGGAATCAAGAAAAGTCACAAAGAAGACTAGTTAGAAGACACAATAAAACGGAAGTTGTTCACTTCCGTTTTATTTCTTTGTTTCAGGATTTTGATGGGTAATATTCAAGCCCCAAGGGATTAAATTTTCTTTTTTCTGTTTGATACGTTGGATATTGTCCTTGTGTCGGAGGATAATAATCAAAGCCAGCGCAATGATAATCAGAGTGAAGAAGAGGTCGTAGCTGGGCAGGATAAAGCCGACTAGAGGAAAGAGCAGCGCCGACAGGATAGCGATGACTGCTGAGAGCACACTTGCTAGAGAAATCATACTTCCCAGATAGAGGATGCTGGCAAAGATGATAATCAGATAGACAAAGAAGGCTGGTGAGAAGCCCAGAACAACCCCTGCACTGGTTGCCACGGCCTTGCCGCCCTTAAAGCCAGCAAAGATAGGAAAAGTATGGCCTATTACAGCCAAGAGGCCAAAGACAAGCGGCGAAACTCCCTCAATATGCAAAAAGAAAGGCAGCAGGGTCGCTGCAGTTCCTTTGAGAAAGTCAATAGCAAAAGTAGCCGTCCCAGCCGTCTTTCCCAAAATACGGAAAGTATTGGTCGTTCCAGTATTGCCGCTGCCGTATTCTCTCAGGTTCTTTTTAAAGAAAATTTGCCCAATCCAAAGTCCAGTCGGAATAGAGCCCAGTAAGTATGCGAGTATTAATCCAATTATCGTGTTCATCATGATTTTATTATACCATTATTTCGCTTTCTTACAATAGAAAAGGATAGAATTTATAGCAGGAAATGTCTACTCGGATATTGGATTGTTCTTCGTTTGAAATCCGTTCTCATCAGCATTTTTTTCAAAAAAATCTTTGCAATATTTGCCAAAAACTTGTAAGATAGAAAAGATGAATCATTAGGAGGTTCTTGTGGCAAAAAAGGAAATCAATATTAACAATTATAATGACGATGCTATTCAGGTATTAGAAGGGTTGGATGCGGTCCGCAAACGTCCAGGGATGTATATCGGATCGACTGACGGAGCGGGACTCCATCATCTGGTCTGGGAGATTGTGGACAATGCTGTCGATGAAGCCCTGTCAGGCTTCGGTGACCGGATTGATGTGACTATCAACAAGGACGGCAGTCTGACTGTCGCAGACCACGGACGCGGGATGCCTGTCGGCAAGCACGCTATGGGGATTCCCACGGTTGAGGTCATCTTCACCGTTCTCCACGCTGGAGGTAAGTTCGGCCAAGGTGGCTATAAGACCTCGGGCGGTCTCCACGGTGTAGGGTCCTCTGTTGTCAATGCCCTTTCCAGCTGGCTGGAAGTAGAAATCACGCGGGATGGGACTGTTTACAAGCAGCGCTTTGAAAATGGCGGAAAACCAGTCACTACGCTCAAGAAAATCGACACTGCACCTAAGTCCAAGTCTGGGACCAAAGTGACCTTCATGCCAGACGATACGATTTTTTCAACGACGGACTTCAAGTACAACACTATTGCTGAGCGGCTTAAGGAATCAGCCTTCCTGCTCAAGAATGTCCGCCTGTCGCTGACCGATGCGCGGACTGGCGAAGAAGTAGAGTTTCACTATGAGAACGGCGTTGAAGACTTTGTCAGCTATCTCAATGAAGACAAGGAAACCCTGACTCCCGTCCTCTATTTCGAGGGCGAGGAGAGCGGCTTCCAAGTTCAGGTTGCCCTCCAGTACAACGACGGCTACGCCGATAATATCCTGTCCTTTGTCAATAACGTCCGCACCAAGGACGGCGGTACCCACGAGACGGGGCTCAAGACTGCTATTACCAAGGTCATGAACGACTATGCTAGAAAGACCGGCCTGCTTAAGGAAAAGGACAAGAATCTGGAAGGCTCGGACTACCGCGAGGGTCTGGCTGCTGTCCTGTCCATCCTGGTCCCTGAGGCGCACCTGCAGTTTGAAGGCCAGACCAAGGACAAGCTGGGCAGCCCTTTGGCTCGTCCTGCCGTGGACTCCATCGTCTCTGACAAGCTGACCTTTTTCCTCTTGGAAAATGGTGAGCTGGCATCTAACCTTATCCGCAAGGCTATCAAGGCCAGAGATGCCAGAGAAGCAGCCCGTAAAGCACGTGACGAAAGCCGGAATGGCAAGAAGAATAAGAAAGACAAGGGCTTGCTGTCTGGTAAGCTGACTCCGGCTCAGTCCAAGAATCCAGCCAAGAACGAACTCTATCTGGTCGAGGGAGACTCTGCCGGTGGCTCTGCCAAGCAAGGCCGTGACCGTAAGTTCCAAGCCATCCTGCCTCTGCGAGGTAAGGTTATCAATACTGCTAAGGCTAAGATGGCTGACATTCTCAAGAACGAAGAAATCAACACCATGATTTACACGATTGGAGCGGGTGTTGGGACAGACTTTACCCTTGAGGATGCCAACTATGACAAGGTTATCATCATGACCGATGCGGACACCGACGGTGCCCATATCCAGACCTTGCTGCTGACTTTTTTCTATCGCTATATGCGTCCGCTGGTTGAGGCTGGCCGCGTCTATATCGCCTTGCCGCCTCTCTACAAGATGTCCAAGGGCAAGGGCAAGAGCGAAGTTGTCGAGTATGCTTGGACCGACGGTGAGCTGGACGACCTGCGCCGCAAGTTTAGCAAAGGTGCCATGCTTCAGCGCTACAAGGGGCTCGGTGAAATGAACGCCGACCAACTCTGGGAGACAACCATGAATCCCGACACCCGCACCCTCATCCGTGTCACCATCGAAGACCTGGCCCGAGCCGAACGCCGTGTCAATGTCCTCATGGGTGACAAAGTCGAACCACGCCGTAAGTGGATTGAGGATAATGTCAAGTTTACGCTTGAGGAAGCGACAGTGTTTTAAGGAGTATGAATAATGGATAGTTCAGGATATTCGATTTTTGGAAGTTACTTGGGTTTAATTTTCTTAGTTTCTTTACCCTCGGCTATTCTTGCATTCTACATGAATATTCGAAAAAAAAGTTTCCAAGGTTTATATGCACCCATTGTATTTACTTTCTTCATGATTTTGATGCTTTTTTTCAATATAGATCCCTCAGGATCCGAATCTTTAGTGGCGTCTGCTATCATGCTGTTTATTGGTTTTCCTTTGATAGCAGGGTCCTTAGTCTACACATTTATTCGTTTGTGTTTCGTCTATTCGGAGAAAGGGTGGAAGGCTCTTTTGATTTTCCTATCCTATATTTTAGGTCCTCTATCTATAGGCGCTCTGGGCTGGTATGTGGTAAAGATATTTCAGATCCATCTGTTAACATTATTGGTAATGATTTTGATGATTTTAGTTTCCTATCTTCCTCCTCTCTATCTCTATTACACCAAACAAAATAAGTAAGACATAGAATACTTTTAGGTAAGGTATAGTGATTAATTGCTTAGCTAAAGGCTGAGCTGGGACAAGTCGTGGACTGGTCTCAAGTGGACAAGGAAGATTACCTCCTAGCCATGGAGCGCAGCCCCATTCAAGACACAGAAATCAAGCATGTCCTCAAGCAAGCCCTCACAAAGGACATTCATAACCGTAACCTCTACATGAAGGGCGTTGACCATAGTTACTACTATGAAGGCTATAGCCTGTATAAGGCTGAGGACTTGTGAGATAAGAAAGTTTACAGAGGAGTGATTAGATGACAATGCTTGAAACAGCCCGTCTCATCTTACGAGACTTGCAGGAATCAGATTTGCCGGCTTTGATTGCCATGAATCAAGATCCAGAGGTCATGCAGTATTTCCCAAAGCCATATAGTCAAGCGGAGTCCTTGCGTCTTTATCAGGGCATTCAAGATGAAGTTAAGGCTTATGGATACAGTCTTTGGGCTGTTGAAGAAAAGGACAGTCAGGAGTTTATCGGCTTGGTAGGTCTGCACCATTCGGATTTACGGATTTTTGCTGGAAAAGAAGCTGTAGAAATCGGCTGGCGTTTGCGAAAAGAGTTTTGGAATCGTAGTTATGAGACGGAGGCTGCCCAAGCCTGTCTAGACTTCGCTTTCCAGCAAGCTGGCTTGTCAGAAGTTTACTCTTTTACATCCTTGTACAATCTCCCTTCGCAAAAAGTCATGCAAAAGCTAGGCATGGAATTTGTCAAAGAATTTGATAATGAAAAAGTTCCAGCTGACAGTCCGCTTTATAGACATGTCCTCTACAGAATCAAGAGTTTTCACTAAAAAGGTAGGTGTTTCCATGAGATCTGAAATCGAGATGTTTGATGTGATTTTGCAAACCGCAAAAGTGCTACAGGTTGACGCTGTCGCTATGTCCGGCTCGCGGACAAATCCAAATGCTCCCAAGGACGAGTTCCAAGACTATGATGTAGTCTACATTGTAGAGGATTTGAATGGTCTGGTGGCTGACCTTGCTTGGTTGGAAAGGTTTGGCAAGCGCATGATCGAGCAGCATGTCCTAGTAGGCCATCGCCGTCTCTACCTTATGCTTTTTGAAGATGGCAATCGGATAGATTTGACTCTTTGTCCTAAGGAATACATCAAAGAGTGGGTGGATAGCGAAGCAGATTTCACGGTGCTGGATGACGCGCAGGGGCTGTTTGCTCCTTATGCACCGACACCCAAGCGCTATTGGACGGCACCAGCTAGTGCGACTGACTTTGACAAATCCTGCAATGAATTTTGGTGGGTATCAACCTATGTGGTCAAGGGCATTCATCGAAATCATCTGGTATATGCGACGGATCATCTCTATGGCATCTGCCAACAAGAATTGCTCAAGCTGTTAGCTTGGCAAGTGGCAGCGGATAAGGGGACGGTCGAAGTTGGCAAGAACTATAAGTACCTCTTTCAGTATTTGCCTGCTGAGAAAGAGAAAGAATTTACAGCCTTGCTTGACTTTTCCGACAAGAAAAAAATCACCAAGTCTCTCTTAGCTATCATGGACTTTTTCCACAAAGAAGCACAAGCTTTCTCTATCAAAACCGGCTTCCACTATGACAAAGCAACCGCAGAGAAGATGATTGAGTATGCTAAAGAGAAGCTTAGCTTCTAGTTATTATTAAAAAGAAAAATAAAAAGAGAATTATTATGTCCAACATTCAAAACATGTCCCTTGAGGACATCATGGGAGAGCGCTTTGGTCGCTACTCCAAATACATCATTCAAGAGCGGGCCTTGCCGGACATTCGCGATGGTTTGAAGCCTGTTCAGCGCCGTATTCTTTATTCCATGAATAAGGACGGCAACACCTTTGACAAGGGCTACCGCAAGTCTGCCAAGTCTGTCGGGAACATCATGGGGAATTTCCACCCCCATGGTGACAGTTCCATCTACGATGCCATGGTCCGCATGTCTCAGGATTGGAAAAACCGTGAGATTCTCGTTGAGATGCACGGTAACAACGGTTCCATGGACGGTGATCCACCGGCGGCTATGCGTTATACTGAGGCGCGCCTGTCTGAGATGGCTGGCTATCTTTTGCAGGATATCGAGAAAGATACCGTTCCTTTTGCTTGGAACTTTGACGATACCGAGAAGGAGCCGACTGTTCTGCCGGCAGCATTTCCTAATCTCTTGGTCAATGGAGCAACTGGGATTTCTGCTGGTTATGCGACTGATATTCCACCTCATAATCTAGCCGAAGTCATTGACGCGGTTATCTATATGATTGACCATCCGTCTGCCAAGGTGGACAAACTCATGGAGTTTCTGCCTGGTCCAGACTTCCCGACAGGAGCTATTGTCCAAGGCCGTGATGAGATCAGGAAAGCCTACGAGACTGGAAAAGGTCGAGTTGTAGTGCGCTCCAGAACTGAGATCGAAAAATTGAAGGGCGGTAAAGAGCAAATCGTCATCACCGAGATTCCTTACGAGATTAATAAAGCGGTCTTGGTCAAGAAAATCGACGATGTGCGGGTCAACAATAAGGTGGCTGGCATTGCTGAGGTTCGGGACGAATCCGACCGGGACGGTCTTCGCATTGCCATCGAGCTCAAGAAAGATGCTAATACCGAGCTGATTCTCAACTATCTTTTCAAGTACACTGATTTGCAAGTCAATTATAACTTCAACATGGTGGCGATTGACAATTTCACGCCTCGTTTGGTGGGAATTGTACCAATCTTGACTAGTTATATTGCCCACCGCAAGGAGATTATTTTGGCTCGCAGCCGCTTTGACAAGGCCAAGGCTGAGAAACGACTTCATATCGTGGAAGGACTGATTCGGGTGCTTTCCATCTTGGACGATGTGATTGCCCTGATTCGTGCTTCCGAAAACAAAGCAGACGCCAAGGAAAATCTTAAAGTCAGCTATGATTTCACTGAGGAGCAAGCTGAGGCTATCGTCACTCTCCAACTCTACCGTTTGACAAATACAGACGTAGTGGTTCTGGAAGAGGAAGAAGCAGAGCTGCGCGAGAAGATTGCCATGCTGGCAGCTATTATCGGTGATGAGCGCACCATGTATAACCTCATGAAGCGTGAGCTCCGCGATGTCAAGAAGAAGTTTGGCAATCCGCGTCTCAGTGAGTTGCAGGATACGGCAAACGCCATCGAGATTGATACGGCTAGTCTCATCGTTGAGGAAGAGACTTATGTCAGCGTGACACGTTCTGGCTATATCAAGCGGACCAGTCCGCGTTCCTTCTCTGCTTCAACCCTAGAGGAGATGGGCAAGCGTGATGATGACCGACTGATTTTCGTCAGCCCGGCCAAGACGACCCAGCATTTATTGATTTTCACCAGCCTGGGAAATGTTATTTATAGGCCAGTTCATGAGCTGTCAGACATCCGCTGGAAAGAAATCGGAGAACACCTCAGCCAGACTATCAGCAACTTTGATACAAAGGAAGAGGTTATCTATACAGAATTGCTGGACAGCTTTGAGGAGGGGACATACTTTGCAGCGACCAAGTTAGGTCAAATCAAGCGAGTTGAGCGCAAGGAATTCAGTCCTTGGCGGACCTACAAGTCCAAGTCGCTTAAGTTTGCAAAGCTGAAAAATGAAGACGATCAGGTTATTGCTCTGGCTCCGATTAAGCTAGATGATGTTATGCTCGTGACCAAGAATGGCTATGCTCTTCGCTTCAATATTGAGGAAGTACCAGTTATCGGAGCTAAGGCGGCTGGGGTTAAAGCCATAAACCTCAAGAAAGACGATGTCCTAGCGGCAGCCTTTATCGCCAATACGGACTCACTTTACCTCCTGACTCAGCGTGGTTCGCTCAAGCGTATGGCAGTCGCAGATATTCCTGTTACTAGTCGGGCAAATCGCGGTCTTCAAGTTCTGAGAGAGCTTAAGACCAAGCCACATCGTGTCTTTGCGGCTGGACCAGTCTTTGGCGAAGCAGTGGACTTTGACCTCTTTACTACTGAAGCAGAAGCCAATGAGGAGCAGATTTTGCAGGTGCTTTCCAATAAAGGAACTGCCTATGAGATTAATCTAGCTGATCTTAGTCTGTCTGAGAGAACTAGCAATGGCAGCTTCATTTCTGATACTATTTCAGACGAAGAAGTCTTCTCAGCTTATATCAAGTAATTATCAAACCAGTTCGCAGGAGCTGGTTTTTCAATTTCTAAAATCTTGATAGCGGAACAAAAGACTGAATAAAAAATTTTCTGAAAATTGAAAATAATACTTGAAAATATCTTAAAAAGGTGTAAAATAGGGAGTATCTAAAAATGAAGTTTGGAAGAAGAGGAGAAAGACCATGACTGTAAATCTTGACTGGGAAAATCTAGGATTCTCATATATGAAACTACCTTATCGCTATTTAGCTTACTATCGCAATGGCCAGTGGGAAGAAGGAACATTAACGGAGGACGCTACGCTCCATATTTCTGAGTCGTCTCCTTGCCTTCACTACGGACAGCAAGCTTTTGAAGGTTTGAAGGCTTATCGAACCAAGGACGACAGTATTCAACTCTTTCGTCCAGATAAAAATGCGGAGCGTCTGCAACGAACAGCTGATCGCTTGCTCATGCCGCAGGTTCCTACAGAAATGTTCGTGGATGCAGTCAAGCAGGTTGTCCGAGCCAATGAAGAATATGTTCCACCTTATGGAACAGGCGGAACTCTTTATATTCGACCTCTCTTGATTGGAGTAGGTGACATTATCGGAGTGAAGCCATCTGAAGAATACATTTTCACTATCTTTGTAATGCCGGTCGGCAATTACTTCAAAGGCGGTCTGACTCCGACTAACTTCATTGTCTCAGATGACTATGATCGCGCGGCACCGCACGGAACTGGTGCAGCTAAAGTAGGAGGCAATTACGCTGCCAGTTTATTACCAGGAAAGATTGCTAAGGATAAGCATTTCTCAGATGTGATTTATCTGGATCCAGCAACCCATACCAAGATTGAAGAAGTGGGATCTGCCAACTTCTTTGGTATCACCAAGGATAATGAGTTTGTAACGCCGCTCAGTCCCTCAATCTTGCCATCCATCACCAAGTACTCTTTGCTTTATCTGGCAGAGCATAGACTTGGACTCAAACCGATTGAAGGAGATGTTCCTCTGGCAGACTTGGGTAAATTCACTGAAGCGGGTGCTTGTGGAACAGCTGCAGTAATCTCTCCTATCGGAGGTATCCAGCACGGCGATGATTTTCATGTCTTTTATAGCGAGACAGAAGTCGGTCCAGTCACTCGCAAGCTGTATGACGAATTAACTGGTATCCAATTTGGTGATGTTGAAGCTCCAGAAGATTGGATTGTGAAAGTATAATCTAAAAACTGTCCTTGATTGGGCAGTTTTTCTGTAATTCTAGCCTAAGATAGCTTGCGAAGTCAGCGTTTTTCGTGTACAATAGAAATTTGAAAGAGGTAAGTTATGAGTAAAAAAGATAAAAAAATTGAAATTCAAATCACAGATAGCAAAGTGAAAGTCGGAGCAGACCAATTTGACGGTTATAGCCTTTCTATTGGCAAGAAGGTTATCGGCGAGATTGCTGAACTAGATGGCCAGTTTGCAATTATCAAAAATGGAAATGCTGAAAGTTTTTATAAAAAACTTGAAAGAGCCGTGGAAACTTTGATTGAAACCTATAATTTAAGCAAATAAGGGCTTGCATTTTCATTGTATCAATGTTATAATAGATAGCGTTGATTGTCGGAGAGATAGCGAAGAGGCTAAACGCGGCGGACTGTAAATCCGC
>NZ_CAURVL010000010.1:0-74734 GCF_963528215.1 uncultured Streptococcus sp.
GGATTTCCAGTTCAAAATATATTCTCATTGAGTATTAAGGTAATATTTTAAGGATAAGTTCGAGCTGTTACAATGATAGGGCATAGTTGACTTTAATGATTTTAAGTTGAAGTATAGTTGTAAAGTTTGTTATGCATTACAAGGTAATACATTATCCTGATGAGTTGATGTATTAAGACAATCGCATGTGGCTTAGTTAAAGTCGTCTGCGATTGTCTTCTTTGTTGTCTCTTGAAAACCACTAGCTATGCTAGTGGTTCCGGATAGCTTTTAGCGTGGTAAGAAAAGAACCTCCTAAACTGATAAGATAGAAGTTGTTTCCCCGCCACTACTAAACATCACAAAGGAGATATCTCATGAGAGAGGCTAATGAAAGTTTATCATATACCAAAGTATCGTCGTCAAATCATTTACGGCAGATATAAAGCTAGTATCGGAAAAATCATACGTGACTTATGTGAGCGAAAAGGTGTGACCATCCATTAAGCCAATGCTTGTTTCGATCATATTCATATGCTTGTCAGTATCCCGCCCAAACTCAGTGTTTCGGCTTTCATGGGATATTTAAAGGGAAATAGCAGCTTGATGATTTTTGATAAGCATGCGAATTTAAAATACAAATATGAGAATCGAAAGTTTTGGTGCAGAGGCTATTATGTATATACGGTAGGCCGTAATCAGAAAGTGATAGCTGAATATATTCAAAATCAATTACAAGAAGACAGAGTAGCAGACCAGCTTACTTTATTCGAGGCAGTAGATCCGTTTACTGGCGAAATGAATAGGAGAAAGTAAGTCAAGGTGCTTAAGTACCTGCTCGGGAAAGTGGTGCGCGAGGAAGCTATTTCGGCGGGCTTTTACCCCTGACCGGTAGAAGCGGCTTACAGCCGCAGAACAAACCACCAGTTTACACTGGTGGTTTTGATTCTCATAGAAGTCTGCAATGTGATATGGATTGGTGTGACTAGCTGAAGCGATGTTATGAATATATTTATATAGGATTTTTCTAGTGTAAGGATTACTACGCTTGGTAATATGTTCCTGTGCCAGATAATCACCAGATTAAAAGTGTTTGAGATCAATATTAATAAAGATATTGTTTGGTTGGGAAGACCGTCAAGAGATTCCAATATTGCTATCCTGTAGGTATAGAGAGCAAGTTCTCGATTTCTGGGAAGGAAACTTGAAGAACCTTGTGTAACCTATTTTCTTAGGCCTAACGATATCTTCTGTCAGATTCTGATAGAATCGGCTGGGGTCACTATAAGTTGTTTTACGATTTAAGACAAATTTGTGAGGAAGCTAATTTATCTACATCAATTTTATCTATTTTCCGTGCTCGCAGACTATTCAACTGTTTTTAGCTTCCAGAAGGTTAAGACGTATATAAGCGTATCCATTATTATCTAGAAATGCTTGAGGACGGTGAGAATAGACACCCGTAGCTTGGAGTATAATATCTGTTGTGTTGCTCTGTTTTCAGGTCTTTCAGTAGGTGATTAAATCCAATCGTACCATTGGGCATAGAGTAGTAACCATGTATATTTTGTCCGTTGATAAGAATAGCTACTTCAGAGTTTGCTTTACTCACATCAATTCCTAAAACTTATCCATATCATGTTTACTTCTTTGTCTTGAATGGATTCCTTATTTTAGTGATTTCATTTCCAATATGATGTCCGGCATATCCCACATACTTTGATAAAATTTGAACTAAAACAGGTCTCTTGCCGATTTGTAAAACGACATCTAGCGCCATAGAGCCCTACGACTTTACAAGATACCTTTACTTTATCATTTCGAAAATATAGATGAAATTTGACTATTATGCTATGTACAATTATTTTATAGAAAAGTAGTTTAAGACTTTTTGTTAATGATCTAACTTGTTGAACCATTCTAAGCTTAATCAAAAGATTGAAATCTATGCAATAAAAAGTAGAAAGAAGAGATGATGCAAACAATAAATCATACAGAATTAATGAAATTAGGTTTTCCTGAACATACGGCACGGGATATTATAAGACAAGCAAAGTTAATTGATGTTCGAAAATTTGAAGAATCTAGAGCTTTATCAAATAATGTGGTAGAATTAAGTAAATCACCATTTGATAATTCACGTCTTAATTTAGCTCCTACGTATATTGTAGAAGAATTACTCGGCTTTAAGTTGCTTTCTGAAAGAAAGGAACAAAATGAGTAAAAAATATAAATGCGTAAGTCGAAATAAGAAAGGAAAAATTTACTATGAGGTTGAATTCAGTGTAGATCCAACTACGGGTGACCGAAGGAGGTTTAGGGTTAAATCTTATAAAGATCAATTTGGAATTGATTTTAAAACAGAAAAGCAAGCCTTTGACGAAGTCTGTAGGATAAGAACTGAATACAATGCTAAAATAGCTAGTGTTAGTGCAAAAAGACCACAATTAGATATTCCATTTTCAAAATTTATGGAAGATGTTTATTTGCCTTATTATAAGAAAACTGTTCAGTCCGTAACCTTTCAAACAGCTTATCCTCAGTATAAGACTTTTATTGAAGTTTTTGCTGACAAGAAATTGTCTGAAATCAATGTTCGGGAATGTGAAGATTTTAGATTATCTTTAATGGAAGACTACTCTCCAAACTACGCAAAAGGACTTTGGTGTAAACTGAAGAAGTGCTTAAATTATGCAGAACGCTTGGAATACATCGAGATTAATCCTTGTCGAAAGTTAGACAATCCTAAAGGAGAAAAACCGAAAACTGAATTTTGGACTGTAGAGGAACTTGATAAGGTATTAAAAACTTTTGATCAGACAGTTTATGAAGAGAGGCAGTTTTATACGGCTATCTGGCTTTATTTTATGACGGGGATGCGAGTCTCTGAGGGTCTTAGTTTAAAGTGGTCAGACATAGATCTTAAAAATAAGGTTATTCATATTCAGTCTACCCTAGAATATCAAGGGAATGGGAAATACGTTCGAAAAGAGCAGACAAAAACTAGGGCAGGAATGTGTTTCTTAGAAATAGATGACGAAACTGTTAAAGTGTTGCAAAATTGGAGAACTGTACAAGTGTATAATAGAGAAGATAATTTCGTATTAGCACGGTTTAACACTCCCATGAACAAATCTACCTTAAGTCGAATGTTAAAAAGGCATGCACTAGTGGCTAAGGTTCCGGTTATTACTGGGAAAGGTCTACGTCATAGTCATGATTCGTTTATGATAAACGTTCTAAAAAAAGATGTTTTGTATGTCTCGGCTCGTTCAGGAAGAACGGACAAAGCTACAACACTAAACACCTATTCTCATTTCTATGATAGACAGATTGTTACTTGCGGTGCTGAAATAACAGAGGTGTTAGGAGAGCTCGGACTAACTGCAAATCCCGCCACAATCCCGCCAAGTAAAGAAACCAAGTAAAAAATAGCTGTGTGAGAACAACTAAAGCAACGACGCTTCAGTTACTCTTAAATAATAGAGTTTCCATGCATAGAAATCAACCAAGTCGAAAGACTTGGTTTTTTTGTATCCCAAAATCATTTTTATGTTAAAACGCTAACAAAAAATAGGATTGTATGATATAATTTAGACAGATTATTGCGATTTAGGAGATATTATGAATAAGATAAAAATTATATGAGATTGTTGATTAGGGAATTTTTGTTAGGGGGATCCAGATGAATGAATGCAATAGCTTACTGTTGCTCATTCTCTGGTTAAAGGATTTGTTATTCTTTTTAGAATAATTTGAAAGGGATTTTAATGAAAAAGTTTTTTGGGGAGAAGCAAACTCGGTTTGCTTTTAGGAAATTAGCTGTCGGGCTTGTTTCGGCTGCTATTTCTAGTTTATTTTTTGTGTCTATCGTTGGGGTTTACTCTGTTCAAGCGCAGGAAAAGTTCAATGTTCACTATAAATATGTAACAGATACTGAAATGACTCCGCAAGAAAAGGAGTTGATTGTAAGTGGATTTCCTAAAAGGCCTGAAGGCAACGAGGAGACTTACTATCTTGTCTATAGGCTAAACTCAAATGCTGGAGCAAAAACCTTACCGAATACAGGCGATGATAACAATTCCAATACTATGATGACGGCTGGTCTGTTAACGACGATAGGATTGGTTGTTTTTGTTGTGTCAAAAGGAAAGGTTAAAAGCAAGTTCCTATTGACTGTGTTGGTGGGTGCTGGTGTCGGAGGAGGTTTGATACTATCCGTCGATGCGTTGGAAAATGGGATCTTGCTGCAGTATAATGCCGAATATCAAGTGTCAGCTGGGGAAAGTCTGCCGTCACCAAGTGAAATCTCAGGCTATACCTATGTCGGCTACATTAAAGATGAATCGATTAAGAAATTATTAGACAATAAGATTCTTGATAATCAGCAGAATGCTAATCTAGATAAAGAAGCTTTAAACCGAAATAAGAAGCTAGATTATTCTGTTTCTTTTGATAAGAATGGACTGAAAAATCAAACTCTTGGCGTCAATACAATTGAGCCTCAAGATGAAGTCTTGTCTGGCCGAGTAGCTAAGCCAGAACTATTATACAAAGAAGAGGCCGTTGAAACTGAGATAGCCTTTGGAGAACAAATACAAGAGAATCCTGATTTAGCTGAAGGTACTGTAAGAGTAAAACAAGAAGGCAAACCAGGCCGTAAAATCGAAGTCGTTCGAATTTTTACTGTAGATAATGCGGAAGTTTCTAGAGAGGTTCTTTCGACTAAAATAGAGGAAGCGACTCCTAAAATAGTGGAAAAAGGGACTAAAAAGGTTGAAGCGCCAAGTGAAAAGCCAGTGGGTGCTAACTTGGTTCAACCTGAGCAAGTCGCTCCCTTGCCAGAATACACAGGCGTCCAATCCGGCGCAATTGTTGATCCTGAGCAGGTAGCTTCCTTACCTGAGTATACAGGTACATTATCTGGAGCCATCGTTGAGCCTGAACAAATTGAACCGGAGATTGGAGGCATCCAATCCGGTGCAATAGTCGAGCCTGAGCAAGTCGCACCGTTGCCTGAATATACAGGAGTTCAATCGGGTGCAATAGTCGAATCTGAGCAAATGACGCCTTTATCTGAATACACAGGAACGCAGGCCGGTGCAGTAGTGTCACCAGAACAAGCTACACCCTTACCAGAGTATACGGGGACTCAGGCAGGTGCAGTAGTATCACCTGAACAAGTGCCTCCCTTACCAGAATATACAGACACACAATCAGGAGCGGTAGTGGAACCTGAGCAGGTCGCTCCATTACCAGAGTATGCGGGAACTCAATCAGGTGCAGTTGTGGCACCCGAACAAGTGTCTTCATTACCAGAATACACAGGACCTCAAGCTGGAGCAATAGTTGAGCCTGAGCAGGTAGAGCCTCCGCAAGAGTATACTGGAAACATCGAACCAGCAGCTCCAGAAACGGAAAATCCTACTGAAAAAGCTCAAGAGCCGAAAGAGCAGAAGCAAGAACCAGAAAAGAATATCGAGCTAAGAAATGTATCTGATGTAGAGCTGTATAGTCTAACTGATGGAAAATACAAGCAACACGTTTCTCTGGATGCAGTTCCAAGCAATCAAGACAATTATTTCGTTAAAGTGAAATCATCTAAATTTAAAGATGTTTTCTTGCCGATTTCTTCAATAGTTGATAGCACAAAAGATGGTCAGCCAGTTTATAAAATTACTGCAAGTGCTGAAAAATTAAAACAGGACATTGACAATAAATACGAGGACAACTATACTTTTTACCTTGCCAAAAAGGCAGAGAAAGAAGTTACAAACTTTACGTCCTTTAGTAACCTGGTTCAAGCTATAAATAATGACCTTGGCGGAACCTATTATTTAGGTGCTAGTCTGAATGCCAACGAGGTCGAACTAGAAAATGGTTCTAGCAGTTATATCAATGGGACATTCACTGGTAAGCTGATTGGCAGCAAAGACGGAAAAAATTATGCTATCTATAATTTGAAGAAGCCTTTATTTAACACTTTGAACACTGCTACTGTAGAAAATCTGACTCTTAAAGATGTAAATATTTCAGGGAAAAATGATATTGGGGCTCTTGCAAATGAAGTCAATAATGCAACAAGGATTAATAATGTCCATGTAGATGGTGTTCTGGCTGGCGAACGTGGCATTGGTGGCTTGGTTTGGAAGGCTGATAACTCTAAGATTGCGAACAGCAGTTTCAAGGGAAGAATTGTCAACTCCTATGAAACAAGGGCACCATACAATATCGGAGGATTAGTAGGTCAACTGACTGGGATCAATGCAGTAGTTGACAAGTCAAAAGCTACAATTGCCATCTCGTCAAATGCGGATAGCACAAACCAAACAGTCGGTGGTCTCGCAGGTCTTGTCGAGAAGGATGCGCTTATCAGCAATAGTTACGCTGAGGGCCAAATTAATAATGCGAAGCGCTTTGGAAGTGTTGCTGGTGTGGCTGGCTACTTATGGGATAGAGATTCTAGTGAAGAGAGACACGCTGGAAGATTGCATAATGTTCTTAGTGATGTCAATGTTATGAATGGGAATGCGATTAGTGGCTATCACTATCGAGGAATGCGAATAACTGACTCATATAGCAACAAGGAGAACAGAGTCTACAAAGTGACTCTTGAAAAGGATGAGGTTGTCACCAAGGAATCGCTCGAAGAGAGAGGAACATTGATTGATGCTGCTCAAATCCCAAGTAAGAAATCTGAAATCAACTCTCTTGCCGTACCGAAAGTCGAAAGCTTACTGACTAGCAGAAATATAGAAAGTGATTTTTCTAAGATAGAAGACTATCAAGCTAGTCGAGTTTTAGCGTATAAGAATATCGAAAAATTACTGCCGTTTTATAATAAGGCAACCATTGTCAAATACGGTAATCTGGTAAAAGAAGATAGCGCTTTGTATGAAAAAGAAGTCCTGTCTGCAGTCATAATGAAGGATAATGAAGTAATTACAGATATTGCTTCGCATAAAGAGGTGGCTAATAAGCTCTTGCTTCATTATAAGGATCATTCATCTGAAATACTAGATATCACCTACCAATCTGACTTTAGTAAGTTAGCAGAATATCGTGTCGGCGATACTGATCTCATCTATACGCCGAATCAATTCTTGCATAGTCATAGTTCGATCATCAATGAAGTTTTGCCTGATTTGAGAGCGGTCGATTATCAGTCAGAGGCTATCAGAAACACCTTAGGTATTTCTTCAGGAGTTTCATTAACGGAATTATACTTAGAAGAGCAGTTTGCCAGAACGAAAGAAAATATAGCAAATACACTGGAAAAACTTTTGTCTGCCGATGCAGTTACTACTAGCGAAAATCAAACGATTAATGGTTATGTCGTTGATAAAATCAAACGCAACAAGGAAGCCTTGCTTCTAGGTTTGACCTATTTAGAGCGCTGGTACAACTTTAACTATGGTGACGTGAATGTCAAAGACATAGTCATGTATCACATGGATTTCTTTGGTAAGGGCAATGCATCACCTCTAGACACAATCATTGAATTAGGTAAATCAGGCTTTAGCAATCTTCTGGCCAAGAACAACGTAGATGCCTATAGCATTAGCCTTGCAAACAATAATGCAACAAAAGATTTGTTTAGCACGCTTGCTAATTACCGAGAAGTATTTTTACCAAATAAAACAAATAATCAATGGTTCAAAGAGCAAACCAAGGCTTATATCGTTGAAGAAAAATCAGCTATTGATGAGGTGAGGGTCAAACAAGAGCAGGCTGGCAGCAAATACTCTATCGGGGTTTATGATCGAATTACCAGCGACACTTGGAAATACCGAAATATGGTTTTACCATTGCTGACAATGCCTGAAAGATCTATCTTTGTCATATCGACTATATCCAGTCTTGGCTTTGGGGCCTATGATAGATATAGAAATAATGAGCACAGAGCAGGGGCAGAACTTAATAAATTTGTTGAGGATAATGCTCAGGAAACCGCAAAACGCCAACGCGATCATTATGATTATTGGTATAGAATATTAGACGAGCAGGGGCGTGAAAAGCTCTATCGAAATATCTTGGTCTATGATGCCTATAAGTTTGGCGATGACACTACTGTTGGCAAAGCTACAGCGGAGGCGCAATTTGACAGTTCTAATCCAGCTATGAAGTATTTCTTTGGACCTGTTGGAAACAAGGTTGTACACAATAAGCATGGTGCTTATGCTACTGGAGACGGGGTTTACTACATGGGCTATCGGATGCTGGACAAGGACGGAGCCATTACCTATACCCATGAAATGACGCATGATTCTGATAATGAAATCTATTTAGGCGGATATGGAAGAAGAAGCGGTCTTGGTCCAGAATTCTTCGCCAAGGGCTTGTTGCAAGCGCCGGATCATTCAGATGATGCGACAATCACGGTCAACTCCATTCTCAAATATGACAAGAAAGATGCGACTGAAAAATCTCGTTTGCAAGTCCTTGATCCAACTGAACGATTTAGAGATGCGGATGATTTGAAAAACTACGTTCACAACATGTTTGATGTCATTTATATGCTGGAGTACCTAGAAGGGATGTCAATCGTAAACCGTCTGTCCGATGTACAGAAAGTGAACGCGCTGAGAAAAATTGAGAATAACTATGTTCGAGATGCTGATGGAAATGATGTTTACGCAACCAATGTGATAAAAAATATTACAATGGCGGATGCGCAAAAATTAAATTCATTCGACAGTCTCATTGAAAATGATATTCTTTCAGCGCGTGAGTACAAAAATGGCGAAGTAGAAAGAAACGGCTACCATACGATTAAACTCTTCTCTCCGATTTATTCGGCATTAAGCAGTGAAAAAGGAACGCCTGGAGATCTTATGGGAAGGCGTATGGCTTATGAACTTCTAGCAGCCAAAGGTTTTAAAGATGGTATGGTTCCTTATATCTCTAACCAGTATGAAGATGATGCCAAGCAAAATGGAAAAACGATCAGTATCTATGGTAAGACCAGAGGTCTGGTAACAGATGACTTGGTTTTACGTAAGGTCTTCAATGGTCAGTTTAATAATTGGGCCGAGTTTAAGAAGGCTATGTATGAGGAACGGAAAAACAAGTTCGACAGCTTGAACAAGGTCACATTTGATGATACGAGACAACCATGGACAAGTTATGCTACTAAGACTATAAGTACTGTAGAAGAGTTGCAAACCTTGATGGATGAAGCAGTTCTCAAAGATGCAAATGATAATTGGTATTCTTGGAGCGGCTATAAACCAGAACATGACAGTGCTGTGCATAAGCTGAAAAAAGCAGTCTTCAAAGCTTACCTCGATCAGACCAATGATTTCAGAAAATCAATCTTTGAAAACCAGAAGTGATGGATTTGAGCTGTCAAATGGTCTGCAAAGTTGCAATTCTGAAATGTTAGGGCAGAGCTTGAATTACTCTTAGACTCAGACCTTCTTGCAGATAAGAAATGACGAACCTAGTGAGAACTAGGTTCTTTTTTTATACAATGTACACGCTTTCATTTTTTGTGCTATAATGATGTCAGAATAGCATTAGGATTGTAAGGAAAGAAGGTGTATTATGATGGATGACCATCATTCACTTGTTAAGCAAAATAGTGATACTTTGCGTGTAGTTGATACTCTATTTGTCATAGCAGCTATATTTGTTCTTGCCCAGCTAATCTATCATTTGGGTGAGTACGCTGGCCAGATTACCTATTATTTGAGCCATTAGAGTATTGAGAGGAAGTGTTCTTATGTCAAGAAATGTTATAACTAGGATTTTAAGAGGAATCAGTATTTTCGCTCTTTCATTACTGTTTTTATTGGTTTTGTCAAATCTTGTTTTGGCTCATGTCTACCATATTCCTCTTATGGGAGACACCATTAAAACAGTTGCTGGTCTGTTTTCAGGCAGTTTGTTGCTGACAGTCAGTTATGAGGTTGATACTAGACAGGAAAAAAGTCCCCAATAACCTTTACCCGCTTTCATATTTTTGTTATAATATCTATAGTAAGGCGTGCGTTTGCGCGCTCTTTTCTGTGTTTAGAAAGCACTTGGGTGCTTTAGAGTGAATTATTTTTGAATAGATGGTGAAGGAGGACTTATGTTATACATTTGGTCTTATTTGAAGAGATATCCTAAGTGGCTGGTCTTGGACTTTGTCGCGGCAATCTTTTTTGTAATCGTCAATCTAGGTCTGCCAACGGTGCTGGCTCGGATGATTGATGAGGGAATCAATCCTAAGCAGACAGACCGGCTCTTTTTCTGGGCTTGGGTGATGTTTGGCGTTATTATCTTAGGAGTGCTGGGACGAATCGTTCTGGCTTATGCGGCCGGGAAGCTAACGACGACCATGGTGCAGGACATGCGCAATGATCTCTATGCTAAGCTGCAAGAGTATTCTCATCATGAGTATGAGCAAATCGGTGTATCCTCTTTGGTCACTCGCTTGACTTCGGATGCTTATGTTCTTATGCAGTTTGCAGAGCAAACCCTGAAAATGGGTGTCATTACTCCCATGATGATGCTGTCCAGTATTCTCATGATTTTTCTGACCAGTCCGTCTCTGGCCTGGATTGTAGCTGTTTCAGTGCCCTTCTTGGCTGTTGTGGTCATTTATGTGGCGGTTAAAACTAAGCCCTTGTCTGAAAAGCAGCAGAAGACCCTTGATAAGATTAATCAGTATGTGAGGGAAAATTTGACTGGTCTGCGCGTTAT
Organism: uncultured Streptococcus sp.; assembly: GCF_963528215.1. GTDB lineage: Bacteria > Bacillota > Bacilli > Lactobacillales > Streptococcaceae > Streptococcus. The sequence continues at coordinate 10,669 of NZ_CAURVL010000010.1, forward strand.
TCGAGCTTTTGCAAGAGAGGAATTTCAAGAGAAGCGTTTTGCTGACGAAAATGAGGTCTACGCGCAAAACTCCAATAAGCTCTTTAAGCTGACTGGTCTGACAGAGCCGCTCTTTGTGCAGATTATTATTGCGATGATTGTGGCCATTGTCTGGTTTGCCCTAGATCCTTTGCGGGATGGAAGTCTTGAAATCGGAAATCTTGTTGCCTTTATCGAATACAGCTTTCACGCCCTGCTGTCCTTCCTCTTCTTGGCTAATCTCTTTACTATGTATCCGCGGACTGCGGTATCGAGCCAGCGGCTCAAGGAAGTCATGGACATGCCCATTTCAATCAATCCTAATGAAGATGGTGTAACCGAAACAGAGACGAAGGGTTATCTGGAGTTCGATAATGTAACCTTTGCTTATCCGGGTGAGACGGAGAGTCCTGTACTGCATAATATTTCCTTCAAAGCCAAGCCGGGTGAGACTATTGCATTTATCGGTTCTACTGGTTCTGGTAAGTCTACACTGGTGCAGCTGATTCCTCGCTTTTACGATGTAACACTGGGCAAGATTTTAGTGGATGGTGTGGATGTCCGAGAGTACAATCTGAAGGCACTGCGTCAGAAGATTGGATTTATTCCGCAGAAGGCTCTGCTATTTACCGGAACCATTGCAACGAACCTACGCTACGGAAAGGAAGATGCTAGCCAAGAGGAGCTGAGTCAGGCAGCTGAGGTTGCTCAAGCCAAGGACTTTATCGAGAGCCGGGAAGAGCGTTTTGAGACTCATCTGGCCGAGGGAGGCAGTAATCTATCTGGTGGGCAGAAGCAGCGGCTCTCTATCGCCCGTGCAGTGGTTAAAAAGCCGGATATTTATATCTTTGATGACTCTTTTTCTGCTCTGGATTATAAGACGGATGCAGTGCTTCGTCGTCGTCTCAAGGAAGTGACAGGTCAGGCAACGGTGCTGATTGTAGCTCAACGGGTGGGAACTATCATGGACGCTGACCAAATTATTGTTCTGGATCAGGGTGAAATCGTTGGACGCGGGAAGCATGAAGAGCTGATGGAAACCAATGATATCTATCGTGAAATTGCGGATTCGCAGCTGAAAAATCAAGCTTTGACAGAGGAATAGAAAGGAGACTGATATGAAAAACACATCTAGTTTTGCTCGCCTGTGGAGCTATCTAAAAGTTTATAAGTTTGCAGTCTCCTTTGCGATCTTCCTCAAAATCCTCAGCGTCGTTATGAGTGTCGTCGAGCCCTTTGTCTTAGGTCTAGCCATTACAGAACTGACAAATAATTTGCTGGATATGGCTAAAGGTGTGGCTGGTGCCCAGATTAATGTGTCCTATGTTGGCTGGGTTATGGTCTTGTATTTTGTGCGAGCGATTTTTTATGAAATCGGTTCTTACTATTCTAATTACTTTATGACCAATGCAGTACAGGCTACCATTCGTGACTTGCGAGATGAACTGAGTCATAAGATTAATCGCATCCCCGTTTCTTACTTTGATAAGCACCAGTTTGGTGACTTGCTGGGGCGTTTTACCAGCGATGTCGAAGCTGTGTCCAATGCCTTACAGCAGTCCTTTCTGCAGGTTATCAACGCAGTCTTTACTCTGATCTTGGTTATCGTCATGGTATTGGTGCTCAATCTGCAGTTGGGTATAATTGTGGTAATTTCGATTCCGATTACCTACCTCAGTGCTCGCTTTATCGTGAAGAAATCCCAGCCTTACTTTAAACAGCAGGCAGATGCACTAGGAGCTATGAATGGCTTTGTTCAGGAGAATTTGACAGGCTTTAATATTTTGAAGCTCTATGTCAGAGAAGAAAGCTCCCAGGAGGATTTTCGTCAAATTACGCAAAAATTGCAGAAAGTAGGTTTTAAGGCCAGCTTTATTTCTGGTTTGATGATGCCTGTTTTGAATGTTATTTCAGATCTGACTTATCTCTTGCTAGCTCTGCTGGGCGGCCTTCAGGTTATTGCTGGTCGCTTGACAGTCGGAAATATGCAGGCTTTTGTTCAGTATGTTTGGCAGATTAATCAGCCTATTCAAAATCTAACTCAGCTGGCAGGTCAGCTTCAGAGTGCCAAGTCTTCTTTGGATCGGATTTTCCAAGTGCTTGATGAGGCAGACGAAGTCAATGATGAGACAGAAAAGCTGGATCAAGATCTGACAGGTCAGGTTAGCTTCAAGGATGTGGACTTCCAGTATGTAGCAGACAAGCCGCTCATTCGGAATTTCAATCTGGAAGTCAAACCTGGAGAAATGGTGGCTATTGTTGGTCCGACTGGTGCTGGTAAGACCACGCTGATTAACTTGCTCATGCGTTTCTACGATGTGACCAAAGGCGCGATTACAGTTGATGGGCATGATATACGACATCTGTCCCGTCAGGAATACCGTAAACAGTTCGGTATGGTGCTGCAGGATGCCTGGCTTTATGAGGGGACTATCAAGGAAAATCTTCGCTTTGGCAATCTGCAAGCCACTGATGAAGAAATTGTAGAAGCGGCCAAGGCAGCTAATGTGGACCACTTTATCCGAACCCTACCAGGCGGCTACAATATGGAAATGAACCAAGAATCCAGCAATATCTCGCTGGGGCAGAAGCAGTTGCTTACGATCGCGAGGGCTCTTTTGGCCAATCCTAAGATTTTGATTTTGGATGAAGCGACCTCATCTGTTGATACACGGCTGGAGCTTTTGATCCAGAAGGCCATGAAAACACTCATGCAGGGTCGGACCAGTTTTGTCATCGCACACCGACTGTCGACCATTCAAGAAGCGGATAAGATTTTGGTGCTCAAGGACGGTCAGATTATCGAGCAAGGAAATCATGAGAGCCTATTGGCTGATAAAGGATTTTATTATGACCTTTATCAGAGTCAATTTTCTAAAAAAGCGGAAGAAGCTTGATAACGCTTGCTAAATTTTTTGACAACTGCTAGAATATTAAGCAAAGTGAGGTAGCAATGTCTTTAACTAGTCAAATTATTACAGCAGAATTTCCTGACTTGGATAAGGTTGAGGCTTTAAACCGCGAGGCTTTTCCGATAGAGGAAAGGGCACCTATCAGCGAATTTCTCCGTTATACAAACGATAAGCGGTCTCATTTCTTTGCCTTCTACAATGAGGAAGAATTTGTTGGTTTTGCATTTGCAGTTTATAACGAAAAAATGTTCTATGTCAGCTTCTTTGCGATTATGCCGCACCTTCGCAGCCATGGCTATGGGGGAGAAATTATTCATAAACTGACAGAGTTTTATCAAAAAACCATGGTTCTAGAGGTAGAACGTGTCGATGAAGAATGTGATAATTTAGAGCAACGTCAAGCACGTATGGATTTCTATAAGAGTAACGGCTTTCGAACGACCAATGCCTTTCTGGAATATGAAGGATTAAGCTTTGAAATCCTGTATTTGGGAGACCATTTTGATGAGGAGGCTTATCGAGATATTTTCCATATGCTGCAAGAGAAGAACTTTTTTGAATTCGAAATTAAGCATAGAAGATTTAGCGATGTGTAAAGATTGCTAAATGATTTATAGCCATTTTTTAAAAGGTTGAGATAAGATGTCTCAACCTTTTTGCTATAAAAAATCTCTTTTATTTTGCTTAGGATCAGGAAGGACAATATTGTATTTTTCTCGCATTCAGCAATAGTTGAGTATATCTGTTTAAAGAAAGTGAACCATCAAAAAAAAATAAAGAGAGGTTGGTAAATTATACGATTTAAAACAAATTTATTTATCTTACTTTAAAATAAGCCTTAAATCTGTGGATAAGTCAGGAATTTGCTAAAAATCTTCAAAAATATTTCGATTTATTTCGTTTTTTAAACCAACTTACCGTGAAAAGTTAAAAGTCTTGCGTATCGGGCTATTTCTGTATATACTGATAAAGCATGAAAAAAATTAAAGGAGATTCCTGTGATTAAAAAAGGTGCCTTGATAGGCTTGCTCTTATTTGGAATATTTTTCGGTGCTGGGAATTTGATTTTCCCGCCTTCACTTGGAACATTATCTGGCCAGCATTTTTGGCCGGCTATTGCAGGATTTGTCCTGTCTGGGGTTGGGCTTGCTGTTCTGACTTTGATTATCGGAACTCTCAATCCTAAGGGCTATATCCACGAGATTTCTCAGAAGATTGCGCCTTGGTTCGCTATTGTCTATCTTGTAGCCTTGTATCTGTCAATCGGGCCCTTTTTTGCTATTCCGCGGACTGCGACGGTGGCCTATGAAGTTGGTATCGCTCCTATCCTGTCTAAAAATATGACCGGTATGGGATTGATTGTTTTCACGACCCTTTACTTTGCAGCGGCTTATCTGATTTCTTTGAATCCATCTAAGATTTTGGATCGGATTGGACGTATTCTGACGCCAGTTTTTGCAGTTTTGATTATTATCTTAGTCATTCTAGGAGCTTTGAAATACGGAACAACGACACCTCAGCAGGCTTCGCAAGCTTATTCTGCGTCAGCTTTTGGGCAAGGGTTCTTGGAAGGTTATAATACTTTGGATGCCTTGGCTTCCGTGGCTTTCAGCGTAATTGCTGTAACAACTCTTAACCAGCTTGGTTTCAAGAATAAAAAGGAATATATTTCAACCATCTGGGTTGTTGGTTTGATGGTAGCGTTTGGCTTTAGCGCCATGTATATCGGTTTGGCGTTTCTGGGCAATCATTTCCCAGTTCCAGCTGAGATTATTGCCAAAGGCAATCCAGGTGTTTATGTCCTATCGCAGGCGACACAGGCTATCTTTGGACCTACAGCCCAGATTTTCCTTGCAGCTATGGTTACTGTGACTTGCTTTACGACAACAGCAGGACTTATTGTATCGACTGGGGAATTCTTCCATAAAACTTTCCCTAAGGTATCTTATAAAGTTTACGCAACTGTCTTTACTTTGATTGGATTTGCGATTGCCAATCTTGGCCTCAATGCCATTATCCAATATTCTGTTCCAGTCTTGCAAATTCTCTATCCAATTACCATTGTTATCGTACTGATTGTCATTGTCAATAAATTCTTGCCACTGTCCAAAGTCGGTATGCAATTGACGGTAGCAGTAGTGACACTGATTTCCTTTGCGGGCATTCTTGGGCAGCAGTTCCATATTACAAAGGTAAGTGATATGGTAAATGCCCTTCCATTTGCTCAGGCTTCCCTGCCTTGGTTGATGCCGGCTCTAGTTGGAATCCTGCTTTCTCTTCTTTTGCCTAACAAGCAGAAGAGTGAGCGTTTTGAGATGGAGAGCTAATAGATAACATCCGCCACAATGTGGTGGATGTTTTGCCAAATCCAGAAATCTCAGGCAAAATAACACCAAATTCAAGTTTTTTCAAATCTTTCTCTCTATTTTTAGGGAGATTTTTATTTTATACTAGAGTCAGAAATTGATAGAGAGGTTTTTGAAATGGCAACAAGTTTTTTGTTCTTTATTTCTGTTTTTCTGGCGGGGATTCTATCTTTTTTCTCGCCCTGTATTTTACCGCTTATGCCAGTCTATGTGGGGATTTTGCTGGATTCTGATCAGCCGAAAACAGTTCGATTTATGGGAAGAGACATTTCCTGGTATGGTCTAGCTAAGACGCTCTGCTTTATAGCTGGCTTATCAACTGTATTCTTGGTTTTAGGCTACGGAGCTGGCGCTCTAGGGCAAGTCCTTTATGCCCCTTGGTTTCGCTATGTTCTGGGCGGGATTGTCATTCTACTGGGAATCCACCAGATGGGAATCATTAATATCCAGCAGCTGCAAAAGCAGAAAAGTATGCAGTTTAAGAAGGATGGGAATCGGAGTGATTTTCTTAACGCTTTTCTCTTGGGTATTACCTTTAGCTTTGGTTGGACGCCCTGTGTGGGACCTGTTCTGAGTTCTGTTTTAGCAATTGCAGCTTCTGGAGGTAACGGCGCTCTTCAAGGCGGTTTGCTTATGTTGGTTTATACTTTGGGCTTATCGCTTCCTTTTTTAGCTATGGCTTTGGCTTCCGGCTGGGTATTACAGCGATTTGCGAAACTCAAACCTTATATGGGAATGCTTAAGAAAATAGGCGGTTTCCTCATTATTCTAATGGGAATTTTGCTAATGCTGGGAAATCTCAACATCCTAGCATCGTTATTTGGATAAAAATTATATAATCAAAGGAGTCACACCATGAAAAAAATTACTACACTTACAATCGCTGCACTTAGTATCTTTGTCCTAGCTGCCTGCTCTAATCAAAAATCAGATTCTGATATGAAGAAGATGGATGACAGCAGCATGATGAAGAAGGATGATATGAAAAAAGACGACATGAAGAAGGAGGATATGAAAGACTCTAGCATGTCTGATGATAAAATGAAAAAGGATGATATGAAGGACTCTTCTATGATGTCCGACAGTAAGTCTGATATGAAAGATGATATGAAATCAAGTGATTCAAGCATGAAGGATGAAATGAAAGATTCATCCGAAATGTCATCTGACAAATAAGAATTCCACCATAGGAAAGAAAGTCGTCAATTTTGTCGGCTTTCTCCTTATTTTGAGAGGAAAGAAAACGATGAAAAAATTATCCATTTTAACTGTTAGTCTGCTTTGTGCAGGCTTACTGGGAGCTTGCTCAAATCAGAAAATGAACTCGGAAATTTCTAAAAGTGATAAAAGCAATATGCAAACAAAAGCTGATTCTGAGCAATCTATCAAGATGGCCAAGGACTTTAGTCTGCAAGGAGTAGACGGCAAGACCTACAAGCTGTCTGATTTCAAAGGCAAGAAAGTCTATCTAAAGTTTTGGGCTTCTTGGTGCTCTATCTGTCTATCCACACTTGGAGATACCAATGATTTGGCTAAGGAGCAGTCAGGAAAAGATTATGTTGTCCTATCGGTGGTGTCTCCAACTTTTAACGGAGAAAAGTCTGCCGATGATTTCAAGGAATGGTATAAGTCTTTAGATTACAAAGACTTCCCAGTTCTCATGGACACCAAGGGAGAATTGCTGAAAGAATACGGTATTCGCTCTTATCCATCTGCTCTTTTTGTTGGCAGCGATGGTTCACTTGCCAAGACACATATTGGCTACATGAGCAAGGAAGATATTGAGAAAACACTAAAGGAAATCAAGTAGAAAGGTGCAATGAACATGGAAGGAAAATGGAAAATTCTTCTGGTTATGCTTGGCTTGCTTGTCTGCTTTGGACTTGTCTATGTGATTGCAGGAAATGGTAAGCAATCATCTCCAGAACAGATCAAGAAAGCATCTATGAGTAAGACAGAAGCTGTATCCCAACAAAAGCAAGAAGACGTTAAGGAAGAAGATAAGCGGGAGATTTATCTGGCTGGCGGCTGTTTCTGGGGCGTAGAGGAATATTTTTCTCGTGTGCCTGGTGTACTTGATGCAGTGTCAGGCTACGCCAATGGTAAAGATGATACAACCAAGTATGAGTTAGTCTCTCAAACTGGTCACGCTGAGACTGTTCACATCACTTATAATGCCAAGAAAATTTCGCTAAAAGAAATTCTGCTTCACTATTTCCGCATCATTGATCCAACTTCTAAAAACAAGCAGGGAAATGATCAGGGTACCCAGTATCGGACAGGCGTCTACTATACGGATGAAGCTGATCTTGATACTATTAATCAGGTCTTTGATGAAGTTGCTAAGAAGTACGACAAGCCTTTAGCTGTTGAAAAAGAACCTCTGAAAAACTTTATCAAGGCAGAAGATTATCATCAGGATTACCTAAAAAAGAATCCTAATGGATATTGCCATATTGATGTCAATCAAGCTGCTTACCCAGTTATCGAAGCTAGTCGCTATCCTAAGCCTAGCGATGAAGAGATTAAGGCTAAGCTCTCGCCAGAAGAATACGCAGTCACACAAAAGAATGACACAGAGCGGGCCTTTTCTAACCGCTATTGGGATAAGTTCGATGCTGGTATCTATGTGGATGTGGTGACAGGCGAGCCTCTCTTTTCATCAAAGGATAAGTTTGACTCAGGCTGCGGTTGGCCCAGTTTCACCCGTCCTATCAGTCCAGATGTTGCAACTTACAAGGAAGACAAGAGTTTCAATATGACTCGAACGGAAGTTCGTAGTCGGGTTGGAAATTCCCATCTGGGCCATGTTTTCACTGATGGCCCTAAGGACAAGGGAGGCTTGCGCTACTGCATCAATAGTCTGTCAATTAAGTTCATTCCAAAAGCTGAGATGGAGGAGAAAGGCTACGGTTATCTTTTAGATTATGTTTAAGAGCATTTTCCTTGAAAATTTGCTATAATAAGTCCAGTATAAATAAGGAGTTGAATCTTGTGTATTCAATTATGATTGTAGAGGATGAGTATCTGGTAAGACAGGGGATTGCGTCCTTGGTAGACTATGAACAGTTTGGTATGCAAGTTATTGCTCAGGCTGAAAATGGAAGAGAAGCTTGGCAGAAATTTCAGGAAAATCCTGCTGACATTCTGCTGACCGATATCAATATGCCACAGATGAACGGCCTCGAACTGGCCAAGCTAGTCAGAGACCAAGCTCCTAAGTGCCATATCGTTTTTCTGACGGGCTATGATGATTTTGACTATGCTCGGACTGCCATTAAGCTAGGTGCAGATGACTATCTTCTCAAGCCATTTTCCAAGGATGATGTTGAGGAAATGTTGGCCAAGCTGCAGATCAAGCTTGATAAGGAACGTAAAAAAGCTCAGATTCAAAACTTGGTCGATCAGGGACAGCAATCTGAGTTGGAAGAGGCTATTCATGCGCGTCTATCAGATTCAGAATTAAGTCTGAAAAGTTTGGCTTTCCAATTGGGGTTTAGTCCGTCCTACCTTAGCGTTCTTATCAAAAAAGAATTAGGTCAGCCCTTTCAGGATTATCTGATACAAGAGCGGATGAAAAAAGCAAAACTCTTACTCTTAACTACAGATTTGAAGATTTATGAAATAGCAGAGCAGGTAGGTTTTGAAGATATGAACTATTTTTCTCAGCGCTTCAAGCAAGTTGTTGGGCTGACACCTCGGCAGTTTAAAAAAGGAGAGGAGAAATGAAACGATATCCGCTTCTTATCCAGTTGATTGTCTATATTTTTCTGCTGGTTCTTTTACTCTTGGGGGTTGTTGGGAGTCTTTACTATCAGACTAGCTCGGAGACTATTCGACAGCTGACAGAGCGGACGACGCGTAATAGTATGGAGCAAAGCGGCCAGTTCATTGCTTCCTATTTGCAAAAATTAAAGCAAACTACATCTACACTGAGTAAGGAAGAAACGATTCGGAAGTTTGCTCAGAATCAAGAAAACAGCGAAATGTCAGTTCAGTCTTTGATGAAAACCATTATTGAGACAGATCCGGATTTGGTGTCAGCAGTTTTGGTTACCAAGGACGGGCGCGTGGTATCGACAGATACTCAAATCAGCATGCAGACATCTTCTGATATGATGAATGAAAAATGGTATCAGGAAGCGGTTCATACCAGAGCCATGCCTGTCTTGACTCCTGCTCGCAAGGAGTCTCTATCATCAGAGAAGGAGAAGTGGGTTGTTTCCGTCACTCAGGAAGTGGTGGATGAAGCAGGGCAGAATCTCGGTGTTTTGCGCCTGGATATCGGCTACAATAGTCTCAAAGCCTATCTGGATAGGCTTCAGCTAGGAAAGAAGGGCTTTAGCTTTATTGTCAATAGCCAGCATGAATTTGTCTATCATCCTAAGAAGAGTGTTTATTCATCCAGTCAGGAAATGAAAGCGATGCAGCCCTATATCTCAGTCAAGGACGGTTACGCAGACCAGAAACAGGCTTTCGTCTACCAGATTGATATTGCGGACAGCGACTGGACTTTAATTGGCGTCGCTTCATTAGAGCAGTTGCAGATGCTTCAGTCACAGATGCTTTATTCTTTTGTGGGAATGGGCATTTTAGCACTCCTGCTGTGCTTGACTGGTATTTGGTTTGTTCTGCGTTTGTGGATTAAGCCTCTGCAGAATCTGCAGGCTGTCATTCTGAAGATTGGGGCAGGTGACTCAAACCTTCGGGCAGAAGCAAAGGGTTCTCCAGAGTTGGTTGACTTGGCTCAGCAGTTCAATAAAATGCTGGACCAGATTGAACAGCTAATGGAAGCTGTCAAGACTGAAGAACAAAATGTTCGCCGCTATGAGCTCCGAGCTCTCTCAGCTCAAATCAACCCTCATTTCCTTTATAATACCTTAGATACTATTGTCTGGATGGCTGAATTTAACGACAGCAAGCGTGTTGTTGAGGTAACAAAATCACTCGCTCAGTATTTCCGCTTAGCGCTTAATCAAGGGCACGAACAGATTTCTCTTAGAGATGAGATTGATCACGTTCGTCAGTATCTCTTTATCCAGAAGCAGCGCTATGGTGACAAGCTCCAATATGAGATTGAAGAGGATGAATCCATAGCTGATTATAAACTGCCCAAGCTGGTACTTCAGCCTTTGGTTGAAAATGCCATCTACCATGGCATCAAGGAAATTGACCGACAGGGCATGATTCGCGTTACTGCGGCAGCAGAAGAGGGGCAGCTGATATTATCTATCTATGATAATGGCCGAGGCTTTGAACTCCAAAATTCAGTGGACAAGACCCTTCTTCGCTTAGGTGGAGTTGGTCTGAAAAATGTCGATCAACGATTAAGATTGCAGTTCGGAGACGACTACCATATGGAAATCCAGTCCGAACCAGATAAATTTACCCAGATTAGTCTTTATTTGCCACTAGTTACAGATGATTAGGTCTATTAAGTTTTAAAATATTCAAGCCGGCAGAATTTTCTCCGGCTTTTTACTGTTTGAAAAAATGCACTGGTTTTGCTGTTCATCAAGCGAATTTTTCTCTTTTTCTACTCTCATGAATTTGCAAAAAAATTACCGTAGCGGATTTGTGAAAAATCTATAAGATTCATTTATAATGATAAGTGAATGTTTATTCTACGTAGTAGTTAGAGGAGAGAAAATGGAATCACCTTTATTTTTTGTTTCAGTTTTTTTAGCTGGTATTTTGTCCTTCTTTTCCCCTTGTATTTTTCCCTTATTGCCGGTTTATATTGGCATTTTATTGGATGACAAGGAGGTCAAGACCCTGAAAGTATTTGGCCGGGAGCTTGCTTGGCAAGGCATGGTTAGGACACTCTTTTTCATTGCGGGCATCTCGACAGTCTTCTTTTTGCTAGGCTTTGGGGCAGGCTTTCTAGGAACAATTATTTACAGTTCGACCTTTCGTTATGTGATGGGAGGCCTCATCATTCTGCTAGGTCTGCATCAGATGGAACTAATTAATATTCGCCAGTTACAGATTCAAAAGAGTTTGACTTTCAAAAAGAATGGCCAGAAACATCATTTTTGGTCTGCTTTCTTACTGGGGATTACCTTTAGTTTTGGTTGGACTCCCTGCATTGGTCCGATTCTCAGCTCAGTCTTGGCCTTAGCAGCTTCGGGTGGGAATGGTGCTTTTCAGGGAGCGATTCTGACCTTGATTTACACTTTGGGAATGGCTCTGCCTTTCTTAATCTTGGCTTTGGCATCCAGCTTTGTTATGCAGTATTTCAATAAAATCAAGCCTTATATGGGCCTGATGAAGAAAATCGGCGGAGCCCTGATTATTTTGATGGGAATTCTGCTGATGCTAGGACAGCTCAACGCCCTGTCTGGACTTTTTGGATAAAAAGGAGAAAGAAATATGAAAAAAATCGTTACTTTATTAGCAACTGTTTCAGCAGTGGTCTTTTTGGCAGCCTGCTCGGAACAGGAAGAGAAGCCCATGACTATGCCCACAACCAGCAGTTCATCTAGTGAGACCCCTCTGACAAGTACTGTCACCCAAGCAGCTGTCGGTCAAGAGGCACCTGACTTTACTCTGCAATCTATGGATGGAAAAACAGTCAAACTTTCTGACTACAAAGGCAAGAAAGTTTATCTAAAATTCTGGGCTTCTTGGTGCGGACCTTGTAAGAAGAGTATGCCAGAATTGGTCGAATTGGCTGGTAAAACAGATCGTGATTTTGAAATCTTGACAGTTGTAGCACCAGGTCTCCAAGGAGAGAAATCTGTCGAGGAATTTCCAAAATGGTTTCAAGAACAAGGTTATAAAGATGTACCAGTTCTATTTGACACTTCAGGAGAAATTTTCCAAGCCTATCAGATCCGCAGTATCCCGACTGAAATCCTCATTGACAGTCAAGGGAAAATCGGTAAAATCCAGTTTGGAGCTATCAGTAATGCTGATGCAGAAGCAGCTTTCAAAGAAATGAAATAAAGCAAAAAAGAGGCTGGGACAAAAGTCCTAGCCTCTCAATTGTCTTTGGATTGTCGAGCAAGACGCAGTGGTTGAGTGGGCTCTACTACGCTGATTTCATCAGCTTTCACAGCCCTACTCAACTGTGCGGAGGTGGGACGACGAAATCGAATCCTAACGAATTACCGATTTCTGTCCCACTCTCTTTTTAGTTTGTAATGTGATTAAGCGCTAGCACCTGATGTTGCATCAGCTCCTCCGTCTCCATGACCTCCATCGCCCCCAGCATCAGAAGCACCAGAAGTAGCGTCTGCGTCTCCATGACCTCCGGCAGGAGCAAATGGTCCGCTGCCTCCAACCAAACGTTGGCCAGTTTCTTTTAAGTACCAGTCAAGCCATGGTTGGAAATTAAAGACGATTTCATTGATTCCTGCGTATGATCCGTCAGGATAGTACATAGCTTGGTAGTTATGGGTATTGATAACACCTGCAGGTGAACCAGGGACGATTGTACGAACGTATTCTTGGTTTCCGTTGCGAAGCGTTCCGATAACCCACTCTACATTTTTCATCCGAGCTGGTGGGAGAGAACCATGAACGGTTGACATGCGGCTACCTGATTGAGGTGGCACACGTTTAGCAAACATGGTGTCTGGGTCTTGGTGGGCGTTGTTGTAGTAGAGGAATTGGTTGTTATCGTCAGCGTATGTCAATTCAAATGGCATAGCTTTTAAGAACATATCAATTTGATTAACAGTCAAGATACCATGGTCAAGTTTGACATAAGTATCGCCTGAAACAGCACCAGTGATTTCAGCGACTTTTTCCACCCATTCTGGATCATCTGGATCAACTTCTGTAATTGTCGTAGCGATTGGCTTTCCGCAGTCTAAGTCTTCAGGTTCAATTGGTTTTGGTTTTTTCAATTTTGAAACGACCTCTACATATTTGATAAAGTTATCTAAGCATGTTTCAAGGAAATTCACAGTTCCTTCGTTGGTAATATTACCATCATTGTCAAAAGCTTCCTTGGCTTTGCCCAGCAAGAACTCATTGCCTGGGAGGGTGTAAGCATTGACGCCAGGAGCATCTAGGATTTTACGTAGGTGAACTTGAGCACGGGAAGTTCCTTGGTCGTAGTAAGAAGCACCGACAATCATGACAGGCTTGTTTTCGAAAGGATGAACCTCGTAAGAGAGCCATTCTAAGACACTCTTCAAAGGAGCGCTGATAGTATGATTGTGCTCAGGGGTTGCGATGATGACACCGTCTGCACGTGTGATTTTGTTATACAAATACCGCAATTGGAAGCTTTCATCCCATTTTTCATCCTGGTTAAACATTGGGACTTCATCGATTTCTAAGACTTCCAATTCAAATTTAATTTTGAACTGACGACGGATGAATTCCAATAATTTTCGGTTATATGATTGTTCGTAGTTTGATCCTACAATTCCAACAAATTTCATTCTTTCAGTCTCCTATCTTACAATTTTTCCCAATTAAATTCTTCAGCATCTTTGCGAAGCAATTCTTGTGCGTTGCGCAATTTTTCAGTGATTTTGACAAAGATACGGAAGTCATCAAAGATAGCATCCAATTTTTTTACAACGTCAAGATCTACCAAGTCTCCGCTTTGGTCAAATGCTTGAAGAGAATGTGAAAGCAAGAACTCATCTGGAAGAACAGTTGCCTTGATTTCTGGAGCGTTCAAAATTTGACGGAGCTGCAATTGGGCACGAGAGGAGCCAAGTGTACCATAAGAAGCACCAGTGATCATGACCGGCTTGTTCAGCAGTGGATAAATACCATAAGAAAGCCAAGCCAGAGCATTCATGAGCACAGCTGGGATAGAATGGTCGTATTCAGGTGTGCCGATAAGTACGCCATCCGCAGCATCGATTTTTTCGGCAATTTCTGATACCAACTCAGGGACGTTTCTGTCAGCAGGTTTATTAAACATTGGGATATCTTTAATCTCAACCAGCTCGATTTCAGCCTTGTCAGCGAAGTGCTTAGACATATATTGAAGAAGTTGCCGGTTTGTAGAACGGTTAGAATTTGTTCCAACAATTGCAATAAGTTTTAACATAAAATTTCCTTTCTGAAATTAAGATACAGAGCCCTCGTGTGTGCATTTATTTTTCTTTAGGCAAGTAAAACCTAGAAGAAAGAGAGAGCGTTTTTAAATGGGCATGTTTATAAAAGCTAGAGCGATAGTGTTACCGCTTAGTGTGGCAGCAAATTTATCACTTTTGAATTAAGAAGCAGGAATTATCTGCTCTAAAAGGCCTGAGCTGAAGAAGAGCTGACTGTCTTGGGTGATAATCAGGGCTTCAATCCCTGCTTGCTCTTCAATCTGAGACAGAATCGATGTCGGACTTTCGCCAAATAAACGAGTTGTCCAGATTTCGCCATCTACCGACTTGTCTGAAACAATGGTCAGACTAGCTAATCGATTTTCGATAGGATAGCCTGTTTTGCGATCCAGAATGTGATGGTAGTTCTGCCCCTCAACTGTAAGGGTTCGCTCGTAGATTCCTGATGTGACCACTGACTGATTGGTGACAGCAAGTATAGCTGAGTGATTGCCGCGTAACAGCTTGGGATTTTGGATGCCAATCCGCCAGGCGCGCTGGCTGACTGCATTTTGCCCAATGGTTAGTACATTGCCACCAAGATTGATAAGAGCAGAAGTCACTCCCTGACTCAGCAAATAGTCCTTAATCTTATCAGCGATATAGCCTTTAGCCAAGGCGCCTAGATCCAGTTTCATGCCTTTCTTAGCCAAAAAGACACTACGGTCTTCTGGATTCAGCTCAAGCAAGTTTGGGTCAGTCAGGCTCAGAGCTTGCTGAATCTCCTCTGTACTTGGGAGACGGGCGTCTGAAAATCCTATCCGCCAGGTCTGGACTAGAGGGCCGATTGTGATATTTAAGTGGCTGCCTTCTGCTAGGCTGTGATATTTTCCCAGCTCAATCAGCTCAAAAAGCTCTGGATGAACTGAGACACTTTTAATTCCTGCCAAATGGTTGATAGTCATAAGTTCAGAGTCTTCATCATTGGCACTAAAGCGATTTTTATAGACATGAAGCAGTTGGACCGCCTCATCTAAGAGTATTTCCGCTCGCTCATGATAGAGAGAGATGCAAATAGTACTCCCCATCAAATGAAGCGAGCGAGAAGCAAAGTCCACATTATCACAACCTTTCTAAAATTAACCTCTCTAACCTTATTATATCAAAAAGATACCGGTTTCACAATCTTAAATTTGTTATATTTTCAGAAAATGAAACTTCGCAAAAAGTAGTTTTTCTGAGGTATTTAGACTGCAATGGTACAGCTTTTTAGGTAGTCTAAGAATTTTTGAAAATTTCGAGCAAATTTCTTGTAAACGCTCACAGGAGATGATATACTTGTCTAGTAAATTATAAATTAAGGTAGGACTATTCTTATGAGTAAAATCGTTGTAGTTGGTGCAAACCACGCAGGTACAGCGTGTATTAATACAATGTTGGATAATTATGGTGCAGAAAATGAAGTAGTTATTTTTGACCAAAACTCAAACATTTCATTCTTGGCATGCGGAATGGCCCTTTGGATTGGACAGCAAATCAGCAAGCCAGATGGACTTTTTTATGCAGACAAAGAAACTTTTGAAGCAAAAGGCGCAAAAGTTTATATGAATTCACCAGTTGAGTCAATTGATTATGATGCGAAAAAAGTTACAGCTATCGTTGATGGCAAAGAGCATGTAGAGTCTTATGACAAATTGATTTTAGCAACAGGTTCTCAGCCAATTCTGCCTCCGATTAAAGGTGCTGAGCTGGATCCTAACAGCCGCGAATTTAAGTCAACCTTAGAAAATCTGCAGTTCGTAAAATTGTATCAAAATGCTGCAGATGTTATTGAAAAATTGCAAGACAAGAGCAAACATATTGAACGTGTGGCAGTAGTAGGTGCTGGCTACATTGGGGTTGAGTTGGCAGAAGCCTTCAAACGTCTTGGTAAAGAAGTGATTCTGATTGATGTTGTGGATACTTGCTTGGCTGGTTATTATGACCACGACTTGTCTGATATGATGCGCCAAAACCTTGAAGACAATGGTGTTCAATTAGCCTTCGGTCAAACTGTTCAGGCTATTGAGGGTGAAAGCAAAGTAGAACGCATTGTAACAGATAAGGCTAGATATGATGTAGATATGGTTGTCTTAGCAGTTGGCTTCCGTCCAAACACTGGTCTTGGTGCTGGCAAGTTGGAAACATTCCGCAATGGTGCTTTCTTGGTGGATAAGAAGCAAGAAACTAGCATCAATGATGTTTATGCAATTGGTGACTGTGCGACTGTCTACGATAACTCTATCAATGATACAAACTATATCGCCTTGGCTTCTAACGCTCTGCGCTCTGGTATCGTAGCAGCTCATAATGCTTGTGGTCATGAATTGGAATCAAACGGTGTTCAAGGTTCTAATGGTATCGAAATCTTTGGTCTGAAGATGGTTTCAACTGGTCTGACAGAAGAAAAAGCTAAACGCTTTGGTTACAGCCCAGCTGTGGTTGAGTTTAAAGACACTCAAAAACCAACCTTCCTTGAAAAGGTTGAGCATCATGATGTTACAATCAAGATTGTCTATGATAAGGACACTCGTGTAGTTCTTGGAGCTCAGATGGTTTCTAGAGAAGATATGTCTATGGGGATTCACATGTTCTCATTGGCCATTCAGGAAAAGGTTACAATTGATAAATTGGCCTTGCTGGATCTTTTCTTCCTGCCACACTTCAACAAACCATACAACTACATTACTCAAGCAGCTTTGCGCGCTAAATAAGAAAATAAGTAAGTCTGGGACAATTCCCAGACTTTTTTGTGTAGAGTCTTTAAAAAGACATCTTAAATAAGAAATTTATATTTCGTCTGTTTATCAGGCTTGCTTTGTGCTAGAATATTGGTAAAGTAACTATTTAGAGGAGATTGGGAATGGCAAAAAAGTCTATCTCGCAAGAGGACGAGATCAAGAAAGAATTTAATTTCACAACTCATTCGATTATTTCCCAGGTTTTGCGAGGTGTCTTAGTTGGGATTTTTGCTGGACTGGTGGTGGGCGTTTTTCGCTTTCTGATTGAAAAAATCTTTCATCTAGTGATGGACCTATACCATAAGAGTCAGCAGTCTATGCTTTGGTTGCTGGCTTTGGTGTTGTTTTATGCTTTCATCGTCTTGCTCAATACTCGCTTGGTAAAGTCGGAGAAGAATATCAAGGGGTCAGGGATTCCGCAGGTTGAAGCAGAGCTGAAGGGTCTGATGTCGCTTTCTTGGTGGAGTGTTCTCTGGAAGAAGTTTGTATTGGGGATTTTAGCCATTTCTAGCGGTCTGATGTTGGGGCGAGAAGGACCAAGTATTCAGCTGGGCGCAATGAGCGGAAAAGGCGTCTCTAAATTTCTGAATTTGAGTGCCGCTGAGGAGAGAGCACTCATTGCTAGCGGTGCGGCGGCAGGCTTAGCAGCAGCTTTTAATGCACCAATCGCAGGACTGCTTTTCGTAGTAGAAGAAGTTTACCGTCATTTTTCACGCTTTTTCTGGGTTTCTACGCTGGCAGCCAGTCTAGTTGCTAACTTTGTATCACTCTCCATGTTTGGACTGACGCCAGTGCTGGACATGCCAGATAATATCCCGGTCATGAGGCTGGAGCAGTACTGGATCTACCTAGTCATGGGTTTGCTGCTGGGCTTGTCAGGTTATATTTATGAAAAAGTAATTTTGAACATTCAGCTGGTTTACCAGTTTTTTGGGCGAATGTTTAGGATTTCAGAAGCCTATTATCCTATTCTGGCCTTTGCCTTGATTCTTCCGATTGGTTATTTCCTGCCTCACTTGCTGGGCGGGGGCAATCAGTTGATTTTATCTTTGACTGCTGGTCATTACACTGTGGGAACCTTGCTCTTGTTTTTTATTCTGAGATTTTTTTGGAGTATGTTAAGTTATGGAAGCGGCTTGCCAGGTGGCATTTTTCTGCCTATCCTTGCTCTGGGTTCACTGCTTGGCGGAGCAATGGGGGCGGTCTGTCTGCAGCTAGGTTTGATTTCTCAGGAGCAATTTCCGATTTTCATTATTCTGGGTATGAGTGGCTACTTCGGTGCCATTTCTAAGGCTCCACTGACAGCCATGATTCTGGTCACAGAGATGGTCGGTGACATCCGTAATCTCATGCCGCTGGGACTGGTCACTCTGGCTGCTTACATTATCATGGATCTGCTAAAAGGAGCACCAGTCTATGAAGCCATGCTGGAAAAAATGTTGCCAGACAGTATCGAGGATCAAGGAGATACTACTTTAATTGAAATCCCTGTTTCTGAAAAGATTGCTGGTCGGCAGGTGCATGAGCTAAACTTGCCTGATGGGGTCTTGATTACCATGAATGTCCACAAGGGAAAGACTCAAACGGTCAATGGCAGCACGCGCCTCTATCTGGGAGATACGATTTACTTGGTGCTGAAAAAGACGGAAATCGGAAAAATCAAAGAAGAGCTGCTTTAATGGTCTTAATATATAGTTTTTGATTAAATTGTCAGACAATTTCTTGAAATATGAAAAAAAAACTGGTATAATTTACAGGAAATAATCTCTATCTAGGAGAGAAAACAAAGGAGTCACCATGAAAAAACTTGGCATCGTCCTATTTTCAACGGCAATTTTACTGACTGGCTGTGCAGCCAACAACTCTTCAAACAAGACTGGCTCAAGCAGTCAAGCATCCAGCAGCCAAACTGCTGTCAATCAGAAAGAATTGGACAAGGCGACAGCGGATTATAAATCTTTTGTCCAAGGACAAATCGATCAACTCCTGACAGATACGGAGAAATTTCGTGATACCCTTAAAGAAGGCAAGCTTGATGAAGCTAAAAAGCAGTATCCGCTTATCCGGATGGCCTACGAGCGCTCGGAGCCGATTGCTGAGAGCTTTGGTGAATCAGATGTTAAAATTGACTTCCGCTTAGTCGACTATGTGGACGAAAACAAGACCGAAGAAGGCTGGTCTGGTTTCCACCGCATTGAAAAAATCATGTGGGAGCAAAATACAACCAAGGGCACTGAAAGCTATGCCGATCAGCTGGTTAACGATATCAAGGAGCTAAAGGCTAAAATCGCAACGTTTGAAGTGACTCCGGATATGATGTTGACAGGCGCTGTTGACTTGCTCAATGAAGTGGCGACCAGCAAGATTACAGGTGAGGAAGAAGTATTCTCTCATACAGATCTCTATGATTTCCGAGCAAATATTGAAGGAGCAGAAAAGATTTTTGAGCTCTTCAAGCCATTAATTAAGGACAAGGATGAGAAGCTTGTCAAGACCTTGGAACTTGAGTTTAAAAATGTAAACAGTCTCCTAGACAAGCACATGACTGACTCGGAAAACTACAAACTCTATACAGAATTGACAAAAGAAGACACCAAGGAGTTGGCGGAAGCTGTTACCAAACTGGGTGAGCCTCTTTCACAAATGGGAGTCATTCTAAACGGGGAGTGATCTTATGACAAACGACGAAAAATGGTTTAATAAAAAGATGGATCGTCGTGAATTTCTTAAAAAAGCAGGGATTGGAGGCGCTGGTCTTGCACTGGGTGTCTCTGGTGCATCTGCTTTTTTAGCTAATCAGGCGAAGGAAGATAAGAAATTCGCTGACGGTGAGGAAAAAATCAGCTTCTACGGGGAGCATCAGGCGGGTATCACAACTCCGATGCAGAAGAATATCTACTTTGTTGTCTTGGATTTGCATACGACAGATAGGGAGACAATTATCCAGCTCTTCAAGGACTGGACAGCCTATAGCGAGAAGCTAGTCAATGGAGAATTGGTCAAAAAAGATAATTCAAATGCCCTTTTGCCGCCAACGGATACTGGTGAAACTGTCGGTCTCAACCCTTACCGATTGACCTTGACCTTCGGTGTCTCAGCCTCTTTTCTGAAAAAAATGGGCTTATCAGACAAACGACCGAAGGCTTTTCGGGATTTGCCGCCTTTTCCAAAGGAGCAGCTCAAAGAAAAATATACGGGTGGCGATATTGTCATCCAGGCCTGCGCGGATGATGAGCAGGTAGCCTTTCATGCGGTCCGCAATCTGGTCCGCAAGGGGAGAAATGCCATCACTATGAAGTGGAGTCAGTCAGGCTTTGCTGCTATCGGAGACCGGATGTCAACGCCTCGTAATCTCTTTGGATTTAAGGACGGCACGGCCAATGTGACCAAGGAAAAAGATTTTGACAAGGTCATTTGGTGCGACAGCAAGGACTGGATGCAGGGCGGCTCTTACATGGCTGTCCGCCGGATCCAGATGTTCCTTGAGACCTGGGACCGGACCAATCTGCAGGAACAGGAAAACACTTTTGGCCGCTATAAAGATAGCGGAGCGCCTTTTGGCAAGAAAGACGAGTTTGACGAGGTTGACTTAGACTTGCTGCCAGAGGATTCACATGTCCGTCTGGCCAAGGAAGTTGATAAGCCCATATATCGCCGGTCTTACTCTTACTCAGATGGGATTGATGAGAGTACTGGTCAGTTCGACACAGGCTTACTCTTTCTTTCCTTCCAGAAAGATCCAGACAGCTTTGTCAAAGTTCAGACCAATCTAGGCGCTCAAGATAAGATGAATGAATACGTCACACATGTCGGCAGTGGCTTGTTTGCTTGCTTTGGTGGAGTGAAAAAAGGAGAGTACCTTGGTCAAAAATTATTTGAATAAAAGTCTCTTGATTTTGGGGCTCTTGCTGGTCTTTTTGCCTAAGCCGGTTTTAGCGGACGAGAGCTACAGCAGTTTATTCGTCAAAATTACTGATGCCAGCACTGCAGTCAAGCAGAAGGACCAGGAAAAAGCCAAGCAGCTAGTCGGAGAAATCAAGACTGACTTTGAAAAGGTGGCTAATCACGACTCTGCAGCGGGACAAGAGGTAAGTAAGGCGCTAGACTTATCGGGTCAGGTGACGGAGGAGAAGCTGACACAGATTTCTTCTGCCCTCTTGAAATTTGAGAAAGAGCAGAATCCAGTCGACCTAGAGACCGAGAAAAAGAAGCTTATAAGTAAGCTAGAGCCAAAATTTGAAAATCTACAAAAGGCTATTAGAGCTAAGGATTTAGAAGCAACGAGAGAAGCTTATAAGAAGATGAATAGCACTTGGACCAGCAATGAAAGCGTGGTGCGAGACAACAGCACAGCTCATTACGGTAAGGTGGAAACAGCTATTTCATTTCTGCGCAGCGCCATCGAGACGGAGCCTACTGACTTTGACATGATTCAGTCTTCTTTTGATGATTTGAAAACCGCCATTTATAATTTTGTCAAAGGAGAGAAAGTCCAAGAAGCTGCTGGCAATCTGACGCTGAAAGATGGGATTAAGCTGCTAGAGGAGGCTTTGAGTCTCTTCCAAAGCGGCGATGATAAAAAGGCCGCTGCTAAGATGAAAGAATTCATCACCATTTGGCCAACGATAGAAGGAGATGTCAGTGTCAATAATCCTTCGCTTTATACCAAGGTTGAGAGTCAGACACCTGTTATTATGGTCAAGGGGAGCGAAGAGAAGTATCAAAAGCAGCTGGAATCCTTGATTAGTGAGCTGTCACAGATTGACACAACAGCTTCCTATCATTTCTTTGATGCTATGCTGATTTTGCTGCGTGAGGGTGTAGAAGCGCTCTTAATTGTCATGGCTTTGATAACGACTCTGAAAGCCTCCAAGATGAAAAAAGGACTCAAATGGGTTTATGCCGGAGCAGCGAGTGGGGTTCTAGCCAGTGCTGTGATTGCAGCTTTGCTGCAGTTTCTTTTCCCAGCAGTTTCTTCTGGATCCAATCGTGAGATTATCGAGGGTGCAGTGGGTATTTTCGCTGTCGCCATGATGATATTGGTTGGTATCTGGCTGCATAGCAAGGCATCTATTGAGAAATGGAATGACTTTATGGAAAGTCAAATGAAGGCTGTAACAGCCACAGGGAGTTTTCTTTCCATGTTTGCTCTTAGCTTTCTGGCAGTTTTCCGTGAAGGGGCTGAGACCATCCTCTTTTATGTAGGAATTCTGCCGCGTATCACTATGACTGATTTCCTTTTGGGAATCGGCTTGGCTCTTCTGGTCTTGGTCTTGCTGGCATTTATAATGAGTAAGGCTTCAGGTCTTCTCAAGCCACACAGCATTTTCTTCTGGCTGACCTGGCTAATCTATGCTCTTGCCTTTAAAATGCTGGGCGTCAGCATCCATGCCCTTCAGCTGACCAATATCCTACCGACTCACCTAATCAATGGCTTTGTGACAGTAGACTGGATGGGGATTTATCCAAGCCTAGAAGTGGTAGTTAGTCAGGCTTTCTTTATCCTTCTGGTTGTCTATGTTAGCTTTAAAAATCAGAGAAGCGAGTAGCAGCATGGATAAAAAAGAACAGACTATTATTGAGCATTTGACAGAGTTCAGGCGGCGTTTTCTAGCGGTATTGGCTTGTTTTTTCGTGGTTTTTCTGGTTAGCTTGCTCTTTTCGGCCGATATTTATCGATGGCTGACTAGTAATTTTGAGAATAAGCTGCTGGTGCTGGGGCCGGATGATATCCTTTGGATTTATATCAGTCTGGCTAGTCTGGTCGCTTTTTCCCTGACCTTGCCATTTTTGGTTTATCAGGTCTGGGAGTTTGTTCGACCGGCTTTGCGAGCTAATGAAGCACGAGCTGTTTTCGCTTATATCCCGGCTACCTTTATCTGTTTTGTTCTTGGTTTGGCTTTCGGCTTTTACTTTGTGACTCCGGCTATTTTACAGGTGTTGCTGTCGCTGGGGGAGGGTCTCTTTGAGACTCGGCTGACAGCACAGAATTATCTTAGTTTCGTCTTTCATACCACTATTCCGATTGCATGCCTTTTTGAGCTGCCAGTTCTTGTGTCCTTTCTGACTTCTATCGGTTTGCTCAATCCGAAATTTTTGGTAAAATATAGACGATACGCTTACTTTATTTTGCTCGTTTTAGCTGTTGTCCTGACACCGGCCGACTTTATCAGCGACTTGTCTATGACAGTGCCTCTGATTTTGCTCTATGAAGTCAGCATCCTGCTCAGTCGCATCATTTATCAAAGAAAATCAACGAGGAGAAATTAATGGGACTTTTAAAAGACATCGGAGTACCTGGAGTAATCATTATTGTTCTGGGAGCCCTGCTCATTTTCGGACCAAAGCGCCTGCCCGAACTGGGGCAATCTATCGGTAAAATGTTTTCAGAATTCAAAAAAGCAGTCAATCATTCTGGAGAAGAAGACAAGACCGAGAATAAAAATGAAAAAGAGTAAAGAAAAAGCACGGATAGCCGTGTTTTTCTTCTAGCATCAAGTATAGCTTGTGATAAGGAGTAAAAATGAAAAAATTAGAAGAACGGATTCTCAGAGATGGACAAGTGTTAGGTGAAAATATCTTGAAAGTTGACTCTTTCCTGACTCATCAGGTTGATTTTTCATTGATGAAAGAGATTGGCCAGGTCTTTGCGGATGTGGTAAAGGATGCAGGAATTACTAAGGTAGTGACTATTGAAGCTTCTGGTATTGCTCCGGCTGTATACGTAGCAGAGGCACTGGGGCTACCAATGATTTTCGCTAAGAAGGCCAAAAACATCACGATGACAGAAGGGATTTTGACGGCTGAAGTATACTCTTTCACCAAGCAAGTGACTTCGACCGTTTCGATTGCTGGGAAATTTCTCAACTCTGATGATAAGGTGCTGATTATTGACGATTTTTTGGCTAATGGTCAGGCAGCCAAGGGCTTAATTACCATTATTGAGCAAGCAGGAGCACAGGTTGAAGCGGTTGGCATTGTCATTGAAAAATCCTTTCAGGATGGCCGTCAACTTTTGGAAACAGCTGGTTATCGTGTCCTTTCTTTGGCGCGAATAGCAGGGTTTGAGAAGGGGCAAGCTGTATTTGCTGAAGCAGATATGTGATTTCCTTTTCCTTTTGACTATCTGTCTGGCTTATAGTATAGTAAAGATAGTTGATATTCTACAATCTAAGCTCATTGATTTTACTTGGGTAGAAAAAGTTTTTGAGGGATTTCTATGCACCAAACTCATAATTTACAGCAGCGGATGCGGCTCTTTATTTCTATTTTTTTGCCGATTTTGATCTACCAACTGGCTAATTTTTCAGCCTCTTTTGTCGATACGACCATGACTGGCCGGTATGATACCTTGCATCTGGCTGGTGTTTCTATGGCAACTAGTCTTTGGATTCCATTTTTCGACCTGCTGATAGGGATTGTGTCGGCCTTGGTCCCTATAATCGGGCATCATTTAGGACAGGGGAAAAAAGAAAAGATTGCTTCTGATTTTTATCAGTTTATTTATCTTTCTTTGGGGTTATCGCTAATTTTATTTGCCTTGGTATTTGTGGGCGCTCCTCTGGTTTTGTCTCACCTTGGCCTAGAGCCTTTAGTAGAAGAAGTAGCTAAGAACTATCTTTGGTATCTGGCGCTCGGCATTATTCCTCTTTTGCTCTTTAGCACCATTCGTTCTCTGTTTGATGCTCTAGGGTTGACCAAGCTTTCTATGTATCTCATGCTCTTACTTTTGCCCTTGAACGGCTCTTTTAATTATGCCCTAATATACGGAGCATTTGGATTTCCAGAAATGGGCGGAGCCGGAGCCGGACTTGGGACTTCTTTGGCTTATTGGGTTTTGCTCCTCATATCCTTGTTAGTAGCAGTCAAACATCCAAAAGTCCGAGCCTATGAGCTCTGGAAGATTCGACCACTGGACAAAAAGAGCTTAATCGAAGGCATTCGACTTGGACTGCCTATCGGCGGAACCTTTTTTGCTGAAGTTGTGATTTTCTCGGTTGTTGGCCTGGTCATGGCTAAGTTTTCGTCACTAATTATTGCCAGCCATCAGGCGGCCATGAATTTTTCAAACTTAATGTATGCCTTTCCTATGAGCATTTCAACCTCAATGTCCATCATTGTTTCTTATGAAATTGGAGCCAATCGTCCTGACGATGTTAAGAAATTCTGTAAACTTGGGCGGCTGACGGCTTTGGGAATTGCTGGATTTACCTTTCTCTTTCTCTATATCTTACGAGACCGAGTGGCTGCACTCTATGGTTCGGATACCGAGTTTATACGTATGACATCTGTTTTTCTGACCTACAGCCTCTTTTTCCAGTTGGCAGATACTTTTGCGGCTCCTTTGCAGGGCATTCTTCGGGGCTATAAGGATACTCAGGTGCCGTTTTACTTGGGTCTGATTGCTTATTGGGGAGTTTCGCTTCCCCTGGGACTCTTTTTAGATCACTTTACTAGTTTAGGTCCTTATGGGTATTGGATTGGCCTCATTGCTAGCTTGGTGACGAGCGGCATTCTCTTTCAGTGGCGGCTTAATCGTTTGGCTAAAAATATTACAAATTAAAGAGTGTTGGTTTGTCCCTTTAGGATAAGTCAGTGCTCTTTTTTTCACAATCTTTTGTTAAAATTAGATTAAAACATGAAAAACGCTTACATTTTTTCTAGTATATTGATTGTGAAAATGATATAATGGACATAAGATTATCAAGTCAAGTTTTTGTTAAAATAGGTTAATCTTTAAAATATTGTTTGCAGTTGTCTTTGGTTTTCAGAAGAAAAGCGAGGGAACTATATGACTGAACACTATACCCATCTTTTGCAAGAAGTACTAAATGCTGCAAAGGAATTAGCTATTCAAAAACACAATTATCAAGTGGACATTCCGCATGTCTGGACAGTTCTGACCCAGCCTCAAGCTTTTGCCTTGGAATTCTATACCGGTTTGGACCTTGATATTAATGAATTTATCAGAGTCATCAATCAGGAACTAGCCAAGATTCCTGTATTTTCACATACGGACACGAACCGATTTGGACGTCAGTATAGCCAGCGTCTCAAGAATCTTTTAGATGATGCGGAGGCTGAGAGGGCGGAACTGAGGGACGAGGTGGTAACAGTAGAACACCTGATTCTCAGTCTATTTCACCAGCAGCGAAATCCTATAACTGTCTTTTTAAAGCAGGCTGGGATTGATAAGGAACTAGTTGCTAAAAAGTTGAATAAGGTTCGCCAAGGCAAACGAGCAGTCTCTTCCAGTCAGGAGAGTCGCTACCAGGCCCTGAGCAAATATGCAACTAACTTTAATCAGTGGTTAGCAGACCAGACCGGTAGGAAGGTGATAGGCTGCAAAGAGGAAATCAATGATATTATCCGTGTCCTTTCCAGAAAAGACAAGAGCAATGCCATTCTCATAGGCTTTCCAGGTGTTGGAAAATCCAAAGTAATGGAGGGGTTTGTTGGCAGACTGCTTGCTGATGATGTTCCAGAACATTTACTGGGCAAGGAAGTTTTTAAGTTAAATCTAGGCGGACTGATTGCCGGGACTAAATATAGAGGAGAGTTTGAAGAGCGCTTCAAGGCTGTTTTGGATGAGGTGCTGGCTGCTAAGAGGAAGATTATTCTTTATATTGAGGATATCCACCAAATCGTGACAGCAGGTCGTACAGAGGGGTCTCTAGATGCAGGTAATCTTTTAAAACCGCTCTTGGCTCAAGGACAGATTAATATCATTGGCACAACGACTTTTGCTGCCTATCGAGAGAGCTTCGAGCTAGATCAAGCTTTGGAGGGGCGTTTCCAGCGGATTCGTATTGAGGAGCCTGATCAAGATAAGGCATTGACAATTCTGCAAGGACTGCGGGAGAATTATCAGGACTTTCACGGAGTTTCCCTGACGGATGAAGCTCTGCAGGAAGCGATTAGTCTTTCAATTCGTTATCTGTCAGATCGTTATTTGCCTGATAAGGCACTGGACTTGATTGATGAGGCTTGTGCTGTCAAGAAAATCCAGCTAGCTCAAGCGGAAACAGAACGACCAGACGTCAGTCGTGAAGATATAGCTAGTATCGTAGAACGTATAACGGGAATCAAAGTGCAGGGAATCATGGACAATGAGCGCGAACACCTGCTAAATCTAGACAAGCTCCTGCGCCAGAGAATTGTAGGACAAGACCAAGCTGTTCAAAAGGTTTCGGAGGCCATTTTACGCTCGAGAGCTGGAATTCAAAATCCAAAGCGTCCTATTGGTTCATTCCTCTTTCTGGGGCCTACTGGAGTCGGGAAGACTGCTCTGGCAAAAGCCCTTGCTGAGCGGCTGTTTGGCAATGAGTTGGAAATGGTCCGACTGGATATGTCTGAATACATGGAAAAACATGCAGTGGCTCGTTTAGTTGGTCCGCCACCAGGCTACGTAGGATTTGAAGAGGGAGGGCAGCTGACAGAAGCTGTTCGTAGAAGGCTTTATTCGATTGTCTTGCTGGATGAGATTGAGAAAGCCCATCCGGATGTATTTAACACCCTGCTGCAAGTATTGGACGAAGGACGCTTGACAGACTCTAAAGGGCGTACTATCGACTTTAAAAATACTATTTTGATTATGACAAGCAATATTGGCTCCCAGCAGATTTTGGAAAGTCTCAAAAGTGAACAGGGACTGACTGCTGAAACGCAGGAAGAAGTTCTGTCTTTGCTGCAACATAGCTTTAGGCCAGAGTTTTTAAATCGGATTGACGAGACGGTTGTTTTCAATCCTCTGAGGACAGAAGATATGATCAATATCGTAAAAATTATGGTCCAGCAACTTCAGGAAAGGTTGGAACATCAGAAGATTCAGCTTCATCTGAGCGAAGAAGTCTATGCTTTTTTAGCCCAGAAAGGTTACCAACCAGAATTTGGTGCCCGTCCTATTCAAAGAAGCATTACGCGCTATCTCGAAACGCCTTTGGCTCGTTATTTGGTAGAAAATAAGGAAACAACTGAAATGACAGTTCAAGTCAGTTTGAAGGATAGGCAACTGGATTTTAATTATTTGGTATAAGTTTCTTCTAAAAGTAAGCGCTTACTATGTATATACAAAGAAAAACAAAGAAAGGGGGTTCATGGTTTCTGAGCAGACTCTATCCTGAGATTTTGAAATGAGTCTTAGGTATACATAAAATAATGAGATGTTTTTTGTATCTATAGCCGACAGCAATCATTTTGATTGTTGGAGCACCCTTTGCATTTTATGAAAGGAGGCCTGTTTTGTCTGTTTATGATGTTTTGATTATCGGTGCTGGACCGGGCGGTTATGTGGCTGCTGAAGAAGCAGCTCGTTTAGGTAAGAAAGTCGCCGTAGTAGAAAAGAAGTCTATCGGCGGAACCTGTCTGAATGTAGGATGTATACCGTCTAAGGCCTATCTCCAGCACGGTCATTGGTTGCTGACAATGGAGGAAGCTAGGCGTTATGGCGTTGAGAGCAAGCTTGAAAGGATTGATTTTGAGAAATTGGTAGACCGAAAGAATCAAGTTATTGCCAGTTTGCAATCTGGAATTCATGCTAGCTTTAAGTCTTTAGGTATTGAATATATCCAAGGGCAGGCCAAGTTTGTCAAAGACCGAACTTTCTCCGTCAATGGAAAAGAAATCAGTGGCAAAGATGTGATTTTGGCTACTGGCAGTTATCCTTTTGTGCCTCCTATCAAGGGATTGGAACAGGTTGATTATCTAACGACGGATACGTTTTTTGACTTGAGGGATCTTCCTGAGAAGTTGGTCATTATCGGAGGTGGCGTTATCGCAATTGAGCTAGCTTTCGCTATGGCTCCTCTGGGTGTTGAGGTCACTGTTATCGAGGTTGCGCCGGAAATCCTTTTGACTGAAGAAGCAGAAGCGCGACATGTGATTCAAAAGAAACTAAAGAAAATGGGGGTGATGATTTATCAGGGAGCGCAGATAAAGGAAGTAACTGCTAATTCTGTCTTACTTGAGAACGAGCAGGTTGCTTTCGACCATCTTTTGGTCGCTACTGGCCGCAAACCAAATCTAGAGCTAGCAAAGGATATGGGATTAGCCTTGACAGAACGGAATTTTGTCAAGGTAGATCAATACTACGAAACATCCAAAGAGCATGTTTATGCTATCGGTGATCTCTTGGAATCTTATATGCTGGCTCACGTAGCTAGTGCAGAAGGAATAAAGGCTGTAAGAGCTATCTGCCGGAGGGCTGAAGAAGCAGTTGATCCGCTCGGTGTTCCCCGTTCACTCTACACCAATCCTGAAGTGGCTTCTTTTGGTCTCAGCAAGGAAGAGGCTGAGCAGGCGGGCTATGATGTTCTGGTCGAGCAGCTGCCTTTCTCTTATAATGGGCGGGCTATCGCTATAGGTGAGACAGAGGGCTATGTCAAGTTAATTTCAGAAAAGAAATATCATCTTCTACTAGGTGCAGTCATCGTCGGTCCGAACGGTACAGATCTTCTGCAGAATTTGATTTTGCTGAGGCAGGCTGAAGCAACGCTGGATCAAGTTCTTGAAACAGTTTTTGCTCATCCTACCACATCAGAACTAATACAAGAGGTCGCTAAAAGAATCGTTCAGGACGATTAATGAGGAGGTAAAAATATGTCAAATTATAAAGATTTACCACAACAGTTGAGCAAAACAAGAAACCAAAGTGCTGTATCAGAGCTAGTCGATTTAAAAGTCCATGATGCTACCGAAGTTGAGGTTGAGCAGATTTCAAAAGAAAAAGCCAAGACCATGTATAAAACCATGTGGGATATCCGTAATTTTGAGGAAAATACCCGGCGTTTCTTTGCTGCAGGACAGATTCCTGGTTTTGTTCACCTTTATGCTGGAGAGGAAGCGATTGCTACTGGCGTCTGTGCCAATCTGACAGACAAGGACTATATTACCAGTACTCACCGGGGACACGGTCACTGTGTTGCTAAGGGTGGTGATTTAAAGGGAATGATGGCAGAAATTTTTGGCAAGGAGACTGGGCTTGGAAAAGGAAAAGGCGGATCTATGCACATCGCCGATTTGGACAAGGGGATTCTCGGTGCCAATGGTATGGTTGGTGGAGGCTTTGGTCTAGCTACCGGTGCTGCTATGCGCAACAAGTATTTGAAAACTGACAGTGTAGCGGTCTGCTTCTTCGGTGACGGCGCAGCCAATGAAGGAAATTTCCACGAATGTCTCAACATGGCAGCAATTTGGAAACTGCCGGTTATCTTTGTCAATGAAAACAACCTCTTTGCAGAATCTACACCGCAATGGTATTCTTCAGCGTCTGGTACCATTGCTGAAAGGGCTGCTGCTTATAACATGCCTGGCATCCGGGTTAATGGTAAGGATTTATTCGCTGTCTACCAAGTAGCCAAGGAAGCTGTAGAGCGGGCTCGTAGAGGCGAAGGACCTACCTTGATTGAAGCTGTAACCTATCGCGACCATGGTCACTTTGAGGGCGATGAGCAGAGGTATAAAGCTCTGGAAGGTGAAGAAAAAGACTGGGCTGATGTGGATGCTCTAGATGTCTTCCGTGACTACGCTATCGAGCATGGCCTCTTGACCGAAGAGGAACTTGATACCATCTTAGAAGAGTCTCGAAAGGATGTAGAAGAAGCTATCAAATTTGCTCAAGACAGTCCGATTCCTCGTTCCGAGTCTCTGCTGGAAGATGTATTTGCTGATTGATAGAAGGAGGTTGATCAAATGGCTAGACAACTGTTATTTATGAAAGCAATCAATGAAGCGCTGGATCAGGCAATGGCAAAAGATGACACCGTAATCCTTCTGGGAGAAGATATTGCTGGCGGTGTAACAATCAAGCACTTGGAAGAAGAAAACGAAGATGCTTGGGGCGGTGTAATGGGTGTGACCAAGGGACTCATGCCAAAATACGGCCGAGAGCGGGTGATTGATACTCCGATTTCTGAGCACGGATACGTGTCAGCTTCTGTTGGAATGGCTCTGACTGGCTTGCGGCCAGTACCGGAGCTGATGTTCAATGACTTTATCGGTTTCTGCTTTGACGCCATTCTGGGGCAAGGCTCGAAAATGCGCTATATGTTTGGCGGTAAGGCCAAGGTTCCGATGACAATGCGGACCATGCATGGGGCAGGAGCTTCGGCTGCAGCTCAACACTCGGGTTCATATTACGGTCTCTTTGGATCTATTCCTGGTATAAAGGTAGTTGTTCCAGCAACTCCGTATGATGCTAAAGGGTTACTGCTGGCTTCCATTGAAGACGACAATATCGTGATTTATTCAGAAGATAAGACCCTCTATGGTATCAAGGGAGAGGTACCAGAAGAATATTATACAGTTCCAATTGGAAAGGCTGCTGTCCGCCGTGAAGGAACAGACCTCACTATCGTTACTATCGGTAAAATGCTTTATGTTGCTTATGAGGTAGCGGATCGCTTGGAAAAAGATGGTATTTCGGTTGAAGTGATTGACTTGAGAACGGTAGCCCCTTGGGATGAGGAGACTGTCTTTGAATCAGTCAAGAAAACTGGACGGCTGATTATCGTTGATGAATCAAACCCTCACAATAACACCGCGACGGATATTGCAGCAGCTGTGACAGACAAATGCTTTGACTATCTGGACGGTCCAGTGAAATGCGTCTGCGCGCCAAATGTGCCGGTACCATTTGCGGTGAATTTGGAACAGCTCTATATCCCTAATGCTGATAAGGTTCTGACTGTTGCTGCAGAATTGATTGACGATCTGAAGAGATAGAAGGGAGGCAAGTATGGCTACAGAAATTGTAATGCCTAAGCTAGGCTTAACAATGACCGAAGGTCTGATAAATAACTGGCTGGTCAAGGAAGGCGACACCGTAGCTGCTGGTCAGCCTGTCTTGGAAATCAGTTCTGAAAAATTGACCAGCGATGTAGAGGCGCCAATCGCAGGAGTGATTTTAAAAATTATCAGTCAGGCGGGCGATACTGTCCCTTGCAAGAAAGTAATTGCATGGATTGGTGAAGCGGGAGAATCTATTCTAGGTATGGAGACGGAAGAAGTTTCTGCGAATAAATCAGAAAGTGATAAGGGAGCAGTTGGTTCAGAGCCAGAGCTAGCTGAAAAAACTGTGGCAGCAAGTTCCAGCCCTGTTGGAAAAAATGAACAGGGACGTATTTTTATCACTCCGCTGGCCCGCAAGATTGCTAAGGAAAAAGGATATGATATTTCCATGATTTCAGGAACGGGAGGCAAGGGCCGCATTACCCGACGGGATGTGGAAAACTATAAACCAGAGGCGCTCCCAAACCAAACACCTGAAAATATCTCTGCGATCCTTCAGCCGGCTAGTCAGGCTGACTATGGCGCAGGATTGACAGGCATTCGCAAGACTATTGCGGAGCGGATGATGACCAGTCTCCAGACATCGGCTCAGGTGACCTTGCACCGTAAGGTGGATATCAGCAAGCTGATGACCTTTAGACAGGATATGAAAGATAAGGTGGCTTCTCCGCTAGAAAATGGCGAAATCAGCATCACGACTCTGCTGACAAAGGCAGTTGCCAAGGCATTGAAAGATCACCCTCAGCTCAACGCTTGGTATTTCAATGGCCAGTATCAGGAAGTAGAAGATATTCATATCGGTATTGCGACTGCGCTTAGTGATGGTCTGGTGGTGCCAGTCATTCGTCACGTGGATAAGCTAACGCTGGCTGACTTGGGCTTAGCTATCAAAACAGAGGCCAACCAAGCTCGTAAAGGAACTTTGGATCCAGCTCTTTACTCAGGTTCAACCTTCAGTATTACCAATCTCGGGGGAGCAGGGATTGAGTATTTCACTCCTATCCTAAATACACCAGAAGTGGCCATTTTAGGAGTTGGTGCCCTGCAAACGGCGCTGGCTCTTGACAGCCAAGGACAGGTCTATGAGCAGAAATTCCTGCCGCTCAGCCTGACTTTTGACCATCAAGTAGTAGATGGTCAGCCTGCAGCGGAGTTTCTAGCCAGTTTAGCGGACAAGTTGGAGTCTCCTTACGACTTGGTTTTCTGATAAAAGAATGAATAAAGAATTACATTCCTGAATGATAAAGAAAAAGGCCAGCTGTTTATATCACTCATTAACAGTTGGCCTTTATGTATTCTATCATTCTCTTGCTTCAAATTTATAATGTTTAGATAAGGAAATGACAGGATGATAGGGAGTAAGTTCTAAGGCTCTAAGTAGGTGGATAAAGCTGCAGTATAAGTTAAATTGAATGACGATAATGGGAGAAAAATATCAGTGAGGTAGAATATGAAGGTTGCCAAAACACTAGTCTTAGAATATCTAGAACAAGAATTACTAAAGAATAATAAGCAAGGTCTTGAAACGAAAGTAATTGCTGCTGCTTTAGGAATGCAACGCTCAAATGTGAGCACTATCTTGAATCAATTGGTAAAAGAAGGGATACTCGTTAAAGGAAATACACGGCCAGTTCAATACAAGTTAAAAGAGATATTTGTAGAAAATCCTTTGGATTTTCCAAGCATTATAGGTGAAAATGGCAGTTTGCGAACAGCCATCCAGTTAGCACAGGCAGCTATTTTATACCCAAATCATGCTCTTCCTGTACTCATTTTATCCGAGGTCGGTACTGGTAGAACTCACTTCGTTAATAAAATGATGGAGTTTGCCATTCAAAATCAAGCAATTAGTAAACCTCAGTTGTTTGAAAAAATTAACTGCTTAGACTATATTGATGTTTTGGATGATTTACTGAAGTTGTTATTTGGCTCAGAGGCGTCGAAGTCTGTATTTGAGAAAGTAGCAGAAGGAATTTTATTTATAGATAACATACAAGTTCTATCTTCGGCGGATCAAAATAGATTGATTTCCTGGCTGGATCACAGAGAAGGAGAACAAAAGAGACTTCAGAAGAAAGGTTTGGTAATTATCGGAAGTAGCGCTAAGCTATCTGAACATTTATCCAATAAACTTCCTGTTGTAATCCAGCTGCCTTCTTATCTGAATCGACCGATTAGTGAAAAGCTAGAGTTACTAAATTACTTTTTAGCTATCGAATCAAAGAATTCTGCGCATGATATTCAAGTACCGCGTGATGTCATTCATTCCTTCATCCTATCAGCGAATATTAGCAATATAAAAGAATTAGAATATGCAGTTCGAACTGCTTGTGCCAATGCTTTTGTAAGAAGTCTGAGGTCGGAGCTAAAAGATTTAACACTTAGTAATGACGATTTGCCCATTCCTTATCAAGGAATTCGTCATTTAGGTGGTCATAATGTAGTTAAAATCGATGAATTGATTGGCAAACGTAAGGTGCTAATTTATGATAAGGAGTTGGGATTGCTGGATTTTCCAGAACAAGAGTCGGATGATTTATATAACAAAATTAAATCAGAATATTCTCAGTTATCAGAAAGAGGCATTGAGCAGGATGATGTTTTTGAGGCAGTGAGAAACTATATTCAAAGCTATATTGAATACAAACCTTTTGTTAAGAAAGAAGATGAGTTGGAAAATCTTAATCAGCTTGAGACGATTGTTTCTGCTGAAGTAATCCAGTTGGTACAAGCCTTTGTTCTATCTGTTCAAAAAGAACTCAATATAGAGCTTAATTCGACGGCATATTACGGCATCAGCCTTCATGTCAATGCGATGCTTCAGCAGAAAGGGTCGTTAAACCGGCAGTTGGATAATGATGCTATTGTGAAAGTGATTCGGGATTATCCAATAGAGTATGCACAATGTTCTAAATTTGCCAGGCAACTAGAAACAAGATTTCAACTAGCTGTTCCAATAGATGAAATCGTCATCCTAACCATGTTTATTATTGAATCCGAAAAGAAACAAGATAGTCTACGACCTATCTTGCTCTACGTCCTGCACGGTAAAGGGGTTGCCAAGTCCTTGGCTGAGTCAACCAAGATGCTGACTAAAAATAGCCAAGTGTATGGCTTTGATATTCTATTAGAAGAATCTCTAGAGGAAAGCTATTGTAAATTAAAAGAGCAAATTGAGAAGCTAGACCAAGGTTTAGGGGTCATCGTCCTCTATGATATGGGATCGACTAAGGAAATGCTGGATAAAATTCGAGAAGAAACTCTGATTAAAATCAGAGAATTTGAAATTCCCATTACTATGATTGGCATGGGGATTGCACGGCGCTGTTTGATAGAAAATGATATTGACAGTGTCTTTCACGCTTTTCATATGGAAATGAATCAGCTTTATAAAAATCGGGACCAGGAAAAAATCATCATTACACTCTGTTATACCAGCGAAGGCGGTTCTCTTCAGCTCAAGCACTATCTTGATCAGTATTCAAAGCTGGGCTACCGTGTCATTGCTTTGTCAGTTGCTAATAAGGAAATGTTGATTGAGGAAGTGATGGCCTTAAGAAAGACCTATCAAATTCATGCTTTTGTTGGAACTTTCGATCCCCAAATTATGGGTATCCCTTTCATTTCCATTAAAGATGTTTTTGAGCAACCCCAGGAGCACCTAGATAAGTTATTGATGTTTGTACCGACCTCTATCAATAGCTACGATTATGAGAAAGTTTACCAATTTTTAGAAGAGCAATTTGTCTATACTTCCTTAGCTAAGATTAAAAAGATTCTTCCTGCTATTTTAGATGAATTTGATTTTTATTATCAGCTGACAGAGGAGCAAACAATAGGTTTGTTTGTTCATATTGCGTGTCTAGTGGAGCGAACCCTTTCAGGAGAATGCTTGAAGAAGAGTAGTAAAGAAATTGCTGGTGTTATCGAAAAATTCCCTGATGACTATAAGCACGTGAGGAAAATCATCCGAACGGTGGAGCGAAGCTTTAAGATTCTTGTAGATGACGCAGAGGTCAGTGTTTTAATTCAGATGCTGCGCAAATTATAAAATTGTAAGTTGGAGTCGCAAACTAATAAAAAGCACCTAACTCTCATTACCTTTTTAGTCGGGATTTACATTTCCGATTTCTGTGGTAATGTTGTGATTTAGATGCTTTTTTACATGTGCTCTTGCACAAGATTATGCAGCCATTTCCCTGAGAAGACACGAGGGATGCCCCAGATTGGCTTGAGAATGTCTTCGCCATTTATCACAAGAAAGATTAGCCAAATGGGAGCCTGCAGGCTAACTAGGACATAGCCAAGTGGAATGCTGAAGAGCCAAACAGGTAAAATATCTAGCAGGCAGGCATAGTTGGTATCGCCTCCGCTACGTAAAATCCCAACGATTAAAACAACACTAAAAGCTTTTGGGATAAACAACAGGGCATTTAATTGAATCATCAAGATGGTTAGTTGCTCTGTCTGATTACTTAAATTGTAGAGTTTCAGGGCTAAGGGCATGGCCCAGATGAGTAGGATGCTGACGATTAGCCCGATAAGAGGTAGTAGAAGTAAGAAGCGCTTGGCATCTTGTAAGGCTTTTTCTGCTTGATTCTCTCCTATGGTATTGCCTAGCATAACAGCTACGGCATTGCCTGCACCTCGTACAAAGACAAAACCAATTTGGGCAATGGCGCTAGCAATCTGGGTAGAGGCCACAACTTCAGTACCTAATAGTCCGATAATGGCCAAGCCAATCGATGTTCCGAGCGACCAAGCGCCTTCATTGAAGACGACTGGTAAGGTTTTTTTCAAAAATTGATAAACAAAGTCTTTATGAAAGGCAAAGAGTTCAGTTATGCTAGTTGCTCCAGCCATCCTTGTTCGATAGACACCAAATACTAACAAGCAAAGCTCCAGCAATCGAGCTATAAAGGTGGCAATAGCGGCACCAACCAGTCCAAGTTTAGGAAACCCAATCAGTCCAAAAATAAGGACGGCATTGCCAATGATATTGGTCGCCATGGATAGGAGACTTGCAAGAGTTGGTAAGAAAACTTCGTTACTACAGCGACACATGGTGGCCAAGGAGGTTGTGATAGCTGTCATCAGGTAGGTCCAGGAGACGATAGATAGGTACTGGGCACCCAACTGAATAGCTTCGGTATCATGGATATAAAAGCCAATCAGTTGCTTGGGAAAGAGTAAAGCGACTAAAGTAAAGGAAGCGGAGATGAGCCCGCTCAGCATATAGACTAATCCCAAGGTTTTTCTCATATCAGCAATTCGCTGGGCTCCCCAGTATTGGGCCATGAAGACAGAAGCTCCGCTACCGATACCAAACTGTACAATAGTCAAGAGAAAGAAAATCTGGTTGGCAGCACCAGCAGCTGCGATTTGTTTTTCCCCTAGCTGTCCAATCATGACAACATCAGCTAGATTGACAGCGCTGGCTAGTAGAAATTGAAGAGAAAACGGTAGACTGAGACGTAAGAATTGTTTCAGAAATGTTTTCTTTTCACTCACTCTCCCACCTCCTTTCGTTTCAAATAGGATAAGCAATCAGTATGTCTAGTAACCTGATATCTAGAAAGTTTCTGCTTTTTTTGAATTGGATGATTCTGATTCCTCATAAATTTCGCTATTTCTATCTGATAGCTTGAAATAAGCCTCAAGTTTAGTGATAATAGGCAATTTGATCAACAAAAATTTGACAATCTTTGTCAGCTTCTGTTTGAACCTCTACATTCTTCAATTCCTTTTCAGGATAAGGGTTTTGAATAGGAAATGCGAAGAAAGTTTGTTGCTCTTTTTGATAAGGTTTGGTGCTAAGCGAGACTTCAAATAATTGCTCATCTACCTTATAGATGGGTTCGCCAGGTAGAGGGTTGGTATTGGTAGTCCGATCCCAGTCAACACTTGTTTTGCCAATGTTTTCTCCAAAGATAATGGGAAGAGTAAACTCGGTTTGATCAGTATAGGTTAGTAGGATATTTCCGATTTGATAGGTTTCCATTTCAGGGAAGACACCGTCCACAAACCATTGGTATTCCACAAAATAGTCAGTAGCATAGCCGATTTCAATCCAGCTAGGATTCGCTAGTGTTTCAAGGCTGCGCGAGTGGTTTTGCAGGTCAGGATAGTGGTAATGGAAGAGATATGATAAGGTTTTATCACGGATTGTCGCATAGTCTTCATCACGATAGTCATGATTCCAAAACATCTCGTATGCATAGGCCAAGCCGAAGAAAATGACATTTCTCTGCAGGATTACCTCATTTAAGGTGCTCCAGTTGGAGATGATAGCTCCCTTGCTGCCCTTCTTCAAGTGCTCAGCCCAATGTGGAAAGAGATAGCCTTCAAAATTACCATAACGGATGTTAAAGCCTTCTTCCAAGACTTCATCTTCCAGTTTTTCATCCAAACTCCAGAGCCAATGGAGAATTTCGACATCTTTGGGAATCTGGTGAATGGCCTGCCAGGTTGCCGGCATAATGCCAACTTTTGTGCCTGTATCTTTTTTGAACTGAGGAGTGTACATGATGATTTCTGCTCCACCAAAAGGCCCTGCATCAGGAACGATAGCGTTCTTCAGTAACTTGTCTCCCCAAATCATGGTTCGGACATTTTTCTGCTTGAGGTGGTCATAAATCTTGATAATGTCCTCTGCAAAGATATCAGCTCCAGCCTTCCCTTTGCAACGCTCACACATGGCAATTGAATAGTATTCATCATGCCCGATATTGATGACTTCTGGTTCAAAGACCTCAATGATTTCATCCAGAACATCAAAGAGGAGTTCATAAGAGGCAGGATTTGATGGGCAGTAAGTGTCTGGATAAGGATCTTCAGGGATTTCTGCAATTTCTGGGTGGCCAAGCATCAAATAATCGCAGTGACCGAGGGATGGCACTTCAGGAATCACTTCAAAAAATCGTTCCTTACAGTAGAGGACCAGATTTTTCACATCATTTTGACTTAGAAACTCCCCATCACCATTTTCCATGTGAATGGCATTCTTGTACCAAGGGAAGGTATAGTCTTGGATTTCTTTGGTCTTGCCAGAGTATTCAGCCATATCAGCACAATATTTAATCCACTCTTGATTAATTTTAGGGTGTTTTTTATATTCCATAGCACCGCCGATTTCAATCATGAGGGTATTGTACTTGAAGAAAGCAAGCATATCCACAAATTGCTTGAAGAAATCCATATTCTTACGAGACGGTAAAAAGACCTTGAGGCCACGCTCGGAACAGACGGGTTCGTCGTAGGCCAAGCCATAAGGCAAGTAGCCATCCTGCAACATTTGGATAATTGAAATAGCCCCATAAAATAAGCCACGCTGGGATAAGGCATAAACGAAAATACCGTTTTGAGCAACCTTTACGATGTGCGCTTCAGGGTTGGATGGATAGGGAAGCGAAAAGGACTGCATGACCTCTTGTCCGACTTCTAAGGAAATCTCTTCTACGAAATGAATAGCAGGGAAAGCTAGTTGTCTATCATTTCTTGCTATTGGATAAGCCCGTAAAGTTTCGGTCAAAATAGGAAGAGGGCTGAATATTTGAGTTTCTTTAGTGAAATAGCGACCGCTGTTTTCTTGTTTCCAATATTGAGGTGTGATGCCTTGTTTCATGATCTACTCCTTGAACTATCTGAATATCTGCGAGTCATAAAAAATTTGGGCGCAGAAAAGAAGGTATGGATCGGATTTGCCTTTTACTGAGTTTTCGCTTTTCTAGCCTTCTCAATTTCCCCTTGAATCTTATAGAGATTTTCCGAAAGGCGACCAAAGTAGAGAAGCTCTCCCATCCACTTGATGAGCTTGCTTTTTGAATTTTTTGTTAATTTATTTTGTTCTTGTTCTAGCGTAACCTCAAGCCCTTTTGAGCAAGGCTTGGTCTTGTAGGAAGTAATCGTTTTTTCACTGTGG
This sequence comes from uncultured Streptococcus sp., assembly GCF_963528215.1. GTDB lineage: Bacteria > Bacillota > Bacilli > Lactobacillales > Streptococcaceae > Streptococcus. The sequence continues at coordinate 50,458 of NZ_CAURVL010000010.1, forward strand.
GACGAGATTTGAATGACGTAGGTTTCATGGCGACGATAGTCCAGAATCTCATAATCAGTCTTGGTATAGACATTGTCTGACAATTTTGAGTAACGAAGTCCTTTCTTTAACCTATCTATCTTTTTTGTTTGATTGTCAGTTTGATTGATTTGATTCAGAAACTCGCTTTCCAAGAAGTCATAAAATTCATCTGAAGTGACTTGGAGTTCTCTAATAATCTTCATAAATTAAGTATATAATAAGCTCTTGTGGAAAGTAACCCCCTGAGGAAAAAGAGACGGATTTTAATAAATTTTTATACTCTTTAGCTTTGTGTTATACATTATCATAAAAAACGATTAATTTTTATACACTAATTTTACGATAGGTTCTAAAATATATTAAAGGAATTACTTAAAAATAGCAAAGTACCAGAGGTAGAGCACGTAAGAAACTGCTGCTTTAAATTTTTTATAATAAATTGAGTATGAATGGCATTTGAAAATGGATACACTAAGCTAGAAAACTGTATATTAAGACAATATAAACGCTTTTGACAGTAGAATAGAGCTATAGTAAACTTTGGGTAAGAAGTCAAATTGAAAGGAGGAGTTTGTATGGAAGAATGGAATAGTTCAGCGGAGATTATTGCCATGTCCTTAATTGCCAATTCTGGTGCAGCCCGATCCTTAGCTTTTGAAGCACTTAAAAAAGCAAAACTAGCAGAATTTGATGCAGCTAAGGAATTAATGGATGAGGCAAATAGTGTAATTTTAAAGGCCCATCATTCCCAAACAGATTTATTGCAGGAAGAAGCACAAGGAAACGGTCATCAGTTGAGTATACTGCTTGTTCATGCACAAGATCATTTTATGACGAGTCTCTTGGCCATTGACCTTATCACTGAGATGATTGAGCTGTATTCCAATAGAGAAGGAGAAAGACAATGAAAATCTTATTAATATGTGCAGCTGGTATGTCCACGAGCATCCTGATGAAAAAAATGGAGCAATATGCAAATGACCAAGGTATTGACCTCGATATCAAAGCGGTCGGATTGATGGACTATCAAGATTATGCTCAGGACTATGACGTAATTTTATTAGGTCCTCAGGTTTCTTATAAACTTGATTCTGTCAAAGAGACAGTTTCAAAACCTGTTGCCACCATCCCAGCTATGGATTATGCAATGGGAGATTGTAAGAATATCTTTCAATTAATTAAAGCAATATCTTAAGGAGGTTTTTCTGATGGAAAAATTCTTTAACAGTAAATTCATGACCAAGCTCCAGGAAATTGGTTATAAACTGGCCAACAATGTGTTTATACAGTCTTTACAAGCTGGATTGGGCTCTCTCTTGGGATTGATTACCGTAGGTTCCTTATTTCAAGTCTTAGCTGCAATTGGAAATGAAACTGCTCTAGGTTGGTTCAAAACAGGGGATGCAGTGTATAATACATTGACCTTGCCTTTCCGTTATTCAATGGATTTTATTTCTATCTGGGTTGCTATCTTCTTTGCTTATCATTATGCTAAGAATTTGAAATTAAAATCCCCTATTATGGCAGCTGTTGATACAGCAGTTACTTTCATGCTTGTGGCAGGAGCTTTTGTTGATACTGAAGAATTCTCCGGCCTGCAATTAGACTACCTCGGCTCACAAGGTATGTTTATCAGCTTCTTTATTGTCTTTGTCGTCGTACAGATTGAAAAATTCTGTTATGAAAAAGATATTAAAATAAAGATGCCAGATGTTGTGCCGCAGTTCCTGCAAGATAGTTTCGGCTCTATTCTGCCGGTATTCTTCTCCATCACTCTCTTCCTCTTGCTGAATGTTGGAATTGGAGCCTTGACAGCAGGAGCTTATAATGTTCCGTCTGGTTTTATGGCTCTCTTGCGTGCACCGCTTGGCGCTGTATCATCTGTTCCAGGTATTGTGATGCTTTGTATGTTAGCGCTGATTCTTTGGTGCTTCGGTATTCATGGTACCCTCATCATTATTCCAATCATTTCTCCGCTTGGGATTCAAGCGGCAACAACCAATGCTGCTCTTCATGCGAACGGTCAGCCAATGCAATTCTTCCCAGTCTTACTCTACACTTCCATGGCCTTGGTTGGTGGTACAGGAAATACATGGGCCCTGGTCTTGATGGGCTTACGTTCAAAATCCAAACAAATTAGTGCCGTATCAAAGATTTCACTCATTCCTGGGTGGTTTGGTATCAACGAGCCAGTAACATTTGGTATGCCAATTATGTTCAACCCAATTCTTTGTATCCCTTATGTACTCAATGTGCCTATTATGATGATTTTGACTTATTTTGCTTACAAAACAGGCTTTATCATTCCAGCTTGGATTGTTGTCAGCGCTCAGTTGCCAATGGGCTTTAGTAACTATCTGACCACCCTTCGTTGGCAAAACTTTGTTTGGGACTATATCTTGATTTTACCAGCTATGTTAATCTACTATCCATTCTTCAAAAAATACGAAGAGCAATTGGTTAAGCAAGAAGCTGAAGCGGAAGCAATAGAAGCCAAAGGAGGTGCAGCAGCTTGATTGATGTAACAAAATTTTCTAGAGACTTTCTCTGGGGATCGGCTTCAGCAGCCTATCAAGTTGAAGGATCTTGGGATGAAGATGGTAAGAGTCTGTCTATCTGGGACACCTTTGTCCGCCAGCCTAATAGGACCTTTAAAAACACTACAGGCGATGTGGCAGTGGATCATTATCATCGCTACAAAGAAGATGTTAAACTGATGGCCGAAATGGGTCTGAAAGCTTATCGATTTTCTATTGCCTGGACCCGTATTTTACCTGAGGGACGAGGAGAGGTTAACCAGAAAGGTATTGAGTTTTATTCAAATCTGATTGATGAACTTCTCAAATATAATATCGAACCCATTATCACGATCTATCACTGGGATTTGCCTCAAGTACTGCAAGATGAGTATGGAGGCTGGGAATCCAGAAAGATAATCAATGATTTCCTGTATTATGTAGAGGTTCTCTTTGAAAACTTTGGAGATCGAGTAAAGTATTGGATAGGACTTAACGAGCAAAATGTCTTTGTTGGACTCGGCTACAGAGATGGCTATTTCCCACCAGGGATTAAAGACATCAAGCGAATGCATCAAGTCAATCACATTGTCAACTTGGCTAATGCGACGATTATCAAACGATTCCATGATTTAAAAATAAAAGGTCAAATCGGTCCAAGCTTTGCTTTTCCTGTCCTCTATGCTCTGGATAATCAGCCAGAAAATGTTCTAGCCATGGAGAAATCTTTGGATGTTAATGTTTGGTACTGGATGGATGCTTATCTATTGGGACGTTATCCAAAGACAGCCTTAGCTTATTTGAAAAATCAATTCGGTATAGAATTAGATATCCGAGAAGGAGATTTAGATATTTTAAAAGCAGGCCGTCCAGATTTCGTTGGTGTCAACTATTACCAATCTCATACTTTTGCTGCTAATGTTCCGAATGCTGAAGCTGGTGAGCCGGACCAGTTTAAGCATGTGCCAAATGAACACTTAGAGCGTACTAGCTGGGAGTGGGAAATAGATCCAATTGGTTTGCGAATTGCTTTACGGCGGATTACCAGTAGATATGACATCCCGATTATGATAACTGAAAATGGGCTAGGAGAGTATGATACCTTAACGGAAGATAGAAAGATACATGACCCATATCGGATTGAATATCTTGATAAGCATATTACAGCTGTACAAAACGCCATAGAAGATGGTTGCCAAGTCATCGGCTATTATACGTGGTCTTTCACAGATTTACTTTCATGGCTCAACGGCTATGGCAAGCGTTATGGATTTGTTTATGTAGACCGTGATGAGGAAGAAGGTGGTAGTCTAGAGCGGATTCGAAAAGATAGTTTTTACTGGTATCAAAAATTAATTAAAGAATTTGAGAGCAAAAGAGAAAACAGTAGAACCTATTCATAGAAAAAAGTCAGCAGTTTATAGGGATATAAACTGCTGACTTTTCTTTTTTATTTTTCTCGCATTTGACCTTGTGGGAAGTAGGTTCCTTCTGGCATGTCGTTAATGATGACATGGACAGCAGACTGAGGTGCGCCTGTATTTCTGATAACAGCTTCAGTTACTTCCTTGGCGAGAGCTTTTTTCTGCTCCAGAGTACGACCTTCAAATAAATCAATTCTAACAAATGGCATATTTTCTGCCTCCTTTATTTCTTTATCATTATTTTATCACAAATGAGGTTTTAAAGAGTAGTGAATTATGGTAAAATAATGTGAAGTAAAAATGGAGATAGTGAATTAGCAAAGATTTAAATTATGGCTCAGTTATACTACAAATATGGCACGATGAATTCGGGCAAGACCATTGAGATTTTAAAAGTCGCCCACAATTATGAAGAACAAGGCAAGAGCGTAGTTATCATGACCTCGGCTGTTGATACCCGAGACGGTTTTGGTGTCGTTTCTAGTCGTATCGGTATGAAGCGGAATGCTATAGCTATTGAAGACCAGACGGATATTTTTGGCTATATCCAGCAGTTGTCTGAAAAGCCTTATTGCGTTTTGATTGATGAGGCTCAGTTCTTGAAACGCCATCATGTCTATGATTTGGCTAGAGTGGTGGATGAGCTAGATGTTCCGGTGATGGCTTTTGGTCTGAAAAATGATTTTCGCAATGAACTCTTTGAAGGCTCCAAACACCTCTTGCTTTTAGCTGACAAGATTGAGGAGATTAAAACCATTTGCCAATATTGCTCTCGTAAGGCCACCATGGTTTTACGGACTGATAACGGAAAGCCGGTTTATGACGGAGAGCAGATTAAAATTGGCGGCCACGAGACCTATATCTCAGTCTGCCGCAAGCACTATTTTAACCCTGACATTAAATAATCTAACGATAGAAAAAAGGAGATGATGAAAAATCTATGAACATCTATGAACAGTTACAAGCGGTGGAAGATCGCTACGAAGAACTTGGTGAACTCCTAAGCGACCCTGATGTAGTTAGTGATACCAAGCGTTTTATGGAGCTTTCTAAGGAAGAAGCCAGCACCCGAGATACAGTGACGGCATACCGTGAGTATAAAAAAGTCCTGCAAAACATCACAGACGCTGAAGAAATGATAAAAGACGCCTCTGGTGATGCGGACTTGGAGGAAATGGCCAAGCAAGAACTAAAAGATGCTAAGGCTGAAAAAGAAGAATACGAGGAAAAACTAAAAATCCTTCTTTTACCGAAAGATCCAAATGACGACAAGAATATTATCCTTGAAATCCGCGGAGCTGCAGGAGGAGATGAGGCTCAGTTGTTTGCAGGAGATCTCTTGCAGATGTATCAAAAATATGCTGAAAGCCAAGGCTGGCGCTTCGAAGTTATGGAAGCTTCTTACAATGGTGTAGGTGGGATCAAGGAAGTGGTTGCTATGGTTTCGGGGCAGTCGGTCTACTCAAAGCTTAAGTATGAATCTGGCGCTCACCGCGTACAGCGGGTTCCTGTAACCGAAAGCCAAGGTCGCGTTCACACCTCTACGGCAACTGTCTTGGTTATGCCAGAAATTGAAGAAGTAGAATACGACATTGATCCTAAAGATTTGCGGGTGGACATCTACCACGCTTCAGGTGCCGGCGGACAGAACGTCAATAAGGTTGCAACTGCGGTTCGTATTGTCCATCTGCCAACCAATATCAAGGTCGAAATGCAGGAAGAACGTACCCAGCAGAAGAACCGGGATAAGGCTATGAAAATCATCCGAGCTCGTGTGGCAGACCATTTCGCTCAAATCGCTCAAGATGAGCAGGATGCGGAGCGCAAGTCTACGATTGGTACAGGTGATCGCTCAGAGCGGATTCGTACCTATAATTTCCCACAAAACCGGGTGACAGACCACCGTATCGGATTGACTCTGCAAAAACTGGACACGATTTTAGCCGGCAAACTGGATGAAGTCGTTGATGCTCTGGTTCTCTATGACCAAACACAAAAACTAGAAGAGCTGAATAAATAATGGTAATGGCTCAATATTTGGCGGAGTTAGAGCAGGAGCTAGTAGCAGCAGGAGAAGAAGCGGAAAGTCTGTCTTTCGTTTATCGGGCTCTCAATAAGCTCTCCTTTACCGACTTTGTTCTCAAACTTAGGGCAGAAGTAAGTCAAAAAGACCGTGACCACCTAAAAGCGATTCAAGAGCAGCTGCTTGCTCATAAGCCTGCCCAGTATATCATTGGTAGCAGTGATTTTCACGGTTTGACTCTCAAGGTAGACGAGCGGGTGTTGATTCCAAGGCCTGAGACCGAAGAGCTAGTGGAGCTGATTTTGTCAGAAAATCCTGAAAGTTCTCTGTCTGTCTTGGATATAGGGACTGGTAGCGGAGCCATTGCTCTTGCACTGGCAAACAGCCGTCCAGACTGGCAGATTACTGCTTCTGATCTCTCGGGCCATGCTCTTGCCTTGGCAGCAGAAAACGCTCAGTCTTGCGGCCTTAACCTTGCTTTTGTCCAATCTGATTGCTTGGATGCTATCCAAGGAAAATTTGACATCGTCGTCTCCAACCCACCCTATATTTCAGAAGCAGATAAAGACGAAGTTGGACTTAACGTTCTGACCTCAGAGCCTCATATGGCCCTCTTTGCTGAGGAAGATGGCTATGCTGTCTATCGGAAAATAGCAGGGCAGGCAGGGGAATATCTGACAGCAAAAGGAAAAATCTATCTGGAAATTGGTTACAAGCAAGGAGATGGTGTCAGGGAGTTACTGAAACAATCCTTCCCACACAAACGAATCCGAGTTCTGAAAGATCAATTCGGCAAAGATAGAATGGTGGCGGTTGACAATGGATAAGATAGAAAAGACTCTGGCAGCAGGCGAAGCGGTTGTCTTGCCGACAGAAACTGTTTATGGCCTCTTTGCTCAGGCTTTGAATCAAAAGGCGGTTGAACGAGTCTACGAATTAAAACGAAGACCTCGTGACAAGGCTCTTAATCTCAATGTGGCTAGCTTGGAAGAGATTTATGCCTTTTCCAAGAATCAGCCCAGTTATCTGGAGCAACTCTATCAAACCTTTCTGCCTGGACCGCTGACTATTATCCTCAAAGCCAATGACCGAGTGCCTGCTTGGATAAACTCAGGTATGGAAACTGTGGGCTTTCGGATTCCTAAACATCCAGTTACCCTGGACTTGATTAGCAAGTACGGTCCCTTGATTGGTCCATCCGCCAATCTTTCTGGAAAAGCCAGTGGAACTTCTTTCCAGCAGATTATGATGGATTTTCAAGAGGAGGTCTCAGGGCTAGAAGATGATGCATCCTTGACAGGTCAGGATTCAACTATTCTAGACTTGTCTGGAGAAAAGGCACTTATTCTACGCCAAGGGGCAATCACTCGCGAGGATATTCTCGCCCAAGTAAATGATATAAAATTTTAACTTTTAGGACCTAAGGTCCTATTTTCGCAAAAGAAGGGAGACACCTTATGATTTTTGACCAAGAAGACTACAAAGCATTTGACCCAGAGATTTGGGAAGCAGTTGCTAAAGAAGAAGAACGTCAGCAGCATAATATTGAGCTGATTGCTTCAGAAAATGTCGTTTCTAAAGCTGTCATGGCTGCTCAAGGTTCTATTTTAACCAATAAGTACGCTGAAGGCTATCCTGGTCGCCGTTACTATGGTGGGACAGATGTAGTGGATGTGATTGAGAGACTGGCAATTGAACGCGCCAAGGAAATCTTTGGTGCCAAGTTTGCTAATGTTCAGCCTCACTCAGGCAGCCAGGCTAATTGTGCAGCTTATATGGCTTTGATTGAGCCAGGTGATACTGTTATGGGTATGGATTTGTCTGCCGGCGGCCACTTGACTCATGGTGCATCAGTCAGCTTCTCTGGTCAAACCTATAATTTTGTATCCTATAGTGTTGATCCGGAAACAGAATTGCTGGACTTTGATGCAATCCTCCAGCAAGCCAAAGAGGTTCAGCCTAAGCTGATTGTGGCGGGGGCTTCAGCCTACTCTCATATCATTGACTTCTCAAAATTCCGTGAAATCGCTGATGCGGTAGGTGCTAAGCTTATGGTAGATATGGCTCACATTGCTGGTTTGGTTGCTGCAGGTCTCCATCCGAGCCCTGTGCCTTATGCGGATATCACAACAACAACGACCCACAAGACCTTACGTGGTCCTCGCGGTGGCTTGATTTTGACAAATGATGAAGACCTAGCTAAGAAAATTAACTCAGCTATCTTCCCAGGCATTCAAGGCGGACCATTGGAGCATGTCATTGCAGCCAAAGCAGTTGCCTTTAAAGAAGTACTTGACCCAGCTTTCAAGGTTTATGCTCAGCAGATTTTGGACAATGCCCAAGCAATGGCGCAAGTCTTCCGTCAGCATGACAAGTTCCGTGTGATTTCTGACGGTACTGAAAATCACCTTTTCTTGGTGGATGTCACTAAAGTTGTAGAAAATGGGAAAGTAGCTCAAAATCTCTTGGATGAGGTTAATATCACGCTTAATAAAAACTCCATCCCTTACGAAACTTTGTCACCGTTTAAGACTAGCGGCATTCGTATCGGCACAGCAGCTATTGCAGCTCGAGGCTTTGGTGTAACAGAAAGTATCAAGGTAGCAGAGCTTATTATCAAGGCTCTGGAAAACGCTGAAAACGAAGCGGTGCTAAATCAGGTGCGGGCAGAAGTTCGCGAATTGACGGACGCTTTTCCACTCTATGAGGGCTTGAACTAAGATGGATATTTACGTAAAAAAAGCGATTATTCATCAATTCAGCCCAGCTGATACCGAACTACTGCTGGCGGATAAGTTTCTCAACATTACTCCCAAGATTGAAGAATACCTGCGCAAGAAGATTGAACGGGTCTATTCTGACGATGCTAAAACAGGTGTTTTCGATCCCGAAAATGTCTTTTTAGCTCAGCTTTCAGATGACCTACTGGAAACATCAGTGACAGTTGCCAAGCTCTGGCAGGAGGAGTTTTCAGTCAGTGAAAATCAGAAAACCAATGATCTGATTTTTGTCCAGTTTGACAAAGAGGGTGTGGAACACTTTGCTTTTCTGCGGATTGCTCTGCGGGAAACTCTGACCCACTTAGGTGGCGAGGTGGACAATCCTATCAAGCTGACGCAGAACAATCTGCCTGGCTTTGGTACGGGTGCGGACGAGGCTTTGGTCATCAATCTCAAATCTCGCAAGTACCATCTGATTGAAAAGCGCATCAAGTATAACGGTGCCTTTCTCAATTATATGTCAGATAATCTCTTGCAGGTCAATCCGACAATCTCAGCTAAGAAATCAATCAAAGCTCTAGAGAAGACAGCTCAGAAGGTTGCCGAAAGTTTTAACAAAGACGATTTTCAGTTCCAGTCCAAGGTCAAATCCAGTATTTTCAAAAATCTGGAAGAAAATGACGAACTGTCGCCTGAGAAGTTGGCCGATGATCTTTTTGACAGCAATCTGACTGCCCGACTTACCTTTATTGACCAAGTCAAGGAAGCTATTCCAGAGCCAGTCAAGTTTGATGAGATTGACAGCAGCCGCCAGAAGAAAAAGTTCGAAAATCAGAAACTCTCCCTTTCAAATGGAATTGAGCTCATCGTTCCTAATAATGTCTATCAGGACGCAGAGTCGGTAGAATTTATCCAGAACGATAACGGGACCTATTCTATTTTGATTAAGAACATCGAGGATATCCAAAATAAATAATGTTTAAATTTCTAAGAAGACTGATTTTAGTCCTTTTCGTGCTCTTTGCTGGCTACAAGATTTATCAGGTTCATCATGATGTCAAGCAGGTCATGAAGTATCAGACATTGGTCAGAGAAGTGCTTGATGAGCAGGACACAGCGGCCAATGAAGAATTGGTGCTGGCCATGATTTATACAGAGACCAAGGGAAAAGACACCGATGTCATGCAGTCCAGTGAAAGCGCAACTGGTCAGACTAATGCCATCACGGATAACAAAGAAAGTATTCGCCAAGGAGTTCAGACCTTGTCTGATAACCTAGAGTTAGCTAGCGAGAAAAAGGTGGATGTTTGGACAGCAGTACAAGCCTATAATTTCGGTCAGGCTTATATCGACTACGTTGCTAAAAACGGTGGCGAAAATACGCTGGAGCTGGCTAAAAAATATTCCAAAGATGTAGTAGCACCAAGCTTAGGAAATGTAACTGGCAAGACCTACGGCTACTATAACCTGATTTCAATTTTCCACGGGCCAGAACTCTATATCAACGGCGGTAATTATTATTATTCTCGTCAGGTCAAGATGAACATGCACATCATGCGCCTCTTAAAATGGTTTTAGAAAGAAGTTTTCAAGCTTCTTTCTTTTTTGATAGTGGAGTAATAATCCAGATATTTGTAACCACGATGGATACATGGTATAATTTTGTACATCTATCATAAAAAGGAATGAAAAATGAACAAGAAACTCGGTTTTAAGCTCCTCATTCTGGTTTTAGTGACAATTGCCGGTCTAACAGCTTTTTACAACCACAAAGAAGCCACTAGCCTCAATACAAAATACTATGTGCAGTCAACAACGCCGACCTTGTTTTTCCATGGTTTTGGATCCAGCTCTAATGCTGAAAATCATATGACAGAGGCTGCCAAAAAGGCTGGCGTCACTCAGACAATTATCACAGCAAATGTCAGTAAAAATGGGCAAGTAAGCTTATTAGGAGAGATACCGAAAGGTGCTATCAATCCCATTATTAAAGTAAACTACGAAGATAACCGCAATGCCGACTATGCTCAAGATGGCAAATATGCAGCAGCTGTGATTCGTAAGTTACAAGAAACTTATGGCTTTGATAAGATGAATCTGGTAGGCCATTCGATGGGGAATATGTCTATCCTCTTTTATATGTTGGAGAACGGTCAGGATGAAAATCTTCCTCAGTTGCAAAAGCAGGTCAATATTGCCAACCATGTTAACGGTCTGGAAAGAAGGGACTTGCCTGAAGATTTGACAATTCTAGACGACCAAACTGGCCAGCCTAGTGCTATGAGCCAGACTTATCAAAATCTACTGGGATTACGAGAAATCTATCCGCAAGAGCAAGTAGATGTTCTGAACATTTACGGTGATTTTAAAAATGAATCCGACGGTTCTGTCCTCAATATTTCTTCTCGCAGCCTCAAATATCTCCTAGTTGAAAATGCCAAATCTTACCAGGAAAAGAAAATCACAGGTCAGTTGGCTCAGCACAGCCAATTGCATGAGAATCCAGAAGTAGATGAATTACTAATCGACTTCCTTTGGAAAAAGTAGAAAAGAGCAGTTACTGGCTAGCAAATCCAGTGACTGTTTTTTCTTTGAACTTCTTTGAGAAATGTTGTAAAATGTATCTATTATCTCAAGCCCTCAATGGATGAGATAATAATAACTCCATCATTGCAGCAACTCAACTGAAGCACTCTGAAAACCAAATGGAGCAGAATTTATAAGCTCAAGAAACAGAAATTAGAGGCAGTCAGATAGAAAGTTTACTGTATAAAACAGTTATAGAATTTGGGAAACTATAGCGGGAGGAAAAGAGGAAAAAATATGAAATTCAAAAAAACTTTAATGACAGCAGGAGCCTTGCTGGCTACTCTGTTTACTGTATCGACCGCAGCTGCCGATTCAAATGTTCAGAAAGTCATTGATGAGACTTATGTGCAGCCTGAGTATGTTCTAGGTTACTCCTTAGATGAGAACCAAAAACAGCAGACCTTGCAGATGTTGGGCTACAATTCATCCAGCGACAGCAAGCCACTTAAGACCATGACTCCAGAAGTCTACTCTAAAATCATGGATGTTGCTAATGACCCTAGCCTGCAGCTTTATTCTTCTGTAAAAATCCAGAAGTTAGGCAGCAATAAGCCATTAGAGGTCAAAATTGTCACTCCGCAAAACATCACCAAGGTTACAGAGGATATGTATCGCAATGCGGCCGTAACACTGGGTGTTAAGCACGCGCAGATTACCGTTGCTGCACCGATTCCGGTAACAGGTGAGAGTGCCTTGGCAGGGATTTACTACTCTCTGGAAGATAATGGCGCGACCATTCCTCAGGAAAATAAAAATCTAGCACAGGAAGAACTGGCTGCCCTTTCTGGTATCAATGCTGAAAACACAGGTAAGGAAGGCTATGACGCAGACAAGCTCAACGTAGCTCTGGCTGATATCAAAGCAGCCATCGCCAATGCTAAGAAGAACAACAGCAATCTGACAGCAGATGATGTCCGTAAGATTGTTGAAGAAACCTTGAAAAACTACGGTCTGACTCAGTCAGTGACCAGTGACCAAATTAACCTCATCGTGAATTTTGCTGTCAATCTTTCAAACAGTGGAGTCATTACGGATTCTGACTTTACAAAGACACTTAGTGACTTGAAAGACAGCATTGTTTCAAAGGCAGGGGATACTTTTAACAATATTAACCTTAACTTTGATGCAAACGGCCTCCTTCAAGAAGGTGGTAATTTCTTTTCTAATATCTGGAATGCCATTGTCAACTTCTTTAAAGGATTGTTTGGCGGTTAATTCCAAGACTATATAAAACAAGGCTAGAACATTTTAGTTCTAGCCTTGTTTGTTTCTACAGTTATCATTTAAAATAAGATTTGTTTGTTACTCCCACTCTACAGTTGCAGGTGGTTTGCTGGTGATATCGTAGACGATGCGGTTGACATGGTCTACTTCGTTGACGATACGTACAGAGATTTTTTGCAGAACATCCCAAGGAATCTTGGCAAAGTCAGCTGTCATGCCATCAATAGAAGTGATAGCGCGAATCGCAATTGTGTAGTCGTAAGTCCGGCCGTCGCCCATGACTCCAACAGAACGGACGCCTGTATTAACAGTAAAGTATTGCCAGATGTCGCGGTCAAGACCAGCTTTGGCAATTTCTTCGCGGAGAATAGCATCCGATTCACGGACAGTTTCCAATTTTTCCTCAGTAATTTCTCCCATAACGCGAATAGCAAGTCCTGGTCCTGGGAATGGTTGGCGCCAGACAATTTCATCAGGCATACCAAGCTCTGTACCCAAAGCACGAACTTCGTCCTTATAAAGTGTGTTCAACGGCTCAATCAGCTCAAACTGCATGTCTTCCGGCAGACCACCAACATTGTGGTGAGATTTAATAGTCTGAGCGGTGTCAGTTCCGGACTCGATAACGTCTGTATAGAGCGTTCCTTGAGCCAAGAATTTCACATCTTTCAGTTTGCTAGCTTCGTCGTCAAAGACATAGACAAACTCGTTTCCAATGATTTTACGTTTTTGCTCTGGATCTGAAACACCGGCTAGTTTATCAAGGAAACGTTTAGCTGCGTCTGCCTTGACGATATTCAAACCAAATTTGCCGCCAAGCATATCCATGACCTGATCAGCTTCGCCTTTACGCAAAAGACCATGATCCACAAAGATACAGATTAGTTGATCACCGATTGCTTTCTGCAAGAGAACACCGACGACAGAAGAGTCTACACCACCAGAAAGTCCCAACAGCACCTTCTTGTCACCAACGGTTTGGCGGATTTTTTGAATTTCCATGTCAATGAAGTTATCCATAGACCAGTCACCTTTGGCTCCACAAATATTAAGAGCAAAGTTTCGAAGAATATCATAGCCAAACTCCGAATGACGAACCTCAGGGTGGAACTGAATGCCGTAGATTTTCTTAGCAGAATTTTCAATTGCTGCAAAAGGACAGTCAGCAGAAGTACCAGTACGAACAAAGTCAGCAGGAATTTCTGTTACTGCATCTCCATGGCTCATAAGAACTAGCTGGCTTTCAGGTGTTCCGTTGAAAAGGCTGGAGTTGGCAGTATGTGACAGAGTTGACTGCCCATATTCTCGATTTCCAGCATGACCAGCAGGGACAACCTTGCCGCCCAGCTTGTGAGTCAACAGTTGCATACCATAGCAGATCCCCAAAACTGGGATTCCCAACTCGAAAATTTCCGGGTCAATATCAAAGGAGCCATCTTCATATACAGAATTCGGACCGCCTGAAAGGATAATCCCGACAGGCTGGATAGCACGGACTTCGTCAGCAGTAATCTTGTGGCTCTTGAGCTCAGAAAAAACACCGATTTCACGAATGCGACGTGAAATCAGCTGGTTGTACTGGCTTCCGTAATCAAGCACGATGATCTTTTCGACATCTTGCAATTCAGTTCTAGTTGTCATCTGTTCCCTTTCTTAAAAGAAGTAATCTTTTCCCCTCATTTTATCACAAAAAAGGAATTTTTCCAAGGTAATAAGGAGTAAGGGTGATGAAAAAACGAATATGAGACTTTAGTTTGCTATTATCGTTTGTTTAGACCGACTTGCCATGGACGCCAGTGCTATCTCTGACTAAAATCAAATAAACAAGCTCTTAAAATGTTGATCTTTTTTGAAAAAACAAATGAATTCGTGAGAAAAGGAGCTATTCTTCAATATTTAGTTTGACATTTGAAGTATTTGGTACTAAAATAAAGGAAGGTACCAAATAAGAAAGAAGAGTCAACATGTTGCCCGCATATATCAAAATTCATGATCAGATTAAGAAAGACATTGACGATGCCGTTTGGGAGATTGGGGAGCGCCTGCCCAGCGAGCGTGATCTAGCCGAAACCTTTAAGGTCAGCCGTATGACCCTGCGTCAGGCCATCACGCTCTTGGTTGAGGAGGGAGTGCTGGAGCGTCGGGTTGGTAGTGGAACCTTTGTAGCCAGCACACGTGTTCAGGAGAAAATGCGCGGCACCACCAGCTTCACGGAAATCATGAAAGCACAAGGCAAAACGCCGTCCAGTCAGCTCATTTCTTATCGACGCACTCTGCCGAGTGAGCAGGAAGTGGAAAAGCTAGGCATCCATAAGACAGAAAATGTCATTCGGATGGAGCGGGTTCGCTACGCTGACGATTTGCCAGTGGTCTACGAGGTGGCTTCAATTCCAGAGAAGTTCATTAAGAATTTCAAAAAAGAAGAGGTGACCAGTCATTTCTTCCAGACCTTGCAGGAACATGGCTATAAGATTGGCAAGTCACAGCAGACTATCTATGCTCGGCTGGCTAAGGAAAAAATCGCCAATTACCTCGATATTCCTCGAGGCCATGCTATATTAGGACTGACTCAGATTTCTTACTTTGATGATGGTACAGCTTTTGAATATGTAAAAAGTCAGTATGTTGGCGATCGTTTTGAATTCTATTTGGAAAACAATTAATTATTGCAAAACTCTTAGTTATCACTAAGAGTTTTTTACTTGTCTTTTACACAGAAGAAAAAGCTGATTGAAGTTTTGCAATCTCATATTTCGAGTGTTTATTTCCCTTGTCAGACTAGAGTTTATCATGCTTTTCTGGTATAATGTTTCTTATGGAAATTGAAAAAACAAACCGAATGAATGCTCTTTTTGAGTTTTATGCGGCGCTTTTGACTGACAAGCAGATGAACTATATTGAACTCTACTATGCAGATGATTACAGTCTGGCAGAGATTGCCGAGGAGTTTGGTGTTAGCCGTCAGGCCGTTTATGATAATATCAAACGGACAGAGAAGATTCTGGAAGACTATGAGAAAAAGCTGCACATGTACTCGGACTATATTGTCAGAAGTCAGATATTTGACCAGATTACAGAGAAATACCCTGACGACAGCTATCTGCAGGAGCAGATCGGGATTCTGTCTGGTATTGATAATAGGGAGTGACCATATGGCTAAACAAGTTATCTACAAGGGAATGTCTTGCTGGTTGTTAGAGTTGGAAGAATCTTTTCCTGCCAGGGTACAAATCATCTCCCCTGACGATCTTTCTAAAGCAATGCAAGAAGGCTTCAGCTGCTGGGGCTACCCAAATGAGATTATGAAAGAAGTCTCTGCTGAAGAATACGCTTGTTTAACACGTTTTGGAAAATTTCCACTGAATTGATTGAAATAGAAACTAGGAGAAATAAAAAATGGCATTTGAAAGTTTAACGGAACGTTTGCAGAACGTCTTTAAAAATCTGCGCAGAAAAGGAAAAATCTCGGAGAACGATGTCCAGGAAGCAACCAAAGAGATTCGTCTGGCCCTTTTAGAAGCCGATGTTGCTCTGCCGGTTGTCAAAGACTTTATCAAGAAAGTCCGTGAGCGCGCTGTCGGCCATGAAGTTATCGACACCCTCAATCCAGCGCAACAGATTATCAAGATTGTTGACGAAGAGCTGACAACTATCTTGGGTTCTGATACTGCTGAGATTATCAAGTCACCAAAGATTCCGACTATTATCATGATGGTTGGTCTGCAGGGTGCTGGTAAGACCACCTTTGCTGGAAAGCTTGCTAATAAGCTTAAGAAAGAAGAAAATGCTCGTCCGCTCATGATTGCGGCGGATATTTACCGTCCGGCGGCTATTGATCAGCTGAAAACACTTGGACAGCAAATTGATGTACCTGTCTTTGCTCTGGGGACCGAAGTTCCAGCAGTTGAGATTGTCCGTCAGGGTTTGGAGCAAGCCAAAGCAAACCACAATGACTATGTCCTGATTGATACGGCTGGGCGCCTTCAGATTGACGAAAAGCTCATGCAGGAGCTGTCAGATGTCAAAGCGCTGGCTAATCCGAATGAAATCCTCTTGGTTGTCGATGCCATGATTGGTCAGGAAGCGGCTAATGTCGCTCGAGAATTTAACAGTCAACTGGAAGTGACCGGGGTTATCCTGACTAAGATTGATGGCGATACCCGTGGTGGTGCAGCCCTGTCTGTTCGTCAGATTACTGGTAAGCCTATTAAATTTACTGGTACCGGTGAAAAAATAACTGATATTGAAACCTTCCACCCAGACCGTATGTCCAGCCGGATTCTGGGCATGGGGGACATGCTGACTCTGATTGAAAAAGCCTCTCAGGAATACGATGAGAAAAAATCGCTTGAAATGGCTGAAAAGATGCGGGAAAACACCTTTGATTTCAATGACTTCATTGATCAGCTGGATCAGGTACAAGGCATGGGACCTATGGAAGACTTGCTCAAGCTGATTCCAGGTATGGCCAATAATCCTGCCCTCAAGAATATCAAAGTGGACGAGAAAGAAATTGCCCGCAAGCGTGCCATTGTATCCTCTATGACACCGGCTGAGCGTGAAAACCCTGACTTGCTGAGTCCTAGCCGTCGCCGGCGAATTGCCAATGGTTCGGGTAACAGCTTCGTTGATGTTAATAAATTTATCAAAGACTTCAATCAAGCTAAACAGATGATGCAGGGCGTTCTGTCAGGCGATATGAGCAAGATGATGAAGCAAATGGGGCTCAATCCAAACAATATGCCTAAGAACATGCCTGGTGGCGGAGGAATGCCGGATATGAGCCAAATGTTTGGCGGCGGTCTCAAGGGTAAGGCCGGAGAGTTTCTAATGCGCCGCAGCATGAACAAAATGGCTAAGCAAATGAAGAAAAACAAGAAGAAGCGGAAGTAATAACAAAAAAACAAGTCGCATAACTAAGTTTTATGTGGCTTGTTTTTGGAAATATCAGATACGGAGACTAGAATGAAGCCTTTTTTGACTCAATTGATTCATCGACTTGCTAAAACCTTTCAAAAATTATTGAATAAGCTGCCTTCCCACCCTATTTCTCATCTACCTGCCAGCAAGGTCAAAATGAGTCCTATTATCATGATTCCTGGTAGTTCTGCCACGGAAAATCGCTTTAATCGAATGGTTAAAATGCTAAACCGCAATCAGCATCCACATCATAACCTAGTCCGTATTAAAATCTGGAATGACGGACACATGACTTATCGGGGGCATTTGAAGCGTAAGGACAGAAACCCCATTTTTGTGGTTGGTTTTCAGAATAATCGTGATGGATATGAAAACATCAAGCAGCAGGCGGCAATGTTTGACGCTGCCTTGACTGTTTTGCGAAACAAGTACTCTTTTAACAGTTTTAAGGCGCTGGGACATTCTAATGGTGGTCTAGTTTATACAGTATTTCTGCAGCAATACCTAGCAAATCATTCCGGACTTGAGATGGAAAAACTCCTGACTATTGGCAGTCCTTATAATCTGAACAAGAAGAATCTCAATCATCGAGTTGATATGTTAGATGACTTTGTAGCCAACCAAGAAAAACTTCCTAAGAAGCTTCAGCATTTGTCGATTTTGGGAATCTTTTTCCGAGATGGTGACGGAATTGTTCATAAAAGCAGTGTAGAGGCTGGGAGCTTGATTTACAAAGGAAAGATTGCTTCACACAGAGAGGTAATCATTACAGGCAAGGATGCACACCATTCTTCCTTGCCGCAAAATGAACAGGTAGTTGATTTGATTAAAGGATTTTTATTCTAGTAATTATTTTACATAATTTAATTTGGTAAAAAATTAGAAAGGCGATAAAACAATGAAAATGACAGACATTCTTCATAGGTATTATGGTGACTTTGATCTGATAAATGAAAAATGGAATGAAGACTATGAAAGTATTTTGATTAAGCCAAAGGATGATCAAGAATATAAAAGATGCCGTTTGGCAAAGAAGACACCTAAAAAAGAAGGCTACTTTACAGTCTTTTGGAAAAAAGACCAAGACAATAAGAACATTCCATATACTGATAAAGACTTAGGTGATGAACTGGTAATTGTCGTTATCGACGACCGTCATTGCGGTATATTTATCATTCCCAAAGAGGAGGCTATCAGTAAAAAAATTCTTTCTACAAAGGATTGTAAAGGAAAGATGGCTATGCGGTTTTATCCGTCCTGGTGCACACATTTAAATAAAACAGCTCAGGCAACACAAAAATGGCAACTGGATTATTTTCAAAAAATTAAATTAGAAGAATAAGTTTTAGTGAAACAAGACAGAGTTTAGTTTTTGAATTTCTCAATTCTGTCTTGTTTTTATTATTTCTATTATCTGTTTTGTAGTAAAGTTAGATTGCTTACCTCCCTCTATCATTTTTCCGAAAAACTATAATTTTCTTGAAAAATATATCTAGATATGCTATACTACTATTATAGAAAAACGGAGAAATATAATGAGACGTGAACTGTTATTAGAAAGAATTGATAAACTCAAAGCCACTATGCCCTGGTACATCCTGGAATATTACCAGTCTAAGCTGGCAGTACCTTATAGTTTTACAACCTTATACGAATATCTCAAAGAATATGATCGCTTTTTTAACTGGGTGCTAGAATCTGGTATCACAGATGCTTCTCAAATTGCTGAGATTCCTCTCTCGGTCTTGGAAAACATGAGCAAGAAAGACATGGAGGCCTTTATTCTTTATCTGCGAGAGCGGCCGCTTCTCAATGCTAACACAACCCAAAACGGTGTTTCCCAGACAACCATCAACCGGACTCTGTCGGCTTTGTCCAGCCTCTACAAATATTTGACTGAGGAAGTTGAAAACGAGCAGGGTGAGCCCTACTTCTATCGAAATGTGATGAAAAAGATTTCTACTAAGAAGAAAAAGGAAACCTTGGCTGCTCGTGCAGAGAATATTAAGCAGAAGCTCTTTTTAGAGGATGAGACGGAAGAATTTCTCCAGTATATTGATACGGAGTACCCTAAGAAGCTCTCTAATCGCGCCCTGTCCTCCTTCAACAAAAACAAGGAACGTGATCTAGCCATCATTGCCTTGCTACTAGCCTCTGGCGTTCGTCTGTCTGAAGCTGTTAATCTGGATCTGAAAGACATCAATCTCAAAATGATGGTCATTGAAGTGACAAGAAAAGGCGGAAAAAGGGACTCTGTCAATGTTGCTGCTTTTGCCAAGTCCTATTTAGAGGAGTACCTGAGTATTCGAAGCAAACGATACAAGGCCGAAAAGACGGATACAGCCTTCTTTTTGACTGAATACCGAGGCACTCCGAATCGAATCGATGCTTCCAGTGTTGAAAAAATGGTGGCCAAGTATTCTGAGGGCTTCAAGGTGCGAGTGACGCCTCACAAACTCCGCCACACACTTGCTACACGTTTATACGATGCAACCAAATCTCAAGTTCTCGTCAGCCACCAGCTAGGGCATGCTAGCACTCAGGTAACAGACCTCTACACCCACATTGTCAATGATGAGCAAAAGAACGCTTTGGATAAATTATGATATTACATAATTTAAAATATGTAATTAACAGAATGACAATAATAACAAAAGAGCGAAAATCTAGTTTAGATGCTTCACTCTTTCTTTTATATAAACTCAATCCAATAATTTCGATGCGGTTCAACAATCAGCGGCTTGCCCCAGAAATGCTTGAGATGTTCAAGGTTTGCTGCTGTGACAGGTCGATTTTTGGCATTGTACTTTTCGGCGCTTTCTCTAGTTAGGAAACATTTGACTGCTTCGTAGGAGCCTTCTGCTGTTTCTCTATTCAATCCTTCGAAGCTAATTTCATCGCCTGGCTGAGGATTGTCCATGAAGAGTTTTCCGATAAAATAGACCGTCTTACTCTTCATCAAATCGTAAGCCTTGATATTCTCTATCCGGTTATTAGCTGCTGCAAACATGATGCAAAAGCTGTCGACAAGGTCCTTCAAGGGCATCAGATCTTCCTTGGGAACGAAGACATCTACCATGTAGAGCCCGCCCATGACTAGGTTTTGGAAAGAAGGTTGCTGAATCACATTATCTAACGCCATGCCAAGCGGTAATTTCACGGCTTGATAACCTGATTTTTCAAATTCTTCTTTCTTTTTCTCATAATCTTCTTCAGATATGCTAACATAAAAGTTGTCTGGATTAGGAGATGGTTTTTTCTTCAGAAAAGCTACAACTGTGCGGTCCAACTGCTCAAACAGACCAAGGCTTTCTACTGGGACTTTCTGCATCAAGACACCTCTTTCTCTGATTCCCTATCATTTTATCATATCTAGTAGATAAAGCCCAGAAAAAACTAGCTGGTTAAGGAAACGTAAGAATGTTGTTGATTTGAAATATATCGTTTACATGAAAAACCAAACTCTTCGAGAGCTTGGTTTTCTTTATGTCATATTTTAACCAACGATAGCTTCGGCAATTTCTTCTCTGCTGATTCCAGCAAAGTAGCGGCTAATATCAATCGTTTCAAGAGCTTTCAGAACATCTTCACGTTCGTATTTAACACCGCGCAGTACATCTTCTACTGCTGCTACATCCTCAATACCAAAGAAGTCTCCATAGATTTTAATATCCTGAATCTTGGATTCAACAACATTGGCAAAGATTTCTACCTTACCGCTGGTAAACTTAGTGCCACGGCGCACATTGTATTCAGGCGATTTACCGTAGTTCCAGTCCCAAGTTCCAAACTTGCTATCTCTGATTTGCTTGATTTCTTCTAGTTCTTTCTCAGAGAAGACATATTCTGTCATTTCTGGATATTCTTTCTTCATGTAATCTAGAAGCAGATCGCGGAATTCTTCGACAGTAATCTTTTCCGGCAATTCATTGACAATATTTGTCACGCGAGCACGGACGGATTTGACACCTTTGGACTCGAACTTGTCTTTAGAAACCTTAAGAGCATTGGCTAAGACAGACAAATCAACATCAAAGAGCAGGCAACCATGGTGCATGATACGGCCATTAATATAAGCCTGCGCATTGCCACAGAACTTCTTGCCATCAATCTCTAGGTCATTACGACCAGTGAATTCAGCCTTTACACCAAGCTCTGCCAGGGTATTGATTACTGGTGTAGAAAAACTCTTAAAGTCAAAGGCTCTATCTTCACTTTCCTTAGAGATAATGGTGTAGTTGAGGTTGTTTAAATCGTGATAAACAGCTCCACCACCACTGATGCGACGCACGACCTCAATGCCATGCTCACGAACATAATCACGGTTGATCTCTTCAATAGTGTTTTGGTGGCGGCCAACAATGATAGATGGTTTGTTAATCCACAGCAGGAAAATTTCATCCTCATCCAAGAGGTGTTTGAAAGCATATTCTTCCAGAGCAATATTAAAAGCTGTATCATTTGAGTAGTTAACAATATATTTCATAAGCTACCTCTTTATACGATAGAGACTGGAACGATGATTTATGCCCAGTCTAATCTATCTTTTAAATTATTTTTTCTTAGGTGAGTGAACTGCCAATCCCAGTACGTCCGCAAATGCTTCGTACATAACTTCTGAGAAGGTTGGATGACCGTGAATGGTCTTAAGCATTTCTTCTACGGTGATTTCCATTTCGATGATGGTGGATGCTTCGTTAATCAATTCTGCTGCGGCAGGACCAATGATATGAACACCGAGCACTTCACCATACTTCTTGTCAGCAATGACTTTAACGAAGCCTTGAGCTGCGTCTGAAGCAATAGCACGGCCGTTAGCAGCGAAGTTAAACTTACCAATTGCTACATCGTATTTCTCACGAGCTTGCTCTTCTGTCAAACCAACTGCTGCTACTTCTGGCAGGGTGTAGATAGCTGCAGGTGTCAGATTGAGTTTAGCAACATGGTGGTTACCTTTCAGAGCATTTTCAGCAGCCACTTCACCCATACGGAAGGCTGCGTGAGCCAGCATCTTAGTACCATTGATATCACCTGGTGCGTAAATACCTGAAACAGAAGTTTCCATGTACTCATTGACCTTGATACGGCCACGATCCAGTTCGAACTCAACCTCGCCAATGCCTTCTAAGTCTGGCACGCGTCCGATAGAAAGCAGGGCCTTATCTGCTAGAATATCTTCCTTTCCTTCAACTTTGATACGAAGTTTGCCGTTTTCTTCGATGATTTCTTCCAACTTGGTTTCAGTTAGAATTGTCATACCCTTGCGCTCCAAGATGAGGCGAAGGTTTTTAGAAACTTCCGCATCCATAGCTGGGACGATACGATCCATCATTTCAATGACAGTGACTTTTGAGCCAAATGTCATGAAGGCTTGTCCAAGTTCAATACCGACAACACCACCGCCGATAATTACTAGATTTTCTGGCACTTCGTTCATTTCCAGAATATCATCGCTGGTCATAACAAGAGATGATTCCATACCAGGAACATTGATCTTGCTGACTTTGGAACCACCAGCAAGGATGATTTTCTTGGTTTCAAGCAATTCTGAACCATTAACCAAAACATTCTTGTCTTTAGTAATGGTACCAATTCCTTTATGAACATCTACGCCATAGCTGCGAAGAAGTCCAGCAACACCGCCAACAAGCGTATTAACAACCTTGTTTTTAGTTTCAAGAACCTTGTCCATGTCCACTGAGAAGCTTGGATTTTCGATGATGATACCTCGATTAGCAGCGTGACCAAGGTTTTCAATGATTTCCGCATTGTGCAAGTAAGTCTTGGTAGGAATACAGCCACGGTTCAAGCAGGTTCCGCCTAGCTCAGACTTCTCAACCAAAGCAATCTTGCCACCCAGCTGAGCGGCTTTGATAGCCGCTACATAACCAGCAGGTCCGCCACCGATAACAACGATATCGTAAGCATCATCACTCTTATCATCATCTGAATTTGCCGCTGCAGCAGGAGCTGGAGTTTCCGCAGGTGCAGTTCCACCAGCAGTTGGAATGTTTTCTCCTTCTTCTCCCAAGTAACCGATGACTTCCGTAACTGGAACAGTTTCACCGTCACCTTTGAGAATGGCAATCAGGTAGCCATCTTCTTCAGCTTCCAATTCCATGCTGACCTTGTCAGTCATGATTTCCAGAAGGATTTCTCCTTCTTTGACAAATTCGCCGACTTTCTTATTCCATTGGACAATTTGCCCTTCGGTCATATCCACGCCGGCTTTTGGCATAATTACTTCTAAAGCCATTTTTCTTTCCTTTTCTAATTTAATTTTTCATTTGCTGAGTGCTTCTTCGCTTTTTAGAATAGCAAAGAAAATAAAATCTTATACCAACATTGAAATTGGATCTTCAATCAAAGCCTTCAAATCCTTCATAAACTTAGCTCCAGCCATTCCATCAACTACACGGTGGTCAATGGTCAATCCCAGACTCATAATTGGACGGATAACAATTTCGCCATTAACAACGACAGGTTTCTCAACCGTTGAGCTAACTCCGAGAATAGCTGAGTTTGGTTGGTTGATAATTGGCCCAAAGGACTGAACACCAAACATTCCCAAGTTACTGATTGTAAATGTTGAATTTTGAAGTTCACTTGGAGCCAATTTACCATCTAAGGTACGACCAATCACATTCTTAAAGGCTACAACCAACTCTGACAAGCTCATTTTTTCAGCATTATAGACAACAGGTGTCATCAATCCGTTATCCATACCAACTGCCATCGCAAGGTTGACATAGTTGTGAGTGATAATGGTCTTGCCATCTTCTGTCAATGAAGCGTTGATGTATGGGTGTTTCATAAGAGTCTTAACAACTGCAAGTGAAA
>NZ_CAURVL010000011.1:0-52179 GCF_963528215.1 uncultured Streptococcus sp.
CAGAAGATCCAATCGTATCTTCAGATATCGTAGGTATGTCTTACGGTTCATTGTTCGACGCAACTCAAACTAAAGTTCTTGATGTTGACGGCAAACAATTGGTTAAAGTTGTATCATGGTACGACAACGAAATGTCATACACTGCGCAACTTGTACGTACTCTTGAATACTTCGCGAAAATCGCTAAATAATTCAATGGTAAAAGAAAGAGGCTCATTTGAGTCTCTTTTTCTGTACCTTGCTTTGTGAGAATCATCAAAGACAGGGCTGTGGTATGTTGTACTTCTATTTTCCAAATTTTTAGTCATATAGAAAGTCATTTTTACTATATCTGTCCATTTTTCTAAATGCTTCAAGGGGCTGTTTTGCGGTAAGAGAAGCTAAGCATACTTTTCTTAAAGAAAACTATACCAATTTTACACTTGACAAACCAAAAAACTGTGTGTATACTAGCTTTGTTGGAGTTTTTGGGCTCTAAGAAGACTATACCAATTTTTAATAAGAAGGGCTGGTTTCTAAGGCTAGAAATCAGAAGTAACGTTATGTGTGGAATTGTCGGAGTTGTCGGAAATCGCAATGCAACTGATATCTTGATGCAGGGCTTGGAAAAGCTGGAATACCGAGGTTATGACTCAGCTGGAATTTTTGTAACAACAGGGAAAACTTCTAGTCTGGTCAAGTCAGTCGGTCGTATCGCTGACCTACATGCTAAAATTGGCATTGATGTTGCTGGGACTGCTGGTATCGGACATACTCGTTGGGCTACTCATGGAAAACCAAGTGAAAACAATGCCCATCCTCATACTTCACAGACAGGCCGTTTTGTCTTGGTTCACAACGGTGTGATTGAGAACTACCTTGATATCAAAAATACTTATCTAGCTAATCATGACTTCAAGGGTCAGACTGATACAGAGATTGCTGTGCATCTGATTGGCAAATTCGCTGAAGAAGAAGGCTTGTCTCTTTTAGAAGCCTTTAAAAAAGCTCTCCACATTATCCGTGGTTCTTATGCCTTTGCTTTGGTGGACTCAGAAGATGCAGATGTTATCTATGTTGCTAAAAATAAATCTCCACTTCTAGTCGGACTGGGTGAAGGCTACAATATGGTCTGTTCAGATGCCATGGCCATGATTCGTGAGACGAATCAGTTTATGGAAATTCATGACCAAGAGCTGGTTATTGTCCGTAAAGACAGTGTGGAAGTGCAGGATTATGATGGGAATACTCTGGAGCGTGAAAGCTATACAGCTGAGCTTGACTTGTCCGATATCGGTAAGGGAACTTATCCATACTATATGCTCAAGGAAATCGATGAGCAGCCAACTGTGATGCGTAAGCTAATCAGCGCTTATACAGATGATAAGGGGCAAGTATCAGTAGATGCAGATATTGTCAAAGCTGTCCAGGAAGCTGATCGTCTCTATATCCTTGCAGCTGGAACTTCTTATCATGCTGGCTATGCTTCTAAGCGTATGCTGGAAGAGCTGACAGATACACCTGTTGAGCTGGGCATTGCTTCTGAGTGGGGCTATGCTATGCCGCTCCTTAGCAAGAAGCCTCTCTTCATCTTTATCAGCCAATCTGGTGAAACAGCTGACAGCCGTCAGGTCTTAGTCAAGGCGAATCAGATGGGTATTCCAAGTTTGACCGTGACCAATGTTCCGGGTTCTACACTTTCTCGGGAAGCCAATCATACCATGCTGCTGCATGCAGGTCCTGAGATTGCGGTTGCTTCTACTAAGGCCTATACAGCTCAAATTGCAACCTTGGCTTTCTTGGCTAAAGCTGTTGGAGATGCCAATGCTTCTGAGAAAGCGGCAGCCTTTGACTTGGTTCACGAGCTGTCCTTAGTTGCGCAGTCTATTGAGTCCACTTTGTCAGAAAAGGAGTTGATTGACAATAAGGTTCGTGGCCTTCTGGAAACAACCCGCAATGCTTTCTATATCGGCCGTGGTCAAGACTACTATGTGGCGATGGAAGCTAGCTTAAAACTCAAAGAAATTTCTTATATCCAGTGTGAAGGTTTTGCAGCTGGTGAGCTCAAACACGGTACAATTTCTCTGATTGAAGACGGAACACCAGTTTTGGCCCTGCTTTCAGACGAAGTCTTGGCTAGTCATACACGAGGCAATATTTCAGAAGTCGTAGCTCGGGGTGCCAAGGTGCTGACTATTGCTGAAGAGAATGTAGCTAAAGAAGGTGACGATATCGTACTCAATCAGGTTCATTCATACCTGTCACCAATCTCTATGGTGGTACCGACACAGCTCATTGCTTACTTTGCAACCTTGCACCGTGGTCTGGATGTTGACAAACCGCGTAATCTGGCTAAGTCTGTCACTGTAGAATAAGCACAGAGGGCCATTGCCTATAAAAATTACCTATCTCATCCATAGAAAATATATATGGTCCTTATCTAAAAAGGGTACAGCAAATAAGGTTATTCAGCAGAGTCTGAAAAGCCTTGAAAAAGCTAGCTTAGTCTAGCTTTTTTATTTTGCTTTGATAAATATTTTTAATCAAGCTGATAGGGAAAATATATTTCCCAGGAGAAGGAGAGGATGGTAAGATATATTACAAATTCAAAGAAGGAGGAAGAGATGGCCAGCAAGAAAGAATTAGTGCTGAGAGCTTTTCGGGGTGAAGAAGTTGACCGAGTGCCTGTTGGTTTTTGGTTTCACTTTGTAAGCCAAGAGGAAAAGATGTTGGGCCTGGACAATCCAGTGATTTTCAATAAAAGTGTTGAGGGGCATGCTGCTTATGTTCGAGCTGCACGGCCAGACTTTGTCAAGATTATGAGCGATGGCTTCTTTAAGTATCCTAGCGCGCTTTATTCGGATCATATTGAATCTATTCGGGACTTGGCAGCTATCCAGTCTATTGGAGAGCATCATCCTTGGATTGAGCAGCAGATTGAGATGGTTAAGGCTGTAAAGGCAAGCTATCCGGAGGACCTCGCTTCCTTCTACAATATCTTTGCGCCGGTCTCCTATCTCAAGCGCTGGTTCCGCCGGGAAGGGTCACGAGGAGATAGAGAAATTGCAGATTTTCTGGCAGAGGATTCTGAGCTGACAGGACATATTTTAGATGTCATTGCTGGTGATATTGCTATTTTGACTAGGCGCATCATTGAGGAAGCGGGCACTGAGGGGATTTATCTCAGTACACAGCAAATCCAAGACGGCCGGGTAGATGCGGCCAGTTATTGTCGTTATATTGAGCCTAGTACGGTTAAGGTTCTGGAAGCGGCCAATGCGGCTGGCGGTCAGAATATTCTCCATATCTGCGGCTTTGAAGGGGCCAGCAATGATTTAGAACTGTTCAAGGATTACCCAGTTCAAGTGTTTAACTGGGCAACTCACCATGAGGGGATCAGCTTAGCGGAAGGGCGTAAGCTCTTTGGCGGTCAGGCTGTCCTGGGCGGCTTTGAAAATGGCAGAGCAGCTCTTCTAAATACGGGCAGTCGTGCAGAATTAGAGAATGAGACCAAGCAGTTGCTGGCTGAAACTGGCAGTCAGGGAGTGATTCTAGGGGCTGACTGTACTGTACCAGATGATTTTGAAATAGAAAGATTGGACTGGATCCGCCAGGCAACTAGTCAGTTCTGATGGAATTGCCAAAGTCCTAAAGAGCATTTTTCAACTCTTTAAAGGAGGAAGATAGATG
Organism: uncultured Streptococcus sp.; assembly: GCF_963528215.1. GTDB lineage: Bacteria > Bacillota > Bacilli > Lactobacillales > Streptococcaceae > Streptococcus. The sequence continues at coordinate 3,670 of NZ_CAURVL010000011.1, forward strand.
AAGCGGTATCAAAAAAGGCTTGCAGTTCTTGCTCTGATATTCTTGATAATAGGAACATTTCTGAGCATCAGTCAGATTTATGCTCACCATTCTTCAGAAAAAAAAGAAGATGATTTGCAGGTGATCAAGAAACTGCCAGAGCAGTCAACTGGCTTGATGCAGCCCAATGATATTGCTGCCCTGCTCTTGTCGGATTAGAATTTTTGCTAAAATTTTAGATTAACACAATGAGAAAGCTAAAAGCAAGTCATTGGCTAGATAGGAACGATTTAAAAAGGAGAGAAGATGACTTCAAAAAGAGAATTAGTACTGAGGGCTTTCAGAGGAGAGCCCGTTGACCGAGTGCCAGTTGGTTTCTGGCATCATTTTACCAGCGAGGATGAGTGGCTGGCTGGTTTTGGAAATCAGGCCATTATTGAGAAAAATTTGGCAGGTCATCAAGCTTTTCTGGCAGAAGTCGAGCCAGACTTTATCAAACTGATGAGTGATGGTTATTTTGCTTATCCCAACGAGCGCTTGAAAAAAGTCCAATCTATCAAGGAGTTGGCAGACATTGAGCCGCTAGGTGCTGACCACCCTTGGATTAGTGAGCAGGTGGAGCTGGTTCAGAAGATTAGGGTTGGCTTTACAGAGGACTTGGTCGCTATTTACAATATTTTTGCGCCAGTGACCTATTTCAAATGGTTGGTCGGCAAGGTTGCCGGAGGAGATGATATCATTGCAGATTTCCTAGCAGAGGATGCAGTGCTCACGAAGCGGGTTCTGGATGTGATTGCTAAAGATATTGCGGCTCTGACGGAGCGGATTATCAAGGAAGCTGGTGCGGATGGAATCTACCTTAGCGTTCAGAGCATTCAGGATGCGCGGGTGTCAGCTGAAGACTATAAGGCTTTTATTGCTCCTAGTGAATTGGCAGTGCTGGAAGCAGCCAACGCGGCTGGTGGAGTGAATATCTTGCACATTTGCGGTTACGAAGGCGCGCGAAACGATGTTCATCTTTTCATTGACTATCCAGCTCAAGTCATCAATTGGGCAGTGGGGCCAGAAGGCATCAGCCTAGCGGAGGGCCGGAAATTGTTTGGCGGTCGGACTGTCCTGGGTGGCTTTGAAAATGGTAAGAACGGCCTGCTCTACACGGGCAGTCAAGCGGCTATTCAAGACGAGACCAAGCGGCTGATAGCAGAGGCTGGCAAGGACGCTTTGATTATCGGGGCTGACTGTACTATTCCAAGCGATATTAAGGCAGAGCGGATTCAGTGGATTCGCCAAGCAGCAAGCTTAACATAAGAAGGAGACGAAAGAATGAGCAAGAAAAAATGGATTATTGGTGGAGCAGCAGTGATTGCTATTGTAGCGGCGACTTATTTGGGGCGGACCTTGACAGGTGCTTCATCTAGCAAGGCGAGCAGCTCTGCATCAGGCAGTGGCAAGGTCACGACTTTGAAAGTGGCACATACACAGAACTATGTTCCTTATGACTTTGTAGATGAAAGGGGAGAATCAGATGGCTATGAGGTTGCTGTTCTCAAGGCTATTGATGAAAAGCTGCCAGACTATCAGTTTGAATATACTGGCACTAGTGATGAGGATCTCTTAGTCGGTCTGGAATCTGGAAAATATGATATTGGAACCAAGGGAGCATGGTACACCGAAGAGCGGGCGAAGAAGTTCATCATTCCAGAAAGCCCAATCGGGGCTAGCATTATCGGTTTCACTATCCGCAAGGAAGAAGCTGAAAAATACAAAACTATTGATGATTTTGCCAAGGAAAAGGGCAAGCTGGTACCGATCTCTCCGCAGAATGCTCAATGGGCCGTTATCGAAGAGTATAACCAAAAGCATAGCGGTGCTCCTATCGATTTGACTGCAGCAGAGTCCTTCAAGGTAGCTGACGCTTATGCTTGGGTTCTGGAAGGGCGCTACGATGCCTTCTTTGACATCAAGCTGTCGTTTGAAAAAGCTGTGACGGACAAGGAAGGTTCTTACCATCAGTATGCGGATCAACTGACTTGGTTCCCTTACAAGGGGATTCCGACCTATCCACTGCTTCATAAAAACGAAAAGAATGAAGAATTTGCCAAGGCATACGAAAAGGCAATTAAGGAACTGGAAAAAGACGGAACTCTGGCTAAACTATCAGAGAAGTATTTCGGAGAAGATGTCTTCTCTTATGTGGACAAGGATTAGTGGCTGCTGCCTGCTGATTATGGAAAATCAAAAGATTGACTGAGAAACTAGCTGAATGCAGAACTGGAGAGTTCCGAGCTGACCTTGATACTGTTTGAAGTGATTTTCAAAGAAGGTAGCTAGACGAGAGCAAGTCTGCTCCAAGCTGAAAGTGCCTGTCCAAGAGAAGCTTATTCTATCTAATCACTGTCGAAGGAGAAGAAAATTATGGTCTCGTATGACTTATCCCGTGTCTTTGGCCTGCTGCCTAGTCTGCTGCAGGCTCTGCCGACCACTTTATGGATTATGTTTGTGACAGCTTTGATTGCCTCCTTGCTGGGTGGTCTGTTGGCCTGGGCTCAGATTGCTGAGGAGCAGTCTTTTGCTGGTCTGGCTAGAGGATATATATTTATTCTTAGATGTACACCGCCTATTGTCTTACTTTTCTTGGTTTTTTATGGTATTCCAGAGTTTTTAGAATGGTGGCTGGGGCTGGATATCAATAATTGGTCGCGGACTGTTTTTGTCATCATCACCATGATTCTACTCTTTGCGGCCATGATTGCGGAAGTCTTCAAGGCAGCTTATCTTGCTGTTCCCAAGGGACAGACCGAGGCAGGTCTCAGTATTGGCTTGACACCGGTACAGACTTTTCTGCGCATCGTCTTGCCACAGGCTTTTCGCATCGCCCTGCCCAATCTCACGACTGCCCTTCTTAATCTCATGCGGGATGCTGCTCTGGCTTATACGATTGGAGCAGTTGATGTCATGGGAGCAGGGCAAAATCTCATCAGCCGTAATCTGGGAAATTATTCCCTAGAAACCTATACAGCGGTGGCCTTGATTTACTGGGGGATTGCTCTAGTGGTTTCACTGGCTTCCCAGCTTCTGGAAAAAAGTCTGACAGTCAAGGAGAGGTGAAGCATGGATTTGAATTATATTGTAAATACCTTTCTGGTTACTTTGAAAGGCATACCGGTAACCTTAATCATTATGGTGGTGGCTATTCTGCTCAGCTTTATTCCGGCTCTGTTTTTAGCTCTGGGACAGATTTATAAAGTTAGAGGTGTGCGGACCTTTTCGGTGGTTTATCTGGCCTTCATTCGGGCGACGCCTCCTATTTTGCTCATTCTCTTTTTCTACAGTCTTTTTCCTAGCTTACTGAATCAAATATTCAAAAGTCTGGGCAGTCAGGTAGATGTCTTTAAGTTCAATCCGCTTTACTATGCTTTCATCATCTATAGCCTGATGACGACAGGCAGTTTGTCGGAAATCCTGCGCTCTGCCATTTTGACAGTGGATAAAGGGCAGTTGGAGGCGGCTCAAGCGATTGGTTTAACGAATTTTCAAGCCTATCGGAGAATTGTTTTTCCTCAGGCTCTGCGCTCTGCCCTGCCCAATCTGGCCAATCTGGTTATCAATCTAGTCAAGGGAACCTCGCTGGTATTTGTCATGACGGTCAAGGATATCACAGCCCTGGCTAAGATAGAAGCCTCCCATTCTTACCAGTATTCAGAGTCTTATCTGGTGATTTTTGTTATTTATCTCATTATTTGCGGCTTGATTCAGTGGATTTTTAGGGGCTTGGAAAAGCGCTCCGCTCTTGCTTAGGAAGGAAAGATTATGTTAGAAGTAAAACATATCTCCAAACGATTTGGAGAGCACCAGGTGCTGGCAGATGTCAGTCTCAAGGTCAATCAAGGTGATGTTGTGGTTATTCTGGGACCCTCAGGCTCTGGGAAAACAACATTTCTACGCTGTCTGAATCACTTAGAAAAAGCGGATGGCGGCCAGCTGACTTTGTCTGGTAAGGACTATGATTTGGCTAAACTCAGCAAAAAAGAGATTTTGGAAATTCGTAGAAAGACAGCCTTTGTCTTCCAACATTATAATCTCTTTGCCAATAAAACAGCCCTTGAAAATATCTTAGAAGGCTTAGTGATAGCTCGTAAGATACCGAGGGAAGAAGCGCTTAAGATTGCGGAAGAGTCCTTGAAGCGCGTGGGACTCTTGGCCTACAAGGACTATTATCCTTCTCAGCTATCAGGCGGCCAGCAGCAGAGGATTGGGATTGCCCGTGCCATTGCTGTCAAACCAGATGTCATCCTGCTGGATGAACCAACTTCGGCTCTAGATCCGGAATTGGTTGGTGAAGTTCTCAGTGTCATGAAACAGCTGGCTCAGGAGGGAGTAACCATGGTCGTTGTGACCCACGAGATGAGCTTTGCCCGCGATGTGGCTAACCATGTCATCTTTATGGACGGCGGTCATATCGTCGAAGAAAATCCTCCTCAGGAATTCTTCAGCAGTCCAAAGGAAGAGCGGACCCAACAGTTTCTGTCCCGCATTCTATCGGATGCCAGCTATAGTGTAGAGTATATGATTTAAAATCTGGATTGTGTCCAGATTTTTATTTTTGATAGAATGCTGTTATCCTTTAGCTTGATAATGGAGGGATGAGTAGATAGTAAAAAACTAGACCGAGATAAGCCTATCTCGGTCTAGTTTGTGTTTAAAGAAAGTTGCTTACCAGAGGATTTCGCACTGGCTGCCGACAGCATTTTGGAAGGATTCAACTGGTGGCTGGTCGGTGATAATGCAATCCAGGCTAGAGTAGTTGGAAAGTTTGAAATAATGACTAGTGTTAAACTTAGAGTGGTCGGCCAATAGAATTGCCTTGTCACTATTCGCTATCATTTCCCGCTTGATATGTGCCTGATTGTGATTGGCTTCGTAGGCGGCGTAGCGATCCAATCCGCGGCAGCTAAAAAACAGTAAGTCTGTATGGAAATTGTTGATAAAGTTGGCAGCAAAATCGCCCAGAGCGGAATTGGTCCCGCAGCCAATATGTCCACCAGATAAGAAGAGGGTGACATTTTCAAAATTATTTAGCTGGCGAGCTGCTTCAATACCATTGGTTATTACACGTAGGTTCTGGAAAGGTGCCAAATGCGGAATGAGCATGGCTGCAGTCGTAGAGCTGTCAATGAAGATAGACTGGTTATGAGTGATAAAAGTTGAAGCAATTTCAGCAATTTGCTGCTTGCTTTTTTCTTCTTCACGGGCGCGAGCAGAATACACATATTCTACATTGTTGGCCGTAATCAGCATGACTTCACCATGAGAGCGGATGATTTTCCCCTCTTTTTCTAGCTCAATCAAGTCCCGTCGAAGTGTTGATGTAGAACAGTACAAAAGTTCTTCAAGTTGGGCGGTTGCAATAATCTTTCGCTTGCTGAGAATGTCTATAATTCGACTCATTCGTTCCAAAGAAACCATAGTGACCTCCACCGATGAACAAAGCTGAACATTTATGGTCACATTATAACACAATAAACGAAAAAAAATCAATATAGTAACCATTAGATTGAACGATTATGAACAGTTTTGACTATATTGTTATATAAAAGTTGGCTATTTATCAATTAGAGGTATAGGTATTGAATGCGCTTACCAAAAATACTATGATGAATCCAGAAAGGAGTGAGATTATGGATCATCAAGAAGAAATAATCCGCGAACAAATATGTGATGTATGCCACAAGATGTGGCAATTAGGCTGGGTCGCCGCTAATGACGGCAATGTCTCAGTCCGTCTAGACCAAGATACCATTATTGCAACGCCAACAGGTATCAGTAAGAGCTTTATCACGCCTGAAAAACTCGTCAAGCTCAATCTAAAAGGGGAGATTATTGAGGCTCAGGACGGCTATCGTCCATCAAGTGAAATCAAGATGCACATTCGCTGCTATGAAGAACGGGAGGATGTAAATGCTGTCGTACACGCGCATCCGCCAATTGCAACAGGCTTTGCGCTGGCTCATATTCCGCTTGATACCTATTCCTTGATTGAGAGTGCCATTGTAGTAGGGGCAATTCCTATCACTCCCTTTGGTGTGCCATCTACCATGGAAGTGCCAGATGCCATCACCCCGTACTTGCCAGAACATGATGTCATGTTGCTTGAAAATCATGGTGCCTTGACTGTAGGAAGCGATGTAATTACAGCTTACTATCGGATGGAAACCTTGGAGTTGGTTGCTAAGACCACCTTCCACGGACGCATGTTGCTTTCTACTAAGGGAGTTGAGGAGGAAGAAATTTCTCGTCCAACCTTGGAACGCTTGTTTGCAATGCGGGCCAATTATAAAGTCACAGGCCGTCACCCTGGTTATCGTAAATATAATGGTGACGGAAGCATCAAAGAATAAGAAACATTGGAGGAAATGATTATGACTCAACATCCACGTATTGGAATTCGTCCAACCATTGACGGACGTCGCCAAGGTGTTCGGGAATCACTAGAAGTACAAACCATGAATATGGCTAAAAGTGTGGCTGACTTGATTAGCTCAACTTTGAAATATCCTGACGGTGAGCCTGTTGAATGTGTTATTTCGCCATCTACCATCGGTCGTGTCCCTGAAGCAGCCGCATCACATGAATTATTCAAAAAATCAAATGTCTGCGCGACTATCACAGTGACACCATGCTGGTGCTATGGTAGTGAAACCATGGATATGTCACCAGATATTCCGCATGCGATCTGGGGCTTCAATGGCACTGAACGGCCAGGAGCTGTTTATCTCGCTGCAGTATTGGCTTCACATGCCCAAAAAGGTATTCCGGCTTTTGGTATTTATGGCAGGGATGTACAGGAAGCTAGCGACACTGAAATTCCAGAAGATGTAAAAGAGAAAATTCTGCGTTATAGCCGGGCTGCTTTGGCAACAGGACTGATGCGGGACACAGCTTACTTGTCCATGGGCAGCGTCTCTATGGGAATCGGTGGCTCCATTGTCAATCCAGACTTTTTCCAAGAATACTTGGGTATGCGCAATGAATCAGTTGATATGACGGAGTTTACTCGTCGGATTGACCGAGGCATTTATGACCACGAAGAATTTGAACGGGCCATGGTTTGGGTCAAAGAGCACATCAAAGAGGGTGTGGATCGCAACCGGGAAGACTTGGTTCTTTCTCCTGAAGAAAAAGCAAAACAATGGGAATTTGTAGTCAAGATGTTCATGATTGGCCGGGACCTCATGCAAGGCAATCCTCGCTTGGCTGAGCTTGGCTTTGAGGAAGAAGCTGTTGGGCATCATGCCTTAGTTGCTGGCTTCCAAGGTCAGCGTCAATGGACTGACCACTTCCCGAACGGGGACTTCATGGAAACCTTCCTCAATACTCAGTTTGATTGGAATGGTATCCGTAAGCCTTATGTCTTTGCGACAGAAAATGACTCGCTCAACGGTGTGTCTATGCTCTTTAACTATCTCTTGACAAATACACCGCAAATCTTCGCAGATGTCCGGACTTATTGGAGTCCAGAAGCGGTAGAACGTGTGACAGGACACAAGTTAGAAGGCCAGGCAGCTGATGGCTTCTTGCACTTGATTAACTCTGGTTCTTGTACCCTGGATGGAACGGGGCAAGCCAGTCGAGATGGCAAGCCAGTCATCAAGCCATTCTGGGAATTGGAACAGAGCGAAGTAGATGCGATGCTTGAAAACACAGACTTCCCACCAGCCAATCGCGAATACTTCCGTGGTGGTGGCTTCTCTACTCGATTCTTGACCAAGGGTCATATGCCTGTGACCATGGTGCGCTTGAATATCCTGAAAGGCGTAGGTCCGGTCTTGCAAATCGCTGAAGGTTATACTTTGGAATTGCCAGAGGAAGTGCATCATACCTTGGATAATCGGACAGATCCGGGCTGGCCAACTACTTGGTTTGCACCGCGTTTGACAGGAAAAGGTGCCTTCAAGTCTGTCTATGATGTTATGAACAACTGGGGAGCAAACCACGGTGCCATTACCTATGGCCATATTGGAGCGGATTTGATTACGCTGGCTTCTATGCTGCGTATCCCAGTCAATATGCACAATGTGCCAGAGGAAGACATCTTCCGTCCGAAGAACTGGTCACTGTTTGGCACAGAAGATTTGGAATCAGCCGACTACCGTGCTTGCCAATTATTAGGGCCAATTCATAAATAAAGATTTTGGGTGGGCGTGCCTCTTTCTAGGCACGCAGCCTACCCAATAGAAAGAGAGTAGCTTAGATGACCAAGACAATTATTCTAGCCTGTGTGGGTGGCTTAACAACCAGCATGCTAGTAGAGCGAATCAATGAAGTTATTCATCGTGACCAATTGGATTATTCTTTTTATTCCATTGGGATTACCGGTATGAATAACTTGAAGAATATCGATGTCTTATTGCTCAGTCCGCAATTAGCCTATTTAGAAGAAAAGGCTAAAGCAAGCCTACAGGTGCCGGTCGCAGTCATTAGTGATGAAGATTTCGAGTTGATGAGAGGCGAAGAAGTGCTTCGTCAGGCTGAAGTATTGATGGACTAGGCCTATGGCAGGACAAGACAAAGGCTCAAACCAAGAGCTGATGCGACTGATTATCAAGAGTAGTAAAGTGACTGCGCAAGTCATGCAGAGTTTGGAGTTGGCTCAGTCAGGTCAGAAGGAAGAAGCAAATGCTGAGTTGGAACAAGCGAGAAAACTTAGCGTGGAGGCTCACAACTTACAGACCAGCCTTATCCAGTCTGAACTGAGTGGCAAAGCCAATCCTCCAAGTCTGCTGGCGGTCCATGCTCAGGACCATTTTATGAATAGCCATTTATTACTCGAATTAGCCGCCGTATTTCTCAATCAAATAGAAGAAATCGAAGATTTAAAAGCAAGAATTGCAAAACTGGAACAGGTAGGTGAGTAGCATGGATCATCCTGTCATATTAGAAATGAAGGGCATTGTTAAAAGCTTCGGTCCAGTCCGAGCCTTAAAAGGGGTCAATTTTGACTTGCGGGCTGGTGAAGTGCATGCTCTGATGGGTGAAAATGGGGCTGGTAAATCAACTTTGATGAAGGTCTTGACTGGTATCTACGGAGCAAATGAGGGGACCATTCATTACAATCAAGAAGAGGTGGTCTATTCCAAGCCCAAGGAAGCAATGGATGCAGGAATCGTTATCGTTCACCAAGAATTGAATATGATGAACCATCTAACAGTGGCTCAAAATATCTTTATTGGACGGGAAGAAGTCCAAGGCAGCTTCTTCATTAACGATGCATCCAGTATTAAAAAAGCAAAAGAACTCTTTAGTCTCTTAAAACTAGACATCAATCCAACTGAAAAAGTAGGAAATCTAACGGTTGGGAAACAACAAATGGTCGAAATCGCAAAGGCCCTCTCAATGGATGCCAAAGTGATAGTCTTTGACGAACCGACAGCAGCTCTGACTGAATCGGAAATCAATGAGCTCTTTGTCATCATTGACGACCTGCGTGCTAAAGGTGTCGGTATTATCTACATTTCTCACCGGATGGATGAGATTACCCGAATCACAGACCGCGTGACTGTTATGCGGGACGGTGAGTATGTAGGCACGGTCAATACCAAAGACACCACCAAAGATGAAATCATCTCGATGATGGTTGGACGAACGATTTATGAAGATCCTAAGGCTGCATCAACAGTAGCAGAAGATGCTCCTGTGGTGCTGGAGGTGAAAAACCTCTGTGCAGGAACGGCTGTTAAAGATGTGAGTTTCAAACTCCATAAGGGTGAAATTCTAGGCTTCTCAGGATTGATGGGAGCCGGTCGGACAGAAGTTGCCCGTTTGCTGTTTGGTGCAGACAAAAAAGAAAGCGGTTCCATTGTTATAAATGGGAAAGAAGTAAGCATCAATTCTCCCCAAGATGCCATTCGGGAAGGGATTGGTTACTTGTCTGAAGACCGCAAGCGCTTTGGCTGTATCGTGGACATGACCATTGCCAACAATACGGTCATAACCAATCTTGATAAGTATATCAAGTCTGGCTTGATTGATGATGGTGCTATTGTCAAGGCAAGTGATCAGTTTGTTCAATCTTTACATACCAAGACACCGTCATCCAAACAGCTGGTTCGCAATCTTTCGGGAGGCAACCAGCAGAAAGTGGTCATCGCCAAATGGCTGGAACAAAATAGTGATATTTTAATCTTTGATGAGCCGACACGAGGGATTGATGTCGGAGCAAAAAGTGAAATATACACACTGATGAATGATCTGGTTGCTCAAGGCAAATCCATTATTATGATTTCGTCTGAACTGACAGAAATCTTACGGATGAGCGATCGAATCGTAGTCATGTGTGAAGGTAGAAAAACGGGTGAGTTGGATATTAGCCAAGCAACACAAGAGAGAATCTTGGCGCTAGCGACTGACCGTTAAAAGTGAAAACAGAGGTGTTTACGTATGGAAGAGAAACAATCCTTATGGATGAAATTAGAAAAAACAGTTGGTTTACAAAAGCTGATTGCCTTGATTGCCTTGGTGGTAATCTTTGCCTTCTTTGCCATCTCCAGCGAATCATTTCGTTCGTTTGATACGGTAGTCAGTATCTTAGATGCGTCCTATTACATTGGTTTCCTTGCCATTGGAGTCACATTTGTCATCATTACAGGTGGTATTGACCTCTCTATTGGTACGGTGATGATGTGCTCGGCTATTATCGGGGGTGTCCTTCATACCAAGATGGGCTGGCCGCTCTGGCTGTCTTTGCTGGCCATTCTAGTCATTGGAGGATTATTCGGTCTGCTCAATGGAATCATGGTCGCAAAATTTGGTTTGCCGCCTTTTATCGCGACGCTGGGTACGATGATGATTTCCCGCGGTCTGAGCTCCATTGTCTCAAATGTCCAAAGTGTAACCTTCCCTCTTCGTGGAACAGGTGAAGGTTGGTACAAAGATTTATTCCGAACCCAGGATAATTTCCCGACAGGCTTAATCGTGCTGGTGCTTGTGGCTGTCCTTGCTGCGGTAGTATTGAACAAGACAAAAATTGGCCGCTATATCTTCGCGATTGGCTCCAATAAAGAAGCTACTCGTCTGTCTGGGGTCAATGTTGTCAAATGGGAAGGCATGGCCTATGTCATAGGCGGTCTGTCAGCAGGGCTTGCTGCCGTTGCTTATGCGGCCACCTACTCTACGATTCTGCCAGGTACTGGTAACGGTATGGAGCTGGATGCGATTGCCGGTGTCGTAGTAGGGGGAACTTCTCTAGCTGGTGGTGTCGGATCTGTTATTGGTACCATTATCGGGGTCTTCATCATGTCAGTCCTGAAAATTGGTTTGCCATATATCGACCTACAACCCCACTATCAACTCTTTATTACTGGTTTCGTTGTTATCGTCGCTGTTTACTTTGATATTTTCATTCGCAAGAATAAGAAGAAATAAGTACAACCCTCGCCATCATATATATGAGTGTATAAAATATAATAGGAGCTTTTATCATGAGAAAATCATTTAAATTTGCTACTGCGGCACTTCTGGCCGCTGCTGCGATTGGACTAGTTGCTTGTTCTTCTTCTAAAAAAGACAATAAAACTGCGGATAGCAAGGGTGGAGACTATCGGGTAGAAGTGATTGCCAAAGGTTTCCAACATGACTTCTGGAAAGCCGTTAATAAGGGTGCTGAACAAGCTGCAGATGAATTTGGCGCTAAGATTACTTTTGTCGGACCTCAAAATGAAACCGCTATCGCAGAACAATTGGAACAGTTAAATAATGCCATTAACAAAAATCCAGATGCGATTGCCTTAGCAGCACTTGACACAGAATCAGAGCTAGACGCTATTAAACAAGCCCAAGCCAAGAATATCCCGCTGATTGGTTTTGACTCAGGTGTTCCAGGTGCACCAGACGGAGCAATCAAAGCAACAGCCTCTACAGACAACCATGCTGCTGGTGCCAATGCAGCAGAACACTTGTTCCCATTGTTAGAAAAGAAATTGGGCGACAAACCGATTCGTATCGGGGTAGTTTCCCAAGAAGCAAACTCACTTTCTATCACACAACGGACTTCCGGTTTCATTGATAAGATGGTTGAGTTGCTAGAAAAGAAAGGCATCAAAACGGCGGTTGTTGGTCATGATAAATTCAAAAACAATGTCTCTGAATCAGATGCCAAAGCTATCATTGAAGTTCGTGTACCAGCACAAGTAGACGATGCAGCAGGTAAGACAGAAGCATCCACTGTGCTTGAAAAATCAGATACCGTCGCTATTTACGGTTCAAATGAATTTGCAGCCAAAGCTATTATCAATGCCAATGGCAGTTTCAAGGAATCTAAGCTCGGTGCAGACAAGATTTTGGCTGTCGGTTTTGACTCAGGTGCCTTGCAGCAAGATGCAATTCGCAACGGTCTCTTTGTAGGCTCTGTTACGCAAGACCCGATTCAAATCGGCTATCAATCTGTAAAATTAGCTATTGAAGCGGCTCAAGGGAAAGAAGTCAAAGATGTAGACACAGGCTCAAAATGGTATGATGCCAAGAACATCGACTCTGATGAAATCAAACCATTGCTTTACCAATAATCAAAATTATTTGTAAAGATTGGTGTATTGGAGGAGATGAGAATGACATTGATGAAATTACTGGCCATTGACCTAGGTGCTAGTTCAGGTCGTGTCATGCAAGCAATTTACAATGGCCATAGTATCCAGCTATCAGAAGTTCATCGGTTCAAAAACGAGCCGATGAACGTGAATGACGGTCTTTATTGGAATATCCTGCATCTGTTTGGAGAAATCAAAATTGGGATCAAGAAAGCTTCAGAAGATGGGATTCCTATTCGATCCATATCCGTTGATACATGGGGAGTGGACTATGCCTACCTAGACCAAAACGGAGATCTGCTCTACCAGCCGCATTGTTATCGTGACAATCGTATGGGCCAATACGAAGAAACTTTTTATAAGAAAATCAGCAAAGAGGCGCTTTTTGAGGAGACAGGCGTACAGCCTGCCTGCATTAATACTGTCCTGCAAATATTCGCTGATTTGCAGGAAAAGCCCCATTTGGCAAGAGTTGCAGAGCGCGTACTCTTCATGCCGGATTTGATTAACTATCTTTTGTCAGGTGTTTTATCCAGCGAGTATACCATTGCCAGCAGCAGCGGTTTGCTCAATATCAATTCTCAGACATGGTCTGACAGCGTTTTTTTGACGCTGGGGATTCCTAAAAAGTGGTTTGGTGAGGTGACACAGGGAGGAAAAGTCCTGAGAAGCCTGTCGCCACGGATCACACAAGAGCTGAAAATTGAGCCTTTTGATGTCATTGCTGGGGCTGGTCATGATACAGCGGCAGCAGTTCTGGCTATTCCTTATACGAGTGAGCAGCCAACAGCCTTTATCTCTTGCGGTACTTGGTCTCTGGTCGGTCTAGAATCTCAGAATCCTGTAACCAGCCAGGAAGCTTTAGCGGCCAATCTGACCAATGAAGGCTGCTTTGACGGACGCTATCGGATTTTGAAGAATACGACAGGGCTCTGGATTATCCAAGAACTGCAGCGGGACTGGCACTTGCAAGGAGAGGACATCAGCTTTGCTGAAATGGTGAAACTAGCAAGAGACGTCACGAATAATCGCTCTTGGCTCAATCCCAATGACCCTATTTTTGCAGCCCCAGGAGACATGGAGGCTAAGGTCAAGGAGCGTTGTCATATGACCAACCAGCCTGTCCCTCAAAGCAAAGGAGAGGTTGTCCGAGTGGTCTTGGAAAGTCTCGCTTTTGCCTACCGTCAAACCGTGGAGCAAATTGAGAGCTTGACCGGTCAGAAAATCGAGCAGATTCACATGGTCGGCGGCGGTATTCAAAATGAACTACTCTGCCAGCTGACAGCCGATGTAAGCCAGAAACCAGTCCTAACAGGGCCGATTGAAGCCAGCGCTTTGGGAAATATCTTGGCACAGCTTTTGACCTTAGGTGAGATTCAAGATCGACAGACTGCCCAAAAGCTCATCAAGGATTCAGAAAATACCAAGCAATACAAGCCTCAAGAAGGCTCAGATTTGGCTCAGTCCTATCAAGAATTTCAAGCAAGTATGAAAGTAGGAAGCTAGATGTTAAAGCATATTCCAACTATTTTAAGTCCAGAGTTAGTCAAGTATCTGATGGAGATGGGGCACGGAGATGAAGTGGTCATTGCCGATGCAAACTTCCCTGCCCATCGGATTGGTCAGCGGGTTGTTCGCTGTGACGGTCACGGAGTTCCAGCGCTGCTAGATGCTATCTTGACTGTGCTGCCCTTGGATACCTATAGCGACTACCAAGCAGGTCTTATGCAGGTAGTGCCGGGAGATCCGACCGTACCAGTCATCTGGGATGACTACAAGGCTTTATTAGAAAAGCACTATCCAGGTACAGCCATTAAAGAATTTGAACGCTTTGCTTTCTATGAGCAGGCGGAAAAAGCTTATTTGGTCATCCAAACGGGCGAGGGAGCTCTGTATGGCAACATCATTTTGAAAAAAGGTGTCATTGCCAGCTAATGAAAAAACAGGTAAGAGGTGGGCAAGGTTGCTTCTGGAAAGGAGCGTCCTTGTTTCTCATCCTTATCTGGGACTTTCTTTGCTTTTTTTATCAATCTACTTGTTAAAAAAATCACAAAAATTCTTGCAAAAAGCGAATTTTTGCAGTATCATTATATTAACAATATAATTCAAAAGGAGAAAATATATGTCTACATTTTACGTACCCGCTGTCAATCTTATTGGCAAAGGTGTTGTCAAGGAAGTTGGCCCTTATGTTAAAGAGCTGGGTTATAGCAAGGCTTTGCTAGTGACGGATAAGTTTATCGAAGGCAGTGATATCCTGCCACAAATCCTAGCACCACTAGATGCGGAAGGCATCCAGTATGTGGTCTTCAGCGATGTTGAGCCAAACCCGACTTGTAAGAATGTCTTGGATGGTGTGGCTGCTCTCAAGGAACACAACTGTGACTTCATCATCAGTGTCGGCGGAGGTTCACCACAGGATGCGGCTAGCTGTATTTCAGTTATTGAGACAAATGGTGGTAAACCACAAGACTACGAAGGCCTGCACAAGTCTGCTAAGAAAGGTCTGCCAGTGGTGGCCATCAATACTACAGCGGGAACTTCAGCTGAAATCACCATCAACTATGTCATCACAGATGAAGAACGCAAGGTTAAGATGGTTATGGTGGACAAGAATAGCTTGGCCCTGATCTCAGTCAATGACCCCGAACTCATGGTATCCAAACCAGCTGCCCTCACAGCAGCAACAGGGATGGATGCTTTGACTCACGCGATCGAAGCTCTCGTCACACCAGGAGCCTACGGTGTAACCAAGAAATTATCTATTGGAGCTATTGAACTTATCAAGGAATACCTTCCTCGTGCGGTTGCCAATGGTCATGATATTGAAGCGCGTGAAGGCATGGTGAATGCGATCTTCCTTGGCGGTATGTCCTTTAACAATGCTGGTCTAGGTTATGTTCACTCTATGGCTCACCAGCTTGGGGCAGTTTATAATCTGCCGCACGGTGTCTGCTGTGCCATGCTCCTACCAGTTGTAGAGCGTGAAAATGCTAAACGGGTTCCAGAAGCTTTCCGCAATGTTGCCAAATCTCTTGGTCTGCAAATCGAAGGCAAGACTGACGAAGAATGTGCAGCTTATGCCATTTCTGAAATCGAAAAACTGTCTGAAACAGTTGGTATTCCGAAGAAACTCACTGAACTTGGTATCGAAGAAAAAGACTTTGACTTTGACTACCTATCTAAAAATGCTTTGATTGATGCTTGTGCGCCAGGCAATCCATTCATGCCAACTCTAGAAGAAACGATTGCTTTTTATAAAGAACTCTTCTAAGAACGAAAAAATTCTGCTGAAACAAACAAGTCTCTGCATGATTCTAGCTTGCAGGGCTTGTTTTTATAGGAATAAAAAGGACCTAAACGAAAATTTTGATTACAACCGTAAATTTATTTTAAAAAATTATGTAAAATCTATTGACAAATAAATTCTGTCATGATAAAATTACAACTGTAAACAAAAAAGTTTACGTAAATTTAATCAGAAGGTATGAATACAGCTGGAAGGCAATTATTTTTGGGAGGATTAGAAATTATGTAAAATTATCTTCGTCTGAAAGAGATTTGATTCACTCATAAAAGTAGAGACTGACTCAGTCTTGATTTTTGGAAATGAAATAAGTTATGTAAAATAATAGATAGGAGAAGATCTCCCAAATGAATATTTATAGTAGATAAGAAAAAGATTTCTTATCTGAAATTTTGGTAAAAATAAAAATTATGTAAAGCGAAAAATGAAGAAAAGTGAGGCAATGCTATGAACAACAACTACAACAATTTTAACAATATGGACGACCTTTTTAACCAACTCATGGGGCGCATGGGCGGCTACAACAGTGAGCACCGGCGCTACTTGATTAATGGTAGAGAGGTCACACCGGAAGAGTTTGCTCAGTACCGGGCTACTGGAAAGCTCCCCGGTCAAGGAGCAGTTGAGCAGACTAGCCAGACTGCTGCTCAGGGACCTAAGCAGGATGGTATCCTGGCTAAGCTAGGTCGCAATCTGACTCAGGAAGCTCGTGATGGTAAGTTAGATCCAGTCATTGGACGCAATAAGGAAATCCAAGAAACTGCTGAAATCCTTTCCCGCCGGACTAAGAATAATCCTGTATTGGTCGGAGATGCCGGAGTTGGTAAGACAGCTGTGGTAGAAGGATTGGCTCAGGCTATCGTCAATGGTGATGTGCCAGCGGCTATCAAGAATAAGGAAATTATTTCTGTTGATATTTCCGGTCTGGAAGCTGGTACTCAATATCGTGGTAGCTTTGAAGAAAATATTCAAAACTTAGTCAATGAAGTCAAGGAAGCCGGCAACATTATCCTCTTCTTTGATGAAATCCATCAAATCCTAGGAGCAGGATCTATCGGTGGAGATAGTGGCTCTAAGGGCTTGGCGGATATTCTTAAGCCAGCGCTTTCTCGTGGGGAGTTGACCGTCATCGGGGCTACTACTCAGGACGAGTACCGAAACACCATTCTCAAAAATGCAGCTCTGGCTCGTCGTTTCAATGAAGTCAAGGTCAATGCACCGTCTGCCGAAGATACTTATCAGATCCTTCGAGGCATTCGGGACTTGTACGAAAAGCACCACAATGTCATCCTGCCGGATGAAGTGCTGAAAGCGGCTGTGGATTACTCTGTTCAGTATATTCCACAACGGAGCCTGCCAGACAAGGCGATTGACCTGGTCGACGTGACTGCTGCCCACTTGGCAGCTCAGCATCCAGTGACTGATGTTCATGCGGTTGAACATGAGATTGCTGAGCAAAAAAACAAGCAGGAAGCAGCTGTTGAAAAAGAAGATTATGAAGCAGCTCTGAATGCCAAGACTCGCATTGAAGAGCTAGAAAAGAAAATTCAAAACCACACCGAGGATATGAAGGTGACGGCTACGGTCAACGATGTAGCAGAGTCTGTTGAGCGGATGACGGGAGTGCCTGTCTCTCAGATGGGTGCCAGCGACATTGAGCGCCTCAAGGGCATGAATGACCGTCTCAAAGCCAAGGTGATTGGTCAAGACAAGGCTGTAGAAGCTGTGGCTAGGGCTATCCGCCGTAACCGTGCAGGCTTTGATGAAGGCAACCGTCCGATCGGCAGCTTCCTCTTCGTTGGTCCGACAGGTGTCGGAAAGACTGAGCTGGCTAAGCAACTGGCTCTAGATATGTTCGGTACCAAGGAAGCCATCATCCGTCTGGATATGTCAGAATACTCCGACCGGACAGCTGTTTCCAAGCTGATTGGTACCACTGCAGGCTATGTCGGCTATGATGATAACAGTAACACCCTGACCGAGCGTGTGCGCCGCAATCCTTACTCTATCATTCTCTTGGATGAGATTGAAAAGGCTGACCCACAAGTGATTACCCTTCTCCTTCAAGTTCTGGATGACGGTCGTTTGACAGATGGTCAAGGGAATACTGTCAACTTCAAGAACACGGTCATCATTGCGACTTCCAATGCCGGATTTGGCTATGAAGCAGGCTTGGAAGAGGATGCAGAAAAGCCTGATCTGATGGATCGACTCAAAGCTTACTTCCGTCCAGAGTTCCTCAATCGTTTCAATGCGGTTATTGAGTTCTCTCATCTCAAGAAAGAAGATTTGATGGAGATTGTGAATCTCATGCTGATTGAAGTAAATCAAACCTTGAGCAAGAAAGAAATTGATCTGGCTGTATCTGATGCAGCTAAGGAATTCCTGCGCGATGCTGGTTATGACCAGGTCATGGGTGTTCGTCCGCTCCGCCGTGTCATCGAGCAACAAATCCGTGACAAGGTGACTGACTTCCACTTGGATAATCTAGATGCTAAGCACTTGACGGCCGATTTGGAAGATGGTGTCTTGGTTATCAAGGAAAAGGGTGCTGCCGCATCTGAAGAAGACAAGCAAGCAGAATAAACCCTACTGAGTCAACTAACTTCTCAAAGACCTCCTTCTTAAATGAAGGCAGGTCTTTTTTTGTTGAGTATGAATTTCAAATATCTCCCCTTTCTGGAAATAAATTAGCATTTATCCCAAAATCTCAACTTAATCCTTCTTGACAACACCTAAAAGAAATGTTACTATTAGGTATATAAAAACATTGAAATCTGATGCTGATAAAAAGCCAGGCTTGCTTAGAAAGTATCGGTAAAATGAAACAAACTATTGATATTTCCGAAGCGATCGATGACTAGAATCAACCTAGCTTCTCTCCAATGAGAGATTAGGCTCGCATGCTGTAGGATTTTCAAGGAAAAATTTAGACAATTTGGAGGAAGGTAGCAATGACAACTTTTCTAAAAAGTAGGCAACTTTATGAAGCCAGTATATTAGCCTATCAAGGGGATCAACTCTATTTGGAAGAAAACAAGGGACAGATGACGAGTGATACGCCTTTTGCCATTGCCAGTATTTCCAAATTATACACCGATGCCATTGTTTTCCAGCTGATTGACCAAGGAAAGCTGACCTATGATACAGGCTTGACGGATATTTTACCGCCAGAAGTGACCAAGCATTTGCCTCAAGCTGAGCAGGTCACTGTACGACATCTGCTGGATCAAATATCCGGCTTTCCGAATTATGAAATGGATCGTCAAACAAATGGAAAGGTTTTGATAGATGACTTGTACAAAGCTGATCGGCGGATACCTTTTGAAGAAGCGCTGGAAATGATAGAAGAATTGCCAGCTAGATCATGTCTGGATGGAGATCAAGCCTACTACGCTGATATCGATGCTATGCTCTTAGGAAAAATAGCTGAAAGCGTGACGGGGCTGACTGCTGAGCAACTCTTAGAACAAATGATTTGCAAACCCCTTCAGCTTAGTCAGACCCATTGGGCGACAGGCCATGAGAAACTTGCTCCCCTATACAATGGCCAGCAAACTATAGCTTTTCAAGCCTATCTTTCCAGTCAAATCTATCAAGGTGGTATTGTGGCGACTAACAGGGAGTTAATGACTTTTATCCGTGCTTTCTTTACTGGCAGATTGTTTGCAAAGTCCCATATTCAGCAGCCGGCTTTTCGCCCTATTCAATTCCGCCCTCTCAAGTATGGCAGCGGTATGATGCAGCTGACAATCAGCTCCTTCATGTCTCTCTTTTTCGGTGGCGCGCATGAAATTCGTGGCCATAGTGGGATAACAGGAAGTTTTGCCTTTTATTGTCCAGAAAAGGATGTCTTTGTCACAGGTACGTTCAACCAGACAAAAAAACGTCCCTACCCTACCATTTTTCGGGCTATTGCGGCCGGTGTCAAGAGACAGAAGGATTTAAAACAAGAGAGATGAATAATTTTTTGACGAAAGGAGACTGCTATGAAACAGTCCATAACTACAATTAAGCGCAATGTCATTATCTTTGCATTCTTCAGCACCCTATGTGGCTGGATTGGTTATGTTGTTGATAAAGTAACCGGCCAAGCTCATTACGAAAATATCGGAACAGAGATAGGAAGCGGCTCTTTAGGGATGCTGATTTGGCTGGTAACTCCCTTAATCTGTACCATCTTTCTTCGAAGCTTTGGCGGAGACGGCTGGAAAGAGGCAGGGTTTTCCATTAATTTTAAAAATAATAAAAAATTATACCTGATTAGTTTTTTAGTTTACCCTCTCGTTACGATGATAGTGATATTCTTGGGACTGATGACACAAGGCATCAGAGTGACAGATGTGAAGGTTGAGTTCACGGCCTATCTTGGAATCTTGTTAACACAGATAGGGACTCAATTCATAAAAAATATTTTTGAAGAATCCGTTTGGAGGGCATATCTTACCAATCAATTAATCAAATTAAAATTATCCGACTTAAAACTATATCTACTTGTTGGCTTTATCTGGTGGATTTGGCATCTGCCTTACATTATGAAGTTTCTGTCTGAGAGAGAAATCCAAAATACCTTGCCGGTTGGAAGGTTTACATTCTTCCTTATCGGGATGATAACTGTTGCATGCTGGACGGTCATGTATACAGAGATTTTTAGAATTACCAAATCTGTTTGGCCTCTAGTTATTATGCACACTATGGAGGATGCGGTTATAAATCCTTTACTATTACTAGGATTTGTCTCGGTAGAAAAAAATCAGGCTTTCCTCTTCTCGCTTTCAGTGGGGATGATTCCTACCGTTCTTTATTTAACCGTTGGTCTAGCTATACGGAAATGGAGAAAAAAACAGGAATACGGAAAGGCGAGCTAACAGAGTAACAAAAGACCATAAGGTTGATTTATTTTTCTATTTAATAGAGGCAAAAGACTCTCAAAAGTCTATAAAACTGGAAAAGTTGACATTTCAATGAATTATGTTCTAATTTTTTTGTACATTTTCAAGTTTTTATATATGTAAATGTCAGAAAAAAGTGTATAATGGATTAGTAAATTAAATTTTAGGAGAGGATTTAATTATGAAAAAGTTGGATATTACAACAATGCCTGACTACAGGAAAGTCGAGGCTGTTGTTCAGTTGTTAGTTAATGGAACCTTAACTAGTTATCGGATTGCGACGGATGCAAACATCAGCAAGATGAGTATCCTGACCTTAACTAAAGGGACCAGTAAGATTAAGAACATTACTTATCAAACTGCGATGGCCTTAATTAATTGGTATGAAGAAAACCATGAAAAATATGGCATCACCATTCATCACAAGGCCGCAGGATAGTCTAAAACTATGATGTAGCTCAACCCTAACCCAGCTAACCATTTGGATAGCTGGGTTTTTCTATGCCTCTTGATGAGACAAGCCAGAGGCGCCGTTGAATTTAGAGGCATAGATGCAGACTGAGCGCAAGCGAAGTCTACGTTCCGCTAATTTTTTAGCGATTGCCGGCTCGCAGAGCCGAGCAGAGCTTAGAGGCGAAGATGCAGTTTGAACGCAAGCAAAGTCTACGTTCCGCTAATTTCTTAGCGATTGTCGGCTCGCAGAGTCGAGCAGAGCTTAGATGCATAGATGCAGTTTGAGCGTTAGCGAAAACTAGATTCTTTAAAAACTTAATGAGACAAGCCACGTGCGCAGTCGAACTTAGGAGCAGCGATGCTCACTTTCTTTCTGTCCTTATGGGCAGATTTTTTTGACAGTCCAAGAGTGAACAGTCACCTGTGTAATTCTTGGTCTTTTTGTCACCGCTTTCAAGATTTATAATAAATCTATAAAAAGATGAGATTATCCCTATCTTGCGATATAGGGATAATTTTCTTATAATAGATATGAGACAATTTTTATCGTTTCTACGACCATTGTTTATCCTGTTCTGATGTCAGGACAGATTTTAGTAAAAATAAGGAGAATCCAATGTCACAATTATCAGTTAATGCCATTCGCTTTTTAGGGATTGACGCGATTGAAAAGTCTAAGTCAGGTCACCCTGGCGTAGTCATGGGCGCTGCGCCGATGGCTTACGACTTGTTTACTAAACAACTGCGTATTAATCCTGAACAGCCAAACTGGATTAACCGCGATCGCTTCGTCCTATCTGCAGGACATGGCTCTATGCTGCTTTATGCTTTGCTTCATCTGTCTGGCTTTAAAGATGTCAGCATGGACGAAATTAAAAACTTCCGCCAATGGGGTTCTAAGACACCAGGTCACCCAGAGTTTGGCCATACAGCTGGTGTCGATGCCACTACTGGCCCACTGGGACAGGGGATTTCTACAGCTACTGGATTTGCTCAGGCAGAGCGTTTCTTGGCTGCTAAGTATAACCGTGAAGGCTACCCAATTTTCGACCACTACACTTATGTCATCTGTGGTGATGGCGATTTGATGGAGGGGGTTTCAGCTGAAGCTGCTTCTTATGCTGGTCTGCAAAAGCTGGACAAGTTGGTTGTTCTCTATGATTCAAATGATATCAACCTAGATGGAGAGACCAAGGATTCCTTTACAGAAGATGTTCGTGCCCGTTATGAAGCCTACGGTTGGCATACTGCCTTGGTGGAAGACGGAACAGACCTTGCAGCGATTGATGCAGCTATCAATGAAGCTAAAGCTTCCGGCAAACCATCTTTGATTGAAGTTAAGACCGTTATTGGTTACGGTTCTCCAAACAAGCAAGGAACTAATGCAGTTCACGGTGCGCCTCTGGGAGCAGAAGAAGCAGAAGCTACTCGTAAAGCATTAGGCTGGGACTATGCGCCATTTGAGATTCCTGAGGAAGTCTATGCTGACTACCGTCAAAATGTGGCGGAGCGTGGTGCAGCAGCTTATGATGCATGGAAACAGCTAGTAGAGGACTACAAGCAAGCCCATCCAGAATTGGCAGCAGAAGTAACAGCTATCATCGCTGGTCATGATTCAGTAGAAATCAAACCAGAAGATTTCCCAGTGCTTGAAAATGGCTTCTCTCAAGCAACCCGTAATTCTAGTCAGGATGCCCTCAATGCAGCAGCTAAGGTCCTTCCAACTTTCCTCGGCGGTTCTGCTGACTTGGCTCACTCCAATATGACCTACATCAAGGAAGACGGCTTGCAGGATGATGCCCACCGTCTCAACCGCAACATCCAATTTGGTGTGCGCGAATTTGCGATGGGTACGATTCTTAACGGTATGGCGCTTCATGGTGGTCTTCGCGTTTACGGTGGTACATTCTTCGTATTCTCAGACTATGTTAAGGCAGCTGTTCGTTTGTCTGCCCTTCAAGGCTTGCCAGTGACTTATGTCTTCACACACGATTCTATTGCAGTAGGTGAAGACGGTCCGACTCACGAGCCGATTGAGCATTTGGCTGGTCTGCGTGCTATTCCAAACCTGACTGTTTTCCGCCCAGCAGATGCGCGTGAAACTCAGGCAGCTTGGTATCTGGCCCTTAAGAGTCAATCTACTCCGACTGCTCTGGTCTTGACCCGTCAAAATCTGACAGTCGAAGAGGGCACAAGTTTTGACAAGGTAGCTAAAGGAGCTTATGTGGTCTATGAAACAGGAGCAGATTTCGATACCATCTTGCTGGCTTCTGGTTCTGAGGTTAATTTGGCCGTTGCAGCTGCTAAAGCACTTGCAGCAGAAGGCGCTAAAATCCGCGTGGTCAGCGTGCCATCAACAGAGCTTTTTGATGCTCAAGATGCAGCCTACAAAGAAGAAATTCTGCCCAATGCAGTTCGTCGCCGCGTAGCGATCGAGATGGCAGCTAGCCAGCCTTGGTACAAGTATGTTGGTCTGGACGGTTCAGTTATCGGAATCGACCAGTTCGGTGCATCTGCTCCAGCGGGAAAGGTGTTGGAAGAATACGGCTTTACAGTTGAGCACATAGCAGAAGTTGTTAAAAATCTTAAATAAAAAGACATAAAATCAGGATGCCGATCATCCTGATTTTTGCTTTTTTAGAAAATGTCGTTAGATTAGTCATGCTTCCTCCGACTTGAGATGGACTTTACCTGAAAAGTCAGAATCGTCTTGTAAAAATAAGGGAAATCTGCTATAGTAGTTCATATATGACATTCGAAGGAGAAAAGATATGAATCCAACTATGCTTATTGTATTTGCGGTTGTACTGGTAGGGATGACCTATTTCCAAATGCGTACTCAAAAGAAACAGGCTCAGCAGCGTATGGAAAGTCTTAACAAGCTGCAAAAGGGTTATGAAGTCATTACCATTGGCGGTTTATACGGAACAGTAGATGAAGTGGACACAGACAAGAAAACAGTTGTTCTGGATGTGGACGGTGTTTACCTGACCTTTGAACTGACAGCTATTAAAACTGTACTGCCATTGACTGAGGGCACTCCCGCTATTGCTGGCGGTGAAGGAAGTGTTGACGTTCCCGAGGAAGAATCAGCGATTGAAGAGTAAAGAAATAAACAGCTTGCGGGCTGTTTTTTTGTTTTGGTTCA
Organism: uncultured Streptococcus sp.; assembly: GCF_963528215.1. Lineage (GTDB taxonomy): Bacteria > Bacillota > Bacilli > Lactobacillales > Streptococcaceae > Streptococcus. The sequence continues at coordinate 28,030 of NZ_CAURVL010000011.1, forward strand.
TGTAGCTAGAGGTGTTTGATTGCAACCTTATCTGCCTTGCAGTTTGGACAAGCTGCTGAGTTTTAACTGAGTTTGGATTCTATGGTTGACATTCTGTCCTTATTTTATGCTCTCAGGCTTGAAAAAGCGGATGAATCGCCCACATTCCAAGGATTTATGATATAATGAACTGACAAAACTTTAAATAGGATAAAAAGTATGTTTAGTTTTAAGAAAAAAGAAAAGCTGAACGCACCGCTGAATGTTCCCAAACACATTGCTGTCATTATGGACGGCAACGGCCGTTGGGCCAAAAAAAGGATGCAGCCACGCGTGTTCGGTCATAAGGCTGGCATGGAAACCCTGCAAAAGGTGACGATTGCTGCCAAGGAAATGGGTGTTCAGGTCTTGACTGTCTATGCCTTTTCAACGGAAAATTGGTCTCGGCCGGAAAAGGAAGTTTCCTTCATCATGAATCTGCCGGTTGAATTTTACGACCGCTATGTGCCAGAGCTGCACAAGAACAATGTTAAAATCCAGATGATTGGTGATACGGCTAAGCTTCCTAAGGCGACATTTGAAGCTCTGGAAAAGGCTGAAAGCCTGACCAAGCTCAATACAGGTTTGATTCTCAATTTTGCCCTAAACTACGGTGGTCGATATGAGATCAATCAGGCTGTTAAAGAGATTGCTCAGGATGTTCTGGATGCCAAACTCAGTCCCGGCGACATTACTGAGGAAGTCATTGGCAACTATCTCTATACCAGCAACTTGCCTAAGATGCTGCGTGATCCGGATCTAGTGATTCGGACCAGCGGAGAGCTGCGTCTCAGCAATTTTCTGCCTTGGCAGTCAGCCTACAGTGAGCTGTATTTTACAGATATCCTCTGGCCTGACTTTGATGAGAAGGCTTTGAAAGCTGCAATCGCAGAATACAGCCGTCGAAATCGACGCTTTGGCGGTGTTTAAGGGAGAAAGTAAAAGAGTATGAGTAAAAATTTACAAAAACGTCTAATCTTTGGAGGAATCGCTCTTGCTATTTTTATTCCTCTGGTATTGACAGGAGGCGTAATCTTTCAGATTTTTGTGGGACTGCTGGCGATGCTTGCGGTGCATGAATTTCTCCAAATGAAGGGTCTGCCGACAGCGACCATCGAGGGTGTCTTGGCCATGCTGGCAGCCTTTGTCCTAACCCTGCCTCTAGAGAACTATCTTAAGTTTCTGCCGGTCGATGGCAATGTTGTGGCCTATGGCTTGGTCGTCTTTCTTCTGTTGATTTCGACTGTTCTAGGTTCCAACTACACCTTTGAAGATGTGGCTTATCCGATTGCAGCGAGTTTTTATGTCGGTATTGGCTTTAACGCCTTGATTGATGCCCGCTTGATGAATATTGACAAGGTTCTGCTAGCTCTCTTTATCGTCTGGGCTACTGACAGCGGAGCTTATCTGGTCGGGGTGCGTTTCGGTAAAAGAAAGCTGGCGCCGAGAGTTTCTCCTAATAAGACTATTGAAGGAAGCTTGGGCGGCATTCTATCAGCCGTTCTAGTGACTGGAATCTTTATGTTGGTTCGACCGCAAGTGTACGCACCTTATAATGCCCTTGTTTTTTTGATTCTGGCAGTGCTCTTTAGTATTGCCGGCCAGTTGGGTGATTTGGTCGAAAGCTCAGTCAAGCGTCATTTCGGGGTCAAGGATTCTGGGAAATTCATTCCTGGTCACGGCGGTGTCTTGGATCGCTTTGACAGCCTTCTCTTCGTCTTTCCGCTGATGCATTTCTTCGGCTTGTTCTAAGACAGTCGTGCATGACTGAAAGCAAGGGATGGCAAGCTTGTCCAAAGACCGCACAATCGGAGAAGGAACTAGGATTTAGAGCTCAAAATTTTGAGTTGAGCTTGTAACCTATTTCAAAAGTGTCAGCTATGCAGGGGCGGGAAGCTCGGTATTTGGCCGTTTTCTGCTCCTTCTTTGATTTAAAAGCAAAAACAAGATTTCTAGGAAAGGTAAAATATAGAAGTCCATGCAGTTTATAACCTTTATTATTATTTTTGGGATCATTGTGGTGGTCCATGAGTTCGGACACTTCTACTTTGCGAAGAAGTCCGGCATTTTGGTCAGAGAGTTCGCTATCGGTATGGGACCTAAGATTTTCTCCCATATTGGCAAGGACGGGACGGCCTATACGATTCGGATTTTACCCTTGGGGGGCTATGTGCGCATGGCCGGCTGGGGGGAAGACTCCACTGACATTAAGGTGGGAACACCGGCTAGTCTGACCTTGGATGCAGAGGGCAAGGTGGTTCGCATCAATCTCTCTGGCAAAAAGGTTGACCAGACAGCTCTGCCCATGAATGTGACCGGCTTTGACTTTGAGGAAAAGCTGGAAATCACAGGTCTGGTCCTTGACGAGCTCAAGACTTATGCAGTAGATCATGATGCAACGATTGTTGAAGAAGACGGCACTGAGGTGCGGATTGCTCCGCTAGATGTTCAGTATCAAAATGCCACTATCTGGGGTCGCCTCATCACCAACTTTGCCGGACCTATGAATAACTTTATCCTGAGTGTTCTGGTATTTATGCTGCTGGCCTTTGTGCAGGGTGGCGTGCGCGATGAGAATAGCAACCATTTTCAAGTCATGGATGGCAGTGCCATAGCGGCTGCTGGGATTCAAAACAATGACCAAATCCTTAAGATTAATGACTATAAAATCAGCAACTGGGCGGATCTAACCAGTGCTCTGGCCAAAATCACAGCCAAGAGTAAGGAAGCGCCGACCTTATCTGTTACCTACAAACACGGCAGCGAAACGAAAGAGATTACCGTACAGCCTAAAAAAGACGGCAATCGCTATCTGCTAGGGGTATCTCCAACGGTTAAGACAGGCTTTTGGGACAAGGTGATTGGCGGCTTTACTGCAGCTTGGGCTACAACGGTTCGCATCTTGTCCGCTCTGAAAGATATCATCTTCAACTTCAATATCAATAAGCTGGGCGGTCCGGTGGCTATTTACAATTTCAGCAGTCAGGCTGCCGAGCAAGGCTTGCCAGCAATACTCAGCCTTTTGGCAATGCTGTCGCTCAATATCGGTATTTTCAACCTGATTCCCATTCCAGCCTTGGACGGTGGAAAAATCGTCCTCAATATTCTGGAGGCTATCCGCAGAAAACCGCTGAAAAGAGAAACGGAGACCTATATCACTCTGTCTGGAGTGGCTATTATGGTCATCTTGATGATTGCCGTTACCTGGAACGATATTATGAAATTATTCTTCTAGGAAACTAAAGTTCTTAGAACTATGAAAAAGAAATTATTCAATGAAAGTCAAGGAGTTTTGTTTTTATGAAACAAAGTAAAATGTTAATTCCAACTCTGCGTGAGATGCCTAGCGATGCTCAAGTTATCAGCCACGCTCTCATGCTACGGGCTGGCTATGTCCGTCAGGTTTCAGCCGGAGTTTATTCTTATCTGCCGCTGGCCAATCGTGTGATTGAAAAAGCAAAAAAAATCATGCGAGAAGAGTTTGACAAGATTGGTGCAGTAGAGATGCTGGCGCCAGCCCTGCTCAGTGCAGACCTCTGGCGCGAGTCTGGCCGTTATGAGACCTATGGTGAAGACCTCTACAAACTGAAAAATCGTGAGAAATCAGACTTTATCCTAGGGCCAACCCATGAGGAAACCTTTACGGCTATCGTCCGTGATTCGGTTAAATCCTACAAACAGCTGCCGCTTAATCTCTATCAGATTCAGCCTAAATACCGCGATGAAAAGCGCCCTCGTAACGGACTCTTGCGGACGCGTGAGTTTATCATGAAAGATGCCTACAGTTTCCACGCTAACTATGACAGCTTGGATGTAGCTTATGATGAATACAAGTCTGCCTATGAGAAAATCTTTACCCGCAGCGAGCTAGATTTTAAAGCCATTATCGGTGATGGCGGTGCCATGGGGGGCAAGGACAGTCAGGAATTCATGGCCATTACGCCAGACCGGACGGATTTGAACCGCTGGGTGGTCTTGGACAAGTCTGTAGCCAGCTTTGATGAAATTCCTGAGGAAGTTCAGGAAGCTATTCGGACAGAATTGACCAGCTGGATGGTATCTGGTGAGGATACCATCGCCTACTCCAGTGAGTCCAGCTATGCTGCCAACCTTGAAATGGCGACGGATGAATACAAGCCAGCCGGCCGTGTCGTGACTGAGGAAGAAGTAGCCCGCGTTTCCACGCCTGACTGCAAGAAAATTGACGAAGTTGCTGCTTTCCTTGGGCTGGATGAAAGCCAGACAATCAAGACCTTGGTTTACATGGCTGACGAAGCTCCTGTCGTAGCACTTTTGGTCGGCAATGACCAGCTTAATGAAGTCAAGCTGAAAAATCATTTGGCAGCGGATTTCTTTGAAGTGGCGAGTGAAGATGAAGTCCGTCAGCTCTTGGGAGCAGGTTTTGGCTCACTAGGGCCAGTCAATCTGCCAGAAGGCGTGAGAATCATCGCTGATCGTAAGGTGCAAGACCTGGCTAACGCTGTGGTTGGCGCTAACGAAGATGGTTACCACTTGACCGGTGTCAATCCAGGCCGTGACTTTACCGCTGAGTATGTGGATATCCGTGAAGTTCGTGAAGGTGAGATTTCGCCAGACGGCCAAGGTACCCTTAAGTTTGCTCGTGGGATTGAGATTGGACACATCTTCAAGCTGGGAACTCGCTACTCTGACAGCATGAACGCTAATGTCTTGGACGAAAATGGCCGAGCAGTACCGATGATTATGGGTTGTTACGGTATCGGTGTCAGCCGTCTCCTGTCTGCTGTTATGGAGCAGCATGCCCGTCTCTTTGTCAATAAAACTCCTAAGGGTGAATTCCGCTATGCTTGGGGCATCAACTTCCCGAAAGAGCTGGCACCATTTGATGTGCACTTGATTCCGGTTAATGTCAAGGACGAGGATGCCGTGGCTCTAACTGACCAAATCGAGGCTAACTTGCTAAGTGCTGGTTATGAGGTCTTGGTGGATGATCGCAATGAGCGAGCTGGTGTTAAGTTCAGCGACAGCGATTTGATTGGTCTCCCAATCCGTGTGACAGTTGGTAAGAAAGCTGCAGAAGGCATTGTCGAAGTCAAGATTAAGGCTACTGGCGATACCATTGAAGTCCACGCCGATAATTTACTAGAAACCCTGTCAATTTTGACAAAATAAAACAAACTGCCAGTTTTATCTGGCAGTTTTCTTTTGCTTATTGGAGGTGAAAATGCTATAGTAGGAAAAAATAGATTGGAGGACCGATGATGGGATTATTCAGCGGTTTATTAGGCAATGCCTCTCAGAAAGATATTGAAAAAACAGAAAGACAATTAGAGGATATTCTGACAACAACAGAGAATGTGGAACTAGCTTTTAGCCTCATTCGTGACTTGATTGTCTTTACAGATAAGCGTTTAATCTTGGTCGACAAGCAGGGAATGACTGGTAAAAAGACTTCTTATAAGTCCTTTCCATATCGTTCAATCAGTCGCTTCTCAGTAGAAACAGCCGGCCATTTCGACTTAGATGCTGAGCTGAAAATCTGGGTTTCCAGCGCTCAAGAGCCAGCAGAAGTCCTGCAATTTACCAGCGATCGTAGCGTCATCGCTATCCAAAAAGCCTTAGCGGAAGCAGTGTTAAGATAGACAAAAAAAGCCTTCTGAGCATTAACTGTTAAGTTAAATCACTCAGAAAGCTTTTTTTATTCTTCTTTAAGTCCTTGCCCCTTCAAAAAATCAAAGACAACATCTGGTTTATCTTGGAGTTTTTTGAAGAAAGTTTGACTGCTTTCAGAGTCACCTGCTGACTGAATCAGTTGTTCTTGATCTATTTTGCTGAGGTCAAAGTCAAAAATGGCTATAGCTTTTTTCTTGTCTTCGGAAATCTCAACGTGAATTTCAAGCCCTTTTAGCTTTTCTTGATCTTCAATCATGGGACTTTTCTTAAGATCTTCTCTATAGATTTTTGTTAGTTCTTCGACGCTCATTTTTTGATTTTCTTCAGGGATGGCCTTGCTGGAAATAAGCTGGAAAGATAGGATCTTGTCTTTAGTATAGAAAAGTTTAACTGAATTAGTATAATACTCATCGATTTTATTAGAAAAAGTTTTCGTCTTTGTCTTTTCTTCTTTGGTTTTGCTTTGATTCTGATTTTGCTTGGGTTTGTTTTCTTGCTTATGCTGATTAGGCATACTGCAGGCAGTCAGGGTCAGCAGACAAGCGCTGGCTAATAGAATTTTCTTCACAATTAAGACTCCTTTTGATAAATGTTCTGTTCTATTATATCATAACTTAGTGTCAAGAAGAATGCATTGACAATTGTGTAGGAGTCGCGCTTTGCCCTACTCTTTTTCTGTCGAAAAAAGTGCTGATTTATGGTAAAATAGGGTCACTACTGTACGAGGAAATGTCATGTCAAACAAGTTTGAAATTTTAATGAATCAGCTAGATATGCCACTGGAAATGAGAAATTCAGAGGCCTTTTTGAATGCTGAAATTGAGAAGGTTCTGGTCCACAAGGTCAGTCGGGTCTGGGAGTTTCATTTTTCTTTTGCGAATATTCTGCCCATTGAGATTTTTCGGGAATTGCAGAAGCGCTTAGCTCAAGAGTTTTCGAAGACAGGCAATCAAGCTGTTTTTGAAATTCACTGTCAGGCTCCTCAGGTATCGGATGAGCTCTTGCAGGCATATTACCAGTTGGCCTTTGAGGAAGGTCCATGTGCCAGCCATGGCTTCAAGAGTCTGTATCAGGATTTGCGGGTTCATTTGGATGGGGACAAGCTGTTGATTGAGGGAGCTTCAACCATTGATACGGAGCATTTTCGCAAGAATCACCTGCCCAATCTTAGCCAGCAGCTAGTCAAGTACGGCTTTCCTCAGCTGACCTGTCAGGTTCAGCACAGCGATGAGCTGACCCAGCAACAAGCGGAGAATTTCCAAGCGGAGAATGATAAGATTGTCCAGGCGGCTAATGAAGAAGCGCTCAAAGCCATGGAATCCCTGCAGCAGATGGCACCACCGCCAGAGGAAAAGCCAGCCTATGACTTCCAAGCTCGCAAGGCTGCGGCTAAACCAAAGCTAGACAAGGCAGAGATTACCCCTATGATTGAAGTTCAGACTGAGGAGAATCGTCTGGTCTTTGAGGGAATGGTCTTTGACCTGGAGCAGAAGGTCACTCGGACTGGCCGGGTCTTGCTCAATTTCAAGATGACAGACTATACGTCCAGCTTCTCCTTGCAGAAATGGATGAAAAACGAAGAAGAAGCCAAGAAGTTTGACATGATTAAGAAAGGCGCCTGGCTGCGCGTGCGCGGAAATGTGGAGATGAACAACTTCACCCGCGACCTGACCATGAATGTGCAGGATGTGCAGGCCGTCACTCACTATGAGCGCAAGGATCTGATGCCTGAGGGGGAGAAGCGGGTTGAATTCCATGCTCATACCAATATGTCTACTATGGATGCCCTGCCTGAGGTCGAGGAAATCGTTGCAACGGCAGCCAAGTGGGGCCACAAGGCTGTCGCCATTACTGACCATGGCAATGTGCAGAGCTTTCCCCATGGCTACAAGGCTGCCAAGAAAGCTGGTATCCAGCTGATTTACGGTATGGAAGCCAATATTGTAGAAGACCGGGTGCCCATCGTCTACAATGAAGTGGACATGGAGCTGAGCAATGCGACCTATGTAGTCTTTGACGTGGAAACAACAGGACTTTCAGCGGTTTACAATGACTTGATTCAGGTCGCAGCCAGCAAGATGCACAAGGGCAATATCATCGCTGAGTTTGATGAGTTTATCAATCCTGGGCATCCTCTGTCGGCCTTTACGACGGATCTGACCGGGATTACAGATGAGCATGTCCGCAATGCTAAGCCACTGGAGCAGGTGCTGAAAGAATTTCAGGAATTTTGCCAGGACAGTGTCCTCGTTGCCCATAATGCTACCTTTGACGTGGGCTTTATGAATGTCAATTATGAGCGTCATGGCCTGCCCAAAATCACCCAGCCGGTCATTGACACGCTAGAATTTGCCCGCAACCTCTATCCAGAGTACAAGCGTCATGGTCTGGGGCCTTTGACTAAGCGTTTCCAGATTGCTCTGGAGCACCACCACATGGCCAACTATGATGCGGAAGCGACGGGCCGTCTCCTCTTTATCTTTATCAAGGATGTGGCTGAAAAGCATGGTGTGACCAATCTCAAGGATTTGAATACGGATCTGGTCGATGAGAATTCTTACAAGAAGGCTCGGGTCAAGCATGCGACTATTTATGTGAAAAATCAGACGGGACTCAAGAATATTTTCAAACTAGTCAGTCTGTCCAATACTAAGTATTTTGAAGGTGTCCCGCGGATTCCACGGACCGTGCTGGATGCCCATCGTGAAGGCCTGATTCTGGGCTCGGCCTGCTCAGAAGGCGAAGTCTATGACGCCGTTGTCTCTCAGGGGGTGGACGCGGCTGTCGAAGTAGCTAAGTATTATGACTTTATCGAGGTTATGCCGCCGGCTATCTATGAACCGCTGATTGCCAAGGAGCAGATCAAGGATCAGGAAGAACTGCAGACCATAATTCGCAATCTGATTGAGGTCGGAGATCGCTTGGGCAAGCCTGTCCTTGCGACGGGGAACGTCCACTATATTGAGCCGGAAGAAGAGATTTACCGTGAGATTATCGTCCGGAGTCTTGGTCAGGGAGCCATGATTAACCGGACTATTGGTCACGGTGAAAATGCCCAGCCGGCTCCACTTCCTAAGGCTCACTTCCGGACTACCAATGAGATGCTGGACGAATTTGCCTTCCTAGGCGAGGATTTGGCTAAGAAACTGGTTATCACCAATCCGAATCAGCTGGCGGAAACCTTTGAGCCGGTCGAGGTGGTCAAGGGCGACCTCTATACACCTTTCATTGACAAGGCTGAGGAGACAGTTGCCGAGCTGACCTATCAAAAAGCCTTTGAGATTTATGGCAATCCGCTACCAGATATCGTAGACTTGCGAATTGAAAAAGAGTTGACTTCCATTTTGGGGAATGGTTTTGCCGTGATTTACTTGGCTTCGCAGATGCTGGTGCAACGATCCAATGAGCGGGGCTATCTGGTAGGTTCACGGGGGTCAGTTGGATCCAGCTTTGTCGCGACCATGATTGGAATTACCGAGGTTAATCCCCTGTCGCCCCACTATGTCTGTGGCAAATGCCAATACAGCGAGTTCATCACGGACGGCTCCTATGGTTCTGGCTTTGATATGCCGGATAAGGACTGTCCAGAGTGTGGTCACAAGCTGAGCAAGAACGGTCAGGATATTCCTTTTGAGACCTTCCTTGGATTTGACGGCGACAAGGTACCCGATATTGATTTGAACTTCTCTGGAGAGGATCAGCCGAGCGCCCACTTGGACGTGCGGGATATCTTTGGTGCGGAGTATGCCTTTCGGGCTGGTACTGTTGGTACCGTTGCGGCTAAGACGGCCTATGGATTTGTCAAGGGCTACGAGCGCGACTACGGGAAGTTCTATCGGGACGCAGAAGTTGAGCGTCTGGCGCAGGGAGCTGCTGGAGTCAAGCGGACGACTGGACAACACCCAGGCGGAATCGTTGTTATTCCTAACTACATGGATGTTTATGACTTTACACCGGTCCAATATCCAGCTGACGATGTGACGGCCGAGTGGCAGACCACCCACTTCAACTTCCACGATATTGATGAAAATGTCCTCAAGCTAGACGTTCTGGGACACGATGATCCGACCATGATTCGGAAACTTCAGGACTTGTCTGGCATTGATCCTAATGACATTCCTATGGATGATGCTGGCGTCATGGCCCTCTTTTCTGGAACAGACATTCTGGGTGTGACTCAGGAGCAAATCGGCACGCCGACTGGTATGCTGGGGATTCCAGAGTTTGGGACTAATTTTGTACGGGGCATGGTTGATGAGACCCATCCGACGACATTTGCCGAGCTCTTACAGCTATCTGGTCTCTCTCACGGTACGGACGTTTGGCTAGGCAATGCTCAGGACTTGATCAAGCAAGGGATTGCTGACCTATCCACCGTTATCGGCTGTCGAGACGACATCATGGTTTACCTCATGCACAAGGGCTTGGATCCTAAGATGGCCTTTACGATCATGGAGCGCGTGCGGAAGGGCCTTTGGCTGAAGATTTCTGAAGAAGAGCGCAACGGCTACATCGCAGCCATGAAGGAAAACAATGTGCCAGAGTGGTACATCGAGTCCTGTGGAAAGATCAAGTACATGTTTCCCAAGGCCCATGCGGCAGCCTACGTTATGATGGCCCTGCGGGTGGCCTACTTCAAGGTGCATCATCCGATTTACTACTACTGTGCTTATTTCTCCATCCGGGCTAAGGCCTTTGATATCAAGACCATGAGTGGCGGACTTGATGCCGTCAAGCGCCGGATGGACAAAATCGCTGAAAAGCGCAAGAACAACGAAGCCTCCAATGTAGAAATTGACCTTTATACGACTCTGGAAATCGTCAATGAAATGCTGGAGCGGGGCTTCAAGTTCGGGAAGCTAGATCTCTACAAGAGCCACGCGACTGAGTTTCTCATCGAAGGGGACACCCTTATCCCACCATTCTCTGCTATGGACGGTCTGGGTGACAACGTTGCCCGCCAAGTGGTCAGAGCGCGGGAAGAAGGCGAATTCCTCTCTAAGACAGAGCTCCGCAAACGTGGCGGCCTCTCTAGCACCCTAGTCGAAAAAATGGACGACATGGGAATCTTAGGCAATATGCCTGAGGATAACCAGTTGAGTCTGTTTGATGAGTTGTTTTAAGAAGGATGTTCATGGAAAATATTACGGAACAATTTAATGCGGTTGCTTTAGAATATGATTGGGTAACCACTCTTTTGGAAGGCAAGCCCGATTATCTACTGGATAATTTGCCTGACATTAGAGTTTCCGCTTTGGATATTGGTTGTGGCGGAGGCAATACCTGCATTTTTCTGTCTTCATATTTTCAACATGTGACAGGAATAGATCTTTCTGCAGATTTTCTGCAGATAGCAAAAGATAAAGTAGAAAAAGAAGATTTACAGAATATAGAGTTACTGCAGGATGATTTTTTAACCGCTGTTTTTGAAAAGCAATTTGATTTTATTTTTAGTCGAACGACATTTCATCATTTGGACATCCCCAAAGCTTTGGAAAAATGTAAGAAATTATTAAAGCCAGGTGGTATCCTGTTTGTTATGGACAATGTATCAGAAAAGCCCACTCCTTCAACTTGGATCTATATTGTAGGCGCCTATTTAGATTTTCCTCGACATTGGAAAAGATTTGGTTTGAAAAATGCCAGAAGAATCTTCAAACATAGCACCTCCAAATCTTGGCTCAATCATTTAGCAACAGATCGCTACCTTTCTAAAAAGGAATATGAAGAAATGTATGGAAAGCGACTGCCAGATTGTAATTTCAGTCAAAATGGCTGGAATATGAAAGTCATCTGGCAAAAAACAGTATATGATTAGCAAAGAAAGGACTTTCTCATGAAACTTACCATTTCCGCTCAGGATAAGCCAGCGCAAAAAGTGTTTGATTACCAGCTGGATCTTGATCCAGATACGATTTTGAAAATGACCGCTTTGATTTGTGGTACGGTAGCAGCGGTTAGCCTGCTGTCCTTATTTAAAGAGAAATAACAAAAGAAAAGGAGAAGCAGAATGGTTCTGCCAAATTTTAAAGAAAATTTAGAAAAATATGCTAAACTATTGGTTGCCAATGGTATCAATGTGCAGCCGGGTCACACAGTGGCGCTCAATATTGATGTGGAGCAGCGTGAGCTGGCTCACTTGATTGTCAAGGAAGCCTATGCTCTGGGAGCTCACGAGGTCATCGTCCAGTGGGCGGATGATTTGACTACGCGGGAAAAATTCCTCCATGCGCCAATGGAGTGCTTGGACAATGTCCCAGACTATAAGGTGGCTGAGATGAACTATCTCCTCGAAAAGAAAGCCAGCCGCTTGGGCGTTCGTTCATCTGATCCGGGGGCTTTGAACGGCGTGGATGCTGAGAAATTATCAGCTTCTGCTAAGGCTATGGGCATAGCCATGAAGCCAATGCGAATCGCAACCCAATCCAATAAAGTCAGCTGGACAGTCGCTGCAGCAGCTGGTACAGAGTGGGCTAAGAAGGTTTTTCCAAATGCAGCCAGCGATGAGGAAGCAGTAGACTTGCTTTGGGATCAGATTTTCAAAACCTGCCGTGTCTATGAAGATGATCCAGTAGCCGCTTGGCAGGCGCATGAAGAAAAACTCAGCTCAAAGGCTAAAGTTTTGAATGAAGAGCAATTCACTGCTCTGCACTACACAGCTCCTGGAACAGACTTGACATTGGGCTTGCCCAAGAACCATCACTGGGAGTCAGCTGGTAGCCTCAATGCCCAAGGTGAATATTTCATTGCCAACATGCCGACAGAAGAGGTCTTTACAGCACCGGACTTCCGTCGGGCTGATGGCTATGTGACCAGCACTAAGCCTCTCAGCTACAATGGCAACATTATCGAAGGCATCAAGGTAACCTTCAAGGATGGACAGATTGTGGACATTACTTCTGAAAAGGGCGACCAGGTTATGAAGGATCTTGTCTTTGAAAATGCGGGTGCGCGCGCTTTAGGTGAGTGTGCCTTGGTGCCAGATCCAAGCCCGATTTCCCAGTCAGGCATTACTTTCTTCAATACACTTTTTGATGAAAATGCTTCTAACCACTTGGCTATCGGTGCAGCCTATGCGACTAGTGTAGTTGGTGGAGAGAATTTATCTGAGGAAGAGCTGGAAGCAGCGGGTCTCAACCGCTCGGATGTCCATGTGGACTTTATGATTGGCTCAAATCAGATGGATATTGACGGTATCCGAGAAGATGGCAGCCGCGTAGCAATCTTCCGCAATGGAGACTGGGCAATCTAAGATTTTGAGCTGCCCTAAATGGCTCATTCCATAATGACAGCTTCCACTTGCTTCTTGAGAAGCCTTGCTAGAAATATAGAAAGAAGGGGAATATATGATTGGTAGTATGTTTGTCGGTTTTATCATCGGCCTTATCGCCGGGGCTATTACCAGCCGTGGGGAGCGCATGGGCTGTATCGGAAAAATCCTTTTGGGCTGGTTTGGTTCCTTGATTGGTCAATTTCTCTTTGGCCATTGGGGACCAATGCTTGCTGATACAGCTATTGTTCCATCAGTGCTAGGAGCAGTTATCCTCTTGGCTATTTTCTGGAGACGGGATAGTTAGAATAGAAAAAATACCTAGATATGAATTATCTAGGTATTTTTGATAATGATATATAAGCTATTTACTCAATCACCAACATGCCGTCTTTGACTGCAAATGGGTCTTTTTCATTGATGCGGTCATAGAACATGATGCCGTTGATATGGTCGATTTCATGCTGAACAACAATGGCGTTATAGCCCTTGAGCTTGATACGATGCTTTTGACCGTCCTTGTCAAAGTAATCCACGGTTACTCGCGCATGACGAACTACGTAGCCCGGTACTTCTCGATCGACTGACAGGCAGCCTTCACCATCAGCTAAGGCTGCATCCTGAACGGAATGGGCCACAATCTTAGGATTGTACATCAGCGTTTGCAGGCTATAAGCTTCCTTAGGCGGATTTCCCTCTTCGTCCTCAGGGTTGGGAACTAAAACAGCGATGAGCCGTTTAGAAATATCCAGCTGGGGAGCAGCTAGACCAACACCACCGCGCAGCCCCATTTTTTCCGCCATGACTGGATCCTGGGAATGCTTGAGAAATTGCATCATCTTCTCGCCCAGAATGATTTCCTGGTCTGATAGAGGGAAGCTGACTTCCTCAGCGATAGCGCGCAGGGTCGGATTGCCCTCGCGGATAATGTCCTTCATATCAATTAAATGGGCTGGTTTGGTTAATCGTTCAATAACAGATATTTTTTCACTCACAGACATGATTCTCTCCTTTTTCTATCCTTCATCATAACATAAAACAAGCCAGAAATAAAGGAGGGAGCGGTTTTTGGATAGCTGTTGGTGCCTGATTTTGGATGGAGGCACAGCGTCCCATAATATTCCTGACAAAGAAATTGCGTCTTGACCCAAAAAACTGTATGATAGAGGTAGTGTGAATTTTAAAGGAAAATAGAATGAAAAAATTGATGGAAAAGGTGAGTATCCTCTCGCTTTCTTTGATACTGACTACGGCTTTTTCGATTTCCAGTGCCCAGTCGGCCATGTTTGCTTTTTATAAAGGGATTCCAGAAAGTTGGGTAGAACTTCTGGTTTCTTTGCCTTCGGCTGGGATTATGCTCATGTTGCTGTTTAATAGGGTCATTGAAAAATACCTGACAGAGCGCCAGATGATTGTGAGCGGGCTTCTGATTTTCTCACTTTGCGGGCTTCTTCCTCTTCTTAATCAGTCTTACTGGCTGATGTTTGCGTCTCGGCTTGTCTTTGGGATGGGGCTTGGCATGCTCAATGCCAAGGCAATTTCGATTGTTAGCGAGCGCTACAAGGGACAGGAGCGCGTACATCTTTTAGGACTGCGAGGCTCAGCAGAAGTAGTCGGGACAGCCCTCTTGACATTTGGTGTCAGTCGGCTTCTTCCTCTCGGTTGGCAGGCTGCCTTTCTCGTCTATAGCTTCGGACTGGTGGTCTTGGTGCTATATCTGCTTTTTGTCCCTTATAACAAGGTCTCTGAAAAGCAGCACGAGCAGTCTGAATTGACTCCTAAGCTAAGCCGGCAGGATTGGCAGCTGAGTCTAGCTTTTGCCTTTGTGGCGGGGGTCATTGTGCTGGCTTATATTGCCATCAATGTGCGCGTGCCGGGGATTGTAGAGAAGTCCGGCATGGGAACGGCCCAGACTGCAGGTGTGATTCTTTCCTTGATGCAGTTGATTGGGATTGCAGCGGGTATCAGCTTTGCTAGTTTGACCCGTCTTTTTAGAGATAAACTGCTGATGCTTTCTGGTCTGGCTTTTGGCCTGAGTCAGATTATCATTGGCTTCTCACCTAATCTCTTGTCACTCAGCATGGCTACTATTAGCGCCGGCTTTGTCTATAGTGTCGGTCTGACGACCATTTTTTACACCCTGTCCGAGCGCATTTCCGCCCACCTCCTCAATCAAGCCACTTCTATCGTGATTTTAGGTTGCAGTATTGGAGCAACGGCCACTACATTTGTCCTCAGTTTCATTGGGAGATTCTCTAACGCCCCAGCCTTTATCTTCAGCGTTTTGGGGCTGGCTATGATTTTGACCTCGCTCTTTGTGCTAAGATTTAGCAAAGAAAAGAGCGGAATGGCTTCAGAAAGTTAGGAGGTTATACGATGCGTCTGGATAAATTTTTAGCAGAAAATGGTCTGGGCTCCCGCGCTCAGGTTAAGCAGATCCTAAAGAAAGGGTTAGTTTTGGTCAATGGCAGAGCAGAGAAATCACCTAAGACCCAGATTGATGAGACAGAAGATGAAATTATTGTTTCTGGCCAAAGGCTGACCTATGAAAAATTCGTTTATTACCTTCTCAACAAGCCGCAGGGAGTCATTTCGGCGACAGAGGATGACCGTCATAAGACGGTTCTGGACTTGCTGGATGAGACCGCCCGTCAGAAGGAAGTCTTTCCTGTTGGCCGCTTGGATATTGATACCCATGGTCTGCTCCTTCTGACCAATAATGGCAAGCTAGCCCATGCCATGCTGTCACCCAAAAAGCACGTCGAAAAAATCTACCGAGCTCAAGTGGCTGGCCTGATGAACCAAGCAGATGTAGAGCGATTTGCTGAGGGAATAGAACTGAAAGACTTCACCTGTCAGCCAGCTCAGCTCAAGATTTTAGAGCTAGATGAAGCAAAAGAGACTTCTCTCGTAGAAATTACCTTAGCTGAGGGCAAGTTTCACCAGGTCAAGCGCATGGTGGCTGCCTGTGGAAAAGAAGTCACGGATCTGCAGCGCCTCACGATGGGACCCCTACAGTCGGATCCTGCATTGGCTCTTGGAGAATGGCGGAGGCTGACCGAGGTAGAAATGCTTTCTTTAGAAATCTTCGGCGTTGAATTGTAAATGAAAGAGCCTGAATTCCTCATACAAAAGAGTTTAAACAGAATCATTTGACAAAGGTAGCCCTTCTTGGTAGAATAAGAATGTCTAAAAGACAAATAACTTCTTCTTGGTTGCAGGCCATGCCAAACCTGCCACTCGGATGAAGCGTAAAGAAAAGGAGTATATCATGGCAATCTCAAAAGAGAAAAAAAATGAAATCATTGCACAATACGCACGTCACGAAGGTGACACTGGTTCAGTAGAAGTACAAGTTGCTGTCCTTACTTGGGAAATCAACCACTTGAACGAACACATCAAACAACACAAAAAAGACCACGCTACTTACCGTGGTTTGATGAAGAAAATCGGTCGCCGTCGTAACTTGTTGGCTTACCTTCGTACAAATGACGTTAACCGTTATCGTGAGTTGATCAACTCTCTTGGACTTCGTCGTTAATCATGATGCTAAGGGCGCCAAAAATCCGTATGAAAATAGGGAAACGACACCGTGTTCGATGAACACAAGGAGTTTCATCTTTTTCACTAGGATTTTAGCCCGAGATCAAAATAGCTCTCTGACTTCAGGGGGCTTTTTTGTTTTGTCAACTTTTTAGGACTTCGTCGTTAATCTGCTTTATTTTCCACTTACATTGCCTTGTCACCTTACCTCGATATACTCAAGTATTATCTTCGGTTACGGTTCCTAGCACTGTAAGGTAAAATAAACCAGAATGATCTCCCTTCGGGGAGATTTTTTTGTTTTCACTAGGATCTTAGTCCGAGTACAAATCACCTCCTCTGGATTCAGAAGGCTTTTCCTTAGTCTTGCTTCTAACTCAGTAAGACTCTTTTTGTGGTCCAAAAAAGCCCTTCTATTATTTTAGAAGAACTTTTTCTATCAGAGTATTTACTCTTTCAAGAATTTTTGGATTGCAGGAGCGGCAGTGATAGCAAATCTTTCGTCAATGCGATGTTCCCCACCTTCTACAGTGACCAACTCTGCATTTGGAATAATCTGACTCGCTTCGACCGCATACTGGTAGGGCACGACTGCATCATCAGAGCCGTGGATAATGAGAGTCGGATCCGTGATTTTGGCCTGCTCTGCTTGGATGTCAATGTTTAAGGCATCGATTAGATAAATCTTGCCCAGAGTAGTATTGTGGTGTGTCAGGCTATCAGGAAGTTGATCGAAGTCAGGGCTCCCTAGCTCATGATAAGTCTCTTTGGCATCATCGAAAAGAACAAAAGCTGGAAAGATAAGTATGAGTTTGTGCACGCGGTCTGGATAAGTAGCAGCATAGAGACTGGCCACAACCCCACCTTGGCTGGCGCCAAATAAGCTCATTTTGCTCTTATCTACAAAGGCCTCAGAACGAAGCTTTTCCATGACTTGAGTCAAGTCTGTGAGTTCGGTCTTGACCGACATATTCAGCATATCCCGCCCACCGCTTTTCGATTGGCGGCTACCACCGTAGAAATCAAAGCTGTAAACCAGATAACCTTGCTTTGCCAGCAGCTGGCTGTACATTTCATATTGCTCAAGGGTGTTGTTCAATCCATGTTCGATAACAATAGTCGGCAATTTTTTACTCTTGTAGTCACGAGGAGCAGTAATCTTTCCGTAGAGTTGCTTGTCATCGTATGAAATACTGTACTCTTCGGATACAATGTCTTCTGTCGGAGTCGGTTGCTTGTCGCTCTTCTCGCTAGAGGCTGTCTGTGTGGTTTCTGGCTTAGGAGGGGTAGGATTCGGTTTGGTCTGGGAGTGCCAGAAGAAAATAGCTAGAGCGGACAAACTCAGGATGGCTAGAAAAGCCCAAATGTATTTCATCGTTCTCTCCTTTCAGTATTTGTAGTATTATAGCGGAAATGAAACTGTTTTACAAGGAGAAAGATTGGCAATAAAGGTCTCAATCTTATGAAAGAAAGACTCCTTTCTCTTTCGGGAAAAGAGTCTTTTTGTCGCTTAGAATAAATCCCAGTAAGGTGTTGAATATTTTCTAGTCTGGGTCATGTAGAAGTAAACAAAATGGATTTGGATTGCTAGAGCTAAAATGGTTGCAATAGTCACTACTATCATAGGGTTAGAAGCAAAGAGTAAAGAGAGAATCAAGGCAGTCAGATAGAGTGCGGTTTGGACAAAGTAGAAATGTTTCGGATAGCGAAGATAGTGTTTGTTATAGGGGCCATTTGCTAGGACAGCCGCTTGGAAGAGGCCAAGTCCGATATAGAAGAAGCTGGTCACAAAGATATGATTGGCTTCAGGATTAAGGAGAAAACTCATAGAAACAGTCATCATAATCAGTCCAATGAAAATAGGATAGTGACTGTAAATTAGAAATATTCCCTTTTGATTAGATGCTTCATCAATAGCATGATCGAATTGACCAAAATAAAACAAGAATAGAGAAAGCATGATAATGAAATATAGAACCGAATAAATCGAGAAGTTCTCAACGGTAAAGAAGTTAGCTAGCCCCATAATCATCTCCCCAAAAGTAATAATGACTAGAAGGGAGATGCGTTCGATTAAATGGGGGAGATTGACTTGAAAATGCTTGGCCCTACGAGTCATGGTAATGGGCATAATAAAGGTAAGGAGGATACTGAGAACGAAGGCATAGATACCAAAATTAATGGGAAGCAGGGCTGCTAGGTAGACACCAAATGTGCGAAGCCCTGTCATCCAGAGAAAACCCTTGATGCTTTTTCGATCGCTAGCATCTGTCGATTTTCGATAATATTCAACTAGATATTGGAAGAAAAGTGTGAAGGTTAAGGTACCAACGGCCCAGCAAAAAGAGTGGAAATAGAGCTGCCAATCATGGCCAATCATATTCGATATCAAGAGCAAGAGACCCATATTGATAAACATGATCACCATGTTAAATAAAGAGTTCTTCCCATAGCGATTGGTATAAACGGTCTGAATCATCCAGGAATTGACCAGGACCAAAAGTGACATGAAAAAATCAAAGAGAGAACTCCAAGTCAAAATGCCGTTATGAAGATGGTGAATAAGGGCAGTTGTTTTTGAAATGGCAAAAACAAGAACCAGGTCATAAAATAGCTCTGAAAATTCTACCCATTTGTGCTTGATAAGGTTTGTCATCATAAGACCTTTCTATTTAAAATGTAACAATTTATTATAACAGAAAATGGCAATGAACGAGAAGGATATTCTTTAATGACTTTATGTGGCGTAAATTGTCAAAGTATTGTCTTTTTTTGTCATTTACCTGTCGTTTTCTGTCTTGTATAATAGTCTCATAAATCAAATGAAATAAAGAGGAAAATATCATGTCAAACAAAAAAATATCTTAGTCACAGGCGCTTCATCAGGTATGGGGAAACTTTCAGCCCAAGATCTTATCAAAGCTGGTCACACCGTTTACGCTGTTGCTCGTAGTGTCGATAAAATGAAAGACCTTGAAGCACTTGGTGGCCATATCATGAAAATGGACGTAACAAACGAAGAGGATATTGAAAGAGTTGTAGCAAAAGTCATTGAAGAACAAGGTCGCATCGATGTTCTTTGGAACAATGCAGGTTACGGACTTTATGGTCCTGTTGAAGACCTTTCAATGGAAAAAGCGCAACAACAGTTCGAAGTCAATGTCTACGGTGTAGCCCGCTTGACGAAGAAAGTATTGCCATATATGCGCCAACAAAAGGATGGTCTGATCATCAATACGTCATCAATGGGTGGTAAAATCTACACACCACTTGGAGCTTGGTACCACGCTTCAAAACACGCTATTGAAGGTTTTAGTGACTGTCTCCGTATGGAAGTCAAGGAATTTGGCATCAAGGTGGTTGTTTTAGAACCCGGAATGATCAATACTGGTTTTAACGCAACAGTTGGTCAAAACTTCTCTTATGAATCTAAAAATGGTGCTTACAGTCGTTTGGTGAATGGCTATATCAAAGCTATGGAAAAAAACCCAACACCAGTCTCAAATCCAGAAGTCATCTCACGTACAGTTCTTAAAATCATCAATGCTCGTAACCCTAAAACTCGCTATCTTGTGGGCCGTGGAGGCAAGCTTTTGGTAGGAATCCGTCGCATCTTTGGAGATAAATTCTTTGATCGTATGATGTTGATGTCAATGCGTTAATAGAATGGAGAAAGCTTATGCGCCTTAGTCTCAGTCAACAGTATATTGAAAATTTAAGCCTTATAGGGCTGGATCTGAAAATGATTCTGCAATTGGCTAATCTACCAGATAGCACTTGGAAAGAGGAAATGAACCTCTCAACTCTGGATTATTATCATCTCTTAACAGCTTTTGATCAGGTGGCCAATGATGAGCAAATCATAGCCATGAGCCGCATCAAGAACATTCAGATGTTTATGCCGCCTTTTTTCGCGGCCCTATCTTCTAAAAATGGTCTCGCAGCCATAGAGCATTTTGCCAAATACAAGAAGATTACAGGTCCGATTGTTGTGAATATGGAAGTCTTTGATGACCTTGTCCGTGTAAGCTATCGTTATGATTATCCAGGGTTAGATCTGCCTCGCTTTGCAGTCCTCAATGAACAGTTGTTGTTGCTTGATTTGATTCGGACGGGAACAGGTGAAGAGATTGTCCCAGTGCATGTCGGATCCCCATATTCTTATGAGGAAGTCAGTGCTAATATTTTTGGATGCCAAGTTGAAGTAATGGAAGGGAATGAACAGGTCTTTAAAAAAGCTGACTTGGAGAAACCTTTCCTCACAGCCAATAATGTCATGTTAGACTACCTAGAACCTCAACTCAAGGAACGCTTAGCAGAAGTCATGACCAGTGAAAGTTTCACAGGTATCGTCCAGCAGAAACTCTACCAGGCTATTCCAAGTGGTTTCTTTACTATTGAAGATATAGCAGCATCATTAGGTATTAGCAGTCGCACCTTGCAAAGGAACCTGACTGCAGAAGGAACCAAATTTAATCAAGAATTGCAAAATGTCCAAAAGATTCTCGCCTTTGCTTATTTCAAAAATCCAGAAATGACAACAGAAGATGTCGCCTATCTGCTAGGTTATTCGGAAGTCTCCTCTTTCTCACGAGCCTTTAAAAAGTGGACAGGACAAACCATTTCAGAATATAGAGACAAAGAGAAATAGAGACCTTTGTAGTCGGAAGAACTCCAGATTTAAAAGATTCGTAAAATCATTCATCAAAGGATTTGGTACTGAAAGCACAGGCTAAGTCCTTTGATTTTGACTTTAATTCGTTTGTTGTAGTAATTAATGTAGTTGACAATCGCCTTCTTAAGTTCTTCAAGATACTGAGACTCCTTTTCAAAAACATAAAACATTTCGGATTTCAAAATGTCAAAGAAAGACTCCATCATGACGTTGTCTGGACTGTTGCCCTTGCGTAAAATGGACGGCTGTACATTTCATATTGCTCAAGGGTGTTGTTCAATCCATGCGCGATAACAATAGTCGGCAATTTTTAACTCTTGTAGTCACGAGGAGCAGTAATCTTTCCATAAAGCTGTTTGTTATCGTATGAAATTCTGTACTCTTCGGATACGATGTCTTCTGTCGGAGTCGGCTGCTTATCGCTCTTCTCGCTAGAACTTGTCTGAGTGGTTTCTGGCGTAGAAGGGGTAGGATTCGGTTTGGTCTGGGAATGCCAGAAGAAAAGACCTAGTCCAGCCAAGCACAAGGCTGCTAAGAAAGCCCAAATATACTTCATAGTTCTCTCCTTTCATTATTTGCAGTATTATTGCGAAAACGAAGGCGTTTTACAATACGTGAGCTTTCTTGTTTTTGATTTTTCTGGATCTCTTACAAGAAAATCCAATTCAGCCATCTAAGCGAGATTCCGATAACCTTGATTTTTTTAGAAAATCTTGCTAAACTGTAGCTGCTAAGATAAAAACACAGTTCTGGTTGGTAGTCCAGACGCAAAAAATCCATTTTTTGTCAGTAACCTTCCTCCTTGGTTGTCCATTCTTAGGGATTTTTAAAGGAGGTGCTGTCATGGATAAGATTTCAATGACGCTGACAGTTTATTTTGAAGAGGGATTTTGGCACGGTCTTTTCGAGCAGGAACATGCTCAATCTTATAGAGTTTGCCGAGTCACCTTTGGTGCAGAGCCTAGCACGCAGGAATTGCTGGATTTTCTAAACCGTTATTATCATCGGTTGCAGTTTAGTCCTAGCATCAGAGTGAAAGAGAAGACTAAGTCGGTCAGTCCTAAACGCCTGCAGAGACAGGTTAAAAAAGAGCAGATGGCTTCACGTTCTTCAAAGTCACAGGAAGCGCTACAACTGCAATTTGAAGAGCAAAAGAAAATTGCTCGAGTCAAGCGCAAGCAGCAGAAAGAACTGGCTAAGCAAAGGAAATTCGAACTCAAACAGCAAAAACGATTGGAAAAGCACAAGGGGCATTGAGCCTGGTTTTTCTTATTTATATGAGAAAGTCTTCCGATGGGAGGCTTTTTTGTTTGTCAGGAAATCGGTGAGTTTCTTGGAAAGCGAATTGATTTCTCCAAGTCGTTTTATTTGACAGATGTAATCAAAGTCATTACAATATAATCATAAAATAAAAATTACAAGAGTAATTTGAAAAAGGAGAAATTATGATTGAAATTACATATTTGGATGCTGTCAAGCAGGAGCGGAAGATGATTTTTGAGTCTTATCAGGAGTTTGAGCAGTCCCAGCAAGCCTGCTTGATTGGAGTGGCAGATTATTACCCAGTTAAAAAATTGACTTATAAAGGCCATGATTTGAATTATCAGGGTACTTACGGTGATGTCTTCTTTTTCCTGATGAAGCAGGATTTAACAAAGTTTGACTAAGAATAAAGGAGAAAAATAATGGTAAAAGCAATCACAGATGCAACATTTGAGCAAGAAACAAAAGACGGATTGGTGCTGATTGATTTTTGGGCGACTTGGTGCGGACCTTGTCGGATGCAGGGGCCAATCCTTGACAAACTCTCAGAGGAACTTTCCGAAGATGAGCTCAAGATTGTCAAGATGGATGTGGATGAAAATCCAGCTACAGCACGCGCCTTTGGCATCATGTCTATCCCGACTCTGCTCTTTAAAAAAGACAGTCAAGTCGTCAAGCAGCTAGCAGGTGTTCATACTGCCCAGCAGATTAAAGCGATTGTGGCAGACTTGGGATAAGGTGAGTAGAAGATTAAATTAGACCTATTTAAAATTGAGACTGCTCAGGTTATAGAGTGGTCTTTTTTATTGCGATTGTAACAATAAGGAGTCAATTTAAAAAATTTGTTCGAAAATTCACTTTTTAAGGTATAATAAGTAGAGGTAAATTTTTTCCAATGGGTTGCGCTAGAGATCCGGTTTATTTAAAACATGATGGGAATGTGGTAATGTTAATGATTGAGTTTCTAAAACATCTTTTATTTGTTTTTATGATTTTTACACCATTTGTTGCTCCAGCGGTTTTGTGTTTCTTTGTAGGTTGGATGATTCCTAGAGAGCAGATCACGCAAAAAAGAATCATACTAGTATTAGCCTTGTTGATTCCAATTTTGCTTTTAATTTCCTATTGTGCTCCTCAGATACTAGGTCTGGTTTTTTGGAGTCTGATTTGGTTTTTCATCGGGCTGCTGCGAATGAAGAATTATACTAAGTCACAGTACTGGACAAGATGGCTTATATTTATCGCTTGTTTTAGTGCCTATATTTTACTTTATCTCCGCTTTTTTGGATCGCTTTATTTTTATTGAACTATTTAAAAAACAGCTTGAAGATTTGCTTCAAGCTGTTTTTGTTTCTTCTTTATTCCCCCAACTCCTCGCTGTAAGCAATAATCTGATCAACTGTGTCTGACAGGAATTGGATGGTATCACGGAGTGGTTTGTCTGTTGAGATATCTGCTCCGATAATCATAGCTGACTCAAGCGGAGTCTTGCTGCCGCCGGATTTGAGTAGCTCAAGCCAGTCGCGGGCACCATTTTCGTCATTTTTCAGGTGGAGGTAACCGGCAGTAGAGATGACCAGACCTGCTGAGTAAGTATAGCTGTAAAGCCCCATGTAGTAATGCGCTTGGCGCATCCAGGTCAGGGCAGCATCGTCGTCAATCTCAACGGCATCCCCCCAGAATTCTGTCAAGACTTCTTTCATGATAGCGTTGAGTTTGCTTGCGCCGA
>NZ_CAURVL010000012.1:0-52172 GCF_963528215.1 uncultured Streptococcus sp.
TTGAAAACTTTAAAACTAGAATCCTCATCGCTTTGAATATCAAAAAGGAGAGGACTGATTTAGTCCTCTCCAGATTATAACTTTTCATCAACCCACTACAGTTGACAAAGAGCCAAGAATATTAGCTGTTCAAGTGCCATACTTCTTCTTCGTATTGAGCGATAGTACGGTCAGATGAGAAGAAGCCAGCTTTGGCGGTATTAACGATAACTTTGTCCATCCAAGCATCGCGGTCTTCGTAGTCCGCCAGCATGCGCTCTTTGACTTGGATATAGTCTTCTAGATCCAGCAAGGTCATGAACCAGTCCTTGCTGATCAACTCATTGTAAAGACGTTCCAAGCGTTCTGCTTTACCAACTGCCAATACTTCATCGCTGACGATAAAGTCAACCAACGGCTTGATAGCTTCACGTGCATAGTACTCACTAGACTTGTAAGCAGATTTTGCATAGAGGTCAATAACAGTCTCAGAATCTTCACCGAAGATATAGATGTTGTCTTCGCCGACCAGCTCTGCAATCTCAACATTCGCTCCGTCCATAGTACCAAGAGTCAAAGCACCGTTAAGCATGAACTTCATGTTACCAGTACCAGATGCTTCCTTAGAAGCCAGGGAAATTTGCTCAGAAATATCACCAGCTGCAATCAAGAAGCTAGACGCTGTAACATTGTAGTTTTCTACCATAACTACTTGCAGGTGTGGAGCCACTTGAGGGTCATTAGCAATCACTTCTGACAAGCAAAGGATGAGGTGGATGATGTCCTGTGCAATTGTGTAAGCAGGAGCAGCCTTACCACCGAAGAAGACAGTGATTGGACGAGCAGGGATGTTACCAGCCTTGATGTCCAGATACTTGTGGATAACGTACAGAGCGTTCATTTGTTGGCGCTTGTACTCATGCAGACGCTTGATTTGGATATCAAAGATAGATTCTGGATTGATTTCCACACCTTGGGCTTCCTTCAAGTGACGAGCCAATTTACGCTTGTTGTGAGCCTTGATGCCTTCCAATTTTTCTTTAACATTTGCAGCGCCAGTGAATTCCAACAAGCCTTCGAGCTTAGTTGCATCATGGTGCCAGTCGCGGCCCAGCAACTCATCTAGATAATGAGACAGACGTGGGTTGGCATGCATGAGCCAGCGGCGGAAAGTAATACCGTTGGTCTTGTTATTGAATTTTTCAGGGTAGATATCGTAGAAGGCCTTGAGCTCAGAGTTTTTCAGGATTTCTGTATGCAGAGCAGCAACCCCATTGACACTGTATCCGTAGTGGATATCCATGTGAGCCATGTGCACACGATCGTCCTCATCAATGATTTGCACTGCTGGATCTGCGTATTTAGCTTTCACGCGCTTGTCAAGCTCTTTGATGATTGGTACCAGATGCGGTACTACTTCTTTCAAGAATTCCAAAGGCCATTTTTCAAGAGCTTCTGCCAAAATCGTGTGATTTGTATAAGCAGTCATCTTCTGTACGATGGCAATTGCTTCATCCAAAACCAAACCACGCTCAGTCAAGAGACGAATCATTTCTGGGATAACCAGAGATGGGTGGGTATCATTGATTTGGATGACAGCGTAGTCTGCCAAGTCGTGCAGGTTGCTGCCTTTTTCAATCGCTTCGTCAATAATCAGCTGAGCACCATTTGAAACCATGAAGTACTGCTGGAAGATACGGAGCAATTCCCCTTGCTTGTCACTATCATCTGGATAGAGGAAGAGGGTCAAGTTGCGGGCAATATCTGTCTTATCGAAGTCAATACCGTCTGTGATGATATCCGCATCCACTGAGTCCAAATCAAAGAGACGAAGACGGTTCTTAGTTTCTGTCTTGTAACCTGGCACATCAATATCATAAAGAGTAGATGTCAGGGTGAAGTGAGCAAATGGCACTTGGTAGCTGCGGCTAGAGCGAACCAACCAGTTTTGCTCAGTCAGCCAGAAGTTAGGAATCGTTGTCTGTTCGTTGTTTTTCAAAACCTGTTGGAAAAGACCAAAGTGGTAGTTCAGTCCTACACCATCACCATTGAGGCCCAAGGTTGCAATAGAGTCTAAGAAGCAGGCAGCCAGACGGCCCAAGCCTCCGTTACCCAGAGACGGCTCCAACTCAACTTCTTCTACTTCGATCAAGTCTTTACCAGCATCTGCCAACTCTTGCTTCACATCATCGTAAAGTCCAAGGTTGATCAAGTTGTTAGACAAGAGTTTACCAATCAGGAACTCAGCTGAGATGTAGTAGAGTTTTTTCTTACCAGTGTTGACTGGCTTTTGAGCGCTGGCTAATTTAGTGTAGTTCAAAAGAGCCAAGTAAAGTTCTTCGTTGCTGCAATCAGCAAGATTTTTTGAATAAGTATTTTTGATATAAGTTTGTAAGTTTGACATGATTAATCCCTTCAAGCCTGATTCGGCTGTTCTTTATTCGTTAATTAAATCGGTATTCATACGACGGTATGTCTTGGTCAAGCTGTAAAGCTCACCTTCGACGATTGGATTCAGCTCTTCAGCTGTCATCCGCCAAGTCCAGTTGCCACCAATTGTGGATGGATAGTTCATCCGTGCTGCACTGTCTAATTCCAGCAGGTCTTGCATGGTCGCAATGGCCATAAAGCTGACTGAAGCAAAGATTGTGCGCAGCATTGCATGGGGTACTGTTTCGTACTCCTTACGGTTGGTGTACTGAGCCATGTACTGGCGAGTAGCGTCGTCAATCTCATCCTTGTACCAGCCCAGAACAGTATTGTTATCATGGGTTCCGGTATACATAACTGAGTTGTTTGGCGCCAGATGCGGGCTGTCGATGCTTTCATCATCAGGATTGAAGGCAAATTGCAAGATCTTCATTCCTGGGAAACCAGTGCGCTCGCGCAGCTCGATCACTTCATCCGTCATAAAGCCTAGGTCTTCTGCGATGATATTCAAATCACCCAAGGCTTCCTTAACCGCTGCAAAGAGCTTGTAGTCTGGACCTTTGACCCACTTACCAGAAGCAGATGTTTCTGAGCCAGCAGGTACTTCCCAGTAAGACTCAAAGCCGCGGAAGTGGTCGATACGGACAATGTCGTAAATCTTGAAGCTTTCACGCAGACGCTCAATCCACCATGCATAGCCATCTTTATCCATAGCTTCCCAGTCATAGATAGGATTGCCCCAAAGCTGGCCAGTTTCTGAAAATTCATCTGGCGGACATCCTGCCACACAAGTTGGCTTGCCAACAGCATCTGTCTTAAAGAAGTGAGGCTGTGCCCACACATCAGCACTGTCAGCTGCCACATAGATTGGCATATCTCCGACAATCTCGATGTGATGTTCATTAGCATAGGCTTTTAATCTTAACCACTGCTTAAAGAAGAGATACTGGGTCACACGATGGTAGGTCAGCTTGTCAGCCAGCTTTTCACGATAAGAAGCGAGGCTAGCTGCCTCACGGCGGCGGATGGCTTCATCTGGCCACTCTGTCCAAGCTAGATTATCAAAATGCTCTTTGATAGCCATGTACTCAGCGAAAACTTCCAGCCAAGCTGCATTTTGCTCCACAAAGCTCTCATAGTCAGACAGATCGTCTGCTTTCAAGAAGCGAGCAACTGCTTTTTCCATGATTGGACGGCGAGCATCAAAAATCTTTGCATAATCCACTTTTCTAGGATCATCTCCGAAATCAGCTCCCTTGACATCTGCCTCGTTCAGCAAACCTTCTTCTATCAGAATATCAAAATCGATAAAGTAGGTATTCCCCGCAAAAGCAGAGAAAGACTGATAAGGAGAATCACCATAACTGGTAGTTCCCAGTGGCAAAATCTGCCAATAGCGCTGCTTGGTGCGAACCAAGAAGTCTACAAAATCATAAGCACTTTGGCCAAAAGATCCGATACCGTACTTGCCCGGAAGGGATGAAATGTGCATGAGCACGCCGCTTTGACGTTTTTTCATTTTGTCACCTCGTTATTTTTCCTCTACGCCTTTTCATTTTTACTTAATGCAAACGTTTGCGTCGACTTGATTATAACCTATTTTTTTTTTTAGTGCAAGGGGTTTTTGAGATTTTTTTCAATTTATTGGTTAATGGATATAATGCTCTTTTAGGACTATCCTACTGCCCCAATTGTTTACCGTTTTTCTCTTCTTGCAAGCGTTCTCTTTTTGTGTTAAAATGTTCTTACAAACAGAAAACGTTTGCGTTTACTGAGAAACTGCTTTATACTTGCTTTTTTGACCACAATAGTCAGGCAAAATTACTGACCCTACTAGCTATTTTTGGCACAGGTTTGCATGACTCTTAGAAAGCAAGTGCTTCTAGCTAGTAGAATTAAAATAGTTCATGTTATCGTAAGGATTTCCAGCAAATGCAGGCCTTTAGGAGGTTTTTATGCGAGTTACTATCAAAGAAGTCGCAAAACTAGCAGGCGTATCACCCTCTACCGTGACCCGCGTCGTGCAAAATAAATCAACCATCAGTGAAGAAACTAAAAAACGGGTCCGCGCTGCTATGAAGGAGCTGGACTATCATCCCAATCTCAATGCCAGAAGTCTGGTCAGCCAGTCCAGCCAAGTCATCGGCTTGGTCCTGCCAGACGACTCAGATGTCTTCTATCAAAACCCTTTTTTCCCAACTGTATTGCGGGGGATTTCTCAGATTGCTTCTGACTATGACTATGCCATCCAGATTAGCACAGGGCAAGATGAAGAACACCGCTTGGAAAATATGAAGCAGATGATTTTAGGAAAGCGGGTAGACGGACTGATCTTCCTTTATTCTAAGCAGGACGATCCTTTGGTTGACTTTGCAGTCAGAAACAACTTCCCCTTCCTTATCCTAGGGAAAGCTGTCTCACCTTTCATCTCTCTGGTAGACAATGACAATATTAAGGCCGGCTATGACGCGACCAGATATTTCTTAGACAAGGGCTATCGGAAAGTCGCCTTTCTAGCCGGGAATAAGGAGCTAGTCGTTTCCCAGGATCGTTACACAGGCTACAAGCAAGCCCTGAATGAAGTAAGTCTGCCTTTTGATGAACGCATTATCAAATTTGCCTTCGGTTTCCTTCTAGAAGACAACAGTTACAAGATTATGGAGGAGCTGCCGCTGGATGAGATTGAAGCCATCGTAACCTCCGATACTCTGGTAGCAGAAGGAGCCCTGCACTATCTCAAAGATCAGGACTACCAGATTCCCATTATCACCTTTGATTCTATCAAACCGCGCATTGATGTGGATGCCTATATCGATATCAATGCCCTCGAGCTTGGGAAAGAGTCCTTCCGGACCCTCTTCCAAATCATCAAGGACAATAAAGAAGACAAGCAAATCTGCTATCGCCAGCTGATTCCGCATAGCATCAGCACTCGCTAATCCGAGTGCTTTTGCTCATTCATCAACGATTCACATATCGGCCTTGTCCCAACCAGGGCAGAGCCCTAAACTCAAAACAATTACCCAAAGAGAAACTAACAAAGAAAGAGGAAAAACATGGCCTTTCGTATTTTTCAAGCCTATTTAGATGACGAAAATATCATCACCATCGAACTGGAAAAGAGCTTTGAAGCCTATTCCATCCACTTTACACTGGAAGACAAGCACAGCTCCAGCCCTTTAACTATCAAAAATATCAACAATCAGGAAGAGCGGATTATCTATACCGTGTCGGCTAATGAGCCCATTGACCTGACGCAATCCTACAAGGTCTATGACCAAGACCGCAACCATACTGACCTGCAGTACCGCCATATCGTGAAAAAGCCTATTTTCGATGAGATTTTTGACTATGCAGGCGACGATTTGGGAGCTCAGTACAGCCCCCAAGCCACCGACTTCAGACTCTGGGCACCCATTTCCGAAAAAGTCCTCCTACATCTGAAAGACCAGGTTCACCATCTCAAACGTCTGGATAGGGGAGTCTGGCATACTCGGATTGAAGGAGATTTAGAGGGGGCCTCCTATTCTTATCTCCATAAGATCAATGGCAAGTGGGTGGAAGTCCACGACCCCTACGCCCTATCCTCAGATGTCAATTCGGGCAACAGCTATGTCATCGATCTAGACAAGATTAAAAAGCCTATCAAACGAGCAAAAACACAGCTGAATCCGACAGAAGCCGTCATTTATGAAATGAGCGTCCGCGATTTTTCTATGCAGAAAGAAGTTGGTTTCTCCTATCCTGGGAAGTTTGCCTCGCTGAGCGAATCTCCAGTCGTCCACGGTCAGAAGTTCGGTCTGGACTATCTGAAAGAGCTAGGTATCAGCCATGTGCAGCTTATGCCTGTCTACGATTTTGGCAGCGTTGATGAAAAGCATCCTGAGCTCGTCTACAACTGGGGCTACGACCCTGTCCAGTATAATGTACCAGACGGCAGTTTTGCCAGCGACCCACGAGATCCCCATGCCCGTATCATAGAGCTGCAGGCGGCCATTACTGCCTACCACAATGCTGATATCAGCGTCATCATGGATGTGGTCTACAATCATGTCTATGACGCCAACAGCTATGCTTTTGAAAAAATCGTGCCCGGCTATTTTTTCCGGCTCAATGACATGGGCTACCGGACCAACGGAACCTTCTGCGGCAATGATGTAGCCAGTGAGAAGGCCATGGTCCGCCGCTATATCAAGCAGTCGGTCAAGCAATGGGTTAGCCTCTATGGTTTTGACGGCTTCCGCTTTGATCTGATGGGGATTTTAGATATCCAAACCATGCAGCAGATAGCTGACGAACTCAAGGCGCTCTATCCTAACATCTATCTCTATGGTGAAGGCTGGCAGATGGATACTGGATTGGCAAATGAGCGATTGGCCCATCAGTACAATGCTTCCCAACTGCCCGATTATGGATTTTTCAGTGACCATTTCCGCGACAGTCTCAAGCAGACCATCGCCCAAGGCCGGCAAATTGAGAGCAAGACTCCTGCCAGTCAGCTTGAAAATGTCCTGACAGCCAATGTTGGTCTAAAAGGCGAGGCTCACTTCACAGCGCCCCAGCAGGCTATTAATTATGTCGAGTGCCATGACAATGCAACGGTTTTTGATTACTTTGACATCGTCAACCCTGCTATCACCCTGCGGGATCGGCTGGCCAATTCGCGGTTGGCTCTCCATTTCGTCCTGCTGGCTCAAGGTGTTCCCTTTATCCACAGCGGTCAGGAATTTTTCCGGACTAAAAATCTGATTGACAACACCTATAATATGCCCGACGAGATTAATAAGCTAGACTGGCTGCGCTCTTTGCATTACACAGAAGACATCGCTTTTGTCAAAAAGCTGATTGCCTTTCGCAGGGCACATCCGCTGCTGCATCTAAAGACCAGCACCGCCATCAAGCAAGCCTGTCAGGTCAACTGGCTGACAGACAGTTTATTGGAGTACAAGATTCAAGACAGCAAAGAAAGTATGACAATCGTCATCAACTTTGGCAACCAAGAGGCTGTCTACGAAAACAAAAACAAGCAGAAGCTACACCTCCAATACCCAGCCATTGATGCCCAAAAACCAATCGCACCGCTAGCTGACAGTTACAGCCTAGCTGGCAAGCAGTTGATTGTGTTGAAATAGATTATGAAACATCAGCCAATGAATAAGCTGATGTTTTTGTTTTTTATAATCCCAAATAATCCTCGACTGCTGCCTGCATTTGATCTGCAGCGACCGTCGTTTTGTGGCGAACGGGGGCAGTTTCTAAGCCGTCCACAGCTGGTGGAAGGGCTACGCCAGAAAGTTCGTGCAGTTGGCCCAAAGCCTCAAAGTCACTGAGTCCTGTTTGACCGGTCACAGCCTCAACGGCTACAACTGGGAATTTATATGGACTAGCGGTAGACGCAATAACAGTCTTGCGCTGATCCCCTGTTTCTGCCAAGTATTTTTGATAGACAGCAGACGCAACGGCAGTATGAGGGTCTTCGATGTAGTCAGAGGCCTGGTAGACCCGCTTGATTTCAGCAGCTGTTTCTTCCTCTGTCGCATAGTCAGCCGCAAAGAGCTCTAAAATTTCAGCATCAAAGTCCGTCAGTTCATACTGTCCATGCTCATTCAGAGCCGCCATCAAAGCAGCTGTTTTCTCAGAGCTGTTACCAGATAGATGGAAAATCAAACGCTCCAAGTTAGAGGAAACAAGAATATCCATGGATGGACTAGATGTCACCTTGAAGCTCCGCTTCTTGTCATAAACGTGGTTCTTGAAGAAGTCAGTCAGGACATTGTTTTCATTCGATGAACAGATCAGCTTGCCAACTGGCAGACCGATTTGCTTGGCATAGTAGGCCGCCAAAATATTACCAAAGTTCCCTGTCGGAACGGTAAAGTTGACCTTGTCTCCTGCTGTGATTTCTCCCGTCTTCACCAGCTGAGCATAAGCATAGACATAGTAGACAATCTGAGGCACCAAACGGCCGATATTCATGGAATTAGCAGATGAAAACTGCAGCTTATGCTCCAGAAGACGAGCCCGTAGGTCTGTGTCATTGAACATGTGCTTAACATTGGTCTGGGCATCGTCAAAGTTGCCATCAATAGCCACCACATGCGTATTGGCACCTGTCTGCGTCGTCATTTGCAGCTCTTGGACCTTGCTGACACCATCTTTCGGATAAAAGACGATAATCTCAGTTCCTGGAACATCCGCAAAGCCTGCCATAGCCGCCTTGCCTGTGTCGCCAGAAGTAGCTGTCAGAATAACAATTTTGTTTTCCAAGCCGTGCTTTTTGGCTGCGGTTGTCATCAGATGAGGCAGGATGGACAAAGCCATGTCCTTAAAGGCAATGGTCGCTCCGTGGAAAAGTTCTAGATTATACTGACCATCCAGCTTGACCAAGGGAGCAATCGCCGCATCATCAAACTTGCTGTCATAGGCATGGTTGATACAGTGGTCCAGCTCTGCTTCAGAAAAATCATCCAAAAAAGCAGACAAAACCAGCTTGGCTACTTCCTGATAAGAAGCGTCTTTGAGCTTGGCAAAGTCTAAATCGACCTGCGGATAGGTAATAGGCGTAAAGAGCCCGCCGTCTGTTGCCAAGCCTTGCAGAATCGCCTGGCTAGCTGTTACTCTATTCTTTTCGTCGCGTGTTGATTGATAAACTAAGGTCATTCTCTCTCATCCTTTATCTGTAGTTCGCTTTATTATACCAAAATTTATCAGAAAATTCTCGCTTTTTCACAGAGAATATAAGAAAAAGCCCATTTCTGGGCTTGTATCCATCTTATTCATTCATAGATACGTGAACGTGGTCGTAATGGTTTTCAGTTACGCTGCCACGGTCTGGCATTTGGTTCCAAGTATTAGCTGGTCCATAAATGCTTTCAAATGGTGCATAGAACTGTTGCTGCCAGATAACGTAAGAGATTCCTCTTTCAGTCATGTTAGAAGTAACATCGGCTGCGACCTGGTTTCCTAATTCAGTATTCTCACCAACGATAAAGTCAGCCGCCAAGCCCTTACCATGGTCACCACTATCACCTGGGCGGTAGAGACTAAATTCTGTAATTCCATATTTAGCTGCTATCTCTTCTTTCAAAGCTGCAGTTTGTGGCTGAAGACCTTCATTAGCAGGATTGTTAGTTGTTACGCTAGCAGCATCTGTTACAGCTGGAGCATTGTAAGTTGTTGGTTCAACAGCGGCAGTTGCTTGATTGACTTGGTCTTGGCCTAATTCAGTCACCTCTGGAGCTTCTGGACTTGCAGCCACTGCTGGCTGTGGCGCTGCTTCTACAGGAGCTGCTGCATTTTCTTCCGCAGCTGGGGCTGCTTCACTTGCAACTTCTGCTACTGGGGCAGGAGCTTCTTCAGCAGGCGCTGGTGCTTGGTCTGCTGGAGCTGCAACAGCTTCCTCAACAGCTGGAGCTGGAGTTTCTGCTGGTTGAGCAGGAGTTGCGGGTGCTGCTTGCTCAGTACCAAAAATCTCGTCAGCTGTATAACTTTCTGTTACATATCCTGCGTTATTTCCTGCTTGGTAGCTTTGGATTTCTACAGAGGCAATTTCATTTTGTCCATTTGTTGTAACGGTCAAAACAGTACCTGGGAAAATCAAGTCAGCATTGGCAATTTGGTTGATTTTAGCTAAGTCAACAAGGTCAATGTTCATCGCTTGAGCGATATTGCCTAAAGTGTCTCCATATTGAACAGTGTACGTTTGTTGGTTTTCATTACTCGTAATATCCGCTTTAATTTGCTCAACTGTTCTGGCAGTCCAGTTTTGTGGCTGCTCCTCAGCTTTCGTTGTCAACAAAGGCAATGCTGACAAAGCAACAGTTGAAGCCAAAAGTAATTTCTTATTCATTTTCATATGCAAAATGCACCTTCCTAATCATTCATGATACGAAAACCATCTTACCATAAATTTTCTAAGAAAAAAGCCTTTTTCGACCTATTTAACAAAACTGTCTGCCCCCTGTAATATGGAGATTTGTTTGTAACATATAAATATTTGCAATAAGTAAAAGAACCCCATTTAGAGGGGTTCTGTTTTTTCTTTTGGACTTCTAGAACTTAATGAAGTTACTCCTTTTTCTCTTGTTGCTCTTTCCAGTTGAGGTAGTCCTGATAGCTTTGTATAGGATAGTCTGTTAAGGGCTGGCTATTCTTGTTATATCTATTCTCAACAAGATAAACTGTCAATACCTCTTCTCCTTCTGGCGCCAGCCAATGAAGCATATGGTTAAACCAATCCTCTGAGCTTACCATAGTAAATCGTGGATAGATGGTGCCTTTTGCATCTAATATCTTCATCACTTCAGGGTACTCTTTGGATAAATTTATTTTAGCTTCATTCTTGGAAGATGTACTATGCAATGTGTTGCTCAATAAGAAACCATTCTCATCTGCTACCTTTGCCAAGGTCGTACGATTGGTATCTGCATATAAATCATGATCTAGTGAAGAAGGTCTATCATCGAAAGCATTATTATTGCTATAGTCTTCTGGGATGTCACTGATTTCATGCGTCTCTAAATTCAGAAACACTTTCTTATCCTTGTCCGAATCCTTTTCCCCTTCAGGACGAATCGTCACAGTAAGATAGTCCACTTCTTGATAATGGACGAGATAGTTTGACATGATTGGAAAATAAGATGGATTATATGACCGAACAGCCTGATAGAGGTCTACCTTTTGGGAAGGATACCCCTCCTGATCCAAGTCAAAGATAACCACATTCCAGTATTCTTCCTTTCGTTGAGGATGGTCTGGTACACGTTTCCCATCTACTTTATCAAGAATACGTCCCTCCTCGCTAATGGTATATCGTTTCCCTGCAGCCCCCCCTCTCGTTATAGCCACAAATTGCTTATTTTCTCCAAATACAATAATATCACGAGAGGTTATTGCTTCAAAAGTACGATAAGTTTTTTTCTCTTTATGGGCGCTTCTATTTAAGTAGAAAAAACTAAACAAGCCCAAAGCTAACACAAGGAGAAGCCCAGCGCCCCATATCAATGTTTTCTTATTCTTCATCGCTTCCCTCATCATTCTACCAGTCTATAGTCCTGTCGGCCATCGGTATATTTTAAGGAGCCTGCAGAGTTTATAAGTGCCGCCTCCATCGCTTTAAAACTTGTACGAGCCGAGGTTAGACGTGTCGGACTAATATCTTTTTGTCCCATAAGTTACTCCTTTTTCTCTTGTTGCTCTTTCCAATTGAGGTAGTCCTGATAGCTTTGTATAGGATAGTCTGTTAAGGGTTTCGCATTGCTTGCATAGGGTCTGTCAACGGGATAGACCGTTAAATCACTTTCTCCCTCTGGCGCCAGCCAATGAAGCATATGGTTAAACCAGTCCTCCGACGTTACGACACCCTGACGACCATACACTGTACCTCCTCTGTCTAAAATTTCTTTAACCTGAGGATTTTCGCTTGTTAAATTAATCCTGCCACCTTTTTTGGAGGTATCCCTTGTCAAGTGATCTAACAGGACGTAGCCATTTTCTTGAGCAATAGCATCTAAAGTTGTCGCATTGACATCTCTAGATAAAGTGGGATTGGAAGGATCAGCCCAGTGATTTTTTGGATTAAGCTTTTTATAATCTTCTGGAATCTCACTGATTTCATGCGTCTCTAAATTCAGAAACACTTTCTTATCCCTGTCCGAATCCTTTGCTCCTTTAGGCCTGATAATCAAACATAAATAATCTGTTCCTTGGTAATGGGTAATATAGTCAGAATCAATTGGAAAATAAGATGAATTATATGACCGAACAACCTGATAAAGATCCACCTTTTGGGAAGGATATCCCTCCTGATCCAAGTCAAAAATGACCAAGTTAAAATACTCGCCTTTTCGCTGAGGGTGGTTTGGCACATGCTCGCCATCTACTTTATCAAGAAGATGCCCTTCTTGACTGACTGTATATCGCTTCCCCGGCCCCCAGCCTCCTGCCATCGCTACAAATTGTTTGTTTTCTCCAAATGATATGATATCACTTGATGTAATTGATTTAAAAGTATTATATGTTTCATCCTTATTCGAAGTTCGTCTATTGAAATAGAGAAAACTAAACATCCCCAAAGCTAGCACAAGGAGAAGCCCAGCGCCCCATACCAATGTTTTCTTATTCTTCATCGCCACCCTCATCATTCTACCATTTTATAGTCCTGACGGCCATCGGTATATTTATTGAAGCTAACAGCGTTCGTCTTGTCCCATTATACCATACAAGAGATAGGGTAAGAAAGAGAGTGTAAAAAAAGAACTAGAGTCAGATTCATCGAATCCATCGTCCAGCTCCTATTTTTCAGTCGTTTTTTAACGCCTCCACATCTTACTTCACCTTCATCATTCGGACGAGGCTGGCCCGTTCGGCTTCTTCGAGTTTCATTTCAATGTAGTAAATCGTTTCTTTGAGGTCAGGGATGGTAGCATACTCTAGTCCGTTGACCCGACGGCGGGTTTTCTCGATTTCATCCGCCATGAGCTGGCAGCTTTTTTCAATCTCAGCTAGTCGCAGCAGGTCAGGAAGCAGATCGCTCATGCTTTCAATGGTTTCATCCATCTGGCTGTTAGACGCCACATAGCTATAAACCACGTCTCCCTCGTCATCACCGTAGGGATTGTCAATATGGGCGTGCATCTTGGGCACGCGCACACTCATGATATTCTCCGTTTCCACATGCAGATTGATTGTCCGCATGGGCACAGCGAAAATCTCCTCGACCATGAGGTCACTCTCCAGCGCCTTGGCCATGACAAAATCCTGTAGATGACCGACCAGGGCGGATTCAACCTTTTGGCGAAGCTGATTGTTCTCACGGACAGACTCAATGAAGCGCCGCATCAGCTCATCCCGCTTATCCTTGAGCAGTTTATGCCCGCGGACAGCCGTTTTGAGACGGGCTTTTAAGTTATTCAGCTCCATCCGAGTCGGCTTGACATTGAGTCGCGTCATCTTTCTTCCTCCTTGGTCTGCGGCAGGTATTGGTCAATCATATCGTCCTTAATCCGCTTAAGCTCTGTTCTTGGCAAGATGGATAGGAGTTCCCAGCCCAGATCCAAGCTTTCCTCAATGGTTCGATTGGTCTGGAAACCTTGATTGATGTATTCCTGCTCGAAGCGGTCAGTAAAGCGCACATAGAGCTTGTCCGTTTCGGACAGGGCGGATTCCCCCAAAACGACAGCCAACTCCTTGGCTTGCTTACCTTGCGCATAGGCAGCAAATAGTTGGTTCATAGTCGCAGCATGGTCTCCCCTAGTCTTACCCTCACCTGAACCCTTGTCCTTGAGACGAGACAGAGATGGCAGGACATTGATGGGCGGACGATAGCCGCTGTTGTAGAGATCGCGTGAAAGGATAATCTGCCCCTCTGTAATATAACCCGTCAAGTCTGGAATCGGATGGGTAATATCATCCTCTGGCATGGACAGGATCGGAATCTGCGTCACCGATCCTTTCTTGCCAACTAGACGTCCAGCCCGCTCATAAAGGGTGGACAAGTTAGTATAGAGGTAACCCGGATACCCACGGCGGCCCGGCACTTCACGACGAGCTGCGGAAACTTCCCGCAGGGCCTCACAGTAGTTGGTCATGTCAGTCATGATAACCAGAACGTGCATGTCCTTTTCATAAGCCAGGTACTCAGCTGCTGTCAGGGCAATCCGCGGCGTCGCAATCCGCTCAATAGCCGGATCATTAGCCAGATTGATAAAGAGCACCGAGCGGTCAATGGCTCCCGTCTCCCGGAGGTCATTCATGAAGAACTCGGCTTCTTCAAAGGTAATCCCCATGGCCGCAAAGACCACGGCGAAGTTTTCATCAGAGTTAAGCACGGTAGCCTGACGGGCGATTTGAGCAGCTAATTCCTTGTGTGGCAGACCAGAGCCAGAGAATACTGGCAGTTTTTGCCCCCGAACCAAGGTATTGAGGTGGTCGATAGCCGAAATTCCAGTCTGAATAAACTCATCCGGATAATCGCGAGCTACTGGATTGATGGCTTGACCGTCAATATCCAGATATTTTTCTGGCAGGATAGCTGGACCGCCATCAATCGGCTTGCCCATTCCATTGAAAATCCGTCCCACCATGTCTTCTGACACTGGCAGCTCTAGTGGACGGCCGGTAAAGCGAACCTTGGCTTTTTCCAGATTGATACCGCTAGATCCCTCAAAAAGCTGGACCATAGCCTTGTCTTCTTGGACTTCCAGAACCTGGCCCTGACGCTTGCTACCGTCATGCAGCTGGATTTCTACCAATTCATTGAAATGCACGCCAGCGACTTGGTCGACAATCATCAGAGGGCCGACAACTTCACTGACGGTGCGGTATTCTTTAATGACGCTCATTGTCTAGTCCTCCTTGGGCAAGAATCTGGTGCAGGGTTTCCTCGATAGTCTGACTGAGGGCCTGAATTTTTTCCAACTGGTCTTCATGGATAAACTTGCTGCGGGCAATTCGGTCACGCAGCTCCACCGTTCCTTCCATGATTTCCCGGAAATAAGCCCCAAGCTCCAAGGCACGATTGGCCTCCGCATCGAAGGTCAGAATATTGCTCAATAAAGCCACCTGTTTTTTGAAAGAAGTATAGGTGTCAACATCATCAAAGGCATTCTGCTGCAGGTAGTCCTCGCGGATCATCTTGGCTGCATTCATAGTCAGCCGGTCCTTTTCAGACAAGGAATCCAAGCCAACCAAGCGCACGATTTCCTGCAGTTCACTTTCCTTTTGCAGGATATTCATGGCCTTGGTGACTTTTTCTGCCCAAGCAATCTTCTCATGCTGGTCAATATATGCTCCCACTTCGTCTAGATAGAGCGAGTAAGAGCTTAACCAGTTGATAGCTGGGAAATGCCGGCGTTGAGCCAGCTGGGCATCCAAGCCCCAGAAGACCTTGACAATCCGCAGGGTATTTTGCGTCACCGGCTCAGAAATATCTCCACCCGGAGGTGATACAGCTCCGATAGCGGTTATAGAGCCTTCGCGCGCAGTTGAACCGAGTGTCTTGACCCGACCAGCCCGCTCATAATACTCAGCAATCCGGCTGCCAAGATAGGCTGGATAGCCTTCGTCACCTGGCATTTCTTCCAGACGGCCGGACATTTCCCGCAGGGCTTCTGCCCAGCGAGAGGTGGAGTCCGCCATGATGGCCACGGAATAACCCATGTCACGGAAGTATTCTGCAATAGTAATCCCTGTGTAAATCGACGCTTCCCGGGCTGCCACCGGCATATTAGAGGTGTTGGCAATCAGCACTGTCCGCTGCATGATGGACTGGCCAGTCGATGGGTCGATTAGTTCTGGAAATTCATTGAGTACGTCGGTCATCTCATTGCCACGCTCGCCGCAGCCGACATAGATAACGATGTCAACATTGGCAAACTTGGCCACCTGGTGCTGAACGACAGTCTTACCAGCTCCGAATGGTCCTGGTACAGCAGCTGCCCCACCCTTGGTCACTGGGAAGAAGGTATCAATGACCCGCTGACCTGTCACCAAAGGCTCAACCGGAATCAGTTTTTGAGCAAAAGGACGCCCACGACGGACTGGCCATTTTTGCATCAGAGTCCCTTTAAAGATAGACCCGTCCGCCTGCTCAATCTCATAAACAGTCTCTTCAACAGTGAAACTACCTGCTGAGATGTTGGCCAAGCGGCCACTGACGCCTACCGGCACCATGATGCGGTGCTCCACCAGATTGGTCTCCTGCACTGTACCCAGAATATCGCCAGCCTCAACTGCATCTCCAACAGACAGACTTGGAACGAAATCCCACTTAGTCTCTCGGTCTAGATTTGGCAGTTGGACACCGCGGATGAGGAAGTCGCTCTCCGTGATGGTCTGGAAACGCTCCAAAGGCCGCTGAATCCCGTCAAACATCTGAGAAATCAGACCTGGTCCCAGCTCAACGGACAGAGGACTTCCAGTCGTGATGACCGGCTCTCCCGGACCCAAGCCAGAAGTTTCCTCATAAACCTGAATAGAGGCTTGGTCCCGCCGCATTTCAATAATTTCACCGATCAGCCCCAAATCGCCAACCCGGCAGATATCCTGAATATTCGCTTCCTGCATCCCTGATGCCAGCACCAGAGGACCAGAAACTTTGATAATCTTTCCTTGACTCACAATCTTCCTCCATTCTTGGGAGATTTTTGTTCCTTTTCAATGAAAATCAAAGAGCAAACTAAGTTAGATACGGACCTAGTTTGAATTTAATTTCCAAAGAGTGTTTTTTGATCCTTGCCGCGAGTTTGAAATCTTTCTTAGCTAACTCTACGGCAAGTATTGTTTCTTTTTATTTTAAAAATCAGATAAGGCTTTTATTTGCTGACCCTTTTCGTCGAAATTGTCTGGGCTTAGCCATTTTTCTAGACGGCTCTTGACGGCCGGCCAATCCTTGTCAATCATGGACAGCCAGTCAGTATCTCGGTTGCGCCCCTTATATACAACAGCCTGACGAAACCTACCCTCATAGGTGAAACCAAGCCGCTCTGCTGCCCGCCTTGACAGCTGATTAAGGGCATCGCATTTCCATTCATAGCGGCGATACTCCAGCTCTTCAAAGACATAGCGTGCCAGCAAGTACTGAGCTTCAGTAGCCAGTCTGGTGCGCTTCAGCTCGGGCGAATAGGTCACAGCTCCCACTTCGATAACGCGGTTATTTCGGTCAATCCTCATCAAGGCAAAAGTTCCTAGAGCCTTACCGCTCTCCTTGTCCACAATGGCATAGTGAAAACGATCCTGTGCTGCCAGCATCTGATCTAGCAGCTGAGACCATTCTTCCTGATTTTGGACAGGAGTTTGAAAGAGATAGGTCCACATATCTGCAGGAGAATCGGGGCCATACACTTCATACAAATCCGCTCC
Source organism: uncultured Streptococcus sp. (assembly GCF_963528215.1). Lineage (GTDB taxonomy): Bacteria > Bacillota > Bacilli > Lactobacillales > Streptococcaceae > Streptococcus. The sequence goes on from NZ_CAURVL010000012.1 coordinate 17,269, forward strand.
ATGATTGTCCTTGGACAAACGCTCGATAATAACATACTGGCCTTCGATTCGCTCCAGGTTGGGCAAGTCCCCCGGCTGAAAATCCGACAGAGCATCCCCAATGGGCTGACCTAGTTCATTCATTCGCATAAAAACCTCACAATATATCCTGTCCGACAGCCTTTTCGACATTTTCATGAATCCGCGAAAGAGCCAGACCCGTGCTCCCCTTATGGGTAGGAATGAGCACAAGAGCAGGAATCTCCAGCTGGTCATAGTAGGCCAGAGTTTCTGGAATATCCGCAGCCATATCCTCCGTCAGATAGATAATGCCGAAATCTTCACGGGCGAGCCGACGCAGGGTATTGACCGTCTCCTGAGCTTCTTTCACTGGAAAGGTCTGAAAACCAATCAGCTTAAATGGGAGAATGGTGTCGCGATTCCCCACGACCGCAATCTTGTAGCTAGTCTTGTCCATAAATCGGTCGCATCCTTTCTCTGATAAGCTCTACGGGCAGCTGATTGTCCATACCGGTCAAAATCAGCCGCAGATTCTTGACTTCCAGCTCCTTGCCCAACAGATAGCGGGCCAGAGGGAGCGGGCCATCTGTCTCAAACTGACCAGCCGCCAGCAACTTAGCCTGCAAGAGGTCCGCTAGATATTCTAACTCTACTGTCGTCAAGGTCTGGTTCCGCATTTTCTCCTCATAGGAGCGCAGTTCCAGATCGTAACCACAGGGATTGATCTGGCTAAACCAAGTCAAGAAATCTCCCTGCTCTACCATGGCAATCCAGTTGTCAGCAGAAAGGCTTCCCTCATCAGACAAGAGCTGCCTCATAAAGCTGCGCGGTTTGTCCAAGACAACAGCCCGCTTGACGGTGATGGCATTGTAAAAATCAATAGTCAGATTCACCAGCTGCAGCAGATGGTCATCTTCCAATTCCTGTGTCAGGCGCTTGAGATGCTGGAAATAAGCCATGTCCATGCCAACCTCCAGCACGCGCACATCCTGATAATCCTGGTATTCCTGCCAGGTCGCAAGCACCTCGTCTAGCATGAAATCTGGACAATACTCAGCCGAAAAGGCCATAACTAGGTGCTCTAAAACCTCCAGCGAATAGGTCCCCACCGGCATCAGCAAATGCTCCAGGGACTGACCTGTCGCCCGACCCTTGAGAAAAACTTTGAGATTGTGGTAGGTATAGCGGAGCGTGAAAATCTCCACTAACTCCTTACTTGGACTGATCTCAAGCGCCCAATTATAAACGGAATACAAATGCTTCATCAGTACTTGCTCAATCGCATTGAGATCCTTAATCGCTTCAGCATCCATGGCATAGACCGTTCCCTGCAGAAGAGCCGAACGGCTGACAGGATCGTCAGCCTGCAGCAACTGATCATATTGCTGGGGTGTCAAAAAGGAAGCCTCTTGCACACTAATGGCTGTATTGACTTGAGAGAAGTTTTTTTCACTCATGGTCCGCCTCCTATTCTGCCTGGTCTTTGAAAATATCCTGAGCCAGACGGTAGCTTTCCTCCTGCCAGACAGAGTTCAGCAAGTCGCGATAGAGATAACTATCATCCACCCGTCCTTGGCTCAGCACAAAGCCTGCTTGATTGGCTATAAACTGGTCTGAAAAATGCACTTGCGGAAAGACCTTTTTCAAGTCTTCTAACTTGATGGAGTTAAATTTCTCAGATGATAGAGCACCGAAAGTCAGTGTCAATTCTTCCTCTGGGTATTTAGCCAGGACACTCTTCAGAAAATGCTCCTCTTCAGCTGGTGACCAAGCCGCCATCTGAGCATAGGCTTCCTCAAAAAGCTCTCTGAGAACCCGCTGCTTGATGACCAGAGTAGACTGGCGCTTTTGATTTTCCAACTGCTGAATTTCACGCTGACTGCACCGGCTGATTTCTTTCAGCTGCTGCTCCCGCTGTCCAAGCTTTTGCCGAACCAACTGGGCCTCACGTTCCTTGGCTTCCTGTTCTATTTTCTCAGTAGCTTCGGCCAAAAGCAAACGCCCCTTTTCGTGAGCCTGCTCCAAGACAGAAGCTTTGAGATCTGATATGTCAGACATAAAAGCCTCCTTACTTCACATTCAGAACCATGATGAAGGAAACAACGAAGGCCAAGATGGCGTAGGTTTCAACCATGGCCGCTAGGATAACCCCTTTCATGACCTCTTCCGGACGCTTGGCTAAAATCTGAATACCAGCTGTCGCTACTCGACCTTGGTGCTTGGCTGAAAAGTAGCCTACGATGGCAACTGGCAAAGCGGCTAGGAAATAAGCCACGCCTGATTGCAGAGCCAATTCTGGCTTGATATTAAAGAAGACGGTAATCCCGATAACAAAGCCATAGAGACCTTGGGTACCTGGCAAAAGCTGCAGAATCAGAGCTTGAGCAAACTTTTCCGGCTGTTCTTTCAAGAGAGCTGCCGCTGCCTGACCAGTGCTTCCAACACCCAGAGCTGAGCCCATTCCGCTGAGAAAGACCGCCAAAGCTACTCCCAGACCTGCAAAAAAGGCGCCGCCGTATGTTCCAAAATATGATGCTAAATGTTCCATGATTTACTCCTATGAAAATGCTGTAATCATCGTAAAATCAACAGCTAGTTGAATGAATGATACTTGTTTTGATGTTGCAGAAAGTGTTTTTTAAGATGAACTTCTCATCTCTTACCCTAGTTCCTAATCTTTATTTCTTGCTTTGCTGAACGTATTTCTCACTAGGCTTAAGCGGAGTGAAAGGCTTGCCACCGCCGTCGTAGAATTTTCCAAAGAATTCCACGAAAATCAAACGCGCTCCGTGCACATAGCCGGACAGAAAAGATAGAAACATATTGACCAAATGCAGGGCAATAAAGAGCAGAATGCCAATGCTAAAGCGAGCGACAGGTGGAAAGAGGCTGACAATCAAGTTAAAGGCCGAGCCAATGCTGGCTCCCGAAAGCCCCAGAGCCATCAGCCGCGTAAAGCTGACAAGATCTCCCACATAACCGCTGACATTGTAAAGATTAAAGAGACCTGACCCCAGCCCTGCCAAACTCTTAGCACTGACAATGGATACTGCCAATACGCCAAGTGCATTGATGACGGCTAGCCATTGACCAATCGTTGCCGCAAAGGACAAGGATGGGAAGAAATTTCCTAGGGCCAAGAGTAGCAGCCCCAGCAAAATCAGCACCCAAGCAAAGCCTGCATTATAAGCTTCTGCATAATCCTTGAGGCGGATATTTTTCAGACCGCTGAGGAAAAGGCCCGCCAGTACTGTAATGAAGCCGAAGACGACCGAAATGACCAGAATCGTCATGGCGTCAGAGCTGGTACTAATCAGAGCAAAGGGCAGTTCAAAGCCAAAGAAAGAGCCATAAACCAGTCCCCAGATGATAACTGCTACGCCCAGCAAGCGGAAGAATCGCAGATTCTTAGCCAGTCCCGGCTTGACATGCAAGAAGTGCAGCGCCAGGCTGGTGCCCACAAAGAGTAAGAGGCCGTAGCCAATGTCGGCAACCATCATGCCAAAGAATACAAAATAAAATAGGGAAACGACAGGGGTTGGATCCTTGTCACCATATTTAGGCAAGGAATACATCTCCGTCACTAGCTCGAAAGGCTCCACTAAGACATTGTTTTTTAGCTTGGTCGGAACCTTATCTTCCTCGTCCTGTCGAATCTCTCTGGTCTGGATGAGAATGCTCTGACCAAACTGCTCTGTTAAGCATTCCTCAAGAGCTTGAACTTGATTGCTTTCGATCCAGCCTTCCAAAGCCGCCAGATTTTGCGTGCTGGCTAACTGGTTCTTACTTTCTTGGCGGGAAGAGAGATTGCAGAGATAGTCCAGCTGAACCTTGAGCTGATCCAACTCGTTCTTAGAAGCTGCCAGACTCTTGGTCATAGCATCTGCCACCGCCTCCTGCTGTCGAATATTGGCTTTGAGCTGGGCTACCCGCTCAGCAGGCAGTTCCGCATGGTCATACTCAAAAGGCTTAAAGCCATACTCTTTCAAGATTTTGCGAACTTCTTCCAGAGAGCCTGTCTTGTAAAAAATAAGAACCCCCTGCTCCGTATCATCGGTAAAGACTTCCTGAAATTTCAGGTCAGGATGTGCTCCGAGAGTCAGGCGCAGAGCATCGTCATCTGTATTGGGAATCGTCCCAATCAACGCTCCCAGATGACTGAAAGTCGCAGCTGCTTGCGGTGTTAGCTCCAGCTGCTCCCACTTCTCCAGCGCAGCCACTTCCAAGCGGTCAGCTTCTATCTGATCCTTGGCCTCTTGCAAGACCTTGAGCTGCTTGCTGATTCCTTCTAACAGCGCAATCTCATCCCGGGCTTTCCCTGCCTGCTCCAAAGCAGTAAAGGACAACTCTAAAGGCTCTTCTTTTAAGGATTCCAGCAGTTTCTTTTTGGGCATAAAGGGCTCCAGCTCTTCAATCAGTCTCTCGAGCTTTTCTTGGCGTCTGAGCAAATCCTGCTGAGATAGCTGCCGATCTGGTCGACCGACTAAAGCCTGCTCAAAGGCTGCCTGCCAGTCCTCTTCCTGCCGCAGGTCATGAATCTGAACCGACTCTAAGCCCTGTAGGTAAAAGAGAAGCTGGTCTAGCAGTTCCTTGGGCAGAAGCAGAGACAACTGCCGCATTTGACTAATGGCCATAGGCTTCTACCACCTTCTCTACAATGGCTCGCGCCAAGTCTGCTTTTTTGTCCGTCAAAGCAGCCGCAACCTTGTCCTCATTTTGCTGGGTTGTCTGCTCCAAGTCTTGCTGCAGGAGCACCAACTGTTGCTGGGAAGTCGCAGTTAATTCCTCTGCCAGCTTCTGCGTTTCAGCGTCATAAGTCAGACCTAGCTGCCTGAGATTTTCATCTACTTGCTGTCGCAGCTCCTGAGTCTGCGTCCTGTAGCCCATCAAAACTTCTTCTGCAGCAGTTTCAATTTCCTGCATTTTTTCAAGTGTTTCATTGGCCATCTATTCACCCCCTCGTTTTCAAAAACCTTCGAAAACGGATTTTAAAATCTGCATTCCTGGCTAACTAGCCAACCTTCTGGCAAGTCATCTTCTGGAGTACAGCTTCGTACTTGCATAAATTATATCACATTCTTTCTGAAAACAGTTTTTTCAAACAGAGTTTTTCTCCTGATTCAGAAAATGTCGAACAGCGCCTAATCGTCCGGCTTCATTCCCTAGGGCTGCTGCCACTAAGTTTTTAGGCAAAAAGCGCGGATCTACTACTTGCTGCTTCATCAGACTTTCAAGACGTGGCAGAATAAGCTCAGATCTAGCTAATATGCCGCCACCAACAATCAACACCTCTGGATTTAGAATATAGGACAGGGTTAAGAGACCTTTAGCTAGGCGACCCAAGAATATATCAAGTGTTTCCTGCGCCAGCTTATCTCCTTGATCTACCTCTGCAAAAAAGCTACGCCCAGTATGGCCTTGCTCGCCTGTCTTTTGGCTGTATAATGCTAACAAGGCAGTTGTTGAGGCCAGGGATTGCCAGTCCTGTCCATCTTCCATGGGCAGATAGCCTACCTCACCAGCAGTATAAGTAGATCCATTGACAATCTTTCCATTATTGATAATGCCGCCGCCAATGCCTGTACCGACAGTAATCATAACTGCAGAAGCATGACCTTTGGCAGCACCTAGCCAAGCCTCACCCAGAGCAGCACAATTAACGTCATTTTCAATCGCAATCGGTAAACCAAATTCTTTTAAAATCCGACTACGGAAATCCGTCCCAATATAGCCTGGAATGGTATAGCCAGCGTAACTGATTTTCCCAGACTGGCTGTCAACTACACCAGCAGATGAAATCGCCACTCCATCTAGCTCAAACTTCTCCTTATAAAATGCTATTAGCTGGCAAACCTGTTCTAAAATCTGATTCGTTTTCTTTTCAAAGTCGATCTCAGTGGCAACTTCTCGAAATTGATTTAGACTACGTCCGTCAGACTGATAGAGATCTGCTTTAATCGTTGTCCCACCGATATCTATTCCCACAATATTCACGATTCATGCTCCTTCTCTTCTTGATTTTCTTCTAAAGCTGAAAGTGTATTTGTAAAGATTTGGCTGCGATGATCCCGGTCTAAATCCATATAATAGGCATAGAAAATGTCCATCACGACTAAAACCGGAAACTGAGGAGAGATATTATTGCCCTGTGCTAAGTGCTTCTTGACAGCTACTAGGACCAGTTCATCACACTGCTGCCTCAAATCGTCGCTGTTATTGGAAGTTACCAGCACAGTCTTGGCTCCGACTTTTTTTGCATTCTGGATCGCCTGCGTGATAATTTTAGTCTCACCAGATATGGAAATGCCAATAACCAGACAGTCCGGATCCAGCATGACTCTATTCACCCGAATCATATGGTCGTCCGTAATGGCCTTACAAACCATTCCCAACCGCATGAACCGAAACTCCATTTCCCGAGCCACTAAGCCTGAACTCCCCTGTCCGTAGATATAGACTCGACCAGCATTGTTGAGCATATCCCCCACGCGCAGGAACTGTTCTTCATCAATCAAGGAAAAAGTCTTATTAAGCAATTCGCCATAATCAGACAAGACATTTCTCGTCAAATCCCGACTGACGTTTTTACTTTCTGAACTGGATTCCTGAAATTCAAAGATAAACTGCCGATAGCCTGAAAAGCCACATTTTTTGGCGAAGCGAGTCAGAGAAGGCACAGAGACATAGAGCTTCTGAGACACCGCCTGAGCCGATAGATCAGCTGTCAGTGCCTCATCAGACAGAAAATAATCTGCAATCTTCTTTTCCAGGTGTGTCAGACTACCATATACAGACTCAATCACTGGCAAAATGTTTTTTTCCAAAGAAATCATCAGACATTTTCCTCCTGCAACTATTTTCTTTATTCTACCACTTTCTCAAAAGTAATTCCAACCCTTCCTTGCTAGAATTCTCTAGCAGAAAATAAAGTTCAAAACTGACTAAAAAAGCTGGGGCAGCATGTTAAGAACAATCCGTCTTTCTCATCCCGCCCGCAGCCTTTTATACAATTTTTACTTTAAAGACAACCTTACGGATGGGGCCGGCTTCTTCAGCTATCAGTCCAGTCTTATGGGCGTCATTAGGATCCAGCAAGAGCAGGTTGCCAGGAGTGAATACCAAGTCAAACAAAGCTTGGCCGGACATCTGCTGCCAGTCTCCTTCCGCATCATAATCCCCTTCTTCCATATTGGACAAAAAGTTATAGTGGATGCGCTCCCGTCCTTCAAAAATCAGATGCACATCGTAAAATTCCCTATGACTTTCCCAGACCCGTTCATCTTCGGTCGTGGTCGTCATTTCAATGACATTGTAAAAGAAATCATCAGACACAGGGTGATTGCCCTTTTCATCTTGGCTGACATCATGTGTCTGTAAAAATTCTAAGACTTTTTTTAAGGCAGGATGCTGAATGTCTCTCTCAACAGCTGCTCCTTTATATTGAACTAGTTCCATTAGTGCCGTACCTCCCAGGATTTATCTGCATGAATGCTTGCAATATCGTAAACTGTTGTATTCTCTGGCGCAGCCTTGCCGCCAGTTAAGACGGAAACCACATAGCCTACAATCAAGGAAACAACAATTGAAATCAATGAATAAGCCCAGATACTAACCGCTTCTGCTGGCAGAGCGTACTTGATGACTAGCAGAACAATACTGGAAGCAATCATAGCTGCATAAGCTCCCTTGAGGTTGGCACGCTTGGTGAAGATTCCCAGAATAAAGATTCCTCCCAAGACACCTAGCACCAAGCCCATAAAGCCATTAAACCAAACATAGGCCGATGTAATACCTGTATGAGCCATCACGATTGAAACTACTGTGGAGAAGACTCCTACACCTAGAGAAACATATTGAGCAATTTTAGTCCGTTTCTTGTCGTCCAGATTGCTGGACACAACATCTTGAATATCCAGAGTCCAAGAAGTCGCTACAGAATTAAGACCCGTAGAAATAGTAGATTGAGCCGCTGCGTAAATTGCCGCAATCAGAACACCGGTCACTCCAACTGGAAGACCATAGGCGATAAAGTAAGTGAAGATCTGGTCTTGAGGAATAGAGCTACCCTCAGTGCCTGGATGCTGTACTTGATAATAGACATATAAGCCTGTACCAATCAGATAAAAGACAGAGGCGATAAAGATTGACAAAACTCCATTCGTAAACATCATTTTATTGAGTTTCTTCACATTCTGAGTTGTCGTAAAGCGCTGAACGATATCTTGCGAGGATACATAAGAGGACAGGGTATTGATACCAGATCCCAAGATAATCAGGAAAATAGAATCTTTCAGCAAGTTAGGATTGAAAATAGTTTCTTTTCCTGAGATAAATTTACCGCTGGCCAGCTCACTAGCAATATCGCCAAAGCCACCCTTGAGATTAGCAATCAGGAAGAAAAGTCCCACAACTGTACCAATCAAGAGTACTGAACCTTGGATAAAGTCTGTCCACAGAACTGACTTGACTCCACCGGTATAAGAGTAAACAATGGCTATCGCACCCATCGCAATGATCAAGATGTTGACATCAATCTTCGTTAGAGTAGCCAGAGCTACTGAAGGTAGATACATAATGATGGACATGCGGCCGATTTGATAGATGATGAAGAAGACAGCTGACAAAGCCCGCAAGGCCTTAGAGCCAAAACGTTTTTGCAGGTAGTCATAAGCTGTATCAATATCCAGACGTGCATAAATCGGCAAGAAGAAACGAATAGCCACTGGAATGGCAAAAATCATACCCAGCTGGGCAAACCAAAGCAGCCAAGTCCCTGCATAAGAGTTCCCCGCCAGTGTCATAAAGGAAATCGGACTTAGCAATGTAGCAAAAATGGAAACAGATGTTACATACCAAGGCACCGTTCCATCACCTTTGAAGAACTCTTTACCCTGCATCTCTTTTTTCGAGAAGAGCAAACCTGCTACCAGAACAACTAGTAAATACACAATCAGAATAATCATATCGATTGTAGTAAAACCAACATTTCCCATAGAATTTCTCCATTATTATTCATCATCAGAGCCTAGGGTGGACAGGTTTAGCCCGCCCTATACTCTGGTGTCACACTCTTTATATTACAAGAAGTCTTCTCTTACCTGCTTAATCATAGCAGCTGCTTCTTTGGCAATCGCATAGTCTCCCTCAGATAGAGGCTCTAACGGTGCTCGCACAGATCCGATATCCAAGTCCTCATTGAGACGAAGAATTTCTTTCATAACAGCATAGAGATTTGCTCGACCGCTGACCATCTTGTAAATCACACTATTAATCGCATGTTGCAGTTCTTTAGCACGATCCAGATCTTTGTCAATGATGAGCTGGTTGAGCTTGAGGAAGAGGTCTGGCATCACAGCATAGGTTCCGCCAATTCCGGCCTTAGCACCAATGACCCGACCGCTGATAAACTGTTCATCTGGACCATTAAAGACGATGTGATCATCCCCACCTTCTGCGACAAAGATTTGAATGTCTTGAGTCGGCATAGAAGAGTTTTTAACCCCAATAACTCGTGGATTTTTACGCATTTCTGCATAGAGTGCTGGTGTCAGGGTCGTTCCAGACAGCTGCGGAATATTGTAGATGACAAAGTCAGTATTCGGAGCTGCTGCACTCATATCGTTCCAGTACTTAGCGATAGAATAGTCCGGCAAACGGAAGTAAATAGGAGGAATAGCAGCGATGGCATCAACACCCAAACTTTCAGAATGCTTAGCCAGTTCCACACTGTCCTTAGTGTTGTTGCAAGCTACATGAGCGATAACTGTCAGTTTGCCCTTAGCCACTTGCATGACATTTTCCAAAATTAATTTCCGGTCTGCTACACTGAGGTAAATACACTCACCAGAAGAACCATTAACATAGACACCCTTAACTCCCTTATCAATAAAGTACTGAGTCAAAGCACGAACACGTTCTGGGCTTACCTCTCCTGCTTCATCATAACAAGCATAAAAAGCTGGAATGACACCTTCATATTTTTCTAATCTTGACATATTCTTCCTCTTTTCTATTCTTTCGTTGCGTCTGCAAACTTCCTTGTAATCAGCTGCGGCCGTGTAATGGCAGATCCTACTACCACACTAAAGGCTCCTAGCTCTAGAACCCTTTTCACCTTTTCAGGACTATCAATATTCCCCTCAGCAATCAGAGGGTGCTGAATCTCAGCTAAAGCTTTTCGGATGATTTCAAAGTCATTAGCTTCAATCTTATCTCCCTCGCTCTGATTAGTGTAGCCTACCAAGGTTGTTCCGATAAAATCAAATCCCATTCGATCAGCTTCCAGCATCTCGTCAAGAGTTGAACAATCAGCCATCAAAAGCTGCTGAGGATATTTTTCTTTGACTTTCTGGAAAAATGTTTTCAAACTCTCTCCTTGAGGTCTGCTGGAATTTGTCGCATCTAAAGCGATAATCTCCGGACGGGCTTCCATCAGCTCATCTACTTCTATCATAGTTGGTGTAATAAAAGCTTGGGCATCTGGATAATCTCTCTTGATAATCCCAATAACTGGCAAATCCACCGCTTCTTTAATAGCCTTGATGTCTATAACCGAGTTAGCCCGAATTCCGCTAGCACCTCCTTCTTTGGCCGCCACTGCCATACGAGCCATGATAAAGTCGCTATGTAATGGTTCGTTTGGTAGAGCCTGACACGACACAATCAACTTATGTCTCAACTCTTCCATTTGATTCCTATCCTCCTTACTCATTTATTGTAAGTCTTTACATTTATTATCTTAACATTTATTGCAATTAGTTTCAATATGATTTTACTTTTAGAAAGTACTTTCTTTTCGGGTATTACTTTTTTCATCTCAGTTTGAAACTTATACAGACGAATATAGCTAAAATATTTATTTTTTCCGTGACTGTTCCAACATTTTTCTACAACTAAAAAGAACTAGGCGAATGCCTAGTCCCAGGGGGAAGCAGTTTTGTAGACTTCCAGCCTGAAAGAATAAAAACCTCTCAGACCGTATGCTAAACAAGCTTGTTTTAAAGCTCATATCTGGAGATAGGTCAGTAGCATACCAATGAGCAGCCACCACCATAGCTTTTTCCCAAAAGGTATCAAAATCGTCGGGCATTTCATCTCTTCCGCGATAATGTAACATTTCTTTAAGTAAAGTAGGGTTTTTCATGTCTTATCCTCCCAACGATTCTTGAAACCTCTTTCATCATACCATAGAAAGAAGAAATATTCAATAGGTCAATATATAGATTTTCTGTTTTTCTGAAATTTTACCGATTCACTGCCTAAGAAGCTATATGAAGCAGGAGCAGTAAATAGAACAAACTAAATCCTATGTTTAAGCCTGCTCCGTTAAGGTAGGGGCGTCCGATTCTCAGCTTTTCTACCAGTAAGATAGTCAACAGACTGAGCGGTAAAGGAGTCAGCAGCCCCAGATAAGCAGGCAATATTGTCTGACCGGTAACTATTAGCAGTGAGTAAACGAGCCAGCCTAGACCTGTCAGAGCGATAGCTGTCCGCCAGGTTATATCTAGAAAGAGCACTGCTTCATTGATAAGCCCGCTATCTTCGTCTGAGCAGACCTGTCCGTTGCTTCTTTTATAAGCCTTTTTGCTGATGATCCCAACGTAGTAAAAGGCCACGTGTGCCACCGGCGACAGGGCAAATCCAATTCCTAACAAGGCTATTGACAGATAGGCCCACAAGCCCTTATTTGTCAAACCAAAGAGAGCATAAAGCGAGACTAACATAAGAGGGATTGAGAAGTTAGCCACCAGAGCGCCCAGACGCAGCCGACCGACAGAGCCGGATAGCATCAGCATAGCTAGATTCTTATTGCCAATCCGACTCTGCTCCGTAAAAGAGGCATAACTTTCCTTGTCTACCTCAAAGCCAACCAGCAGAATATCCCCCAATAACCAGCAAAGACCACTCAACAACCCAGCCCATAAAGATAAAAAAATCACATTGGTCTCCTTTTTTCCATTGTCCCCTTATCTTAGCACAAAAGCTCACTCAATCACAAGTAGTCAGAAGGTTTACGTCTTTGTACCCCAGCAAGTTCCTTTCGTTAAGAGGCCTAGCGCTTACGTCGCTCCGCTCCTCAGCAACCATGTCTCTAAGCTCAGCTTCGACCAACGGTCTTGCCTCGCTAAGACACATAGAAATATCCCCCACCAAAGGGCAGGGGATGACCGACAAACTGTCTTATTTTTAATTGGGGAAGCTGCTCGCTTATTTGCGGCGTCCTGGGCGTTCCTTGTAGCCATAGTAAGCGTCTTCGATGATTTCCTGCATGTGGTCAACCATTGGAAGGCGTGGGTTAGCTGGAGAACATTGGTCTTCATAGGCAAGGAAGGCCAATTCGCGTGAATGTTCTTTCCATTCTTTTTCGTCAATACCTTGAGCCTTGAAGTTCATTTCGATACCGACACGTTCTCCCAGTTCATAAACAGCTTTTGCGTAAGATTCAACCCCTTCTTCCGGAGTAGAAGCTGGGAGTCCAAGCATGCGTGCGATATCTTGGTATTTCTCATCCGCACGGTAGTAGTTGTACTTAGGCCATGTCGCTGTCTTAGCTGGACGTGTACCGTTGTAGCGGATTACGTATGGCAGCAAGATCGCATTTGTACGACCATGGATCGTATGGAACTGAGCACCAATCTTATGAGCCATAGAGTGGGAAATTCCCAGGAAGGCATTGGCAAAGGCCATACCAGCAATAGTAGAGGCATTGTGCATCTTTTCGCGAGAATGGAAATCAGCATTCTTAACAGAGCTTTCCAGGTTTTCAAAGACTAGTTTGATAGCTTGGAGAGCCAAACCATCTGTAAAGTCGCTGGCCATCTGAGAGACATAAGCTTCTGTTGCGTGAGTCAGCACGTCCATACCAGTGTCTGCTGCGACAAATCCTGGAACAGTCAGTACCAGAGCTGGGTCTACGATGGCTACAGTTGGAGTCAGAGAGTAGTCAGCGATTGGGTACTTGCGGTTGTTAGCCTTGTCAGAAATAACGGCAAACGGTGTCACTTCTGAACCCGTACCAGATGTGGTTGGGATTGCGATAAACTTAGTCTTCTTACCAAGCAATGGGAATTTGAAGGCACGTTTACGGATATCCATGAATTTTTGAACAAGGTCACGGAAGTCCACTTCTGGTTGCTCATAGAAGAGCCACATTACTTTAGCTGCGTCCATTGGTGAACCACCACCAAGCGCGATGATTGTATCAGGTTTGAAGGTACGCATAATCTCTGTACCACGTTCAACTGTTGTGATATCTGGATCTGGCTCTACGTCTGCAAAGATTTGGTAAACAACCTTATTCCGACGAAGATCAAGTTGTTCGATGATACGATCTAGGAAACCAAGTTCTACCATAGCATGGTCTGTAACGATCATGACACGTTCCACATCGCGACATTTTTGCAGGTATTGGATAGAGTCACGCTCGAAGTAAGTTTTTGAAGGGAGTTTCATCCATTGCATATTATTTCTACGTCTTCCTACTTTTTTGATGTTCAAGAGATTCACAGCACTAACGTTATCACCCACTGAGTTGCGACCATAAGAGCCACAGCCCAGAGTCAGTGATGGCAGGAAGGCATTATAAACATCACCGATACCGCCGAAAGTAGAAGGTGAGTTGCAAATAACACGGATAGCACGGACAGCTTTACCAAATTCCTTGGTCAACTCTTCGTCCGCTGTATGGATAGCAGCTGAGTGACCAAGACCATGGAATTCTACCATTTGACGGGCCTTTTCAACACCGTCTTCACGGGATTCGGACTTGAGAACAGCGATGACAGGTGACAATTTTTCACGTGTCAACGGCTCTTTTTCCCCAACTTCTTTACACTCTGCGGCCAAGATATTCGTGTCTTCTGGCACGCTGAAGCCTGCCTGCTCTGCAATCCAAGTAGCTGGCTTACCAACGATATCCGGATTGAGCTTAGCACCAGCACAGTTCTTGCTGTTTGCCTTAGCACCGAAGCAGAATTCTTCCAAGAGAGCTTTTTCTTTCTTATTGACAAAGTAAGTATGGTAAGATTTGAACTCTTCTACAAATTCATCATAAACTTCCTTATCAATGATAACCGCTTGCTCAGAAGCACAGACCATACCATTGTCAAAGGACTTAGACATAACGATATCGTGCGCTGCTTGACGGATATTAGCGGATTTTTCAACATAAGCTGGTACGTTTCCGGCACCAACCCCAAGAGCTGGCTTACCACATGAGTAAGCTGCCTTCACCATTGCATTACCACCTGTCGCAAGGATAGTCGCAATCCCTTCGTGGTTCATAAGTGCAGAAGTTGCTTCCATCGATGGCGCTGTAATCCACTGTACACAGTTTTCAGGCGCACCTGCTGCAATCGCTGCATCACGCACGATTTGCGCTGCATGGGCAGATGATTCTTGAGCAGATGGGTGGAAAGCAAAGATAATCGGATTACGAGTCTTCAAGGAAATCAAAGATTTGAAAATCGCTGTTGAAGTCGGGTTGGTAGTCGGTGTGATACCGCAGACAACACCCACTGGCTCCGCAATCAGGGTCAAACCAGTTACATCATCTTCTTCAATAACGCCAACAGTCTTCGTGTGGCGCATATTATTCACAACGTGCTCACAGGCGAAAAGGTTTTTCGTTGCCTTGTCTTCAAAAACTCCGCGGCCTGTTTCTTCATAAGCGTGCAGGGCCAACTCACCGTGAGCGTCCAAAGCTGCTACAGAGGCCTTGGCTACAATGTAGTCCACCTGTTCCTGATTCAGCTTTCTCATTTCCTCTAGTGCAACCAGACCCTTTTGCACCAATTCATCGACATGCTTTTGTGCTGCCAAAGCCTTGTCTTCTTGTTCTACCGTTTTCTTCTTTTCAGCCATTCTATTCCTCCAATGGTTTTGCCTTAGGTTAGACGAAGAACACTAACCTTTGTTAAATATTTCACAATTTAATTATAACCTATTTAATGATTTTTGTAAACACTTTCACTTAACATTCACAAACTTTTTCCTGTTATTTTGTGAATGTTATACAATAAGCGCTTATTTATCAGATTATTTTTGTCTAATTTGTGAAAAACTTTTTTAATTTTTTAGAGCTTTCACATACTTTTGCTTTCACATAATATATGAAAGCGCTTTCTTTTTTGGATATAAAAAGCTCGGACGAACCGAGCTGATTATTTATGGTTTCACATTACCTGAATTGGCTTCATCTATGGCTTGCTTAATGGTATTGGCATAGAGAGTTCCCCCTTCAATGATGGACTCTGAGTTCGAGCCAAAGTGGACATAGTCTGTCCCTTCCCAAATCTGCGGATTTTCGATAGCAGTTTGATGCCAGTCAGCCACAAAGACATAGTCGTATTTTTTGGCTAATTCCAGCTCATACTCCCGCTGCTGGGCCAAGACACCGCCCTCTGAGCGACCGTCATAAGGAGTCACGAGAATCAGCTGATGCCCCTTAGGCAAGCTGGAAACATATTCATCCAAAAGTTCATTCGAGTAACCGGACGAATTGGTTCCAAGAGCCAGAACAACCTGCTTCTTCAGCACTCTATTAGCAATATCTGTCTTGTAGACCTCCAAGCCTGTACTCAGACTGCGACTAACGACAGTGTCTAGCTCGATTCCTGGTAAGATCTGCTGCAATTGATCGCTAGAGCGCAGGGCAACAGAGTCACCAATCATGGTAATCCCGTCCGCCACATTGTACTCAGTCGCCTTGGACTGATCAACCTGACTGCGAGTTGTCTGCATCTTAGTGTCAGCTTGATTCAGAGCATTGACAATCAAACTTTCCTCAAAAGCTCCTACCTTTGGTGCTGTCACCGAGATAAAGAACATGATTAAAGTCAGTGGAATCATACTGTAAAAAATTGGTCTAGTAAGAGAAGATAGGTCCATCTTGGTTCCCATGATAACTGGCTGACGACCAGCAAGAGTTGGCTCCAAGATATAGAAAGACAGGGCTGCAAAAGTAAGAGACAGCAGCGTGGTCAAGAGAACAGCCAAGCCATTACTCATCAGCTGGGTAAAGATAATATAGAAAGGCCAGTGGAAGAGATAAACACCATAGCTGGTATCTGCGATAAAGTTGACAATGCCAGGCTCCTTCACATCAGGAAGCTTATCATGCAGCATCCTAGCTGCCAAAATCATCAGACAGGCCAAGGTAGTCGAAGTCAAGAACCCTACTAGATAGGTCCAAAGATTGTCAAACTTGAGCAGGAAGCTGAGCAAAAGCAAAATAGCTGCGCTGCCCCCCATAATTCCTAGTACTTGCTTGAGAGCCAGCTTTTGCTCCAGCATCTTAAAGCGACTGCTGACATGGCCAATACCAGACAAGGTCGCCAGAATGCTTCCTGCAAAGAAAGGAAAGACGTGGGTCAAACTTGAGAAATAAATATCAGAGTAATTCTTAGTGGTCAAAGCTCCAGCAAACATTGATACAAAGCTGACCAAAAAGAGACCTGCAGAAACCAGCGCGATCATGCCACGATAGCGGGCCGTTGACTTGGCAATCTTGCCCAAGCCCCAAGCGGCCAATCCCCACAGAACATAATAGTGCACTTCTAAAGCCAGACTCCAAGTGTGAATCAAGATGTGCGGCACAAACTGACTCTCATAACTGCCGCCTGAGAGCATTTCATAAAAGTTGGTCACAAAGCCCAAAGCAGCCGCAATCTGCGTCCCAATCCCAGCCACAAAATCCTTACGTATCAAGAGAGTAAAGGGCATAACGACCAAAATCATAAAGACCAGAGGTGGTACAATCCGATAAAAACGCCGTTTGAAAAAGCCTTGGATATCGATTTCTTTCTTCTTGGCAAACTCGTCAATAAGCAGAGCGGTAATCAAGAAGCCAGAAAAGGTAAAGAAGATATCCACTCCAATAAAACCGCCAGGGAAAACGCCCTGGAAGTAATGATAAAGCAGAACTAGAAGCAGCCCCGTGATTCTGACGAGCGAAAACCATTTAATGCGCATTTTGATAAATTCCTTGTTTAAACGTTCCTTCATAAACGACATTGCCTTCTGTCGTTAGCTTCCCTTGTCCATCAGCCTGACCCTTGCTGAAGTCCCCTTCATATTTCCAGCCAGCCTGCGAGGTAAAGGTTCCTTTTCCGTCAAAGATGCCATTGCGAAATTGACCGCTATAACTGTCCCCATTTTGAAAAGTCATAGTGCCCTGACCGTTCATCTTCCCGCGAACCAAGGTCCCATCATACTTGATCTTGCCCTGATCCAGCGTTAAAACGCCCTTACCAGGAATCCCCGAAGTAAAGACCAGAATAGCTGACAGTACAATGACCGTTACAGCCAAGAGTTCTAAATTCTGCCGGGTCAGATAGACCTTGTATTTATCGTAAAATTCTTTTACTTTATCCATATTCCTATCCATCCAAACGCTCTAGCCACTTCTTGCAGCCAGCCAAGACCAAATCATAGGTTTGGTCGAAATCTCCTGTGTACCAAGGATCTGGCACACTTTCTTCTTCAAACTGATAAATTTTATGCTGAAAATCCTCAGGCGCCATCCGCTTCAAATCTCGAACATTGCTTTCATCCATACCAATGACGTAGTCAAAATCCGCAAAATCCACTGCTGAAATCTGCTGAGAAGTCTTGTTCCTATCATAAGTAATAGCATATTTTTTAAAAATAGCCTGTGTTCCCCGATGAATGGGATTGCCGTGCTCCCAGCTTGAGGTTGCCCGGCTCTCGATTTTCAGTTGGTCTGTTAAACTCTTCATGACGAATTCTGCCATCGGACTGCGGCAGATATTGCCCAAACATACAAATACAATTTTCTTCATACAATACCTCGCTATCTATTATAACAAAATAATGGCAAAAACTAGCACTGAATCGTTTACAGTTTCCTGATTCTCGTTGAAAACTGACAAGCCCCGCCCCTCTCATGTCTAAAAATAGCAAAAAAACCACTCATTTGGTGGCTTTTTGTAGGGAGATTATTTTTTAAAAAGAAAAAAGTTTTAGGAGTTAAGTTAATTTCTTAACTTGCTTATAGTATAATATCCATTCCTTAAAACTTCCTTAAAATAACTTAAACATTTTACTCTTAGCTTATACCTATTTATCAGGATAGTGGTATTCCAACTGCGGCCAGCGTTTCTGCCAACTCTTCTTAGCCAAACGTTCAGCATAGACAAGCTGGCGCTCCTTATTTTCAAGAAAATGAGGAGTCGGTCTGACCTGAAAGTTTAAGATATCCTCCAAACCATAGGGAGCAAAAAGTTCCAGTTTGTCATTTTCCAGTAAGCGCAGGCCGATAGCCGTGCAGCGCTCAGGATACTTACTCATGGCTTCGCAAGCATTTTTATAAGGCGCCGTTCCAGGACTATAGCGGTGCATATAGGCTTGATTTCTCAGCTCCCATCGATACTGTGGCCAGTCTGCCTTGAGCTTGGCTTCCAGCTCTATCGTCTCTGCCTCAGCATAACTCGGATCAAAGAAAATGACATCTACATCCGTGTCAGAATCAAAACCTGGTCGCTCTGACAGCATATTCCAGATAAAATTCCTCACACATCCAGCCGCCAACCAAGAATCCTTGAGCTCCAGACTGCGAATAATTTCCAAAATCGCTCGGATGTCTGAATCTTGACCTAGTCGGTCTAAAATCTCCTTTTCTGTCATCATTCCTTCATATACTCATATCCTAGATGCTCATAGGCTTTACGGGTAGCCACGCGCCCAGTCCGTGTCCGCATGACAAAGCCTTTCTGAATCAGGTAAGGCTCATACATGTCCTCAACAGTTTCGCGCTCTTCAGCAATATTGACCGAGAGGGTTCCCAGCCCCACGGGACCGCCACCGTAGACCTCAATCATGGTCTTCAAAATCTTCTGGTCCACGTAATCCAGACCTTCCTGGTCCACATCCAGCATGGAGAGAGCTTGGTCGGTTATCTTATCATCAATCAGGCCATTGCCCATAATCTGCGCATAGTCCCGCACCCGCTTGAGCAAACGGTTGGCAATCCGCGGTGTGCCTCGGCTACGCAGAGCCAGCTCCTTCGCAGCCTCGTGGGTAATAGCTATCTCAAAAATCTCTGCCGTCCGCTCGACAATTTCCGTCAAGTCGCCAGCTTCATAATACTCCATGTGACCGGTAATCCCAAAGCGAGCCCGCAGAGGATTGGACAGCATGCCTGCCCGAGTGGTCGCCCCAATCAGAGTGAAAGGCGGCAAATCCAGATGGACGCTGCGACTGGTCTCGCCCGAGCCAATCATAATGTCGATGTAAAAGTCTTCCATAGCGCTATACAGCACTTCCTCTACCGCCATTGGCAAGCGGTGAATCTCATCTATGAAGAGGACATCCCCCGGTTCAAGGTCATTTAAGATTGCAACCAAGTCTCCGGACTTTTCAATCACCGGACCAGAAGTCTGCTTGAGATTTACGCCTAGTTCATTGGCAATAACAAAAGCCATGGTCGTCTTCCCCAGACCTGGAGGGCCAAAAAGCAGGGTGTGGTCCAGCGCCTCATCCCTTAGCTTAGCCGCTTCAATAAAAATCTTCAGCTGGTCCTTGACCTTGTCCTGACCGATATACTCCTGTAAATACTGGGGACGCAAGGTGCGCTCCACTAATTCCTCATCACCCATTAATTCATTATCTAAAATTCTACTCATAGAACTATTATAGCAGAAAATAAAGCAGAGGAAGCAAATCTAATCAACGTCTGAACACAAAAAAAGACCACCGGATTGAGTGGCCTTTATGGGAGATTATTATGAAAAAGTTTAGGATTTCTATCAAATAAAGTTAGGAGGTCTTCATTTGATACTCATAGTATACTGCCCCTAACTTAAAGAAACCTTAACTTTGTATAACGTATCCTTTAAAATTTAACATTTGAGTTACAATCCGATAAACTTCCTGTCTTATTCTAAAATTTGAGCAAAAAAAGACCACCGGATTGGGTGGCCTTTATGGGAGATTATTATGAAAAAGTTTAGGATTATCAAACAAAGTTAGGGGGCTTCATTTGATACTCATAGTATACTGCTCTTAGCTTAAGAAAAACTTAAAGTAAAATTCAGTTAGCAAAAAAATTTTGCTTTTGATTGTGGAGCCTTTTTCCTTGCTTAAGATTGGCTACTGAAAACATAGTCTCTGAAAACTGGACAAAGAAAAACGGCAGAAGGAGGTACTGCCGTTTTCTGTGCTCTTTCGCGATTGTTTCTTTATAAAGTTGCTGGTACATCAGCAAAATACACTGTCCTGCTGGTAAAAATCTGACCGGCCTTGAGAATGACATCTGACTGCTGGCTGCTGTGAATGGCATCCGGCAAAGCCTGGGCTTCCAGAGCCAAGCCATTATGCTGAATCATAGGCTGTCCGTCAAACCGAACAGAATCATCCACGCAATTCGCTGAATAAATCACTAGGCAGGGCGCCTGAGTTTGAATGGTCAGGCGGCGGCCCGATGCTGGATGATAGAGCGTGCCTGCCTGGTCTCGGCTTGGGTTTAGCGCAAAGGGATGATCCAAGCCAGATACCAGCTGGATTTGCTCATCGGTCGCATCGAAAATTTCTTTAAGGGCAGCGCCCTTGGTCAGCTTCTTGACAAAGTCACGCTCTGCATCAGCCTTTTTTTCAGGAAGACCGTCAGCTGCGATAGGATAGACACCATCAGTATTAAGCTGCAGGATATGATCATCAATGGGCTGATTGAAACGACCAGACAGGTTGAAATAGCTGTGGTTGGTCGGATTGACCAAGGTAGCCTGATCAGTCTGTACCTGATAAGAGATTTCCAGCTCGCCCTTCTCTGTCAGGGTATAGGAAACCCAGATTTTCAGATTGCCAGGAAAGCCGCCAGTTCCGTCAGGCCGCTCTGCATAAAAGGTGAGCCCGTCATTGCTGACTTCCTCAACCTCAAAAACGCTACTGTCCCAGCCGCTGGAGCCACTATGGTTGCAGTTTAAGCCATTATTGGTCTCTAGCTGAAAGGTCTGACCATTCAGCTCAAAAGCTGCTCCGGCAATACGTCCAGCCACCGGACCAATACTGGCTCCATGCTTAGGGCTGTTTCCAATATAATCCTCAAACTGATCAAAGCCAACGACGATATTGTCAAAGTGATTATTTTTGTCAGGAGTGACATACTGGACGACGGTTGCTCCGTAGTTCATGACTGTCAGACGATAACCTCGTTCGTTTTCAAAAGTATAAGCCAGAATCTCCTGACCGCCCAGCTTTCCAAAAATGGATTCTCGGTAAGATTTCATACCAAACCTCTTTTATCTATCCTGTTAAAAATCACGAACTTGCCAAGTCCTGTCTTCAAAAGGCAGGTCAAGCTTGTCCACCCAAGACACCGCTGTTTGGCGCAAGACTTGATTAAGATCCTCGATATTCTGACGGCCTGTCTCGTCCAGCCACGCTCGAGTTGCTACAGCTCCCTCTTGAGCGAAGACTGAGACTGCATCTTTCCAGGTAGCCCGTCCGCACAGAACACCATTAAACTGTGAGCCCGCTTCATGGGCTAGCCGCAGCGTTTCTTGGAAAAGTTCGGCACTGACACCAGCGCTGAGGAAGATGAAAGGTAAGTGCGTCGCATCTGACTGTTCTTTAAAGAAAGCTTGGGCTTCTGTCACGCTGTAGACTGGCTCAACCCCTTCTTTGGTGAAGCCCTCGACAAAGTTCATATTGACCGGCACTTCAACCTTTAAGACATCTACATGGTAACGGGGATCTGAAAAGAGCTTGACTGCCTCGTTGACCTTATGCGGCTTAAGCTTGGCATAGTTAGCGTCCAAGACACTGTCACTCTTCGCATCATAGGTCAGAATCTCCAGAAAATAGGGAATATCCTCAGCTAAGCATTCACTGCCCACGCGCTCAACCCAGGCCTGCTTGATGTCGTTGATTTCCGGCTTATCATCTACATCATAGTAAATCAAGACCTTGACGGCATCTGCGCCCATATCTCGGATACGACTAGCTGACCAGTTTGGCAGCAAGTCCGGCAGGCGGCCCTCGGCTGTCGCATCATAGCCAGTCTTCTCGTAGGCCACTATCAGCCCGCAGGACGCATCCCGCAGCTTGGCTGCAGGCAGACCGAACTCCGGATCCAATAGGATGGAGCTGGCATAGGGCGTCAGTTGACTAGAGATTAATTCTTTAAACTGAACCAGGGCTTGATTACCAGAAGACACATCTTCTCCTCTGGCCAGCATTTTCTTGAGCGATCCACGCTGATCAATAGCCAAAGCCCCGATAATTCCCTGCTCGTCTGATAGTTTTTTCAAATGGCTCACTTTTTTGTGGCTGATTTGTAATTTCTCCATAGATTTTCCTTTTCTTACTGCCCAAGAGGGTGAATGATAACTCCCTGTACTACACGATTGACCGTTCCTGTCGGAGACGGTGTATCTGGACGGTTCTTAACCTTGAGCGAGGTCAAGAGGGCAAAGAGCTGAGCGTAAACGATGCAAGGGAAGATGCGATAGCTATCTCCCAGAGGCTCTTGGGTACTTAGCACTACTTGCTCGACTCCTTCCAACTCCTCCTCCTGGTCAGTCAGCAGTACCAGTCTGCAGACAATTCCGTCACTAGCTACTTCACGCACCAAGTCCAAATCATAAGCCTTGGTATAGCCATATGCCGAACCAAAGACCAAAACAACTGTGTCTTGGTTAATCAACGACTTAGGTCCATGCCGGAAACCGACTGGGCTTTCGTACATAGTCGCAATTTGGCCGGCTGTAAGCTCTAAAATCTTAAGCTGGGCTTCATGCGCCAAACCAAAGAAAGACCCTGCCCCCAGATAAATGACCCGACTGAAATCCAAATCAACCAGCTGCTGCACATCTGCAACGCGTCCTAAAACATCTTGACTGAGCTGAATCAGAGCCGCAACCTTAGCTTCCTTCTGGTCTAGTTCAGCCCGGTCAAAGACCAAAAGGGCTGTCAGCATCATAGAGCTGAAGCTAGAGGTCATGGCAAAGCCAGCATCATTAGAAGCTTCCGGCTGCAGGAGCAAAAGATTCTTTTCATCACCTTGGGCCTGCTGGGCTAGCTTGCCTTGGACAGCACAAGTAATGGTAATCTGGTACAAGTCATCTACCAACTGCTTGGCCAAGTCCACGGTCGCTACACTTTCTGGGGAATTTCCGCTGCGGGCAAAGGAAACCAGTACCGTCGGTACTTCTCTCTTCAGATGCACCAAGGGGTTGGCCACGATATCTGTCGTTGCAATGGCGTTGAAATTCCATTTGCGCTCATCATAAATCTGCCTAAAATAAGGAGTCAAAGTATCTCCGACATAGGCTGATGAGCCAGCTCCGGAAAAAATGACCTTGATGTAGTCATGTTTGTTCTCGATTTTTTTCAGAAAAGCAGCGATAGCTGTGGCTTGAGCCTTGTAACTGTCAAAGGCTTCCTGCCAAACCTCAGGCTGCTGATAGATTTCTCTCGTTGTGATGTCAGCCCCCAGACGCTGCAATTCTTCCTGTGAATAATCTAACATTCTCTTTCTCATTCCTTTCCATTATTTTGAAAAAAGGGGGAGCGAGACAGAAATCCAGAAAATCCAAGATTTTCGGCTCGCTGTCCCACCCCCGCGACGATGGCTAGGCTTGAAATATGCTTTTAACAAGCTTTTTCAAACCAGACAGCGACTGCATTTTGCAATGCTGAACCATCCATTTCCCTAGGCCAAGAGGCATCTCCCAAATTCCTCTTAGACCAGTATGCTTGAATCAACCACTGTGGTCAATCCTCAGCTATCATCAGTCTCCCATCTGCTGACAGCGCAAGGACTTGACCTAACTAGAAGTGATTGTTCAAGCTTTTATTCATCTTCATCATCCATTAGGCCAGCTAGAACATCATTGACCTTAACAATATTCTCTGCTGCCTTGGATGGATAGCTGACTTCTGCTCCTGTCAAAGAAGCGTTAATAAACTCAATGACCATGGGCAGATTGACCCCCGCATAAAGCTCGATATCCTGTCCTTCCATAATGAAACGGCTGACTACATTACAAGGAGTGCCCCCCAAGAGATCCGCAAAGACCAAGTAATCCTCAAAATCTTTGACCGTCTCTAAGAATTTAGCTACGAAGTCTTCTGGACCTTCCTCCGGAAGCAGGGCTACTGCATGGATGTCTTCCTGAGGCCCCATAATCATTTCCGTAGTGGTTTTCAGCTCTTCACAAAAGCGACCATGGCTGACTAAAACTAATTTCTTACTCATAAATCGCTCCATTATTCTGGTACTTGTCCCAGCAGGAAATAGCCAATAGCAGAGAAGCTTACTGCCATGATAATGATAATGAAGATAGCCTTAGTAGAGTTCATTCCTTTCTTGCCCAAGAGCCAGAAGATAAAGCCTGTAAAGACTGCTGGAATCAAACGTGGGAAAATCAGATTCATCATGTCTTGGAAATCAATAGCCTTTTTACCGATGTTCCATACCCAAGATACTTCAAAGTTAATCATAGTAGCAATCAAACCACCCACCATAAAGATACCCAATACAGAAGCCGCTTCAACAAGAGCTGTCAAAGTACTTTGCATGTTGGTGATGAGATTAACCCCTTCTTTGTAGGCGAATTCTAACTGTTTCCAACGGAAAATGTCATAAGCAACTGCTACAGCAATCCAAAGGAAAATTCCCCAAGGCTGGCCTGCGATAGCCATGGTAGCAGCGATAGATCCCATGATGGCTGGCACAAGAGAGCCAAAGATAGAGTCTCCAAGAGGAGCAAACGGCCCCATAAGACCTGTCTTGATACCATTGACCGCATCTTTTGATTTAACACCGTCTTTTTCTTCCATAGCTAGGTCAAAACCTGCAATAATGGTGTGGAAGAAAGGTGATGTATTGAAGAATTGCGTATGCAATTTCATCATTTCTTTCAATTCTGGTGTGCCGTCTCCGTACATTTTGCGCAGCTGAGGCAAGAGCATGTAGAGATAGCCAGAACCTTGCATCCGCTCGTAGTTCCAGCCTAATTGGAAAGTGAACAAGCTGCGTTTATTGATTTGTTTAAAATCTTCTTTTGTTAATTTGTAATTAGAGTTCGTCATCTTCGATTTCCTCACTTTCTGAGTTTGTGCTAGCAGCTGGAGTAGCAGCTACTGTTCTTTGGCTGTATTTGAAATGCTGTACTGCAAGGAAGACACCAAAGATAGCTACACCAATCATAGACAAACCTTTGAAGTTGTTGGCAAATGTGATCGCAGCATCTTTTGGAAGAGTTCCAACAATGCTAGATACAGCACCACCCAAAGTTTGAATGTTTGAGTAAAGCACAGTCAGCATAGCCGTCAAGCCAAAACCAAGAGCTAAGTAGTGAAGATTACGTTTAACTGGAAGGTAACGAAGCAAGATAGCGAACCCGAGCCCTGGAAGCATACGACCAGCCAGTGTCAAGCCTGCAGCCAGCCATTTCACACCAGCAACACCATCTACTATCGCTTGAACAAATGTTCCACCATAAGCCAGAGCCAGAAAGACTGGCAGGGCACGAGACAGAGCCCAAGGAAGGGCACCTAAGAGATAGTTGCGTTCAATACCTTTATAGTCGAAGCGTTCAACTGCTGCATCCACACGGTGAGCAAAGTAAGTCGTTGTCATGCGACCTAAGATATCGAAGTATGTCAACAAAGTTGCTACTGGTACTGCGATTGTCGCAATAGCCAACTCTGGCTTAATGCCTTGTGCTACAGAGAAGGCTGTCGCCAAAACGGCACCTGATGTTGCATCAATACGAGAAGCCCCACCAAATGTCCCTACACCAAGAACGAATAATTGCAGGCTACCACCGATAAACAAACCAGTCGTCAAATCACCCATAATCAAGCCAGTAATGAAACCAGCAAATACAGGGGATCCTGCTGACGAAACGATGGTCAACTCATCACAGATTTGATAAGCTGAGTACAAAGTGAGTAGTAAAATTTGCCACCATTGTATCATAACAATGTCCTCCTAAAATTTTGTCTTATTTTAATAACTTCATGAAGTCCTCAACCGGATCGTTGGGAACCATTTGCGCTGTCAGTTTGACTCCTTTTTCGTGCAGCTTGTGAAAGGCTTCAACATCTGCATCTACCACGTTGATAGAGCGGGTAATGGAGCGAGTTTCGTCTGACTGAGACATATTGCCAACGTTCAGCGTTTCCAGAGGAACACCAGCTTCGACCAACCGCAGGAAGCGGTCTGGCTTGCGAGCGACAATCAAGAGTCGCTGTGAATCATACTTGCCGGCCAAGATATTTTCTGCTGCCTTAGCGATTGGCAAGACACTAAGTTTCACACCAGCTGGCGTTGCGAGCTTGAGCCCGCTCTTTTCGATAGCATTTTCAGCTACCTCATCGTCAATCACCATAATGCGTGAAATGTTAAGCTTGGTAGTCCAAAGATTGGCTACCTGTCCATGGATCAAACGTCCATCGATACGTGCACCTACTATTGTCATAGATTTTCCCCCTTTATTGTTTTAAATGTAGGTTTGTTAACTAAGTGAATGGTTTCGCTGTAGATCCCTTCTGTCTCAAAGATAATGATGCGATTGTCGCCTTCTCTGAGCAAGCTATGCGGGATATAGAGCGATAGGGTCGGTCCGACATTCCAGAAACGGCCAATGCTGACACCGTTGACAAAGACGGCCCCCTTGCCAAAGTCGGACAGATCCAGATAAGTATCTTTAAGCGCTTTCATTTTAAAGTCAAAAGCGTAGAAAGCTGGTTGCTTTTCCTGCCACCCTTTTGAAAAATCAATCTTTTCTGGATGATCCAACGGCAATGGATAATGCTGCCAGTCAAGCAGGAAGTGCAAGTCCTTGCAGACACCGGTACGGATGCCTTTTTGCTGGGTATCTGCCAAGAGCTTGTGGCCATAATTGACCCGGCCCATATTTTCCATCAAAATATCAATCTGGTGCTCTGCCTTTTTCTGGCCGTCCACCATGATATCCTGACCGATTTCTGTCTGGTACTGGGTTGCTATGTGCTGACCGTCCACATAGAGCTGCATACGGTCGCGGCCGTCAATGACACGGAGCCTTTCCTGATCAGCATCCCAACTAGCCCAAGTCCGATAGAGCAGGTAGCCGACATTTTGCCCCAGCTCCTCCATCTTCATCGGATAGAGACTTTCGATAGGCTGAGCCAAGTCAGGCAGTGTCTCAAAGAGACTAACTTTCTGACTGAGCGGGATATTCCTGAGTTCAAAAGACTCTTTCACCAGCGGCTCCATCTGTGGATACTCTGGATAATGCTCTTTCAGCATCCTCTGGACTGCATAGTACTTGTCCGTCGGATTGCCACGCTCATCGAGTAGAGCATCATAGTCATAGGAAGTTACCTGTGGCAGGTCAATGACCCCTCTGGCCGAACAGCCGTTCATAAAGCCAAAGTTGGTACCGCCATGAAACATATAGAGATTGATTGAGCCCTGCTGG
This sequence comes from uncultured Streptococcus sp., assembly GCF_963528215.1. Taxonomy (GTDB): domain Bacteria; phylum Bacillota; class Bacilli; order Lactobacillales; family Streptococcaceae; genus Streptococcus. Next base: position 44,700 of record NZ_CAURVL010000012.1, read on the forward strand.
AGCACTTCATGGACAGCTTGAGCCAACTCGTCTGGATCTCGCTTGATGACAGGCTCTTTCCAACGATTGAACCAGCCATCCCAGAACTCCATACACATGAGCGGCCACTTTTTGCCATGCTCGTCAAAGAATTCCTGCATCTGGGCAAAATTGTAATCTGCCTTAGAGCCGAAATTTCCTGTTACAAAGACATCATCATCAATCAGTGTACCTGCTTGAAGCGTAGCCCGCCAAGGTCCGTCTGAAGTAAAGAGTGGACAGGTTACACCTCGTTCTTCCATGAGCTGTCTGATTGCTCTCAGGTAGGCCTTGTCTTCCCCATAGGAACCGTACTCATTTTCCACCTGCATCATGAGGATGTTTCCCCCATTGTCCAGAAGCCTTGGAGTCAGTCGCGGCAGCAGCTCGTCATAATAGCTGGCTACAGCCTGCAGAAAGGCCTCATCTGATGAGCGGATGCGCATATTTTCATTGAGCAGCCAGGCCGGCAGACCACCGAACTCCCACTCCGCGCAGATAAAAGGCGAAGGGCGGATAATGGCATAAAGTCCCAAATCCTGAGCCGTCTGTAAAAATGCCTCAATATCTAAAATCCCTTGGAAGTTAAAGACACCTTTTTGAGGTTCGTGCATATTCCAGGGAAGATAGGTCTCCACTGTATTAAAGCCCAGAGCTTTGAGATTATAAAGGGAATGATACCAATCCTCAGGCTGTACCCGAAAATAGTGAATGGCTCCCGATAAAATCTTAAACTCCCGATCATCCAAACAGAAAGAATGACCAATTTTGAATCTTGCCATCTGATGTTCCCTTCGGTGTAAAACCGCTTTCATCTCTTATTAATATTAATATAATAAATTTTTGCATAAATGTCAACATTTTTTTTAAAAATATGTTAAAATCTTAAGTAAGAAAAGTAAAAAAAGAGAGGTGAACAAAATGGCTATTCCAAAATACCAACAAATCAAAGATGAGCTCAAGCAGCAAATCATTTCTGGCAAATTTGAAAATGGCGATAAGTTTTACACAGAGGCTGAGCTGATTCAGATGTTTAATGTCAGCTCCATTACTGTTGTCCGCGCTTTGAATGAACTGGCCAACGATGGTTACATCATCCGCCAGCAAGGCAAGGGAACCTTCGTTTCACGTGCAAGAAAGCACAAGCTGGTGGAATTTTCTGACGTTGAGACATTCCCTATCCAAAAAGATAAGGTGACTGTTCTCTCCATCAAACGTGGGAATGACCTGAAAATCTTGGATAAGCTAGAACTGGCACCAACGCAGTTCTACTATAAGATTGACCGGATCAGACGGACTGGCGATAAAGTCTATATCTATCACCAAACCTATATCCCTGAGCAATACATCAATCCTAACTATCCAGATATGGACTACTACAGCTCCATTTACAACCGCTTCAAAACTGACTACCACATTCACATGAATGATGAACATTTTGAAGAGACCAATGAAATTGTCTTTCCAACACCAAAAGATGTTGCGAAAGTACTGGAAGTTGATACCAACTTCCCGACCGTTCATCAGGTGAAGATTACCCAGCTGGAAAGTACTGGACAGATCTTAGAGTACAGCGAAACTTACAAACGCGGTGACTTCTTCAAGATTAAGTTCATTTCCTGCAATCGGGACCACTAAGATTAAAAACGATGGCTTCTAATCGGCTGTCGTTTTTTCTTTCATCTTGTGTACTTATATCTATTATAAGTCTATCTATACCAATTTGCAATCCATTCTAAGAACTTTTGTTCATTAAAAAGTGAATTGTGTCAAAAAGTAAGCACAGTTTATTGTTTTGTTCTATTTTTTAATTATTCTAAAGAAGAAAAAATAAGAAACACAGGCTGTTCTCCTGAAAATTAGTACAATGATAAAGCAAAAAAGCTGGGATTCAATCCCAACTTTTCGATATAAAATGTTCCTTATTTTGCAAATGAATTCGTTTATCAAGTCTTTAGAAAACCTGCTATTTCTTTATTTCTAATTCACGGACCTGAAGCAAAACATTAGGCAAATCTGCCCCAGCCTGAAGAAGGGCAGCAGCCGTATAGGCTCCCTCTACCAAAGGAACATTATTGATAATGATTTCCTTGTCAGAAAAGTCTGCGACCATTTCTAGATTCATGCGAGCTGAGCCCAAATCGAAAAAGGCCAAAATAGTGTCCTTGTCATTGGCATCTAAAGCTGCCTGAATCCCTTCAAAGCTGGTCCCAATGCTACCGTCGTCCAACCCGCCCACATAGCTGATGGCCACATCTGCCGCCACCTGCGAAATGAGGTCAAACAAGCCTTGGGCTAGGTTTTTGGAATGGGAAACGATAAGAATGCCAGTATCTGCCATCAGCCTGCCTCCGTTTCTAACAGAGCCTCAAAGAGGAGACCAGATGAAGCCGAACCGGGATCAATATGACCGATAGACCGCTCACCGACATAGGAAGCCCGCCCCTTGGTCGCTTTCAGATCTTTGGTCGCTTCCACTAGGGAGCCAATTTTTTCATGCGTCAAGCATCCGGACTGCAGAGAAACAGGAATCCCCGACCAGACATCCACCATGGTCTTCTCACCCGGCACAGCCTTGCCCCGCTTCTGAATCATGTCCAGCCCAGCTTGGATGACTTCTGACAAGTCTTTGCCGTCTTTTTCGGCCTTGGCCATGCCCATGAAGGCCGAGCCATAGAGAGGGCCGGAAGCACCACCGACCTTGCTGATCAGCTGCATGGAAACAGCTTGAAAAACCTCAGCCGCATTGGCAAAGTCCTTAGCAGTTAGACTCTCTACTGCTGCTGCCATTCCCCTGGCCATATTGCCACCGTGATCTCCGTCGCCGATGGGAGTATCAAGGTCAGATAGATAGGCCTTTTGCTCCTGAATTTTCTCATTGAACAACTGCATCCATTTTTTTGCTCTTGCTGTGTCCATAAGCACCTCCTTACCAAGCGGCTGTCGTGACAGGACTATTGAGAGCTGTCAGCCAGTCTGACTGGTCCAGCTCGATAAAGGTCAGAGAAATCCCTGCCATGTCAATGGAGGTCATGTAATTACCCAGCTTTTTATAGACAACTTCAACTCCAGCATCTGCCAAGAGATTTGCTACATCGGCCGCAAAGACATACTGCTCCATAAGCGGTGTTGCACCCATACCATTGATGAGAATGCCAATTTTCTTACCAGATTTGAGCTCAAAGGACTGACTGAGTTTTTCGATCAATTCCTTGGCTAAGTCCTTAGACGGCTGCATCTTTTCCTTGCGATAGCCGGGCTCACCATGGATGCCAATGCCGAACTCTATCTCATCATCAGCCAAAACAAAACCAGGCTTGCCGACTTCCGGAACGGTTGCTCCGCTCAGAGCCAAGCCGACCGTGTGGATATTTTTGACCAGCTCATCAGCTAGAGCCTTGATTTCAGTCAGAGATTTGCCTGCACGCGCCGCATCTCCTAGAATTTTATGGACAAGAATGGTGCCAGCCACTCCACGGCGACCTTGAGTATAGAGACTGTCTTCCACTGCGATATCGTCATCTACGACGACACTAGCCACCTCAATCCCTTCCATCTCAGCCATTTCCTGAGCCATTTCAAAGTTCATGATGTCACCGGAGTAATTCTTGATTACCATGAAGACGCCGGCTCCCTCATCCGCTTCCTTGATAGCTTGCAAGACTTGGTCAGGTGTTGGCGAAGTAAAGACCGCTCCGCAGATAGCAGCCGACAGCATGCCCTCACCGACAAAGCCAGCATGGGAAGGCTCATGACCACTGCCACCGCCAGAAATCAGGCCAACCTTGGCTGTCTTCTCACTCTTGCGGGCAATGATATCAAAGCCCTCCACCCGATAAACCAAATCGCTGTGAATATAGGCCAAGCCGTCCAGCATCTCGTCCACAACCGCTGTTGGGTCGTTGATAATTTTCTTCATAGGTGTCCTCCATTTCTCGGCGCTTCTCTAAAATGAGCAATTCGCCCTAAAAAGAAAGCGCTATCATTTTAATGTTATTTTAACATTTTATCTTACCGAAAGCAAATTCTGCCACATCTTAGACTAGAAGAAAGCATCAAATTAGTTGACAAGAAAAAGTAGACAGTGTATACTAAAAATAGATAAGTAGACAGTGTATACTTTAGGAGAAAATGAATGAAACGCAATACTGCCCAGCTGAAAGAACAGCTCATTCAAACAGGGATTGACGAAATCGGAAAACATGGAATTGAACAGCTCTCGCTAAGGACTGTTGCCAAGGCCTGCGGTGTAACTCACGGCAGCCCTTACCGCCATTTTGAGAGCAAGGAAGGCTACCTCAAGGTGGTTTTGACCCAGCTTTCGCTGTTTCTCAATCAGGAAATCAATGAAAATATTGATGCGACAGGTTCTGCGCGTGATCAGCTGACCCAGCTTGGTCTTAATTTCATTATTTTTGCCAAGACCTACCCTCATTTTTTCGAAGCACTCTTTATCAAATTCCCTTTTAAATATATGAAGGTGACGCAGGACACTATTCTCTTGGAGTCTGACCTGCCTGGATTTGATAAATTTAAGGAGCTCGTTTTAAAGCTTCGCAAGGAGGAAAAGTTTAACAATAGCGAAGCGGAAAGCCTTTTTCACTTTTGGAGCTTTATCACAGGTCTGGCCGTTCTGACCAACAGTCCTATCGGCCAAGACCTTGATCCTCGAGCCATCCAAAGCACGATCGAGCACATGCTTGACATTTATATCAAAGGAGAACGATCATGAAAACCTTGATTATTTACACCCACCCCAGCCCAACAGGCTTCAATGCTGCTATTCTCAAAGAAGTTCAAAGCAATCTTTCTAAGAAGCATGAGGTAAAAACCTTGGACTTGTATGCTGAAAATTTTGATCCAATCTTGCGCTTTGACCAAGAACATAGACGCCGTGACCTGCACAAAGACCCTGAAATGGCAAAATACAGGGATTTGATTACTTGGGCAGACCATCTGATTTTCATTTTCCCTATCTGGTGGAGCGGTATGCCGGCCATTCTCAAAGGCTTTATCGACCGCGTCTTTGCGGCTGACTTTGCCTACTCTTATAAGAAAATCGGACTCCAAGGCCACCTGCAAGGGAAATCCGGCTGGATTATCGTCAGTCATAATACACCAGGTTTTGCCCTGCCTTTTGTCCAAGACTACGGCAAGGTACTTAAAAATCAAATCCTGAAACTTTGTGGTATTTCTCCAGTCAAACTGACCGAGCTCAACGGAGTAGAACGTAAAACAGACCAACAACGCCAAGAAATGCTCAAGAAAATCGGGCAACTGGCCAGTCAAATTTAAGATAAAGAAAATGGGAGTGGGAAAGAACTTCAAACAAGTTAAAAAAGTTCGTCTTCCCACCCCCGGACAGTTGATTAAGTCATCTTTGAAGCTTAAAAAGCGAAGGAAGATGCCAATCAACCACTGCATCATTTATTTTTCTAATTTAAATTCAAAAGCCTGGACTTTTTGCCCAGGCTCGTTTTTTTGTTTAATCCAGCCCCACGCGCTTTTGTAGCATAGTGAATGGACTTATTGATGTTTTTTAAAGATTTATAATCCGCATGCTATATTATTTTGAATAATTTTGAAGCCACGAGATTAGTATACCCGATGTCATCAAGTATGACAACAAGGAAAATAAAATAATCATTATAAATAGGACAACTTGCGACTCTAAAAATGCTGTATTATGTATAACTCTTTTTATAAATTCAGGAACTTTTATTTTTCTTGCAAAATGAATTAACAAGTTTCTAAACATCATAGCATATGCCAGGAATTGTTGGACAATCGCAATTAATAAACCAATTATTTTATACGCACTTTGAATAAACTCGCTATTTGTCAAAGCTGCTGACATCCCTTCAGAGATTGTTAATAGGTTAACTCCATAATAAATAGTTAGCATAGAGATAGGTATTGAATAAAAAAGATAAACTAATGTAGATTTTTGGATACGGCCACTAATCGCAACAATGAATAAAATTACTATTGAGGAAATTAGAGGAACTAAACCATACCATTTTAAAACTAGTGAAATTTCATTTTTATACTTTATAAACATAGAAACTATTCCAACAATACCAATTAACGATAAAATAATAATTCCCCAAAAATCATCATCACTCATATTTTTATTAGTTTGATCTTGCTTAGGTTTCTTTCTTATAAATTTAAAATCCAATCCTGGTTTATATCTAGGCGTTGGAATTATTATTGTATTTTCTGAAATTTCTAGTGAGTTCTTATTAAAAAAGTTTGATAGTTTATTACTCCATTCAGAAAACCTTGGGCCTATCTTCGGTAGTTTAGCGAATATTTTCCTGAAAATTAATATACAAATACCTAAAATTAATGATTGAATTATACCATCCGGTATGGTTTTTATCACATTGCTCAACCAGTTTAATATATTATCTACATTCATTATCTACTCTCACAATCCAATGCGCTCAAAGATTTCATCTACGCGCTTGGTGTAGTAAACCGGGTTGAAGATTTCATCAATCTCTTCCTGAGTCAGGCGGGAAGTGACTTCTGGATCCGCTTCGAGCAGAGGCTTGAAGTCTACTTGATTGTCCCAAGACTGAGCAGTCTTTGGCTGCACCAGGTCATAGGCCTGCTCCCGTGTCATGCCTTTTTCAATCAAGGTCAACATAGCCCGCTGGCTAAAGATAAGACCAAAGGTCGAGTTCATGTTGCGCTTCATATTTTCAGGGAAGACGGTCAGGTTCTTGACGATATTACCAAAGCGGTTGAGCATGTAGTCGATGAGAATGGTCGTGTCCGGTGCGATAATCCGCTCAGCTGATGAGTGGGAAATGTCGCGCTCATGCCAGAGAGAGACATTCTCAAAGGCTGTCACCATGTGCCCACGAATGACACGCGCCAGACCAGTCATATTTTCAGAGCCAATTGGATTGCGCTTGTGCGGCATGGCAGAGCTGCCCTTTTGACCTTTGGCAAAGAACTCTTCCACCTCGCGCTGCTCAGACTTTTGCAGACCACGGATTTCAGTCGCCATGCGCTCAATAGACGTCGCAATCAAGGCTAAGGCAGAGAAGTATTCAGCGTGGAGGTCACGTGGCAAGACTTGAGTCGAGATCTCTTGTGGACGGATTCCTAATTTCTCACAGACATAGCTTTCCACGAATGGCGGAATGTTGGCAAAGTTCCCAACCGCACCAGAGATTTTTCCGGCTTCCACACCCGCAGCCGCAATCTCAAAACGCTCAATGTTGCGCTTCATTTCGCTGTACCAAGTTGCGAGCTTGAGACCGAAAGTCGTAGGCTCCGCATGCACTCCGTGGGTCCGTCCCATCATGATGGTGAACTTGTGCTCCCGCGCCCGCTCTGCAATGATGTCGGTGAAGCGACGCAGATCCTCACGGATGATGTCATTGGCCTGCTTGTAGAGGTAGCCGTAGGCCGTATCCACCACATCGGTCGAGGTCAGAC
>NZ_CAURVL010000013.1:0-48622 GCF_963528215.1 uncultured Streptococcus sp.
CATTGAAATTCATTTTCATTGGCAATTGTTCCTCGCTATGGTCATCTTGCCGACTCTCTTATTCGCCTTATTAGGAATCGGCTATGCTTTGATTAAATTGAAGCAGCCGTGCCTTTATTTGCTGAAGAGATTAGAGTTAGCACAAGTAAAGCAAAAGCATCACAAAACTAACGTAAATAAAGCTTTTTTGCAGGAGTTGGGAGCTGTTCATTTTTATAAAAAGAAAATATTGATTTTCTTTGTTATCTTCGCAGCATTTTCTTTTGCAGCCATGATGCAGCTTTCCCTAGGAATGAAAGACTTTATAGATGGCACAATTCAAGTCATGATGATGGGAATAGGCGTTCTATTGTCACTTTCTATTTTGCTCCTTTGTCTAGGCACTGTCGTCCAAGAAAATAAAGCCAGTCTGGCTCTCATGAAAGCCTTTGGCTATAGCCAAAAAGAATGTAGTCTAGTTATTCTCACTCGTTATCGTCTGGTGGCTTATCTGGGTTTTGTCTTAGGGACGGTATATCAGTATGGTCTTATGAAGTTACTACTTAAAGTTATTGTAAAAGATGCTCAGGGTGTCCCCGACTACTCATTTGATGTTCATAATTTCTTAATCACCTTTTTAGCCTTTGTGATCTTATATGAACTTTTAGTCACATACTATTTCAAAGCAATAAGACGAATGACACTCAAAGAGATTATGTTAGCTGAATAATAATCAATCTCCTTTTATAAGCGAAATCCCATTAGAGCTAAACATTCTGGAAAAAATCCCTAGACTCTTTATAGTCTAGGTATTTTTTCTGCTATTTATTTCTAATAAATCAATAATAATCCATCCGAGTTAGATTAAAAAAATAATCTGTAACTTTTTTGTAACGAAAGTAGACAAAGAATAGAAAAATGCTAATAAAAATTATAGTTTACAGAGCGTAAATTATAATTTTTATGTTATAATTGATATGTATATGTCATATTTGCTTATCATATACAAACACATTCATTTTTAGTTTGGTAATAAATCTTGATTTAGAATCGACTGAAAATGAGGGGGTAGACAAGTGATGGTGTGCCTGCCAGCATTTGTCGAAAATAAAATATAAAAAGAAGGAGGACCGCATTCAAGGTGAAACAAACTTATCATAAAGTGTCTCATGCTCTGATGACTTTGCTGCTTTTGGTATCAACCTTTATTCCCTTGTTAAGCTCAAGTCCTAGGGTTTCTGCTGCAGAGTTAGGTGATGGCGACTATCAACTAACTACAAACGTCACTATTAATACTAATCCTTTAAAGGATACAGGCTATGGTGAAGGTAAATTTTACATTGCACCGACCTATACATTTGCAGATAGCAAAGTATTAAATAATGGTGATACCATGGTTTATCGTGTTCCATCACAGTTCAAAATTGAGCGAACTTTGGAGGAAAATATAAGCGCACCGGATGGCACTGTTGTTGCTAAGTTGGTGACAGATCCTGTTACAAATACAGCAACCATTACTGTCACAAATGCTGAGTATTTTGCGAAAATGCCAGATACCAAGCTTATTCAATCTTCTTTCACAGTGGTTTGGGCTGATAATATGCCTTATGACCAAGAGCAAGAAGTTAATTTCCCAGGTGCTAGAACCTATAGGCTGAAGCGAATCAAGGTTGATGAGGAGCCTCAGGGTTATTCCAAGTGGGGTGTTCAGGATTCTAAGGATCCAAACTACGTCAACTGGCGTATCCGTGTCAATCGCGATGTCCAAAATCTTGGTCAAGTTGTCATTGAGGACGCCATTCCAGAAGGTCAAGAGCTGGATGAAGATTCAGGGATTACAGGTTACTACTTTACTGAGTGGGAAGGTGCTTCTGGCACACGTAAATCCTTTAACCCAAGCGATGTCGTTTCAATTACAGACTCCAATCATTTCACAGTTAATGCTGGGGATTTGAGCGGAAGAGGTATTTATGTTATCTACCGGACACGTTTGACAGAGCCAGTTGATAAGGTGACCAAAAAAGCCTTTAACGATATAACCGTTACGGCTAATGGACAAAAGATGCCTGATTTGTTAGCACGTCCATTCGCACCTTTGACAACTCTTGATGGTGTCGGGGAAGGTACCCGTTCGGATGAAGTTATCTTCAAAGTCAAAAAGGAATTGACTGGCCGCAATTTGGCAGATGGTGAATTTACTTTTGATTTGATCAATAAGGATGACAACGATAAAGTTGTTCAAACGGTAACCAATAAAGCTGGTGCCGTAACCTTTAAGAAACTTCGTTTCAAAAAAGAAGGAACTTTTAACTACATCATTCGTGAACGAGCAAGCAATTTGCCAGGTGTGACAAACGATGCCAATTCAGACATCAATGTTACTGTTACTGTAACAGACAACAACGGCGTTAAGACAGCGGCTGTTGCCTATGACCGTGATACTTTCACTAATACATACAAGTTAGAGCCAGCTACTGTAGCGATTACCGCTAAGAAAGTTCTGGATGGTAAAGCACTTGAAGCTGAAAAGTATACTTTCAAACTGACTGAGGTTGGCGGAAATAACTTGGAGCTTCAAGCAGCTAACGATGCCAATGGTGATATCAAGTTCCTTGGAATCAACTATGATAAAGAAGGCACTTATACTTACAAGCTGACGGAAGTAGCTGGAAATGAAGCTGGTGTGACCTACGATAGCGCAGAGCATACAGTGACTGTCACAGTGACCGCAAGCAAGGGCAAGTTGGAAGCTACCGTCGAAGGCAATAATCCAGTATTCACAAACACTTATAAAGACCATGGCGTCAGCTATGAGTTTCTCAGCAGCAATCCAGCCTTTCCAAATCTGCCAAAAGAAGTAACTGATTTGCTTCCAGCAGATGCTAATCGCTACACTAATGGTACTAATGTAGACGCTAAGCAACCTGCTAAAACAAGTGTTACAGTTACTGAAGGCACATGGACTTTCGATGGCTATGCAGAAACGAATGCACAAACTGTTGCGGACAAGGACCTTAAATTTACTGGTAAATGGAATTTCACTCCAGCACCAAAATATAAGGCAACTTATGAATTTGTAAGCGCAGATCCGAACCGTAGCTTGCCAGCAGAAGTCACAGCATTGTTACCAAATGATGCCACTGAATATGCAGACGGTGCTGCCGTTCAAGCGGTTCAGCCAGCTAAGAAAACTGTTGAAGCAAGTGATGGTACTTGGAAATTCCTCAAATATGACGCAGATAGTAAAACTATTGCAGGCGCAGATGTCAAATTTACAGGCACATGGACATTTGAAGCTAGACGTCCACAAGGACCAGGTACGCCGCCACCACCGTCATCATCTGGTGACAAACCAGGCGTTTCGACTGATAGAAACCCAGGTAATTCATCAGATAAAGATGGAAAAGATGCTACTGGATCAGCAACTGGCAAAAAAGTTTTGCCGAAAACTGGCAGTGAAACATCTATCTTTGCGATAGCAGCAGGATTTGCTCTGATTCTTTTATCAGCTCTTGTCTATCGTTTCAAAAAAGCTAATTAATATTAGCCAAACGAATCATCTCAGCTAGCTGAGATGATTTTTTCTTGTCTTTGTACCTAGATGATTTTAGCTTTTCTATGAGGAAGAATGGAAATGAAATAATAGAAGTAGAGGTTTCAAAATTTCTCAAAATCATTAAAAGCCTGCTGAAAATCTATTTGCTCAGGCTTTCTTTGTGCTATAATAAAGAAAAACGATGAGGAGACATTCATGAATCAAACTGTTCAATATTTACAAGAATTAACGGGTATCCCTTCCCCGACAGGCTTTACGGCTGAGGTGGCAGACTATTTGGTACACACGCTGGAAGGATTGGGCTATGAGCCTGTCCGGACCAATAAAGGCGGAGTTCATGTCGTGGTTAAGGGGGAAAATGACGCCCAGCATCGTGTAGTGACTGCCCATGTGGATACACTGGGGGCTATTGTTCGAGCTATTAAGTCTGACGGTCGTCTCAAGCTGGATCGGATTGGCGGTTTCCCTTGGAACATGATTGAAGGAGAAAACTGTCTGGTCCATGTGGCCAGCAGTGGAAAGACTATCAGTGGGACTATCTTAGTTCACCAGACTTCCTGCCATGTTTACAAGGATGCTGGGACGGTTGAGCGAACTCAGGACAATATGGAAGTCCGTTTGGATGAAAAGGTGACGAGTGAGAAAGAGACACGGGATTTAGGAATCGAAGTCGGAGATTTTATTTCCTTTGACCCGCGTACCACAGTTACTGAGTCAGGCTTTATCAAGTCCCGCTTTCTGGATGACAAGGTCAGCGCAGCTATTTTGCTCAATCTTTTGCGCATTTATAGAGAGGAAAATATTCAGCTACCAGTGACGACACATTTTGCTTTCAGTGTCTTTGAAGAGGTTGGTCATGGGGCTAATTCCAGCCTGCCAGCGCAAGCGGTGGAGTATTTGGCGGTTGATATGGGGGCTATGGGTGACGACCAGCAGACAGATGAGTATACGGTTTCCATCTGTGTCAAGGATGCATCAGGACCTTATCACTATGGCTTCCGCCAGCATTTGGTAAATTTGTCCAAGGAGCAAGACATTCCTTACAAACTGGACATCTATCCATTTTACGGATCAGACGCCTCTGCAGCCATGAGCGCAGGAGCAGAAGTCAAGCATGCCCTGTTAGGCGCTGGCATCGAATCCAGCCACTCTTATGAGCGTACCCATATTGATTCAGTCATCGCGACGGAGCGTATGGTCGATGCTTATCTGAGAAGTGGCTTGGTGGAGTGAGCAATTAAATTTTAGAAAAAATTATCTGAAACGCTTGCATAAAATTGTAAGTTGTGAGATATTATTATATAGAATTACTTTAGGTTAAAAGGGAGAAAATGAAAGTAGTTTGTGTGGATGCTTGTATCCGTTCTAGAGCGTTTGGGATTGACATTGCCCTCCGCAATCGATTTGAACTTTTTGAAGAAATGAAAGTTCCTTATGAATTGTGGGTTTCTGAAGCGGATGCAGATATATATAGTGATGTCGGTACCAGGAGAAGAGTGCTAGAAAGCTATGATGTCTTGGGCATTGATAGGACCAAGGTTCGTTTTCTAGGTTTAGAGTTAGGGGGACGAAGTGTCCAGGAGTTTGCTGAGGAGGAGCTTGAGCCAGAAGACTGGCTGATAATGGAGCGTCTGGATATTCCAGAAAATATTCTCTTGAGACGTGGACAAGATTTTCATGTAGCGCGCGTCCTTCATCAGGATCACATGATTGCCCTCGGGCAAGAGTTAGATAAAAAGGTGATGGGCTGGCTGGATCAGGATGTATTAGACACTTTGATATTGGTTGGGGAAGGCCAAGATGCTTATCTGCCTCAAGAGATGAGGGAAAAGGCGCTCTTTATTCCAACCACCTATGCAGATCAAGTGGTCCAAGATCCAAGAGAGAGGGTCTTGGATCCTAAGGAGATTCACTTGGTGACAGTCAGTCGTTTGTCTGAGGAGAAAAACGTTCTGTTATTGCTGAAAATTATGGCTTTGTTGAAATTTAAAGGCCATAGGCAGTTTACTCTTGACATCTATGGAGATGGTCCTGACATGGCTATGCTGCAAGATGTGGTTCAGCTCAATGATTTGGAAGATATGGTTCATTTTAAGGGCTATCAGTCTCAGGCGCCTTATCAAGCTTATGATGCCTATATTAGCACTTCCTTATCGGAAGCCTTTGCGACATCACTCTATGAGGCTTTGGTCAATGGCTTGCCTCTGATAGGTCTGGATGTCCGTTATGCCAATCAGGCTTATATTAAGCATGGAGAGAATGGCTGGCTGATACCGCAAAATGACGCTAATCAATATATTGCCTATCTGGAGCAGTTTAGCCAATTTGGAGAAAAAGAATGGAGGGGGTTTTCGGCAAGATCCAAAGAACTTGCCAATCGTTATCACAAAGAATTACTAGTCAATCTATGGGAAAAAGTTTTTAAATTATCTAAAATAGGAGATTAAAAGGAGAAGAAGATGAAAAAGACTTTAGGGAAAAAAGTAGAAATGGGAATGAAATTAGTTCCAATTCCTCTGTCCTTATTACTTGCTGGGACAATGGCAGTGACTGTACAAGCAGAGGAGGTAAGTAGTGAAACAGAGGGGAATCAAGTCCAGAATAACCAGACGACACCTCCTGTCAATCAAGAGCTGCCTAATGATGGAACGATCAAAAATACACCAGCAGAGGAAGCTTCCGGTCTGACCATCTCAGAAGAAGGAGAGAAGGGTGTGGCCCAAGTCTCGCCTGAAATCAAACAATTAGCTCAAGAGTTTTATGACTATCATACTAAGGAAAATAGCTCTGAAATAACTAAGGCTGCAAACTTCACATCAGTCATGCCGGAGATGCAGTCAAACGAACAAATACAAGAAGCAGCTAAAAAGTATGATCGTGCTTATGCTATCCGTAAGATAGATGGTGTCTTTAAATATATTGATTTAAAACAAGTAGAAAATTTAAATCTAGTTAGAGATGAGGATTTTAGGGATGTAGGTTCTCGAAGAGCAACACTTATCCAAAATGATACGGCCCTCTTCTTTTTAAATAAGTGGGAGTCGACATTGAATGTAAATCCAACACCTGAAGAAGTAGCGAAGATACCAAAAGCTATTATTCCGCGTTCTGAATTGGATTTGATGCTGGACGATACAATCCCTCGTCGTACTTATTTGAGGCGATCATATTGGCTAGAGAATTCTAATGTTAGCTTTGATATAGGTTTTTCTAGAAAGTATTTTGATAATTCTGATAATAGAGTACTATCTAGGCAAGAGATTAGGCAGATTCTTTCTGAAAATCCAGATATGTTCCGAATAGAAGCTTGGACTGAAAATTTTCCTTTTTTAATGAATCCTTTTTTTCAAAAATTGCTGGTCAATGGGAAGGAAGTGAAAGAGTATCGTGACCTTTATAATAGCAGAGTAAATGCTATGCAAACGGATCCGCGAAACTATGATAATGCAGGTTACCATTTGCGTAATAAACCTTTCGATTATAGCACTATGATGCCACTCTACCCCGATTTAGGAAATTATAACGGGAGATGGAAAGAGTACGGTGAAGTACATGAGAATGGGAATATCGTTTATATTGATTGGTTAGGAAATAATCCATCTTTAGTGAAGCCTTGGTTTGGTGAAAACAATATTAAAACCTTCCACTATAAACTGTATCTGATGAAACCGGGTGATAAAACTCGTTATTATATTGATAGAGATTACACGATAGAGATTATGGGTGTCCCAGACATGACTGAGACATCAGATGGTGGAGTCGAAATTGTAAAACCAAGTTTTTCAAGAACTGGTTATTCAAGAACTGGTTTTTCGCCTAATAAAGATGAGCTAGATAAACTTTTCAGAACGGTCAAAGCTGAAGGTTTCGTCTTTAAAGTTTCGGATGTTAAGAAGGTTAATGAGAGAGAGACCGGACCGGGCAAGGTTCTTGTCCGTTACCAAGACGAGCAGGGGCATGCTATTGCTAACCCCATTATGGATGAGAAGCCGGCTAAGACTAGATACACAGTCAGTCCTAAACCTCTAATTTCCTATAATAATAAGTTCTATACTTATAAATCTCGGCTAACTGTCTATGATGCTGAATCGGGAGAGTATGCAGCAGGAAGAACCAAAGAAATCGTCTATGAGTATGAACTAAGCCAGTTCCAGCTTCCAAATGATGCACCAAGTGAAGAGCGCCCAGTCTTAGAAATGACCCGCTTTATAGATGAAAGCGGTCAAGAGTTATCAGCTCCTGAACAAGGTTTAGTGGCGTCTAAGAGTATTTCCGGCTATGACTTCCAGTCCAGCAGCGACGAAGATGGCATTCGCACTCATATTTATCGCGCAAGTGTTCATGAATTACCGACAGACGCTCCACGAGAAGAGAAACCAGTTTTAGAAATGACTCGTTTTGTAGATGAAACTGGTCAAGAGTTATCAGATTCTGAGCGCGGTTTGGTGGCGTCTAAGAGTATCACTGGCTATGACTTCCAGTCCAGCACCGACGAAGATGGTGTTCGCACTCATATTTATCGCGCAAGTGTTCATGAATTACCGACAGACGCTCCACGAGAAGAGAAACCAGTTTTAGAAATGACTCGTTTTGTAGATGAAACTGGTCAAGAGTTATCAGATCCTGAGCGCGGTTTGGTGGCGTCTAAGAGTATCGCTGGCTATGACTTCCAGTCCAGCACCGACGAAGATGGTGTTCGCACTCATGTCTATCGCGCAAGTGTGCATGAACTGCCGACAGACGCTCCACGAGAAGAGAAACCAGTCTTAGAAATGACTCGCTTTGTAGATGAATCAGGTCAAGAGCTATCAGATCCAGAACTCGGTTTAGTGGCGTCTAAGACAATCGCCGGCTATGACTACCAATCCAGCAGTGACGAGGACGGCATTCGTACCCATGTCTATCGCGCCAGCGTGTATGAAGTACCGAAAGATGCTCCGGTTGAGGACAAACCGGCTATTGAAATCACTCGTTTCCTAGATGTAGATGGACGTCCATTGGCAGCGGCAGAATTTGGTTTGCTTGATGCAAAGGATTTTGAAAAATATGGTTTTGTTTCTGTAACGGATGCAAATGGCGTTCGAACTTATGTATACGCGCCAAAAACGAAGGCTCAAATAGCTTTGGGAACAGAAACTTCTGAGCAGAAGAGTCCTGCAAGGGTTGAGAACTCTGAGACTACTCCTGTTCTGTCTCGAGTGTCCAAACATCAATTACCAAATACTGGAAACACAAATTCATCATTCTTGGGAGCAGCAATTATTAGCCTTTTGGCTTCTGTTGGCTTACTAAATTCTAAGAAAGAACGAAAAAAATAAGGCCAATCTGGTCTTATTTTTTTATTTCCATATTTTTGCTGTGACTTATCTAACACTCCAGACACTAACTGATTTTTCCTCCACTGGAAATTCTCCCCAGCCTTCTTCGTCAATCGTCACGATTTGAGAGCTGTTGCCTAGATAGTCGCTGAATTCTCTTCCAGCCCATTCCGGACCGACCAGCATGGATTTGCTGGCTGCTTGGCCATTGCTGATAAGGACAGCGATTGGCTGACCATCATCGTCCTTACCTTGGCGAGTCCAGCCGATACAGTTTGCATCGTCAAAGTAGTCGGTCTGCTCACCATAGGCTAGATTGAGACGGATGTCTAGGAGTTTATCCAGCACATCCTTAAAGCTCTCTTGAGCAAATTCACCGCTAATGCCATAGTAGTCTCCGTAAAAGACGCAGGGCAATCCAGCTTCTCTTAGAAGTATAAGAGCATAGGCAGCTGGTTTGAACCATTCTTCGACGGTAGACTCCAAAGCCTGACCTCTCTGAGTATCGTGGTTGTCCACAAAGGTTACAGCTGATTCAGGATGATTCTTTGCAAGTGTCTGATCAAAAATAGTTCGCAGGTCATAATCTGCTCCAGATTTGCTGGCATCAAATAAATTATGATGAAGTTTAACATCGACTAGGTCAAAGCGGTAGTCAATATTTTCTAGATAATCGTTATTGGCTGTTTCGTCACTATTCCAAAATTCCCCAAAGACATAGAAATCGTCACCGTATTTTTCAGTAATATCTCGGATGAAATTCTTCATAAAGAAGGAATCAATATGCTTAACAGCATCTAAGCGAAAGCCATGTACACCAGTGCTTTCAATAAACCAATGAGCCCAGTCGTAGAGATTTTGGATGACTTCGGGGTGCTTGAAATCAATATCCGCATACATGAGATAGTCGTAGTTACCATTCTCATTGTCCACTAGCTCATCATCTGCCCAACCTTTATTGTCCCCTTGGATGAGAAAAATGCCTGACTTGTTGTTTTTGGCATCATAGTCAGTGCCGGTGAAGTGGTACCAGTGCCATTCAAAGTCATTATAGGCTTTATTGCGGCCTGGGAAGACAAACTTAGTCCAGCCTTTAATCTCGAAAGGTTCTGACAAGATCTTTGTGCGGTCGTTAGGATCAACTTCAACGACGGTAAAGCGCTCTTTATAGTCAGCTGCGGCCTTGTGATTGAGGACAACATCCGCAATAGCTTCGATGCCGTTTTGAGCAAGTGCCTCAATCGCTCGAAGGTATTCTTCCTTTAATCCATACTTTGTGCGGACTGTCCCTTTTTGATCAAACTCTCCCAAATCGAAAAGGTCATAAACACCATAGCCAACGTCATTAGAGCCGGTTCCTTTGAAAGCGGGTGGCATCCAGATCTTGCGAATTCCTTTGTCTGCTAGGTTTGGGGCATCTTCTGCCAAGCGATTCCAATGCTGACCATCATCTGGCAGATACCATTCAAAATACTGCATTAAGGTTTGGTTTTCCATATAAATTATCCTTTTCATTCTCACTGATTGGCTTTATTGTACCAAAAGAAACAGAAAGGCGCAATCGTTTGCGTCTTTCTGCTTCTATAGATATTTTGACATTTCCATAGATAAAAGATAGAATAGATTGAAATAAAAGCGCTTACATAGTATAATGGGCTTATTATAAAAGATTTTATCTAAGGAAAGGTGTCTTTATGAGAAAGAAAAGACTAGTTACATTACTCTTACCAAGTTTGTTACTTGCACCTTTGGTATTGGCGCAAGCTGTTCAGGCGGATGAGGCGACTCAAGCTAGTAGCGAGCGCACGGACAATCTCAAGACAGAAACAGTTGCAAAGGCTTCTGAAACTGGCTCTCAGGATCAACAATCAACGGCAGTAGAAACTGCAAGTCAGACTTCTTTAGAAGAACCGGTTTCGGAAAAGCAAGAAAAGGCACCACTTGTGCCTGATGAAGCAGCACCTAGCCTTAGCCAAGCGCAGGAGCAGGAGCTTCTGGCTCTGGCTAAAGATGTCAGCTCAGCGCCTTCCGCTGGCTCAACTGCTGTGAAAGGCCAAGATTTGTCTGCCTATACTGGCGGCCTTTCAAACCCTTCCCTCGCTGATAAGGAAATAACCCTGCAAGAGGCTGTAGATGAATTGCTCAAATGGGCAGCAGTCAGTGATTCTCAGTTGGGCAGCAGTGCAGAGGACAGAGCAAATCTTGCAAAGAGTCTGGGGATGATTGAAAAAGAAGCTGATTTGACAGCCAGTGTCCAGGGTGATAATCTGCAATCTATGTATTCGGTTGCCAAGCGACTGCATGATGCCTATCGGTCTGAAAAGAAAGAGCCCCTCTTTTTGAATGGTCGTTCACAACCAATTTTTCCATATAGTAGTGGTGAAGATAGATATGAGGAGTATACTTATGAAGGCAGTGAGATTGTTCGTTTCCCTGTCTATGTAGAGACTGACCACGATACGGATGGTGACGGTAAGCGAGATTTGGTCAAGGCTATTGTGCAGCTTCCTAAAGCAGCTGCTAAGGGTGATTATAAGGCTGCGACAATTTTGGAAGCCCGGCCTTATGTCGCTGGAACCTTAGATGAAGACCATGTGACACTGGAAAGTCTCAATCTGCCGACAAACGGTTCTTATGACATGAAGAGCCTCCGTAATCAGCCATCTAAGCGCCAGCCAGTTTCTAGTATGAGCAGTATTGATGCAGCAAAAAGAGCATTGTCATCGGATTGGTATTACTACAGTCCTTATGAGGCGATCTATGACTATGAAAACTTGAACTGGTATGATTATTTCCTCGTCCGAGGCTATGCTTTTGTTTCAAGCGCTGGTCTAGGAACAAAAGGTTCTGAGGGTTTTAATACAACTGGCTCAGATTTAGAAATTGAAGCATTTAAAAATATTGTCGAATGGGTCAATGGTAAACGAACGGCCTACACAGATAGGACTAATAATATCGAAATCAAGGCCGACTGGGCTAATGGAAAGGTCGGTATGACTGGTCTGTCTTGGGCTGGTACGACAACTTTCGGTGTGGCCACGACTGGTGTTGAAGGCTTGAAAACCATTGTTCCAGCTGCTGGAATTGCCAGCTGGTATGATTATTTCAATAGTCAAGGGGCGGCTTACACCAATCCTCCCTACAGTGATTTATCTTGGCTTTCTCTCTATGTCGCTACACGGTTGCTGGATCAAAAAGATTGGGCTGCTATCAGTAACAAGTATGCTGCCTACATCAATCAGTTAAATAAGGACCAGAATGCGCACGGCCGTAACTATAGTCCGGTATGGCAGGAACGGGATTATACACTGCATCCAGAAAAGATAAAGACCAGTGCCCTGCTAGTGCATGGTTTGAATGATGACAATGTCAAAACCAAACACTTTGAGCTCATGTATGATTCGCTAAAAAAAGCCGGTCAAGATGTGAAACTTTATCTTCACCAAGGGAATCATATCAATCCTGCTGCCGTATCTAG
Source organism: uncultured Streptococcus sp. (assembly GCF_963528215.1). GTDB lineage: Bacteria > Bacillota > Bacilli > Lactobacillales > Streptococcaceae > Streptococcus. The sequence continues at coordinate 12,332 of NZ_CAURVL010000013.1, forward strand.
AGGCTTTGGTATTACAGCTAACAAGCAAGATTTTTATGACCTGCTCAATACTTGGTTCTCTCATTACCTCTATGATGTGGAAAATGATGTTAGCAAACTTCCTGCTGTTTTGGCGCAAAATAACTATGATCCAAATAAATGGACCAGTTATGATAACTGGAAAAGCAGTAATCGCTTGATTCTGACAGCTCAGTCCAAGCGCTTAGAAGAAACGATTTCCAGTGACTACGCAGGAGCGGGAATTGATACCAGCAAGCGTGATGAAGCGGTTAGCAAAGCTTCTTCTAAGGCTAATTTGACCTTTATGACAGATGTCAAAGAGGATATGACCATTAAAGGACATATCCCAGTCCATTTCAAGGCTGCTCTTGCCAAGGGGGGCGGCAGTAATCTGCAAGTCAATGCTCTCCTAGTAGATGTATCAGACCAAGAGTTTAATGTGGTTGGAAACGGAGCAGCCAGTGATGAAAGTCAGAAAGACGGCTTCTGGATGGGCAGCAATCTCAGCAATATGGATATCAAAAATTTTGCGACTGTCAAAACCAAATACAAAGTCATTGCCAAAGGTTGGGTCAATCTGACTAATCCAGAATCGGGCTACACACCATCCAGCTCGCAAAATAGTATTGATCCTCAAATTGGTCAATTCCACGACTATACAGTCTATTTGCAGCCTAATCTCTATACGGTGAAAAAAGGCCATAAGCTGGCTCTGGTTTTCAACACATACGACCCAAGCGACCTCAAAATTGATCGTCAATATGAAGTGACTTTCAAGACGGACTCCATCAGTGCCCTAATACCTACTTTGGAAGCTAGTCGCCTGCAAAAGGCAAACTATATACCGAATGCTCTTGATACAGCTTATGCAGCTCTACCAGAGATTATTGGTGCGAAATTAGTCGCACCAGCAATTTTAGAAGTTCCTGAGTATATCTTAGATAACGTGGAAAGTAGAGAGGCTCCATCAGTTCAGGTGGTGGTTCACTATGCAGAACATTATGAACAGGCAGTAGGAAAAGTTCAGAAGATAAGCAAGCAGCAAGCTCCAGCTGCCTTACCTGAAACTGGCAGCAATTCAGATAAGGGAATTCTGCATCTTGGTCTTGCTCTGCTGATCAGCACACTAGGCTTATCTAGTTTAGCAAAGAAACACTCACAACGTTAGTGGCTCTGTTCGAAAAGCAGCAAGAATTTCATAGTTAGATGAAGTTCAGCTGCTTTTAGCTTTATCTTGTAGCAATCGTTAGGCAGAGACGAGACAAAAAGGCGCAAAAAGAGTATACTAATCTGTATAGAAATCGGTAAAGGAGCTCTCTTATGATTGAATTTAAAGATGTCACTAAAGTTTATGAAGGAACGGTAGCTCTCAATCAGCTGAATTTGACCTTGCAAAGCGGAGAAATCGTCGGTCTGATTGGTCACAATGGCGCCGGAAAATCTACTACCATTAAGTCATTGGTCAGCGTCATCAATCCTAGTAGTGGACAGATTTTTGTAGATGGGAAAGAATTATCAGCTAATCGCTTGGAAGTCAAGAAAAAAATCGGCTATGTAGCTGACTCACCAGATTTATTTTTGCGCCTAACTGCCAATGAGTTCTGGGAGCTGGTAGCGACTTCTTACGATATGACAAATGCAGAAGTCGAAGAGCGACTGGCAAATCTGCTCCATATTTTTGACTTTGGTTCTCATCGATATGAGGTTATTGATTCATTCTCTCACGGTATGAGACAAAAAGTCTTCGTCATAGCGGCGCTTTTGTCTGACCCGGATATTTGGGTGCTGGATGAGCCGCTGACCGGTCTTGATCCGCAGGCAGCTTTTGACCTCAAACAGATGATGCGCCAGCATGCAGATAAAGGAAATACAGTTCTCTTTTCAACCCATGTCTTGGAAGTTGCAGAGCAGCTCTGTGATAAGGTGGCCATTCTCAAAAAAGGGAAATTGATTTTCTACGGAACTATTGAAGAACTAAAAGGCCAACATCCAGAACAGTCTCTTGAAACCATTTATCTTAGTCTGGCAGGCCGTAGAGAAGAGGTGAGTCCAGATGCGCATTAAAGCTATAAAAAAACTTGTTGATATCAACATCCTCTACGCTATTCAGCCGTCTCAGCTGCAACAGTACCGCAAGATGCAAGCTAAGAATCCTGAGCGCAAGGTCAATGTATCGCTGAAGGCTATCCGTATGTATCTGATTTTAGGATTGGTCTATCTCTTTCTTTTCGGTTTGATGGGCTCCCTGAACCAACTGGTTGGTAATCCTGGTCTCTTTGCCAATTTGGTTTCTGCTTTTGCTCTTTTTTCTATGTCTCAGGGCTTTCTGGTCTTTTACAATGTATTTTATGAAAGCAAGGACTTGCAATCTTACCGTCCCTATGCTTTTAGCGAAGCAGAAATCATCGTCGGCAAAAGCATTTCGGTTATCCTGACCTTGCTGATTGCCATTTTGCCTATGTTCAGTTATTTCTTGGTTTTGGCTTTTCAAGGTGGTAATCCTTTCTTGGGCCTGCCCTTGGCTCTGATTGCTATTCTGATTTTAAGTTCGGTCATCACCTTTCTGATTTTGATTGCCGTCCACTTTATTACCAAGACAGCATTTTTCAGAAAGTACAAGACCATCCTGTCCAATGTCATTTTGGCTCTTGTTTCCGTCGGATCCTTTTTCCTCTATTTTATGATTAATCAAATGAACAGCAGAAGCGTCATAAATCGTACAGAGGTTAAAGCTTTCTTCCCTCCAGTTCAGGCCTTTTATGATTTTATTCTTCATCCTTTTCGTGCAGCTTCCTTGCTGGGATTTTTGGGATGGGTGGCAGTTGCGGCTCTTCTATTTTTTATCGTAAAGACTAAGGTAATTCCAGAATTTTATGAGGCAGCTCTCATGACGGGCTCTTCAGTAGGAAAGCGAGAGCGCGTGCATGACATCAATATTGCGGAAGCAAAAAATCTTAAAAAGTTTGTCTTGCGCTACAATATCAGGCTCTTGAGCGAGGGTTCTGTCATTATGCAGGCCATTTTTATGTCGGCCTTTCTCCCTTACATTGTCATTTTCAGTATGGGAATGGGGATGATACAAGGCGGCCTGTCTTTGACTTCTTATCTGGGACCACGTTTCCTCTTGCCAATGATGGCCCTGGCTGTTTTGATTGCAACACTAAACTCAGGCGGTAGCAACCTCACGGCTATTGGGATTTCTCTGGAAAGGGAAAATTTTGATTATCTCAAGGTTCTCCCCTTTGATTTGAAGCAATATATTCGTCTGAAGTTTTGGCAGCTCTTTGCTGTCCAGTCTATCCTGCCTCTGACCTTGCTTTTGATAACCAGCCTTGTTTCCGGTATGCATCCAGTGACTTTCTTGGGCATGGTGATTGTTTGGGCCTTGATTAGTCTAATGTGGAGTTCTTGGGGTTACTACCGAGACTATAAGCATCTCGTGATCAATTGGTCCAATGTCACAGAATTGATGAGCCGAGATAATAATATGGTGAAAACTCTTCTAGCTATCGCCCTGATTTTAGGAATGTTGATTGTCATTACTCTTCTCTTCTTTATATCCAATGTTCTTGCGCCTCTGGTAATTTATACGATAGTAGCTCTAGTTCTAGTAGGATTAACTGTGTTGTCTTACATAGTCCACAAACACTACATGAAAAAGCTGAATGAAGAGTTAGCAGTATTTTATTAAAAGAGCATCAGGAAGTCGAAAGACTTTCTGATTTTTTGACTGATAATCATAAAAATAACAGCTCTGTACATTTGCAGAGCTGTTATTTGTTTTTCTTTATTTTTTCTACATCCAGTGGCATGAAAGTCGCCATGACTCGGCCGATGAGCTTAGGCTCTTCCTCATGCGGGATAAACTTATCACTATATTTTTTATTAAGGGAAATTAAGCGAATTCCTGTTGGATCATTGAAAACCCTTTTGATAATGGTTTGGCCGTCATAGTCAATAGCATAGATTGCACCGGCAAGCTCGAAATGAGTCTGCTTGATTAGCGCTACGGAATCTCTCGGATACTTGGGCTCAAGAGAGTCTGTTCGTACCCAAAGAGCAATATCGTAGTCAATTTCTCTGTCCAGCCAGACCAAATCAGCCTGATCTGGTTTATGCTGAGAGAGATAGTAATTCTCATGGACCAAGTAGGGGAAGTAGTCGTCCTTTAAGCCGGCATGTGTTTCTTGTTCAGCTAGGCAGGTTTCCAGCAACTTTAATCCTTGTTCCTGTCTGTCTTGGTCAAGTTGTTGATAAATACGATTTAAATCGGGAAATTGTTGAGGAATGTCTGCGATGAGGCGATAACGAGGGTCGATTTCTTCAACCTCTACCTCAAAAAATCTTGCAATCTTTTCTAGATTGGCTGCGATAGGCAGAGATGTCCCTTTCATATAGCCAGTCAACGTACTAGCAGGAATGCCTGTTTCACGAGATAGCTCGACTTGTTTCTTACCTGTTTCCTTGAGAAGTTCTTTAAGTTTTTTCGAAATGAGAAGACTTGCTTCCTTGTCTTGGGGGCTTGCTGCGCCTCGTCCTCTGGCCATAATATCAACTCCTTTACTTGGTTTTATTATAGCGAATTAAATCGAAAAAGTAAAGGATTAGGTCAATTATCTTAGCCTAATCCTTTACTTTTTTATAAGCTGTATTAAATTTCATAGCCCATTAAGATTCCGCCTTCCTCAGCGTAGAAGCTGCAGAGTCCTGAAGTTGGCACCGTTTCGATTTGAGCTTGGGGATACTTTTCTTGTATCAGCTGACTAAATTGCTGGCAGAACTTTTCGTTATTGCGGTGAGCGATGATGAGTCGGCCACCCTTGTAACCAGCTTTGAGTAGCTCTTCGATTGCAGAAGCAAGAGCCTTTTTCGGACCGCGTGCCTTTTGCAGAAGCTCTAACGTGCCGGTCTGGCTAGCTTCACCGACCATGCGTATATTGAGCAAGCCGACAACGGTTCCCAGAAGTTTGCTAAGTCTACCGTTTTTGACCAAGTTATCTACCTTTGCCAGAACGAAGAGAAGCTTGGTTTTCTCTTGATAGCGACTAATGACTTCAACGACTTCATCAAAGCTGAGATCTTGCTGAATGAGTTCATTGAGTTTAGTCACAAGCAAGTCCACCTCTCCGCCAGCAGAAAGACTATCAATGACATGAATCTGTGCGTCAGGATGTTCTTCCAAAAAGATTTTCTTAGCAACCTGTGCACTATTATTGCTGCCAGATAGAGTTCCAGTGATAGTCACCACAAAGATCTTATCAGCTCCCTCAAAGCTTTTGAGATAGTCATCTGGACTAGGGCAGGCAGACTTTGAAGCAGCAGAAGAAGCATACATCTTCTCCATCATCAGGTCAATTTCAAGTTGCTTATCATCTACAAAGATTTCATTTTCCACTTGAATGGTCAAGGGAACACTTTCAAATTGAGTGTCTTTGGCCAAGTTTGCCATTTCACGAAAGTCACAGCCAGAGTCAGCTATAATTTTCCAAGTCATATTTTTCTCCTTTTTTGTCAAGTATGTACAATAAAAAAATTGACAAAAAACCTGTCTTTTTTTAAAATTATAACATGAAGGATGCTTACTAGAAAGCGGAAACTGTCAGCTGAGACAAGAGGGAAGAAATTGTTATGTCGGAAAAGAAAATATCGGAAAAATCACTCGCGAATTTAAAGAAATACAATCAGGAATCCAATCAAATCACGAGAGAGTCTCTGGAAATTTCTCTCATGCAGCTGTTGGAGAAGAAAGAACTCAAAAAAATCACGATTTCAGAGCTGGTTGAGCGAGCTGGAGTTTCCCGCGCTGCCTTTTACCGCAACTACAGCTCTAAGGAGCAGATTCTTGAAGAAATTTTCAAAAACACTGTTCAAGGTATTACGGATAAATTGGAAGAGTTTAACTTTAAAACTGAGATGTATCAGATTTGGCTTTTTCTTTTTAAGGAAGCCAAGAAAGAAGCTCGAGTTATCAGTCTAGCCATTGACTATAATTTTGAAAAGCTGCTGACTCAGGCCGTATTTGACTTTTTGGAAAAGCGCAATCGCAATGCTAAGAAAACGACTAATTCTTACATGAATTCCTTCTGGAGTTCGGCAGTTGTTTCCGTTCTTTCCAAGTGGATTAAGGACGGGATGAAGGTTCCAGCTGAAAAAATAGCTTCTTTAGGCCTACCTCTTTTCCCGCAGAAAAAGAAAATCAAATAAAAACAAGTGAGTCATTAAGGCTCGCTTGTTTTTAGCTTCTGTAAGAAGTTGGTCAGTTCTTTTTGATTTCTTAATTCGTAGAATTTCTGAGGAAAAGTTTGTCGGATTCTCTTATATCTTGCCAGTGCAGTCTGACGCCGTCCGTTCCAGAGGACCCAGCAGATAAACTCCCAGTCAAACTTTTCGGGGCAGCCGGGAGCCATGCTTTCTCTGGTTCGATTACGGTATTTTAGATAGCGTTTGAAAGCTCGATAAAGGCAGTTCCAGCGAGAGAAGTTTAGAAAGATGATTTGGTCGGCTTCTGCCATCCGACGTTCATAAAAACACCAAGAGTAGTTGCCGTCAATGATCCAGTCGGTATTTTTTGACAAAAAAATATCCATCTGTTCACTCATCCAATCACGGTCGCTATCCTTCCAGTCGGGTTGGAACTGCAATGTATCCATGTGAAGTTTGGGAATGGAGTAGTGGTTGGACAGTTGTGCTGCTAGAGTGGATTTGCCAGAACCGGAATAACCAATAATTGCTATTTTCATCCCTACCTCCTTTATGTGAGAAACAAAAAAAGCTCCTGAGAGCTCCCTTTGTATGCATTATTTAGCAAGTTTAGCTGAAAGGCGTGCTTTATCGCGGCTTGCTTTGTTTTTGTGGATCAAACCTTTTGTTTCTGCTTTATCGATAGCTGAACTAGCAGCACGGAAAAGTTCTTCAGATGGGTTTGCTTCAAATGCTTTGATTGCAGTACGCATAGCTGACTTTTGAGCTGAGTTTTTTTCGTTATGTTTCACGTTCAATTCAGCGCGTTTGATAGCTGATTTAATGTTTGCCAAGTTGTTTCACCTCCATTGAAAATACTAACTATCTAATTATATATGAAAAGTTAGGATTTGACAAGCTTTTTTATTTTTTTAAGTAAATTTCATCAATTTCATGATTTACAGCTTTGTGCAGGATAATTTCTGCCCGATTGCGGGTTGGCTCAATGTAGTCTAGCAGGTTGACAAGGTTAATGCTTTTCCAGACATTATGGGCGAAGGTTACTACTTCCTCTTCTGATTGCGTGGTGAAGCGGTGGTAGTAGTTTTTTGGGTCGTTTTCAGCCAACGTCAGCATTTTTTTAAAGCGATCCAGATACCAGTTTTCAATATTTTCGACTTCTGCATCGACATAAATTGAAAAGTCAAAAAAGTCTGTCATATAGAGGCGCTCGTTCTGTGGATTCTGGAAAACATTAATCCCTTCGACAATAACAAAGTCGGCTGCCTTTACCTCTTGCATTTCTTGAGGAACGATATCGTAAGTCTCATGCGAGTAGACAGGAATTTGGAAATCCTGTCCGTTTTTTATGCTATCCAGAAAGGAAAGAAGCAGTTCCATATTATAGCTTTCTGGGAAACCCTTGCGGTTTAAAATGTCATGATCTTCCAAGGTTTTGTTCGGAAATAAAAAACCATCTGTGGTAACTAGCTCGACTGTCGCATTTGAAAAAGTTCTAGAAAGCAGAATCTGCAGCAACCGGCTGGTGGTGGATTTCCCAACGGCCACACTGCCAGAAACTCCGATGATAAAGGGCTGTTTCCGGCTCTCTTTTTGTAGAAAAATCCCCTTGGAAAAAGCCAAGTCTTCCTTAGAACGTTTATAAATTTGAATGAGATTGGTCAAGGGGAGGTAAATGTCCGTCACGTCCTGCAAGCTAATCTTGTCATTGAAACTCTTGATAGAGTTAAGCTCGGCCTGGGTCAGAGGCGGAGTTGTTTTACGATGCAGGTTTTGCCAAGTATGGCGGCTGATTTTTTCAAAATGAAGAAATTCGTTAGTCATAAGTTGCTCCTGTATGATGGACTTTAGTATAACATACTTTTTGGAGAAATGAAAACGATTTACAAATCTAGGAAAATTATGATAAAATGGTTGTATGACTAAAATGTATTTTGCAGAAAATCCTGATGCCAAACATGATATTCATGAATTAAATGTAGAACTGTTAGGACAGCGGCTAACTTTTTTGACAGATGCTGGTGTCTTCAGTAAAAAGATGATTGATTATGGCAGTCGGGTTCTTTTGTCTGTCTTAGACTTTGAAGCTGAAGAACGGGTGCTGGATGTTGGCTGTGGCTATGGCCCATTAGGTTTGACCTTAGCCAAAGCGCACGGAGTGGCTGCGACCATGGTAGATATCAACCAGCGGGCCTTGGACTTGGCTCAGAAGAATGCTGAGAGGAATCAGGTATCTGCTCATATCTTCCAGTCAAATGTTTATGAAAAGGTCAGTGGCATTTTCGACCATATTATCAGTAATCCGCCTATTCGTGCTGGTAAGCAAGTCGTGCACGAAGTCATCGGCGGAAGCTATGAGCATTTGATAGAAGGCGGTGATTTGACCCTTGTGATTCAGAAAAAGCAGGGAGCACCCAGTGCCAAGTCGAAGATGGAAGCTGTTTTTGGAAACTGTGAGATTGTTAAGAAAGACAAAGGCTACTATATACTAAGGAGCGAAAAATAGGATGCGTGCTGTAGATATTATCCAAAAGAAAAGAGATGGTCTTGAACTGACCAGTCAGGAAATCCAGTGGCTGATTGAGGGCTATGTGGATGGGACTGTGCCAGACTATCAGATGGCAGCCTTTGCGATGGCTGTCTATTTTAAGGGCATGACGACTTGGGAAATTTCGGATTTAACCATGACCATGGTTGGAACTGGAGAGCAGTTTGACCTGTCAGAAATCGCGGGAATAAAAGTAGATAAACATTCTACTGGCGGTGTTGGTGATAAGGTAACTCTGGTCTTGGTACCTCTGGTGGCTAGTTTCGGTGTTCCCGTTGCTAAAATGAGCGGCCGTGGGCTGGGCCATACTGGAGGAACCATTGATAAATTGGAATCCATTAAAGGATTTCAGGTAGAGCGTAGTCAGAAAGACTTTATCAAGCAGGTGCAGGAAATCGGCCTATCTGTAATCGGTCAGTCAGATCAGTTGGTGTTGGCGGATAAGCTACTCTATGCCTTGCGCGATGTCACTGCAACAGTTGATACCATTCCATTGATAGCCAGCTCTGTCATGAGTAAGAAAATTGCAGCTGGTGCCGATAGCATCCTTCTGGATGTGACGGTTGGTGAAGGCGCCTTTATGAAAAATCTGGATGATGCTCGTGTCCTAGCACGTACCATGGTGGATTTGGGCAAGGCTGTCGGCAGAAAAACAGTTGCAGTTTTGACAGATATGAGTCAGCCTTTGGGAACCAGCATCGGTAATCGGCTGGAAATTTTGGAAGCCTTGGATATCTTGCAGGGCAAGGGCCGTGAAGACATCACAACTTTTATTTGTGAGTTGGCTCAGATTATGCTTGGACTGGCAGATGTTGAGAAAACGGTGGAAGAAGTGAGAGAACAGCTGACCAACGGTGCTGCCTTGAAGCAATTTGAAGCTATGGTTGCAGCCCAGGGTGGCGAGTTGGAAGATCTCTATCGTCCATCAAGTGCAGCTTATATTGTAGATGTGAAAGCAGAACAGGCAGGTTATATCACTGAACTGCCTGCTATGGAATTCGGCCTCTTTGCCATGAGACTTGGAGCAGGACGGGCAGTTAAATCTGACGACTTAGATTATGAAACAGGAATTGTTTTCGAAAAGAAAGTCGGAGACAAGGTCGAAATTGGAGAAGTTTTCGCAAAAATTTATTCAAATGAAAAAATTTCTCAAGAACTAGTTACAGATTTTCAAAAAAATGTTAAAATAGGTGATGAAAGCGTTGCAGTAAGCGAGATTATCGAGGTTATTGCTTAATTCTAGGAGAAGCCAACATGAAATTAAACAAATACATAGACCATACGCTTTTAAAACCTGAAGCGTCAGAAGAGCAGATTCTGAAGTTAATTGAAGAAGCAAAAGTTTATGATTTTGCCAGTATCTGTGTCAATCCAACCTGGATAGAGTTTGCTGCGGAGCAGCTGAAAGACTCAGACGTCAAGGTTTGTGTGCCAATTGGTTTTCCTTTAGGAGCCAACACTTCCGATGTGAAAGCTTTTGAAACGCAGGACGCAATTCAAAAGGGTGCGGGCGAAGTGGATATGGTCATCAATGTCGGCGCTCTGAAGTCTAAAGATTATGATTTGGTAGAGCGAGACATCCGTGCGGTTGTAGAAGCTGCTAACGGTACCTTGGTCAAGGTAATTCTGGAAACTTGCTTGCTGACAGATGAGGAAAAGGTTAAGGCTTGCCAATTAGCTCAGAAAGCTGGAGCTGATTTTGTTAAGACCTCTACAGGATTTTCAACTGGAGGTGCGACAGTCGAAGATGTTGCCCTCATGAGAAAAACAGTTGGTCCAGACATGGGGGTTAAGGCTTCTGGCGGTGCTCGTTCTTACGAAGATGCTCAGGCCTTTATTGAAGCTGGTGCGACTCGGATCGGAACTTCGGCCGGTGTGGCTATTATGAAGGGAGAAGAATCCAGTGGCGACTACTGAGTTGATTGACTTGGCTGTTCAAGCCAGCAAAAATGCTTATGTTCCCTATTCTCATTTCCCGATTGGAGCAGTTTTGGTCGCTAAAGACGGACGGGTATTTACCGGCGTTAACGTTGAAAATGCCAGTTTTGGCTTGACCAACTGCGGAGAGCGGACAGCTATATTTAAGGCAGTTTCAGAAGGAGCGTTAGACTTCGAGGAGTTGATTGTCTATGGTGAGACGGAAAAACCCATATCACCCTGCGGTGCTTGCCGCCAAGTAATGGCAGAATTTTTTGCTGAAGATCTAAAAGTGACCTTGGTCGCTAAAGATAAATCGACGGTCGTGATGACGGTCAAGGAATTACTTCCATATTCTTTTACAGATTTAACATAAGTCTGTTATCGGTCATCTGACCAAACTCAAACTTGCAACTGTGTTGCACATCTTAATTAGGAGGTTCAGAAATGAACAAAAAACAATGGCTAGGTCTTGGTCTAGTAACTGTCGCAGCAATCGGACTTGCTGCATGTGGAAACCGTGCTTCTCGCTCAGATTCTTCAGATGCGAAAACTGACTTGAAAGCTGCTATCGTAACAGATACTGGCGGTGTTGATGATAAATCATTTAACCAGTCAGCTTGGGAAGGTTTGCAAGCTTGGGGTAAAGAAAACGGTCTTTCAAAAGACAATGGTTACACTTACTACCAATCTAATGATGAGTCTCAGTACGCAAACAACCTGAATCAAGCTGCTACAGATGGTTACAAGCTAGTATTTGGTATCGGATTTGCCCTTCGTGATGCGGTTGAATCTGCTGCCAAAGATAACACAGAAATCAATTATGTTATTATCGATGATGTTATCGAAGGACAAAAGAATGTTGCTTCAGCTGTCTTTGCTGATAATGAAGCTGCTTACCTTGCTGGTGTTGCTGCTGCAAAAACTACTAAGACAAAACAAGTTGGTTTCGTAGGTGGTATAGAAGGCGCAGTTATCACACGTTTTGAAAAAGGTTTCGAAGCTGGTGTGAAATCAGTTGATCCATCTATCAAGATTCAAGTAGACTATGCTGGCTCATTCGGCGATGCTGCTAAAGGTAAGACAATTGCTGCTGCTCAATATGCTGCAGGTGCAGATGTGGTTTATCAAGTTGCTGGTGGAACTGGTGCTGGAGTATTTAACGAAGCTAAGTCAATCAACGAAACAAGAAATGAAGATGAAAAAGTTTGGGTACTTGGTGTTGACCGTGACCAAACTGAAGAAGGTAAATACAAGTCTAAAGATGGTAAAGAATCTAACTTTGTTTTGGCATCAAGCTTGAAACAAGTTGGTAAGACTGTCCAAGACATTGCTAACCAAACTGCCAAAGGTAAATTCCCAGGCGGTAAAACTACAACCTTCGGTCTGAAAGACGGTGGAGTTGACTTGACAACTACAAACCTGTCGGAAGATACTAAAAAGGCTGTTGAAGAAGCGAAAGCAAAAATCCTTGACGGCAGCATCACTGTTCCTGACAAATAAAACAATTTAAGAGCGATCCGACCGTGCAGGGTCGCTTCTTTTTGAAATTGAGACGCCTTTGTATCAATAGAATTTATTAGCACAAGTAGTGCCAGTTACTTTTATTGAAATATAATGAAATTCTGGAAAGGAAAGAGCCATGACACATGAAAATGTCATTGAAATGCGAGAAATTACCAAAATTTTTGGTGAATTTGTAGCCAATGATAAAATCAATTTGGAACTCAGAAAAGGTGAAATTCACGCTCTTTTGGGAGAAAATGGTGCCGGCAAGTCAACCTTGATGAATATGCTGGCTGGCCTGCTTGAACCGACCAGCGGTGAGATTGTAGTGAATGGAAAGTCAGTTAAGCTGGACTCTCCATCAAAGGCGGCCTCACTTGGTATCGGGATGGTGCACCAGCACTTTATGCTTGTTGAAGCATTTACTGTTGCTGAAAATATCATCCTTGGAAGTGAAATCACAAAAAATGGTGTGTTGGACTTGAAAGGTGCGACTAAAGAAATCAAGGAACTTTCTGAGAAATACGGCTTGGCAGTTGATCCATCTGCTAAGGTTGAAGATATTTCTGTCGGTGCCCAGCAGCGGGTTGAGATTCTGAAAACTCTTTATCGTGGGGCGGACATTCTCATCTTTGACGAGCCGACAGCCGTTCTGACGCCAGCTGAGATCGATGAATTGATGAAAATCATGAAGAATCTCGTCAAAGAAGGAAAATCTATCATTCTCATCACTCACAAATTGGATGAGATTCGGGCAGTTTCTGACCGAGTAACGGTTATTCGTCGCGGAAAATCCATTGAAACAGTTGAAATCGCTGGTGCAACTAACCAAGATTTGGCTGAAATGATGGTGGGACGGGCTGTTTCCTTCAAGACTGTGAAAGAGCCAGCTAATCCTCAAGAAACTGTCTTGTCAATAAAAAATCTTGTTGTTGAAGAAAACCGTGGTGTTCCAGCTGTTAAGGGACTTTCTCTTGATGTCCGAGCTGGTGAGATTGTTGGTATTGCTGGTATTGACGGCAATGGTCAAACCGAGCTGATTCAGGCTATTACAGGACTTAGAAAAGCTAGCTCTGGCGAGATTACAATTAAGAACCAGTCTATTATTGGTAAGCAGCCGCGGCAGATAACTGAAATGAAAGTCAGCCACGTTCCTGAAGACCGCCACCGTGATGGTTTAGTCCTGGCAATGTCCATTTCTGAAAATATTGCTTTACAGACTTACTATAAAGAACCGCTCAGTAAAAATGGAATCCTGAATTACGGTAACATTTATTCTTACGCACGCAAGTTGATGGATGAATTTGATGTTAGGGCGGCTAGCGAATATGTACCTGCTTCAGCTCTTTCAGGAGGAAACCAGCAGAAAGCTATCATTGCTCGGGAAGTGGACCGTGATCCAGACCTTCTGATTGTCAGTCAGCCAACTCGCGGACTTGATGTTGGGGCGATTGAATACATCCATAAACGCCTGATTGAAGCGCGGACTCAAGGCAAGGCTGTTCTCGTTGTCAGCTTTGAGCTAGATGAAATCCTCAATGTTTCTGATAGAATCGCAGTTATCCATGATGGTAAGATTCAGGGGATTGTAAATCCAGAGGAAACCAATAAGCAAGAGCTTGGTATTCTCATGGCCGGCGGTAAGATCCAGAAGGGAGAATCAAATGTCTAAGAAATCACAAAAGATTGCAGTTCCCTTAATCTCAGTTGTTCTCGGGATTTTATTGGGAGCGGTTGTCATGCTCATCTTTGGTTATGATGCACTCTGGGGATATGAATCCCTTTTTAAAACAGCTTTTGGTTCGTTGAGAAGTTTGGGTGAAATTTCTCGTGCAATGGGACCTCTGATTCTCATCGGTTTGGGCTTTGCTGTAGCTAGCCGGGCTGGATTCTTTAATGTCGGACTTCCAGGGCAGGCCTTGGCTGGCTGGATTATGGCTGGTTGGTTTGCACTTTCCTTCCCTAATTTACCTCGTCCGCTGATGTTATTAGCTACTGTAGTCATTGCAGCAGCAGCTGGTGGTGTTATCGGCGCTATTCCAGGAATTCTGCGTGCTTATCTGGGAACAAGTGAAGTCATCGTAACCATTATGATGAACTATATTGTTCTCTTTGTTGGAAATGCTGTTATTCATAGTTTCCCTAAATCTGTGATGCAGAGTATTGACTCTAGTAAGCGTGTTTCTGCTAATGCGATTTATCAAACAGAGTGGTTGAGAAGTCTTACATCTAACTCTCGGATGAATATCGGTATCTTCTTTGCCTTGATTGCAGTAGTGGTTATTTGGTATTTGCTTAAGAAAACAACACTTGGTTTTGAAATTCGTGCTGTAGGGCTTAATCCAAATGCATCCGAGTATGCAGGGATGTCATCTAAGCGTACCATCATTGTGTCTATGATTATCTCCGGAGCTCTTGCAGGACTTGGAGGAGTAGTAGAAGGACTTGGAACTTATCAGAATGTCTTTGTTCAAGGAAGTTCCTTGAGTGTTGGTTTCAATGGTATGGCGGTAAGTCTTTTGGCAGCCAATTCTCCAATTGGAATTCTCTTTGCAGCCTTCCTCTTTGCAGTTCTGAGTGTTGGTGCTCCAGGTATGAACGTGGCTCAGATTCCAACAGAACTTGTAAACATCGTAACAGCTTCTATCATCTTCTTTGTCAGCGCCCACTATCTGATTGAGCGTATGACAGGTATGACGATCTTTGATTTCCTTAAAAATCGTCGGCAGGAAGCTAAAAAAGTGAAGGAGGGAAACTAGGATGAATATTGTAACGGTATTAGGTTTATTAGTATCATCTATGCTGATTTATGCGGCTCCCTTGATTTTCACAAGTATTGGCGGAGCCTACTCTGAGCATGCTGGTGTGGTTAATGTCGGCTTGGAAGGAATCATGGTTATGGGAGCTTTTACAGGCGTTCTCTTTAACCTGACTTTCGAGAAGAGCTTGGGTAGTGCGACTCCATGGCTTTCATTGATTGCTGCTGGTTTAGTCGGAGTTGTCTTCTCTCTTATCCATGCTGTTGCGACCATTACCTTCCGTGCGGACCATGTTGTGAGTGGTACAGTGCTGAACTTGCTAGCGCCAGCCTTGGCGATTTTCCTTGTTAAAGCTATTTATAACAAGGGACAAACAGATAATATTCAGCGTTCATTCGGGAAGTTTAATTTCCCTGTCCTATCTGATATTCCAGTCTTGGGAGACATTTTCTTCAAGCATACAAGCTTGGTTGGTTATCTTGCCATTGCTTTCTCTTTCCTTGCTTGGTTTGTCATGTTTAAGACTAAATTCGGACTGCGTCTTCGTTCAGTCGGAGAGCATCCGCAGGCAGCAGATACCTTGGGAATCAATGTTTACCTCATGCGTTATTGCGGTGTCATGATCTCTGGTCTACTCGGTGGTATTGGTGGAGCTATCTATGCTCAGTCAATCTCAGTAAACTTTGCTGTGACAACTATCGTAGGTCCTGGATTTATCGCCTTGGCGGCTATGATCTTTGGTAAATGGAGCCCTATTGGTGCCATGTTGGCTAGTCTCTTCTTTGGGGCATCTCAAAGTTTGGCCGTAATCGGGAACCAGTTGCCATTGCTTTCAAGCGTTCCAAAGGTTTATCTGCAGATTGCGCCTTACGTATTGACGATTGTAGTCCTTGCGGCATTCTTCGGTAAAGCTGTTGCTCCGAAAGCGGATGGTATCAACTATATCAAGTCTAAATAAACCTTTACACCAGTTCTTTGCAACTGGTGTTTTTTTGGTGATTGAAAGAAGTTATAATCATAGGGATTGAAAAAGCCTGCTTCGTCTGAAGCGGGCTTTTTAAGATTAGTTTGTTGCGATTTCATTTAGCAGGTCTTCTGCAGTGGTGGTCGGGTTAACGCGAACGCGATTGAGTGTGAGCAAGCCATTGGATAGGGAAGCTAGTCCGTTATTGGTTGTCAGTCCCATCTTGTAGCCAAGGCTTTCAGCAATCTGCAAGGTTGCATCACTGTATCGTCCAGATGGATAGGCAACGGTGGTTGTGGTTTGAGACAGATTTTTATCTAAGTAAGACTTGGAGTCTTTTAACTCAATTTTTTGTTGGTCTTCTGTCGTTGCTGAGAGGTCGGGATGGTTGACGGTATGGTCTTCAAGGGACATGCCTTTGTCCTTCATTTCCTTTATCTCATCCAGTGTCAGCATATCTTCACGACCCGCTTGAACAAATCCAGTAATGACATTATTGGTTGCTTTCATGTCATATTTCTGGAGAAGTGGAAAGGCATTAGTGTAGAAATCCTTTAAACTATCATCGAAGGTCAGCCAGACGACTTTTTTGTTTTCTGGCAAGACATTCTCCGTCAGGACTTTGTATGCTTCAGCTGGTGTCAGAGGGTAGTAGCCTGCGTCTTTCAAAGCTTTCAGATGACTTTCAAATGTGGCTGGATCTACAATCAAACCGGCATTAGCTGCTTCTGATGGGTCCATGACGTGAATGGCATGATACATCAAGATAGGAACTTGGACTGGCTGGTCTTGCTTAACCCATTTAATCTTGTCTTTACTGTTGTCATCCGAAGTTGTCTTTTTTTCCCGAGTCGGTGCTGACGAAGTTTTAGATGAAGTATTGACCTGGTTCGTTGACACATTATTAGCTTCTTTTTGATTGTGCGAGTTTTGCAGCTTGGCTAGTAAAGAAAAGCCACCTACAATCAGGACAAGAAAAAGTAATAAACTCGTTAAAGAAAGCAAAATAGCTCTTTTTCTAGCTTTGCGTTGCTGCATGCGATTTCCTCGGTGTTTTCCTGTCATAATATCTCCTTTTTTAAAAAAATTACAATTCCTTGCGGAAATTTACATCTATTATAACAAATAAAGAAGTAGTTTTGTAGGCATTTTTATATAATTTTGTTATAATATTTTTTATACAAGAAATTTTCAAGGAGTGCTTCATGTCTATAAAAATAGCTTTACTTGGTTTTGGAACAGTGGCCAGCGGTGTGCCTTTTTTGCTGAAAGAAAACGGAGAAAAAATCGTTCAAGCAGCTCATTCAGAGATTGAGGTTGCTAAAGTTTTGGTCAAAGATGATGATGAAAAAAATCGTCTTTTAGCAGCTGGAAATGACTTTAATTTTGTAACAAATGTTGAAGAAATTCTGAAGGATCCTGAGATTACCATCGTTGTAGAATTGATGGGACGGATTGAGCCGGCGAAAACGTTCATCACTCGTGCTCTTGAAGCTGGCAAACATGTGGCAACGGCCAATAAGGATTTGCTGGCTGTTCACGGAGCAGAGTTGCTGGAAATTGCTCAAAAGCAAAATGTGGCTCTCTACTATGAAGCAGCTGTTGCCGGCGGAATTCCAATCCTCCGTACCTTGGTTAATTCATTGGCTTCTGACAAAATCACTCGTATCTTGGGTGTGGTTAATGGGACCTCTAATTTTATGATGACCAAGATGGTGGAAGAGGGTTGGTCTTATGAAGACGCTCTTGCTGAAGCACAACGCCTTGGCTTTGCTGAAAGCGACCCAACCAATGACGTAGATGGCATTGATGCGGCTTACAAGATGGTGATTCTTAGCCAGTTCGCCTTTGGTATGAATGTTAAATTTGAAGATGTGAGCCATCAGGGAATTCGAAATATCACACCAGAGGATGTGGCTGTTGCTCAAGATCTGGGCTATGTAGTCAAGCTGGTTGGTTCTATCGAAGAAACGGCATCGGGTATTGCAGCAGAAGTAGCTCCAACATTTCTGCCTAAAGCGCATCCTTTGGCTAGTGTCAATGGGGTGATGAATGCTGTCTTTGTTGAGTCCATCGGTATCGGAGAATCCATGTACTACGGACCAGGAGCAGGTCAAAAACCAACCGCAACTAGTGTTGTGGCAGATATTGTCCGTATCAGCCGCCGTTTGAATGAAGGAACAGTTGGCAAGGCCTTTAATGAATTCAGCCGTGAGCTTGTGCTAGCTAAGCCAGAAGATGTGAAGAGCAGCTATTACTTCTCTATCTTGGCACCTGATTCTAAAGGTCAAGTTCTGCATTTGGCTGAGATTTTCAATGCTGAGGATGTTTCCTTTAAGCAGATTCTGCAGGAAGGTACAGATGGTGAGAAGGCTCGCGTGGTGATTATTACTCATGCGGTCAGCAAGACACAGCTGGAAAATGTCACTGCTAAGCTTAAAGAAGTTGCTGAGTTCGACTTGCTCAACACCTTCAAAGTATTAGGAGATTAAGATGAAAATTATTGTACCGGCGACCAGTGCCAATATTGGTCCTGGCTTTGACTCCGTTGGAGTGGCCCTGTCAAAATATCTGGAAATTGAAGTTTTGGAAGAAAGTCAGGAGTGGGTGATTGAGCATGACCTCAATCCGAGAATTCCTAAGGACCGACGCAATTTACTGGTTAAGATTGCCCTGCAGTTAGCTCCAGATATTCAGCCGCGTCGTTTAAAAATGACCAGTGATATTCCATTGGCTCGTGGACTTGGGTCTTCTAGCTCGGTCATTGTAGCTGGGATTGAATTGGCCAACCAGTTGGCTCATCTTAATTTGTCGGATTATCAGAAGCTGAAAATCGCTACAAAGATTGAAGGACATCCTGACAATGTTGCGCCGGCGATTTATGGTAATTTGGTCGTATCTAGCTCATCTAGAAATCAGGTGTCTGCTGTGGTAGCGGACTTTCCGGATGCAGACTTCATCGCCTATATCCCAGACTATGAGCTTCGGACGGTTGAGAGCCGCCAAGTCTTACCAAATCGGCTTTCTTACAAGGAAGCTGTTGCGGCCAGCTCCATTGCCAATGTTGCGATTGCTGCTCTTTTAAAAGGTGATATGAAAATCGCTGGTCGGGCTATCGAGTCTGATTTGTTCCACGAAAAATACCGTCAGCCTTTGATCAAGGAATTTTCAGATATTAAGTTCTTAGCCAGAAAAAAAGGCTCTTATGCAACCTATATCTCAGGAGCGGGACCGACTGTTATGGTCTTATCGCCTAAGCACAAGACGGAGATGATTTATCAGCTTCTGCAAAAACAGAATTTCAAGGGGCAAATCTTCCGGCTTCAGGTGGATACTGAGGGTGTCCGGGTAGAAAAATAAATCATCAAGAGGTTTTCAATGAACCTCTTTTTTCTTTTTGTAAAATAAGGATTTGATATCCCTATCTTTTTATACCTAACTGTGCTATAATGGGTCTAGCTTAAAGGAGGATAATTCACTTTATGGATCATTTAGAATTACAGGCTCTAGCGACTGAGCTAGGCTTACAGTTTGATGAATTTTCGTCTCTTGTCTTCGGACAGATAGAAGGTTACACGCTCTATATTGAGCCCACAGAGCAAAGAAAGCAATATAGGATTTGTTTTTCTGTTAAGGCTGGCGATGCTTTTACTGCGCCAAATGCCTTTGATGATTTGATTAAAAACTCAGAGGTTCTAACCAGTAGCCAACTGAATCACTATAAGCTAGTACTTTATGCTAAAGCCAAAACCAATGAAGCTCTTGCACAAGCTGTTCAAGAAGCACTTGTCTTTTTCAAGGAAAGAGGCTTTGTAAATGTTTGTGAGCAGAGTGGTGAGCCTGGGCAGATTGATGTCTATCAATTGGGAGGAAATATCCTGATTTTGTCACGACAAAGCTTTGAAAGTCTGAGTTCAGGTCTTTCGCTGGAAAATCAGATCTATGATAATCAAAAAGAAAGTATCGTTGGTGGTATTGTCGGTGCTTTTGTCGGAAGTCTCATTGGAGGAGCGGTGATCTTGTTGATTGCACAGATGAACTATGTGGCTGTTGCTGGAGGATTGGCCATGGGTTACTGTACTATCAAAGGGTATGAGTTGCTGGGTAAAAAACTATCTAAAGCAGGTATTGCTATTAGTATCGTGTTTATGGTCTTGGTGACTTTCTTAGTCAATCAGTTTGACTATGCTTTGTTACTTGTTCGAGAATATCCAGACGCGAATGTATTTGATGCCTTTTCAGCTGTTAACGAATCAATTTTTAATGGAATTATCCCAGATAACTATTGGTTCAACTTGATCTTGCTATATGTTTTCACTGGAGCGGGAGCTTTCGGTGCCATCAGGAATGCTCTTTCTACTCAAACACAACGTTTTGCTACTAGGCAATTATAATCATTAAAAAGCTGACCTTTCTCAGCTTTTTCTTTGTAATCTATCGTAAATGCCATAGATTTTTGATATAATAGAGTGTATTTTGTTTACATAAAAGAGAGAAAATCATGCAAAAACTAGAGAAATTAAAAACCGAATTAGAAGGAATCGACATTCGCTTCAATGAGCCTTTGAGTCAATACACCTACACAAAGGTCGGAGGCGGAGCTGATTTCTTAGTTTTCCCCCGCAATCGTTATGAGCTGGCTCGCATTGTTAATTTTGCCAATCAAGAAGACATTCCTTGGATGGTGCTGGGAAATGCTAGTAACATCATTGTGCGAGACGGCGGTATCCGAGGTTTCGTTATTATGTTTGACAAGCTCAACAATGTAGCGGTAGATGGCTATATGATTGAGGCAGAGGCCGGAGCTAATCTAATTCAGACAACCCATATCGCCCTGCAGAATAGTCTGACTGGCTTTGAGTTTGCCTGTGGCATTCCTGGTAGCGTCGGCGGAGCTGTCTTTATGAACGCTGGGGCATATGGCGGCGAGATTGCTCATGTTTTGGTGTCTTGCAAGGTACTGACTCCTCAGGGCCAAGTCAAAACGCTGGATGTTCGGGATATGAAGTTTGGCTATCGTCACTCACTAGTTCAGGAAACAGGCGACATTGTTATTTCTGCTAAGTTTGCTCTTTCTCCTGGTGTTCACAGAACTATTCGTCAGGAAATGGATCGTTTAACCCATCTGCGAGAACTAAAGCAGCCTTTGGAATATCCATCCTGCGGCTCTGTTTTCAAGCGTCCTTTGGGTCACTTTGCTGGTCAGCTGATTAGCGAAGCAGGTCTCAAAGGTCATCGTATCGGCGGTGTAGAGGTATCAGAGAAACATGCTGGCTTTATGATTAACGTTGATAAAGGAACGGCTCAAGATTATGAAAATCTTATCGCTCATGTGATTGAAAGAGTGCGGGAAAATTCAGGTATTACTCTGGAGCGCGAAGTCCGCATCATTGGTGAATCTCTGTAAGACAGATTGATTTCCAGTAGAAGTATGCTGGATCAGGAACTGCAGCTGGCTGCAACTTAGTAAGGGGGTGAAAGCCTATCGACACGGAATTTATAAAGGGCCTTTACAGCCCTCACGAGGTAGCAGCGGTCTGACAGAACCCTTAATCTGTTAATACGAGAAAGAAGGAATTTATGACAATTGAAAAAACCAATCATCGAGTTTAAAAACGTTTCAAAAGTTTTTGAAGATAATAATACTGTCGTTCTGAAAGATATTAATTTCGAGCTGGAAGAAGGAAAGTTCTATACTTTGCTGGGGTCTTCTGGTTCAGGAAAATCAACGATTCTGAACATTATTGCCGGTCTTTTGGACGCGACAGACGGGGATATTTTTCTTGATGGCGTCCGCATCAATGATATTCCGACTAATAAAAGAGATGTTCACACGGTCTTTCAGTCCTATGCACTGTTTCCGCATATGAATGTTTTTGAAAATGTGGCCTTTCCACTGCGTCTGCGCAAGGTTGACAAAAAAGAAATTCAAGAGCGAGTTGCAAAAGTGCTGAAAATGGTTCAGCTGGAAGGTTTTGAGCGCCGTTCTATTCGCAAACTGTCGGGCGGTCAGCGCCAGCGTGTAGCCATCGCGCGGGCAATCATTAATCAGCCGCGGGTTGTCTTGCTGGATGAGCCGCTTTCTGCTCTGGATTTGAAGCTGCGCACGGACATGCAGTATGAGCTGCGGGAATTGCAGCAGCGTCTGGGTATTACCTTTGTCTTTGTCACGCACGACCAAGAGGAAGCTTTGGCTATGAGTGACTGGATTTTCGTTATGAATGACGGCGAGATTGTTCAGTCAGGAACGCCTGTTGATATTTATGACGAGCCCATTAACCACTTTGTCGCAACCTTCATTGGCGAGTCCAATATTCTGCCTGGTAAGATGATTGAAGACTATCTGGTTGAGTTTAACGGCAAGCGCTTTGAAGCAGTGGATGGTGGGATGCGGCCAAATGAATCTGTTGAAGTGGTGATTCGGCCGGAGGACTTGCGGATCACTCTGCCAGAAGAAGGCAAGCTGCAGGTTAAGGTCGACACACAGCTTTTCCGTGGTGTCCACTATGAGATCATCGCTTATGATGAGCTTGGCAATGAATGGATGATTCACTCGACTCGTAAGGCCATTGTCGGAGAAGAAATCGGTCTGCATTTCGAGCCTGAGGATATCCACATCATGCGTCTCAATGAAACAGAAGAAGAATTCGATGCCCGTATCGAAGAATATGTAGAAGTAGAAGAGCAAGAAGCGGGTCTGATCAATGCTATTGAGGAGGAACGCGATGAAGAAAACAACCTCTAATCTTTTTCTCTTGCCTTACCTGCTCTGGATTTTCCTTTTTGTCTTGGCACCTGTTGTCATGATTATCTGGAAATCCTTCTTTAACATTGAAGGCCAGTTTACGCTGGAAAATTACCAGACCTACTTTACATCGCAGAACTGGACCTATCTCAAGATGAGTCTGAACTCGGTCCTTTATGCAGGGATTATTACTGTCGCAACCCTGCTGATTTCCTATCCGACCGCATTCTTTTTGACTCAGCTCAAGCACAAGCAGCTCTGGCTGATGCTGATTGTCCTGCCGACCTGGATTAATCTCCTGCTCAAAGCTTATGCTTTCATTGGTATTTTCGGCCAGAATGGCTCAATTAATCAATTTCTGACCTTTATCGGAGTAGGGCCGCAGCAGATTCTCTTTACGGACTTTTCATTTATCTTTGTAGCCAGCTATATCGAGCTGCCTTTTATGATTCTGCCCATTTTCAATGTTCTGGATGATTTGGATCCAAATCTTATCAATGCCAGCTATGACTTGGGAGCGAATCGCTGGGAGACTTTTCGTCGGGTTGTTTTCCCTTTGTCATTGAATGGTGTCAGAAGTGGAGTGCAGTCGGTCTTTATCCCAAGTCTCAGTCTCTTCATGCTGACCCGCTTAATTGGTGGTAATCGAGTGATTACTCTGGGGACAGCCATTGAGCAGCACTTCCTGACTACTCAAAACTGGGGCATGGGCTCTACTATCGGAGTGGTACTGATTGTTGCTATGCTCTTTACCATGTGGGCAACCAAGGAAAGGAGAGGGCGATGAAAAAAATTGCAAATCTCTATTTAGCCTTTGTCTTTTTGGTGCTCTATATACCCATCTTTTACCTGATTGCTTATGCCTTTAACGCTGGGGAAGACATGAATCGTTTTACAGGATTCAGTCTCAGTCATTTTCAAAATCTTTTTGAGGATTCACGTCTGATTCTGATTTTGGTCCAGACTTTCTTTCTGGCTTTCCTGTCTTCGTTGATTGCGACTTTGATTGGAACTTTTGGAGCCATCTATATCTATCAAGCCCGCAAGAAATATCAGGATGCCTTTCTGTCTATCAACAATATTCTTATGGTGGCACCGGATGTCATGATTGGGGCCAGTTTTCTGATTCTCTTTACTACTGCAAAGTTCCAGCTGGGCTTCCTGTCAGTGCTGGCTAGCCATGTGGCCTTTTCTATTCCGATTGTGGTGCTGATGATTCTTCCGCGTCTGAAGGAAATGAATGATGATATGATTAAGGCTGCCTATGACCTAGGAGCCAGCCAGTTGCAAATGCTGAAAGAAATCATGCTGCCTTATCTGACTCCAGCCATTATCGCTGGCTACTTCATGGCTTTTACCTATTCGCTAGATGACTTTGCTGTGACCTTCTTCGTTACAGGCAATGGCTTCTCGACTCTGTCTGTTGAGATTTACTCCCGCGCTCGGCAGGGGATTTCTCTAGAAATTAATGCCCTATCAGCCTTGGTCTTTCTCTTCAGCATTGCTTTGGTAATTGGGTATTACTTTATCACCCGTGAGAAGGAGGAGACCGTATGAGAAAGCTCTATTCATTTTTAGCGGGGATTCTGCTGATTATCTTAGTCTTGTGGGGTGTTAGTTACCAGATTGAAAGTCGGACGCAGAGCAAGGAGAGCGATAAACTGGTCATTTATAACTGGGGTGACTATATCGATCCTGAGCTGCTGACTGAGTTTACTAAGGAAACCGGTGTCCAAATCCAGTACGATACCTTTGACTCCAATGAAGCCATGTATACGAAAGTGAAGCAGGGCGGCACAACCTACGACATCGCCATCCCCAGTGAATATATGATTGCCAAGATGATGAAGGAAGGCTTGGTGGAGAAACTAGATCATAGTCAGATTAAAGGTTTGGAAAATATCGGATCTGACTTTTTAGACCAGCCTTTCGATCCAGGAAATCAGTACTCGATTCCTTATTTTTGGGGAACGCTGGGCATTGTCTACAATGAAAAAATGGTTGATAAAGCTCCTGAGCATTGGAATGATCTCTGGCGACCTGAATACAAAAACTCTATCATGATGATTGATGGAGCCCGCGAAGTCATGGGAATTGGTCTGAACTCGGATGGCCATAGTCTCAACTCCAAAGATGCAAATCAGTTGCAGGAGGCTGTCGACAAGCTCTACACTCTGACGCCAAACATCAAGGCCATTGTGGCCGATGAGATGAAAGGATACATGATTCAGAACAATGCAGCTATCGGTGTGACCTTTTCTGGTGAGGCTCGGCAGATGCTGGAAGCCAATGAAGACTTACGCTATGTCGTACCAACAGAAGCCAGCAATCTTTGGTTTGACAATATCGTCATTCCAAAAACCGTCAAAAATAAAAAAGCGGCCTATCAGTTTATTAACTTTATGCTGAGACCGGAGAATGCTTATAAAAATGCCCTTTATGTTGGTTATTCGACACCAAATCTTCCTGCCAAGGCCATGTTGCCTAAGGAAATTCAGGAAGATGAGGCCTTTTATCCGACTGAGGAAACGATGAAACATCTGGAAGTTTATGAGCAGTTGGGCCCTAAATGGCTGGGGACCTACAACGACCTCTATCTTCAAGTCAAGATGTATCGGAAGTGATCATCAAACAAGTTTGCTTGATGAATACAAAAAAACGCCTGGCTCAATGAGCTGGGCGTTTTCTGCTTGCTTAATTTGAAGCTTCTGTTTGAGTATTGGTTGCAGTGTCTTGACTCTGGCTAGAAGCGGTAGTGTCGCCTGCTGCTGTATCTGTCGCAGAACTGGATGCACTAGTCTCAACAGCTGCTGTATCACTGCTGGAAGCTGCTGTATCAGTTGCAGTTGTTGAAGCAGGGCTGCTTGTTTCTTTTTCAATTTCCTTGATAATAGTCGTCGTTGCAGTTGAGCTGCTGGTATCAGTTTTTGATTTTTCATCCTTTTGGCCGGTCAGATTCATAATCGTGATGCTGGCAATGATGATAGACAAGATACTGGCAACCGTTGCAATGGTCTTTTGGAAGGCTGAAAGACCTGTTTTAATATGCTGTTTAGTAGGTTTTTTAGATGATTTTGTCTTGTTTTTATTACTGCGAGAATAGTTTTCCATGCTTGCAAGAATCTCCTTTTAAAATTTCAATGATTTCTTATCTCTCATTATACGTTTTTTATCTGAAAATGTCTTAAAAAAATCAAATTTTTATTTATGAAAACGCACACAGAAGATTGCTGTCAAGAAAAGAGGCTGCTCAAGTTTTGGTTGAGCAGCTTCTAGAGCTAGAATAGCAAAGTAATTACGCCTTCTCATCTTGGAGTGCCGCTTGAGCGACAGCCAGTCTTGCTGCTGGAACTCGATAAGGAGAGCAGGAGACATAGGTGACACCAATTTCTTGGAAGAAGGGGATGGAAGCCGGATCGCCACCGACCTCACCACAGATGCCAATTGAAAGGTCAGGCTTGACTTGACGGCCCTTGCTGATAGCTATCCGCATCAATTCACCAACACCGGCTTGGTCGACAGTTTGGAAAGGATCAAAAGGAAGGATTTCTTTCTCCTTATAATGGCCGATGAATTTTGCAATATCGTCCCGTGAGAAGCCATAGGTCATCTGGGTCAGGTCGTTAGTACCAAAGCTGAAGAAGTCTGCTTCCTGAGCTAGCTGGTCTGCAACCAGACAGGCACGCGGAAGTTCAATCATGGTGCCAATTTCATAAGGGAAAGGT
The DNA here is from genome assembly GCF_963528215.1 of uncultured Streptococcus sp. GTDB lineage: Bacteria > Bacillota > Bacilli > Lactobacillales > Streptococcaceae > Streptococcus. The sequence goes on from NZ_CAURVL010000013.1 coordinate 38,697, forward strand.
TCCAGACCTTGATATCTAAAGAGCTTGTTGATATGTTGGGTGAGAAAGGCTTTGACAGAGTCCAGCTCAGCCTTGTCTGCAATCAGCGGAATCATGATTTCTGGCTTGACGGTCAATCCTTCCCGACTCAGCTTGATAGAACTCTTGAAGACGGCTTCGACCTGCATCTTGTAAATCTCTGGTTGCGTAATCCCCAGGCGGCAGCCGCGGTGACCCAGCATAGGATTGCTTTCTTGCAGCTGTTCAATGCGGCGAGTCAGTTTTTCTGGTGATTTGTGTAGTTTGTCAGCCAAAGCCTTGATTTCCTGTGAATCTTTAGGTAGAAATTCATGCATCGGTGGATCCAAAAGACGGATAATCATAGGTTTGTCCTGAACTGTTTGGAACATTTGATAAAAGTCTTTTTCTTGGAACTCCAGCAGTTTTTTGAGGGCGGACCTGGTTTCCAATTCGTTGTCGGCTAGAATCAGGCGTCGCATTTCTAGAATCCGTTCTTGACCAAAGAACATGTGTTCGGTACGAGCCAGACCAATGCCCTTTGCCCCAAACTTAATAGCTGTTTTCAGATCTTGAACGGTCTCAGCGTTGGCACGGACTTTGAGTTGTGCGAACTCATCTGCCCATGAAAGCAAGCGCTGAAGTTCTTGGTCATTTTCGACTAGGACGGTTGGAATCTCACCGCTATAAATGCGTCCCGAGCTGCCATCAACTGAAATGACATCACCCTCAGTCAAAACAAGACTTCCGCAGGAAACAGTTTTGCTGTCCTCGCTGATGGTTAGCTCTTCACAGCCAGCCACACAGCAGGTTCCCATTCCCCGAGCTACGACAGCTGCGTGAGAGGTCATACCGCCCTGACTGGTTACGATGGCTTGGCTGACGACCATACCCTCAATGTCTTCAGGGGAAGTTTCTTGCCGTACTAAAATGACCTTTTTACCCAAGGAGTGGTAGTCTTTGGCGCGCTCAGCTGTAAAGACAATCTCGCCAGTTGCAGCACCAGGGCTGGCTGGTAGTCCTTGAGCCAAGAAAGGAGCATCTTGTAGGGCTTTTTCTTCAAATACAGGATGGATGAGCTGGCTAATCGTAGCAGGAGATACGCGCTGGAGAGCTTCTTTTTTGCTGATAATGCCCTCGTCTACAAAATCTAAGGCGATTTTCAAAGATGCCTTAGCAGTCCGTTTACCGTTTCTAGTTTGGAGAATATAGAGTTTACCCTTTTCTATGGTAAATTCGATATCTTGCATGTCCTTGTAGTGATTTTCGAGAATCTTAGCATAGTCTTGGAAGGCTGCATAGGCCTGAGGGAGAGCTGTCTCAAGTGCAGCGATAGGCTCAGGAGTCCGAATGCCGGCTACGACATCCTCTCCTTGTGCATTGAGCAAAAATTCGCCAAATAGCTGATGCTCACCACTGGCTGGGTTTCTAGTAAAGACGACTCCTGTACCACTGGACTGGTCGCTATTGCCAAAGACCATGGCTTGGACATTTACCGCTGTTCCCAAATCATGAGGAATATCATTCAAGTTGCGGTAAACCTTAGCTCTAGGGTTATTCCAAGACTTGAAGACTGCCTTGATAGCAGCGTAGAGCTGTTCTTTCGAACTTTGGGGAAAGGTTTGATGATGCTCGCGGTAAAGCTGCTTATATTGCTCAATTAATGCTTGATGCTCTTCCAGTGTGAAATCCTTGGCCTGTTTGCCAGCATTCTTTTCGAAATAGCCCAAGAGGTCATCGAACTCGTCCTTGGAGATACCATAAACGACATCAGCAAACATTTGCAGCAGACGGCGGTAGCAGTTGTAGGCAAAGTCAGCATTGGTCTTCTCAGCCAGAGTCTGGGTTCTTAAATCGTTTAGGCCTAGATTGAGAATAGTGTCCATCATGCCCGGCATGGAAAACTTGGCTCCGCTTCGAACAGACACTAAGAGCAAGGCTGAGTCGTTGCCGCTGAAATATTTACCGGTTTTCTCTTCCAGTTCGGTAACCGCTTTCAAAATATCTTCTTTTAAAGAAGATTCAAAGAAATAAGGGCTTTCTAAATATTCGATACAGCTTTCTGTGGTAATAGTAAAACCTGGAGGGACAGGCAGTCCCAAATTGGTCATTTCAGCTAGGTTGGCTCCTTTTCCGCCAAGCAGGGCTTTGTAATCTGCACATCCTTCCTCGAAGGAGTAAATCCATTTCGCCATATTTACCTCCAAAATTATGAAATATGTGTCATATTGTAGGACAAATACATTGTAATATACATCACATATATTTGTCAACCGAAAAAAGCATCCTATTTTATTGACAATTTTTCTTTTTTTGTTATAATGTGTTACAAAATGATGATTATTTAAACGTTTGAAAATGAAATATGAGCAATAATCCCTAAATTTTAAGCGAAATTCGGCTAATCATCTATTATAAAGAACGAAGGAGTCAGACCTATTTGAAATTAAGCGAACGGCAAAAGAAAATTGTAGAAATTGTAAAAGAACACCAGCCACTCAGCGGTGAGAAAATCTCTGAATTACTAGATATTTCTCGGGCGACCTTGCGCTCGGACCTGTCTTTTCTGACCTTGGTTGGGATTTTGAAGGCTACGCCTAAAGTTGGTTACACGTACTCGGGCTCAGATTTAGAGACGCTTTTCTTTTTCGATACCTTTCGAAAGGAAGTGGCAGAGATTATGACTTCGCCTGTTTTGGTATCTCATGATTCTTTTATTCAAGATGCCATTATTACATTATTTATGTATGATGCGGATGTTCTCTATGTTATTGATGAGCATAAGCTGCTCTTGGGGATTTTGTCGCGTAAGGACTTACTGCGGGCTTCGCTCAATACTAACATTGATAGCACTCCTGTAGCGGTCTGCATGACCCGAATGCCCCATATCAAAACTTGCTACAAGAATATGAATATTTTGGAAGCGGCAGCAGTTTTGCAGGATTTTGCGATTGATTCGCTGCCGGTAGTTGATGAGGATAATGAGCGTAAAATTTTAGGAACTGTGACCAAGTCAGCTCTGCTGGATTATATTATTCAAGAGGCTAGAAGCGCTGAGGTTAATAGATAAGAGGAATGAACATGAAGAAAGAAATTATTGTTTACAGCATTTCAGATTCTTTGGGGGGGACTTCGCAGAAGTTGCTGTCTGCAGTGACAGCCCAGTACCCAGATATTATTTTTAATAACAGCTATCGTTTTCCATTTATCAACAAGGAAGAAGAATTGCTGGAAATTCTGCGTGATGCCATCAAGGACGATGCCCTTGTTATTAGTACTCTGGTCGATGGTAAGCTAGCAGCTGTAGCTAGAGAGTTCAGTCAGGCCAATGGCCTTGCTTATCTGGATTTGATGCATCCATTTTTTGAGATTATCAGAGAAAAAACAGGCACCAGTCCAATAGAAGTGCCGGGTACCTTGCACCGGCTGGACACTGAGTATTTTAATAAAATCTCCGCTATTGAGTTTGCGGTCAAATACGACGATGGCAAGGCACCACAAGGATTTTTAGATTCGGACTTGGTGCTCTTGGGCGTCTCCCGTACATCCAAAACGCCACTCAGTATTTATCTGGCTAATAAAGGCTACAAGGTTTCCAACTTGCCTTTGATTCCAGAAGTACCTCTTCCTCAGGTCTTGGAAAAGGTTGATCCGGAGCGGATTATCGGCCTCTTATGTGAGCCAGAAAAACTGTCTAAGATACGCAGCAATCGCTTGAATTCTCTGGGATTAACCCAGTCGACCAGCTATACAGATCTGGAAAAAATATACGAAGAACTAGACTACTCAAAAGAAGTCTTTAAAAAATATCGGGCACATGTCATCAATATCACGGACAAATCAATCGAGGAGACAGCTTTCTTGATTGAAGACCATTTAAAGAAATTGAGATAAGAGAGAAGATTGAGAGAGCGGTTATAGAGTGAGGGCTGAAGATGGAGCAATATAAGCGTATTTTACTGAAAGAATTTGACAGTCGCCAGAAGGTCATTACAGAGCTGACCAACCTAGAGGCAATTTTGAACCTGCCCAAAGGGACGGAGCTGTATATCAGTGACATTCATGGGGAGTTTGCTGCTTTTGACTATATTTTGAGAAGCTGTGCAGGTATCCTCAATGAGAAGATCAAGGACTGTTTTGGGGACACCTTGTCAGAAGCTCACAAAGACCGCTTGTCAGCGCTGGTTTCCTATCCTGAGCTTGTTTTGGGGGAAGAAACTAAAGGCCAAGACTGGTATCAGGAAACCATTCCCCAGCTCTTGAATTTGCTAGCTTTTGCAGGTGCCAAATACAGTCGGTCCAAGGTCAGAAAGGCCTTGCCGCCTCAATATGCCTATATTATCGAGGAGTTGCTCTATAGTGACAGGGCTCTGGCTGATAAAAAGTCTTATTTTGAGAATATCCTGACTTATGTGATTGAGCTGAGAGAAGCGGTGCCCTTTATTTTGGGCTTGGCCCGAAGTATTCGGCAGTTGTTGATCGACCATCTGCATGTGGTTGGAGATATTTTTGACCGAGGAGCTGGCAGTGCTCAGGTCATGGATGAACTGCAGCATTTTCACTCGCTTGATATTCAGTGGGGTAATCACGACATTATCTGGATGGGAGCCTTTTTTGGCTCCAAGGCTTGCTTGCTCAATGTGCTGCGTATCGCAGCTCGCTATGGCTATCTCTGGGATATCGAGAAAGATTATGGTTTAAACCTGCGCTCCTTGACTCTTTTTGCGGACAAGACTTACCAGTCTAATCCCAAGTTTAGGCCTATTCTTGGTGCTAGAGAGCAGGAGTTTTCAGATGAGGAAATTCTGCAACTGGAAAAGGTTCACCAAGCCTTAGCGATTATCCAGTTCAAGCTGGAAAATCAACTAATCAAACGGCGGCCTGAATTCCAGATGCAGGACCATGTGATGCTGGACAAGATTGATTATTGGGAAGAAAGTGTTACGATTGACGATACCAAGCATCCCCTGGTTAACACCTGCTTCCAAACTATCAATCCGGAAAATCCGTCAGCTTTGACACCAGAAGAAAATCAAGCTGTAGACAGTATGATGGCCTCATTCCAAAATTCTCTTAAGATGGCTGAGCATATGAGTCTTCTGATGAACAAGGGCTCTATGTATAAGATTTACAACCATCACTTGCTTTTTCACGGCTGCATTCCTCTGGAGCCGTCAGGAGAATTCCAGCCTTTCATTCTCAATCAAGCCCATTATTCAGGCAAGGAATTGCTGGATTTCTTTGAGTATCATATTCGACAGTCGGCCAAGAACAAGGAAGTGGGCGATGATTTGTCGACTGACTTGATTTGGTATTGCTGGAAAGGTAAGCTATCGCCCCTGTTTGGAAAAGAAAAGATGACTACCTTGGAGCGCTATTTCATTGAAGATAAGGACACCCACAAGGAAGTGGAAAATTCTTATTTTTCTTATCGTAATTCTGAGAAAGTCTGTCAGCTTATTTTGGAAGAATTTGGCCTCTTTTCTCAAGAGTCTAGGATGGTCAATGGCCATACTCCGGTTAAGACGGGCAAGGGAGAGTCGCCTATCCGTGGTGGCGGTTTGCTCTTTGTCATTGATGGCGGTCTGTGTGAAGCCTATCAAAAGAAGACCGGTACGGCGGGCTATTCCTTGCTCAATAATTCCTACGGTTTTCAGTTGGTCACCCATCAGCCTTTCCAAAATGCCCAAAAGATTGTGGAGGCGCCTTTTGCTCAGACCTCTTTGAAAAAGGTGGTTGAAAATGTAGAGGAACGAACCCTTATCAAATCTACTACCATTGGTCAGAGCTTGTTAGCTCAACAACAGGAACTCTTTAGCTTGCTGCATGAGTTTTATGACCGGTGATATTTATCCCTAAGTTCTACAGAATTTAGGGCTTTTTCTTTCTTGTTCCAGTTTCTCTTTCGTGTTACAATAGGAGTATTGAAATTTAGAGGAAAGAACATGATTTATTTAGATAATTCAGCGACAACCAAGCCTTATCCCGAGGCTTTGGCTGCTTACACAGAAGTAGCTTCTAAAATCTGGGGCAATCCATCCAGTCTGCACAGTTTAGGCAGTCAGGCAACCCGTCTCTTAGAAGCTTCACGCAGGCAAATTGCAGAGCTTTTAGCCAAGTCTTCTTCGGAGATTTTTTTTACGTCTGGAGGGACTGAAGGGGACAACTGGGTGCTAAAGGGAGTTGCTTTTGAAAAGGTTCCTTTTGGCAAACACATCATCGTATCTAACATTGAGCATCCTGCAGTTAAAGAATCAGCCCTCTGGCTTCAGAGTCAAGGCTTTGAAATAGATTTTGCCCCAGTAGACAAGGCGGGTTTTATTGAGGTAGACAAGCTGGCTGAGTTGATTCGACCAGACACCACTCTAATTTCCATCATGGCTGTCAATAATGAAATCGGCAGTATTCAGCCCATTCAGAAGATATCCGAACTACTAGCAGACAAGCCGACTATTTCCTTTCATGTGGATGCAGTACAAGCTGTTACGAAGATTCCTACAGCTGCTTATCTGACGGATCGCGTGGATTTTGCGACATTTTCCAGTCATAAATTTCACGGTCTGCGGGGCGTAGGATTTGTCTATATCAAGTCTGGCAAGAAAATCAGTCCCCTCTTGACTGGTGGCGGTCAGGAGTCGGACAAGCGCTCAACGACAGAAAATCTAGCTGGCATTGCTGCCACAGCCAAAGCTTTGCGTCTATCCATGGAAAAGCAAGAAGTATTTGCCCAGCGGACGGCTCAGATGAAGAAGATTCTCCTTGAAGAGCTGCAGAAGTATCCAGATGTGATGATTTTCTCAGACCTGGAAGATTTTGCGCCCCATATACTAACCTTTGGTATCAAGGGAGTGCGAGGTGAAGTTGTCGTTCATGCATTTGAAGACTACGAGATTTATATCTCGACTACCAGCGCTTGCTCTTCTAAGGCTGGAAAGCCAGCAGGAACCCTAATCGCTATGGGCGTTGAGAAATCTCTCGCTCAGACTGCTGTTCGTATCAGTTTGGATCTTGACAACGATATGAGCCAGATGGAGCAGTTTTTGACAGCTTTTAAAATCATTTACGAAAAAACCAGAAAAGTAAGGTAAACAATGCAATATTCAGAAATTATGATACGCTACGGTGAGCTGTCTACTAAGGGCAAGAACCGCATGCGCTTTATCAACAAACTCAAACGCAATATCCAATCAGTCTTATCAATCTATCCACGGGTTCATGTCAAGGCTGACCGTGACCGCACTCATATCTATCTGCAAGGAACCGATTATCAGCCGGTCGCTGAATCACTCAAGCAGATTTTTGGGATTCAGAATTTCTCACCATCTTATAGGGTTAAAAAGTCTGTACCAGCCTTGATTGAAGCTGTTCAAACTATCATGAAGCAAGTCTATCAGGAAGAGATGACCTTTAAGATTACCAGCAAGCGCAGTGACCACAGCTTTGAATTGGATAGCCGCGAGCTTAACCAGACGCTTGGTGATGCTGTTTTTGAGGCTATTCCCAATGTTCAGGTCAAGATGAAAGCACCAGATATTGAGCTGCGGGTCGAAATTCGTGAAGAAGCGGCCTATATCTCGTATGAAACGATTCGTGGTGCTGGAGGACTGCCGGTTGGCACTTCAGGAAAAGGTATGCTCATGCTTTCTGGTGGGATTGACTCACCAGTGGCTGGCTATCTGGCTCTTAAGCGCGGTGTGGATATTGAGGCGGTTCACTTTGCCAGTCCGCCTTACACCAGTCCAGGTGCTTTGAAAAAAGCTCAGGATTTGACACGGAAACTGACCAAGTTTGGCGGTAATATCCAGTTTATTGAAGTGCCTTTTACTGAGATCCAAGAGGAAATCAAGGCCAAGGCTCCAGAAGCCTACCTGATGACACTGACTCGTCGCTTTATGATGCGTATTACGGACCGGATTCGAGAGGAGCGGGGCGCTCAAGTCATCATCAACGGAGAAAGTCTCGGTCAGGTAGCAAGTCAAACGATTGAAAGTATGCAAGCTATCAACGCAGTGACCAATACACCGGTTATTCGTCCTGTCGTGACCATGGATAAGCTGGAAATCATTGACATTGCTGAAAAAATCGATACTTTCCAAATTTCCATCCAGCCATTTGAAGACTGCTGTACCATTTTTGCTCCAGACCGACCTAAAACTAATCCGAAAATCAAGAATGCTGAGAAGTACGAAACTTACCTGGATGTTGAAGGCTTGGTGGAGCGCGCTGTTGCAGGAATCATGATTACAGAAATCAGACCAGAAGCTGAGACCGACGAAGTTGATGAGCTGATTGAGGGGCTCTTGTAAAAGCGAGAGAAGGTGACGTTTATGCTTGCTGTTTTTCTCTTAATTCCTTTTCTGCTGATTCGTTTTCCTTTATTAAGTCATTTTGGAAAAAATGCTTTGTCACGCGCAGCTTATTTTGCACCAATCCAGGGAAAGGAAAAGATAGCTTATATGATTTATCAATTGAGTAATCTAGCCTTGTTCATAACTCCTTTTTTGCTTGAAATTAAGTTTGATTTTTCTGTTTTCTTTTATGCTGGTATAGCTATTTACCTGCTTGGTTTGGCTTTGTGTGCTATCAGTATGAGGGATTTCGCTAGACCAAATGCAAACGGCATGAATACAAAGGGTCTTTATCGCTATTCCCGTAATCCCATGTATGTAGCTTACTTTGTTTGTTTTTTAGGAATAGCTTTTTTGACTAAGTCAATGATTTTCTTTCTGATTTTATTCATTTTTCAGACTTCGGCCCACTGGATTATCCTCTCCGAGGAGCGCTGGTGTCTTGAAAAATTCGGAAAGTCTTACCAAGACTATCAAGATAGGGTGCGGCGTTATATTTAGAAATTTTCTGAACTAATAATTATTTAATAAAGCAGTTAGCGGATAACAGAAATAGTCTTTGTTCATTAGTGGATAAAATCTAAAGATAATCCGTGAAAATCCGTTTTCATGAGATAAAAAAGCTTGCTAAAGAGCTGCAGAAGTGCTATACTTATAGAGTTGACTATGCACATTCCTGTGCAACCGCGCGAACATCGTTGCTCACTCTGTGAGATAGAAGTGGTTCGTCCCACGATGCTAGGCGAGTCTTCACAAAATTCGGGGAAACCCTAAAAAATCATAGGAGGTGCATAATGAGCACATACGCAATCATTAAAACTGGCGGAAAACAAGTTAAAGTTGAAGTTGGTCAAGCAATCTACGTTGAAAAGTTAAACGCTGAAGCTGGTCAAGACGTTACTTTTGACGAAGTTGTTCTTGTTGGTGGTGAAAACACTGTTGTCGGAACTCCGCTTGTTGCTGGAGCTTCTGTTGTCGGAACTGTTGAAAAACAAGGCAAGCAAAAGAAGGTTGTTACTTACAAGTACAAACCTAAAAAAGGTAGCCATCGTAAACAAGGTCACCGTCAACCATACACTAAGGTTGTCATCAACGCTATCAACGCTTAATTTTAAGGAGATTAAATGATACACGCAGTCTTTGAAAGAGCCGAAGATGGCGAACTGAGGCGTGCAGAAATCACAGGTCACGCCGCGAGTGGCGAATACGGCTATGATGTCGTGTGTGCGTCCGTTTCGACGCTCGCCATTAATTTTGTCAATTCAGTTGAGAAATTCGCAGGCTACGAACCAAACTTAGAATTAAACGAAATAGAAGGCGGTTATCTGAAGGTTGAAATTCCTCAGGATATACCGTCGCACCAAAGAGAAATGACTCAGCTTTTCTTTGAATCATTTTTCCTAGGAATGGCAAACTTATCGGAGGACTCATCTGAGTTCGTCCAAACCAGAGTTATCACAGAAAACTAACACGGAGGAAAAACATTATGTTAAAAATGAATCTTGCTAACTTGCAACTATTCGCCCACAAAAAAGGTGGAGGTTCTACATCTAACGGACGTGATTCACAAGCGAAACGTCT
>NZ_CAURVL010000014.1:0-46638 GCF_963528215.1 uncultured Streptococcus sp.
TATCATAACCATTGTCCCGTTGCGGACTCGGATAGAAAGGATTGAGCCAGATCATATCCACTCCCAGCTCTTTCAGGTAAGGAAGTTTTTCAATAATCCCGCGAAAATCTCCCAAACCGTTGCCAGTTGTGTCTTTAAAAGATTTTGGATAAATTTGGTAGACAACCTTTGTTTTATCAAGTGTCATATTTTCTCCTTTTTTGAGAAAAGGGACAGATTTTAAAGCACCGTCCCTTTCTATAAGTCATTTCATTTTTCTTTAAAGTGGATTAGCTGCCATCAACTGACTTCCTCGCTCAACTACCCGAGGAAGTTGTTCAAGCACCTCCACCTGATACTTGTCTGAGTTCGTAATGATGACTGGTGTTTCTGTTACATAGCCTGCTTTCTTGATCATGTCTATATCAAAGGAAATGAGTTTGTCGCCAACCTTGACCTTATCTCCCTGAGACACATAACCTTCAAAGCCTTTGCCCTCCAGATTAACAGTGTCCATTCCGATATGCATCAGGATTTCAACCCCTTCATCTGACAAGATACCGATGGCATGCTTGGTTGGGAAGAAGACTGTTACTCTACCATTAACTGGTGAAACCAACTCACCTTGGCTAGGTACAATGACAACTCCACGCCCCATCAAACCTTGTGCAAAGACTGGATCCGTTGCCTGACTCAATTCTTTGACTTCTCCTGCCAGCGGACTGGTGATTGTTACAGGGGTCAATGAATCAGCTGCTTGCACCTCTGGAGATGACTCGGCTTTGGATGGCCCGGCAAATTCTGCCTCCTCCTGAGCTGCAAACTCTGCCTGCAATTCTGGATCTTCCTCTGTCTTCGTCAAGAAGCCTATCTTGTGGAAGAAGAAAGTCAGGAACATTGGTACAAGGATTGCTACAAGCATAACTAGAAGGAAAGGAAGCCAATAGTTTGCTTGAATAGAAAGGATAGCTGGTAAGCCTCCGACACCAATACCAGTTGCTGTAACATTAAAGCTAAGGGACAAGACTCCGGCAATAGACGAACCAATCATCCCCGCAACAAATGGGTAAACGTACTTGACGTTGACCCCGAAGAGAGCTGGCTCAGTAACTCCTAGGTAAGCAGAAATGGTTGCTGGAAGCGAAATTTGTGCCTCTCTTTCATCACGACGATGCATGAGATAATAGGCAAATACAGCTGAACCTTGAGCAATATTAGACAGAGCAATCATTGGCCAGAGAGCTGTTCCACCATAATCATTGGCCAACTGTGTATCAATGGCATTGGTCATATGGTGAAGACCTGTAATCACAAACGGAGCATAGAGGGCACCAAATACTGCACCAAACAACCATTTGAATGTTCCTGTCAAACCAAGAAATACAAACTTAGACAAACCTTGTCCAACCCACCATCCAAAAGGACCTAAAACCGTGTGGGCCAAAATCAGAGCTGGAAGCAGAGAAAGCAAAGGAACAAAAATCATAGAAATCACTTCTGGAATCCGTTTACGCCAGAAAATTTCTAAGTAAGAGAGAGACAGACCAGACAAGAGAGCCGGAATGACCTGACCTTGGTAACCGTATTTGTGAAACTCAAGTATCCCAAAATACCAAGTGTATTCTTTAGCAATCACAGCTTTAGAGGTATTAGCTACCTGATAAGCATTCAACAAATGTGGAGAAACCAAACAAATCCCTAAGACAATCCCGAGAATCTGACTGGTTCCCATCTTACGGGATATAGACCAAGTAATCCCCACCGGCAAGAAGTGGAAGACTGCTTGTGCCGGCAGCCAAAGAAAGTCGTTAACATTGCTCCAGAATTTAGATACATCAACAATTGTATTATAAACGGGCTGCCCATTTTTTACTTGTGCAACTCCGTCAACAATTTTTCTCCCCAAAGCTTCAATTTGGACTCCTTCAAGGACATTACGAAAACCAAGAATCAACCCTCCGACAATCAAGGCTGGAATCAAGGGTGTAAAAATTTCTGCCAGAGTGGCCATAATCCGCTGAAGGGGATTTTGCTTGCTCTTAGCAGCAGACTTAGCTGCTTCTTTTGATACTCCCTCAATACCTGATACAGCAGAGAAGTCATTGTAAAAGATTGGCACATCATTTCCAATGATGACTTGGAATTGCCCAGCATTTGTAAAAGTTCCCTTGACCACTGGGATTGCCTCAATGGCCTTGACATTGGCCTTTTTATCATATCCAAGTACAAAGCGCATCCGTGTTGCGCAATGGCTAACTGCTGTGACATTCTCTTTGCCGCCGATTGCATCTAGCAGATCTTTGGCTTCCTTCTCAAATTTTCCCATTTGACTACTGGCTGAATGAGAATCCAGCACTCTCCTTATATTTTTTACGAGTTAGTTTTTCAACACATCTCTACAAATTATTGTAATCGATTTCAAAGATGTAGGCAAGTTGTTTGTTGAAAAAAGCCCTTATTTTTGATAAAATTTTCTGAGTTGTATGCAAAAAAGAAAACAAGTGGAGTTTGTGATGAAGAAATACAAACAATTGTTCAAACAAATTGAGAAAGATATTTTGGAGGAACGTTATGCAGTCGGAGACTTCTTGCCCAGCGAACACCAGCTGACAGAAGCCTACCAGGTTAGCCGCGATACAGTCCGCAAGGCTCTGGCCCTGCTGCAGGAAGAAGGATTGATTGAAAAAGTCCGCGGACAGGGTTCCAAAGTCATCAAGCATGAACAGTTTGACTTTCCTGTGTCTAAGCTGACCAGCTATCAAGAAGTAGTCAAGCAGAATAATATGCAGTCCAAAACCAATGTTGTCAGCTTGGAAAAGATTACCGTGGACCAGAAATTGTCCGACATCACTGGCTTCCCTCCCTACCGACTGGTTTGGCGAATCGTCCGTCAACGCGTTGTAGACCAAATCGCCTCGGTCTTAGATATTGACTATTTGGACAAGGGTATCGTCCCTCACTTGACAAGGGAAATCGCTGAGCAGTCCATTTATGCCTATTTGGAAAATGACTTAAAGCTCAATATCGCTTATGCCAAGAAGGAATTTACCATTGACCACGCCAATGACCGAGACAAGATTCTCATGGACCTAGGCAAGGACCAGCAGGTTGTCTCTGTCAAATCTCAGGTCTATCTGGCAGACGGCCGCCAGTTTCAATATACCGAGAGCCGCCACAAGCTCGACAAATTTCGCTTTGTGGATTTTGCTAAGCGCCAGAAAGAATGATCTTGAGTTCCACCCAGATCACAAAACCACCCCTGCCTTCCAGATGGCAGAGGTGCTCTCTTTTATGAGTAGTCTAAGGCTGCCTTGTTTGGGAGCGACAAAGAGCCTCAAAATTTCTTTATACTTGTTTTAGGAGATTTATATGAAAAAATTAGTTAAAGGTTTCTGCTGCTTTTTAAAATTTACTGATTCTTATTACTTCCTTTCCTACTTTTGCGCCTGTGAGAATGTCAATACTTGCTTATCATATAGGGTAACTTTAGATGTCATTGGACTGTCCTCATTTCTATTTTGATGGTATTAGTATAATCCCAGAAACTTAAGACAGACTTATAAAAAACTTGAAGGAAACTTAAAAGGCTGAGTTTATTTCTCAGCCTTTTCTGCTTCTTCAATAATGTCAGAAATTTCAACCTTAACCTTCGTGACACGGCCATTTTTAACCTTGTCATTGGTCAAAATGAGTTGCTTATTCTGACTTTCGACTTCGTAGCTAATACGCTCTTTCGGATCTGGAATAGTCCCCACACAAGTCAAGTAATAACCAGCTATCGTATCCACATCGTCGCTTTCGATTTCGACTTCAAAGTATTCATTAAAGTCATTGAGGGTCATGGTTCCTAAGACGATGTAGGTGTTCTCACCGATTTCATGGACTTCGATTTCAGCCTTGTCAGTCTCATCGTCAATCTCACCGACAATCTCCTCCAAGAGGTCTTCAAGTGTGACCAGACCAGCCATACCACCATACTCATCCAAGAGAATCGCCATTTGATTTTGCGTATTGCGCAGCTCCTTGAGCAAATCATCGACAAACATGGTTTCCGGGACAAAGAGCGGCTCCTGCAGGATCTTGCGCAGAACGATATTATCAAAACCATTGATGAACCCTTCATTGAGCAGCCGCTTGGTATGAATCAGTCCAATGACATTGTCCTTGTCTCCATCATAGACAGGAATCCGCGAGAAGCTCTGTTTGAGAATGCTCTCGATGATTTCCTTGGTGTCATCCTGAATGTCCACCATAAAGGCATCCGTCCGCGGCACCATCAGTTCACGCGCCATCAGCTCATCCAGAGAGAAAATCCCCTGCAGCATCTCAATTTCATCTGCATCCAAGGTCTCCTCACTATTGGTCAGCATATATTCAATCTCATCCCGAGTCATCTTTTCGTCTGCATCATCAAACTTCATCGGGGTTATCCGACTCAGCAGATTAGTCGACGCTGACAGCAACCAAACGAAGGGACTGACAATCTTGCCAAGAAAAATAATAACCGGTGCAGCCCGCACAGCTAGATTGTCTTTCAGGTTCATGGCAATGCGCTTCGGATAAAGCTCACCCAAAACAATAGAAATATATGTCAATAGAACCAAAGCCAAGAAAGTTCCGATAGCACGTGCAGTCTCGGAATTTCCCATCCAAGAAGAGAAAAGTTTCCCCAGATTATCCGCAAAGCTTGCCCCAGACAGGATATTGATAACTGTAATCCCAACCTGAATGGTTGATAAGAAATTATTAGGGCTTTCTAAGACAGCTAAGAGCCGGATATATTTGAGGTCGCCCTCTTCAGCCTTTTGCTCCACACGCGCCCGATTGAGCGATACCATTGCCATCTCAGCTGCTGAGAAAAAGGCATTTAACAAAGTCAATATAAACAGTAGTAAGGCTTGCCATAACATATTCTGACTGCCAGGGTCTTCCATTGATTCTTTCTCCTCGAAATGTATAAGTAAATCTGATTATATCATATTTTTAAATTTAGTGCACAGGAAATGAAAATAAGACGGAAGGCCTTCCTTCCGTCTTATTTCTGGTCTTGAGATTCTGGAATCAATCAATTACCAAACTCATCCTTATTTATTAATAATCCCAAACTCTTCGTTCTTCTTTTGCTGCTGGGCTTCCTTGTGATTGTCATAGAGGTTAGCCAAGAACTTGGCGATTTCTTTGAGGATAGAATAGGTCGGGATTGCCACAATCATCCCCAGCACGCCATAGATATTGCTGGATAAGAGCAAGAGCACCATGATGGTAATAGGATGGACCTTCATCACACCACCAACGATACGGGGATAGAGGATATTGCCATCAACCTGCTGGATAATCAGCATGTAAATCAAGGCCGCAACCATCTTCTGAGGATCGGTAAAGGCATACGTAATGACCATGGGAATCAAGCCGATACTTGGTCCTACATAAGGAATCAGATTAGCCAGACTGGAGAAAATAGCAAAGACCAAAGCGTACTTGAGCCCAATCACGCTATAGCCAATGTAGGCCAGAGCACCGATAATCAGGGCATCGATTGAGATTCCGCTGATATAGCGGGCAACAGTAGCATTAAGATTGGTCAGCAAGCTGGAGATATTGAGCTTATCGCGCTTGAGGACTGTCCGCTCCAGCATGGGCAAAAGCTTATGGCCATCCATGAGGAAGTAAACCAAGAAAATCGGCGTCATAATCAAAATCATTAGCGTATTGACGACTGCTGATAAAACGCTGCCCAGACTGTTGGTTACACTGTTAAGGATATTTTGCAGAATGTCCACATAAGACAGGTTGAGCTGCTGGATGGTGGACTGGATATTCAGATTTCGAAAGAGCGGATTTTTTGATAATTGATTGACAAAACTTTGAATTTCCCAATAAAGGCCTTGTGTGGAATTAATCAAGCTGCTCAGCTGATTAATCAAAATCGGCAAGAGGTAAATAACACCCAAAGCAATCAAGCCAAACAAAAGGCTGAGCGTAATCAGAATCCCAATCATTCGGTTGATTTTGAGCTTATCCTGGAGAAATTTCACCAGCGGATTCGTAATATAGTAAAGAAATCCTCCCACAAGAAAGGGAATCAAGATGGTATTCACAACGCTAACAATCGGGGTTATCATATCCCCCATCTGGCGCCAGATAAAGAAAATAATCGTTAGCAAAAGGACCTCACTGGTCCAAAACATCAGCTTACTTTTATGAAACATTTGACTCCTCCTATCAGTTATTTTACCATAAATTTTGTTATAATAAAGGAGATTTAACGAAAGAAAGAGTAAAAATGGAAAAGATTATCAAACTGGACAATGTAAGCTTGGCTAAACAAGGCCGAACTATCTTAAAAGATCTCAACTGGCAGGTGAAAAAGGGGGAGCATTGGGCTATTCTCGGCCTAAACGGCTCAGGAAAGTCGACTCTCCTTCGCTTGCTCATGGCTGAGCATTGGAAGACCCAGGGCAAGGTGACGGTTCTGGGTACGGAATTTGGTGCCGGCGATATTCCTCAGCTGAGAACTAGGATTGGAGTAGTCGGATCCTTCATTGCTGAACGCCTGCCAAGCCGCCTCACATCTGAAGAAATCGTCCTGACAGGCAGGTATAAAAGCAGTATTCTCTACGCTCCTTACGGGCAAACTGAGCTGGATCAAGCTAGGGAAATGCTGGCTTCCATTGGCGGGCAAGAATTGATTGGCAGAAGCTACGCCAGTCTGTCTCAAGGAGAAAAACAGCTCTTGCTAATTGCACGCAGTCTCATGGAAAAGCCAGAACTGCTTATCTTAGACGAAGCGACCAGCGGTCTGGATCTCTTTGCCCGCGAGCGCCTGCTGGATCAGATTGGTAAGATTACACAGATGGATCAGGCTCCAACCATCCTCTATGTCACCCACCATGTAGAAGAAATTACTGAAGCTATGGATCATGTCCTGCTCCTGAAAGAAGGTGAAATCATAGCCCAAGGTCCCAAAGAAGACATTTTTCAAAAAGAGGTCATGGATCGATTTTATCCCCAGCCAGTCGAGCTGATTGAGCTGGGAGAAGACCGTTATTTCATCAAGGTGGAGGACAGGTCCTCATGAAGCAATTTTCTAATACCATCTTCAATCTGGGCTACTTCCTGATTCTGACCATGACTGCGATTGCCTTACTTTTCCTGTCTGGGCAGATTCTGCTGTCCCATACTTACATCCCTTTGAGGATTGCAGAAGGAGTCCAATTCGTCAGTAATCCTTGGTATTTTTACCCTATCCTCCTGCTCTTTCTCCTCAGCCTATTTTTAATCCGGCCCCTGTTGGAAAAGGTTCAGACCAAGCATCTGTTTTGGATTCTGTCCCTCATCTTTATAGCAGCAGCGATTTTTCTGATAACGGCCTACGATGGCCGTATCCGAGCTGACGCCAAGCACGTTTTCAATGCAGCGCTAGCCTTTAATCGAGGAGATTACAGCTCTCTGACAACCGTCGGAAGCTACATGTATCGCAATCCCCATCAGTTAGGATTGATGACTCTGGAGCGACTTTATGCTTTTATTTCTCCGACGACTCAGTTTGCCTTTAGCATGAATGTCGGCTGGACTTTACTCAGTCATTTCTTGATTTACAAGATTACTGCCCTGCTCAATGCCAGAGAAATGATTCAGAAATACACGATTCTGCTGACCTTTCTCTTTCTACCACAACTCTTTTTCATCCTCTTTGTCTACGGTACCATTCCCGGGCTCTTCTTCTGTCTGCTCAGTCTCTATGCTTTTATCAAGCTGGATCAGAAAGGAAACCTGCTCTATGCCTTGCTGGGAGCCGCTAGCATCAGTCTGGCCTGCCTCCTGCGCAACAACTACATCATCTTTGCCATTATGCTGATTGGAGTCTGCTTCCTGTCCATCTTTTACAAATGGTCTTGGAAGAAACCCTTAGCCATCATCCTGATTTTAGCTGGCATCCTTCTTTCAAATAAGGGTCTGACGGCCTACTATGAGCAGCTGATTGGGGGCAAGATTGGTGTCGGTACCCCAAAAATCGCCTACATCACTATGGGCCTGCGGGATGATCCCAATCGGCAGACCTTAGGAGGCTGGTACGATGCCTACAATACCAAGATTCTCAAGCGAAACAAATATGATGAAAATTTGGCTACAGAAATGGCCACTCGGGATTTGAAGGATATTTTGATTCACTTCAGTAAGCATCCTGCTTATGCGCTCAAATTCTTCTACGAAAAGGTCAAGTCGACCTGGACTGAGCCGACTTTTCAGTCTATTTGGACTGGGCCTCAGATTGAGCGCCAGCAATATATGAAGCCAGCTGTCCTGCGCAGCATTTATGAGGAAAGAAAAGGTTATCAGATTGTTAATTTCCTGCTCTTAACCCTGCTAGCTAGTATCTATCTGCTCTCCTGTTTCTTTATCCTGCATAAATTTTTCGTCGCCGAGGAAAAGCTAACGCCTTTTGACCTCTATCCCTTCATCTTTCTCTTGGGGGGCGGCCTCTTCCACTTCTTCTGGGAAACCAAGAGCCAGTATGTCTATATCTATGTCCTACTTCTCATCCCTTCCGCCGCTCAATCCTTAGTCGACCTGAGCGATTGGTGGAAGAACAAAGGAAAAGGTAAAGCAACAGACCAGCTTGAGAAAGACCTATAAAACTTGAACACTTGACAAGAATCCCTTATAATTTTATAGGAATATTAAGTGACACAAAGTTGAATTTGTAACTGAAATATTTTGTATTTTACGAAAGGAGAATAGTGATTTATGTTTTCAATATTAGGTGCAGTATTATTTGGAATTATAGCAATTATGACCGTTCTTGTTGCTTGCGGTCTGCCTTTGGGCGAATATACAATGGGTGGACAACATAAAATCTTACCTAAGAAATTTAGACTTGCGGCAGCCATTTCGGTAGCTATTCAAATTTTTGCCATGATCATCATTTTGCAAGCCGGAGGTTTTATTCCCCTGTGGCTGTCTTTCAAGGTTACTAAATATATTTGTTTCTTCTTTGCCGCTTACCTATCCTTGAATACGATTATGAACATGATTTCAAAAAGTAAGAAAGAAAAATATGTTATGACTCCGATTTCACTTATAGCCGGAATATGTTTTTGGATAACAGCATTTCAGATGTAGTATGTGAAATGAGGATCATCTATAGTGCGTCAAATTAGAGTTTGGCAATAACATCTCTATACATGATTACTAATGATATAATATTACAAATATCGAATAAAACAAATTAGAATTTGTAGAGGTGAGAAAAATGTAATGGCAACACATTCAACTTAAATCGAAATAGTATAAAATTACGAGGAGATTATAAGATGAACAATTATATAAAATTAAATGAAGATAGATGGAATAATGTAAAAAATGACTATACTGAGCCATTGACACATGAAGAATTAGAAGAAGCTAGAAATAATCCAATTTCTGTTGCATTAACTGTTGGGAAAAAAGTTCCAAAAGAATGGTTTGAAAAAGCAAACGGAAAAAAGATATTAGGTTTAGCTTGTGGTGGTGGACAGCAGGGACCAGTTTTTGCTATAAAAGGTTATGATGTAACCATAATGGATTTTTCTAAATCACAATTACAAAGAGATGAGTTGGTTGCTAAAAGAGAAGGCTTAAAAATCAATACGGTTCAAGGCGATATGACAAAACCATTTCCATTTGAAAATGAAACTTTTGATATTATTTTTAATCCGGTTTCAAATGTATATATAGAAGATTTAGAAAACATGTATAAAGAAGCCTCTCGAGTATTGAAAAAGGGTGGATTGTTAATGGTCGGATTTATGAATCCTTGGATATACATGTATGATGCTGACATTGTATGGGACAAACCCGATGAGGAATTACTTTTAAAGTTTTCAATACCTTTTAATTCAAAAGAGCTTGAAGAGGAAGGCAAGATAACCATAAATCCAGAATATGGATATGAATTTAGCCATACCTTAGAAACTCAGATTAGAGGACAACTTAAAAATGGTCTCGCTATGATAGATTTTTATGAATCATGTGATAAAAGACATAGATTATCACGTTATGGAAATGACTATATAGCTACACTCTGCATTAAACTATAATATTATAGAAAACACTTAAGGAGAATAGCCCATTTTATTTTCCTTAAGGCTTAAAATCTAAAAATCCCAGTTTGTCTAATTGAATCAAAGAATGTTTAAAACAGTAAATCAAAAAGTTTTACTGTTTTTTGCTCATTTTTCCAAAATAAAAGAGGCAGTAATTTTTGAATCAAGAAAATCGCAATAACTGGAATAAAGCAACCCTAACAGGCATTTTGAAGAGGCAAGAGTATTGATGCGATGTAGTCAAAGTCAAAACCGAAATTCTATATTAAATGGAAAGAGCTAAAAGTGTTAGAAATTGTTTAGAGACACTAGTAAAAGAAAATAGAGGACTAACACAGGTTAAGAAGCAAGAGCTAGGGCTCTAACATTAAGTAAATATATGATATAATAGTAAAAATGTTTAGGGAAGCGAATTAGAATATACAGAGCAAAGGGGATGACAAATGTTGAAGCAGAAAACAAAGACGAGTGCAGTTATCTTAGCACTGTTAGCAGCTGGATTTTATGCAATTAACACGCCATTTTCAAAAGTTCTTTTGAATAATGTGACACCAACTTTTATTGCCGCTTTTCTTTATCTTGGTGCTGGTCTTGGCGTTGGAATAATGTATTTATTTCACATAAAAAAAGAGAAAAAATCAGAGAGACTTACAAAGCAGGATTTACCCTATACAATCGGAATGATTGGATTAGATATAGCCGCCCCTATATTTTTAATGATAGGTATAAAAATGGGAACAGCATCTAATGCGTCACTCCTTGGTAATTTTGAAATTGTGGCGACTGCGTTAATGGCGTTACTTTTTTTCAAGGAGAAGGTATCCAGAAATCTGTGGATTGCCATTGGATTTATTACGCTATCTAGTATTGTTTTGTCATTTGAGGGAAGTGATAGTTTCCAGTTTTCTATAGGTTCTTTTTTTGTGATACTGGCAACCTGTTGCTGGGGACTTGAGAATAACTGTACAAGAAAGATGTCAGATAAAAGCACATATGAGATTGTTTTGCTAAAAGGCATTTTTTCTGGCGGAGGTTCATTTACTATTGCATTGGTACTTGGCGAAAAGATTCCAGAAATGAAATACATTGCCGAAGTTATGCTATTAGGATTTGTAGCATACGGATTAAGTATTTTTCTTTATATAAGAGCGCAAAGAGACTTAGGTGCAGCTAAGACAAGTTCTTTTTATGCTGTAGCACCGTTTGTGGGATCATTTTTAGCCTTTGCAGTAAATGGAGAAAAATTGGCTCTAGAATATTTTATAGGGCTGGCTCTGATGTTTCTAGGAACGGTATTTGTAGTATATGACACTATGGTAAAGCATCATCTTCATGAGCATACGCATACGATTGTTCATACACATAACGGCGTGACTCATGCTCATGTAATCACTCATGAACATGAGCATAAGCACTTCGGAAATGAGGAGAGACATAATCACAAGCACAAAGATTATATAAATAGTCAGGAGCATAAATTGGCTCATGCGAATGGATTATAAATCCTAGTTTGTCTAATTAAATCGAAGAATGTTTAAAACAGTAAATCACAAAGGTTTACTGTTTTTTTGCTCATTTTGAGAAGTCATAACCACTAGTGAAAATGGGTGACTTGTACACCGGCTATAAGCCGTTTCCCTCTAGCGATGTCTAAAGATGTTCGCTGAACTTCGTTCACGTTAATGCTATGATTACTTGACTAATGCCTGTAACAATGGGCTTTTATCTTGTTCTAAAACTGCCATCTGAGAACGCTTTGGCACTTAACTTATCAAAGACAAGGTCATTTTCCCCAAATCGCGTATATATTTAGAAACTACCTTTTCATTTAGACCCACGGTACTCACATAGTCTCCTCTCGCCCAAAACTTTCGATTGCCACAATATACCCCCTCTTGTTTTTCAATCTGAACAGGAGGGGGTATTTTGAATGGAAATGAATAAGACTTAGTTTTGTGTTATTAGCATTCTTATCACTTCATTTTAATCGTAATCAGCATACCTCCACCAAACTATTGTTGCGATAAGACCTAGAATACTTACCCCAAATAAACTGACAATACTCCCAAAATTCAATAGTGCTTTTCCTGCAATACCACTTGCGAGTGCAGGAATCGCCCATGGAATATACTTCCCAAAGTTAAGAGCAGAACCAAGCTGAGAAAAAATAATAGTAAAAATGATAAATGCCAATGGAGACAAATAGCCCCGACCTAAACAAGCAAAAAAAGCTACTGGAGTAGAGACTATGATCGTAAGAGTAGTACAAAAACCAAAAGTAAGTATACCTTTGAAAATCACCGTTAAGTTCCCACCATCAAGTCCAATCAGATTGCCAGCTAATAATCCCAATAAAAGTGCAAAAATTGATAGAATATAGCTCCATAGAGCGATAACGATAAATTTGGATAATACGATTGTATCTCTTTTTATCGGGAGTGCTAATAGGTCTATCATAGTTTTATCAGAATATTCTCTACCAAAAATCCAAGATGCTGTAAATCCAAAAATGAGCAATCCCCCAACAGAAATGACTTGTGATACGGTCATTAAGTACGACGACCAGTCTGTTATCCTCATCATTTCCATTTTTGCAGAAATCAATCCAAGATTTTTGAAATTCTCTGGATATTTCATCATAGTTGCAAACACCCCAACAATAAAAGGAACTAAACAGATAGAACAAGCAGTTACGATGGAAAGTTTTGATTTTATTAACTTTCTCCATTCAATTAAAATACAGGAACTAAGCTTTTTCATTCGAAACACCTCTATTATAGTCATTCAGTATTCTTAAGAAATAATGTTCTAAATCTTCTTTCTCAACAGCCAACGATTTGGGGGGATAACCTGCATTAACCAGCAATGTAGCAATTTCTTCCGGATATTCCACAGATTTTGTATCAATTAGTTCTAAGAAATTGATATTATTTTCTGTGTCTGATTGGATGTTCACCTGATAGCCATGGTTAGATAATACTTCTTTCATGGCCTTATTATTAGAGCCACTTACTAGTAACTTCTTTTCTAAGTACTGTTCTAATTCATTGCTTTCAACTTCTCTTATAAGTCTGCCCTCATGTATAATGACTATTCTAGTAGCAATTTTAGATATTTCTTCCAGATTATGACTTGAAATAAGAACAGTTGTACCTAGATTATTTGCCAATTCCTTTAACAGCTCTCTCACTTCAATAACTCCAAAAGGGTCTAATCCATTTGTTGGCTCATCAAGAATTAGGATTTTAGGTTTATGAATAATCGCTTTTGCAATTCCTAAACGCGCAACATTTCCTAAAGAAAGATGCTTTTCCTGTTTATGTTCATATTGCTTTAGTTTTAATTTTTCAATTACCCAGTCAATATTATCTTTATTAACCCCTCTTAATTTACCAACGATTTCTAAATTTTCTCTCACCGTTAAATCCGGATAAGAATAAGGCGTCTCAATAATATAACCTATTTCGTTTCGAAGTTCTAAATTATTCAGATCTAACTTTTTTCCTTGAATATAACATTCTCCTGATGTAGATTTCATCAATCCTAACATCATTCTCATCGTCGTTGTTTTCCCAGCACCATTTAGTCCTAAAAAACCTACTATTTCACCAGGTTTTATTGATAGATTCAAGTTGTTGACAACATTTTTTGTTCCATATTTTTTAGAAAGGTTTGCGGTTCTAATTGCTTCTTTCACCATTACCTATCCTCCTTAGTAATTTGCTCAATAATTCCTTGTATGACTAACTTCAATGTAGTATCAAATTGTTCTTCACCGATTTCCTCAATGTGTAATATAGTCATAGCAATCGTTCTAAATAAAGCAGAGACGATTTCTACCGATACATTTTCTCTAATATTGATTCGGGATACAATTTTTTTAACCATCCTATCATCTATCAGATGATGATTTGTTATCACCTCTTTTGGTAATTTTCTTACGAGTAATTCCATTTCATGATTTTTAAATATGGTATACACAAATGAATAGCGAAAATCTTGATAAAAATCATAAAGTAACTGTACCAGACGATTTGTATCTATCTTGTCTTCCATACCTAATTGTTCTGTCAGGCGATCCATAACATCTATTTGATATTCTTCTAAGACCGCAAAAAATAACATTTCCTTTGAAGAATAAAAATTATAAAAAGAACCTTTGGAAATATCTACCATTGCTGCCATTTGGTCAACTGTGGTTTTCTTAACCCCATATCTTTGAAGGCATTCCTTTGCAACTTTATGTAATTTCTTTCTAATTACTTCTTTCTCTTCAGCAGTAAAAGCAGTAGCCATAACTTCCTCCTAAAAACTCTGTGACGTTTTTTGGTTTTACAGTCATAGCTTATCATATAAACTGAAAAATGTCAAAAGTCTTATATCTTCTTTGTAAGAAAATATAAGACTTTACATTTACACAAACCTTAATTCTGTTCTTTTAGACCTAATTATTTGATTTTCACGATTTAAAAATAAGGATACAGTACTAAAAGCTCCTATTATCTGGCTTTTCTCTCTGTATCCTTATTGTATATCAAGTTTCTTCTCTCAATTTCTCAATCATGACCAAGAAAGGTGGATGGTTAATCTGATTGATGGTCTTGTAGAGGGCAACGGTGAAGTCCTGCTGGGGCAGCTGGCTAACGAAGTCTAGCACCGCATCTTTCTCAACTTCGCCACCTTCATGCCCGTAGTAAATCATGATAGCTGCTCGGCCGCCTTTTTCTAAGCCCCAGCAGACCTTTTCTAAAGCTTCCAGCGTCGTATCAGGTCGGGTAATAACAGACTTGTCCGCCGAAGGCAGGTAGCCAAGATTGAAAATGGCAGCCTTGAAATGGTCTGTGTATTGGTCCAGAGTCTCATGGCCAGCCAAGATTAGCTGGGCATTATCCAAATTCGCTTCTGCCAAGCGCTGGCGGGTCTTCTCCACAGCCTGCTCCTGAATGTCAAAAGCATAGACTTGCTTAGCCAACTTAGCCAGAAAGAGGGTGTCATGTCCGTTGCCCATAGTCGCATCCACCACGGTATCTTCCTTGGTCACCACTTCTGCCAAAAAGGCATGGGCCATCTGTAAGGGTCTTAACATACGAATCTCTGCTCCTTTGCTTTACAGCCTTGCTTGCTGCCACGACGACGCATTTCTGCCTCGATGGCATTGAGAACTTCCCATTTATTGAGGCTCCACATAGGGCCAATCAACATGTCTCGCGGAGCATCGCCCGTGATACGGTGGATGACGATATGCTCGGGGATAATCTCCAACTGGTCGCAGATGATGGAGACATACTCCTCCTGACTGAGCAGCTGCAGTCGCCCTTCGTGATAATCCCGCTGCATACGGGTATTAGTCATCAAGTGAAGCAAGTGAAGTTTAATTCCCTGAATGTCATTATCCGTCACGCAACGGCGGACATTCTCCAGCATCATCTCATGGGTTTCGCCCGGCAGGCCATTGATCAAGTGAGAGACAATCTCCGCTTTGGGGGCTTGCTTTCGGACTCGCTGGACCGTCTCCACATAGAGCTCATAAGAATGGGCACGATTGATGAGGTCCGAGGTCTCCTCATAGGTAGTCTGAAGGCCCAGTTCCACAGTCACATGCATACGCTCAGACAGGTCAGCCAAGTAGGCGATGGTCTCATCAGGCAAACAGTCCGGTCGAGTCCCGATATTGAGTCCAACGACACCTGGCTCGTTAATAGCTTGCTCATAGCGATCACGGATTACTTCAAGCTTCTCATGCGTATTGGTAAAGTTCTGGAAATAGACCAGATACTTGCGAACATCAGGCCACTTGCGGTGCATAAAGTCAATTTCCTTATAGAACTGCTCGCGAATGGGCGCATCCGGCGCCACAATGGCATCACCTGAGCCTGAAACGGTACAGAAAGTACAGCCTCCATGCGCTACCGTACCATCCCGATTGGGACAGTCAAAGCCCGCATCAATAGGCACCTTAAAAGTCTTCTCTCCAAAAAGTTTCCGATAATAATCATTCAAAGAATTGTAAGATTTCATACCTTTCATTCTACCACAAAAAAAGACCTGAGAAACAAAAATTCCCTCTTTCACAGGGAAAGAAGGAAATCACCGTTCCCACAAATAGACTTTCAAATCCACACAGCCATTAGCCTTCAAGTCCACTCCCTCTGCCCAAAGCAAGTGTTTCTGGTCTTCCCAGCCAAGTGCGAGGCGACCTGCTGCATTGACCACCCGATGGCAAGGATGTACACCGCCATAAAGTTCCGACTGACTGAGAATCTTTCCCACCAAGCGGGCATTTTTTGGCCGACCAATCAAACGGGCAATCTGGCCATAAGTAGCTACGCGCCCAGAGGGAATGCTATCTACTACTACCAAAACAGCATTGATGAGTTCTTGATTTAAATTAGACATTCTGATCTCCTAATCTTGTTTGCTCCTATCTTAAAGAAAGGGATTTTCTTTGTCAAGACAAAAAGGCCAGCAAAGCCAACCTTTCGCATCTATATTTATTTCTGCTTTCCCTTGAAACGCCACTGAAAACGCAACTTGTCATAAAAGGGAAATTCGATATTGAGGATGGCAAAGCCCATCAAAGCTCCTCCGATAACATCTGTTGGATAGTGCACGCCCAGATAGACTCTGGAAGCCATAACAGTGAAGATATAGACCAGAAGCAGGCCTTGTACCAAGCGCTTGATTTTTTGGTTTTGAATCCGTTGCTGAGCGATAATAATCAAGGTCCCAAGAACAATGGCTGTCGCCATGGAATGTCCGCTCGGGAAAGAGTAACCGCCCTCTTCGACCAAATGCGAAATACTGGGCCGACTTCTGTGGTAAACGAGTTTAATCAGCTTAATCAAAATCCCATGTAAGACCAGATTTCCCGCTAGCAAGGCAGCTTCCAGCTTCCATTTTTTATACAGGAAAAACAGGACAAGAGCTGAAACCCAGATGATAATCCCCATCGGATCAATCACACTGGTTACAAGTTTGAAAAAAGTCGTCAAAGCTGCAGGTAAGTCTCCCCGAAGCCAGGTCTGAATCGGGGTGTCAAAGCTGGCCAGCTGCTCAGGATAAAACTTGACCATGTAGCCTAGCATGACGAAAAGTAAAAGGGCAAAAGAGCCCTTTGTTAGATAAGATTGTTTATTTTTCATAGCGTTTTAGGACGGGCTGCAAGAGCGTGTAAATTAGCCAAAAGACAGCAGCCCAGATCACTCCTTCTAATAGGTTAAAAGGGACAATCATAGTCAGCAGATACTTGGAAAGACCAAATGCTTTATTAATATCAAAACCAGCAAACCTCGCATAGAGAGGAACTGCATAAATAACATTTAAAACGATCATAGTTACAGTTAGACCAAGCGTTGCTGCCAAAGAAGCCTTTACATAGTCAAACAAGCTCTTCCTTTTTTTCCATAAAAGTGAAAAAACAGAAACAAAGACAGCTACCGCTAGTATATTCATGGGTAGACCGATTAGAGTACCTACACCATTATTATTCAAAGCTAGCTTTAAGACAGAGCGAATCAAGAGCACTGCCAGAGAGCTTTTTAAATCCAAGACCACCAAAGCCAGTAAAATCGGAATAATTGAAAAATCCAACTTTAAAAACTCGGTTATCAAGGGAATCTCATAAAGCATGAGTAGAAATGATAGAGCAGATAAAACTGCTACAATCGCCAATTTACGAGTATTTGTCATCACAGGTTCCTCCAATTTATAAAAATTAGAGAAGCCGGAAAGGCCACTGAAAAAAGGCTTGTCAGCTAATGATTATTTAGTATAAGGCTCAGCCCTTAAATAAAGATTAAATGGCAAAATAAATTCAATGCCCTTCGTCTTCTCCCATCCAGACTATACTGTCGGTTGTGGAATCTCACCACATCAGCTTGCGCTCGCGGACTTGATTTGGCATTGAGAAAAAATTTCCAATCCAAAAATTACCGCCGGTCGGGAATCTCACCCTGCCCTGAAGACATCATTATCATAACAAAAAAAGCCTGCCAGAGCAAGCAATTTGATTGATGTAATTAAAAATGTTTCAACAATAGTATTCTATCTATTAGGAAAATTTACTGCTTAGATACATTCATTCCGCTACTTCAGCTTGTCCACTTCATACTCATGTACCAAATCTAAGCCAGCAAAATTCTGCTGGCGCAGGGCTTCATAGACAATCATGCAGACCGCATTGGAGACATTGAGACTGCGGACATGCTGGTCGTTCATGGGAATACGCAGAGCCTTTTCAGGATGTCGACGCATAAATTCCTCTGGTAGTCCCTTGTCCTCACGACCAAACATAAAATAATGAGAGCCTTCTACAGCAAAATTCTCCTCAGAATAGACCTTCTCTGCAAACTTAGAAATCAGATAAAGACGGCCATCCATCTGCTCCATAAAATCGGCCAGACTATCATAGTAAGTAATATCCAGCTTATCCCAATAGTCCAATCCCGCACGCTTCATCTTGCGGTCATCAATGGGAAAACCCATGGGTTTGATGATGTGAAGCGGCGAATTAGTCGCAGCGCAAGTACGGGCAATATTGCCGGTATTCTGCGGAATCTGAGGCTCAAAAAGAACGATATGATTTTTCATAATAAGAATATTTTTCCTAGTATTTTTCCTAGTATTTTTCTTTAGATAAAAAAATAGCCACACTGCCCGGAGTCAAGCTCAGCAAACAGCGTGGTTAAGGCTTCATTAACTTACATCACAACAGGTTTGAGGTAAACCAATGAAGGTACTCATTTAGTATAACACTTTCAGCCTACAAGTCAATAAAAACGGCTCAAAAAATTCTAGTTTTTTTTAAATTTTCATAGGAAGACACCATTTTTGTAAAAAAATATTCGGAATTCTATAAATAACTAGACTATTCTGTATTATATAGATGAAATTTAAATGAAAAAAGAGTATGATAGATACATACTTTGGAGGAATCTAAACTTATGAAAATTATCGTTGTTGGCGGCGGGAAGGTCGGAACGGCCCTCTGTCGCTCCTTAGTGGCTGAAAAACATGATGTTATCCTGATTGAGCAGGATGAGGCTGTTCTCAACCAGATTACCAAACGCTATGATATTATCGGTATTTCTGGCAATGGTGCCAACTTTAAAATCCTAGAACAGGCGGATGTTAGTCACTGTGACATTTTCATCTCTATGACCGAGCATGATGAGGTCAACATGGTTTCAGCAGTCCTAGCCAAGCGGATGGGGGCTAAGGAAACTATCGTCCGAGTGCGCAATCCTGAGTATTCCAACCCTTACTTTAAGGAGAAGAACATCCTGGGCTTCTCGCTGGTGGTCAATCCTGAGCTCCTAACTGCTCGCTACATCGCTAATATCATTGACTTCCCTAATGCCCTGTCAGTAGAGCATTTTGCCAATGGGCGGGTGGCACTGATGGAGTTCAAACTTAAGGAAGACAGTAATCTCTGCCAGATGAATATTTCCCAGTTCCGTAAGAAATTTGGAAATATCATTGTTTGTGCTATTGAGAGAAAAGGGCACTTGGAAATTCCTGACGGCGACTTCACTTTGGAGGCCGGAGACAAGATCTATGTAACAGGTAACCGCCTAGACATCGTTCAATTCCACAATATGGTACGCCCTAGAGTGGTTAAGAGCCTGATGATTATCGGGGCTGGCAAGATCGCTTATTACCTACTCAATATTCTCAAGAATAGTAAAATCGAGCTTAAAATCATTGAATCCAATCGCGAGCGGGCAAACTTTTTCAGTCAGGAATTTCCTGATCTCTATGTCGTCCATGGAGATGGTACTGCCAAGGACATCCTGCTGGAGGAACGCGCCAATAACTTTGATGCCATCGCTACCCTGACTGGTGTGGATGAGGAAAATATCATCACTTCCATGTTCCTTAATAATCTAGGTGTACAGAAAAACATCACCAAGATTAACCGGACTAGTTTGTTGGAAATTATTGATAACCAAGATTTTGCTAGCATCGTGACACCTAAAGGTATCGCTGTTGATACCATTATGCACTTTATCCGCGGTCGCTACAATGCTCAATTCTCTAACCTAGAAGCTCTGCACCATGTAGCCAATGGCCAAATCGAAACCTTGCAGTTCCAAATCAAAGAAGAAAACAAAATGACTGGTATTCCTCTGTCTCAGCTTCATCTGAAGAAAGATGTCCTGATTGCGGCCATTATCCGTCAAGGCAAAGCCATCTTCCCTACCGGCGATGACGACCTGCAAGTCGGAGATAAGATTATCGTTACTACTCTGCTGCAAAATATCACGCAGATTTACGATCTGTTAGCGAGGTAGGCCCATGAATAGATCTATGATTCGCTACCTGCTGGCAAAATTACTGCTGATTGAGGCGGCACTGCTGATTGTGCCCATTATCGTAGCTCTAATCTACGGTGAGCCCTTAAAAATCTTTCTCTCTATCGGGGCGACCATGGCCATCCTACTAGTTTTAGGTGGCATAGGCTCTTATTTTAAGCCCAAGGACCTACATATCTACGCCAAGGAAGGTGTGCTGATTGTAGCCCTTTGCTGGATTCTTTGGTCCTTCTTCGGAGCCCTGCCCTTTGTCTTCTCTGGTCAGATACCGGACATCATTGATGCCTTCTTTGAGGTCAGCTCCGGCTTTACAACTACGGGAGCAACTATTCTCAACGATGTCGGCGTTCTCTCTCATTCGCTGCTCTTCTGGCGCAGTTTTACTCACTTAATCGGAGGGATGGGAGTGCTGGTCTTTGCCCTAGCTATTATGGACAATGCTAAAAATGGCCACTTGGAGGTCATGAAAGCAGAAGTTCCGGGCCCAGTCTTTGGCAAGGTTGTGTCCAAGCTCAAGAGTACGGCCCAAATCCTCTATATCATCTATCTGGCTCTCTTTGCTATCTTTGCGCTGCTTTATTTCCTAGCGGGCATGCCCCTCTTTGACAGTCTGGTCATTGCCATGGGAACAGCTGGTACGGGCGGATTCACCGTATACAATGACGGTATCGCCCACTATAACAGCTCGCTGATTACTTATCTGGTCAGCTTTGGAGTTTTAGCTTTCGGGGTCAACTTCAACCTCTATTATTATCTGCTGATTCGTAAGTTTAAGGCCTGCTTTGGTGATGAAGAGCTTAGGGGCTATCTCTGGATTGTCTTTCTTTCCACAGCCTTGATTGCCTTTAATGTCTTCCACCTCTATCAAGGCTTTGCCAAGAGCGTGGAGATTTCCTTCTTCCAGGTAGCCAATGTCATCACAACAACTGGATTTGGCTATGGCGATACGGTCAAGTGGCCTCTCTTTTCTCAGGTTATCCTGCTCCTGCTCATGTGTATCGGGGGTTCGGCTGGATCAACCGCTGGGGGATTCAAGGTTATTCGGGGGATTATCATTTCCCGCATTGCCAAAAATCAAATCCTATCTACCCTATCACCTAATCGGGTCCTAACCATGCATGTCAATGGTGCAGTCTTAGACAAGGATACCCAGCACAAGGTTCTCAAATATTTAGCAACCTATGTTTTGATCGTGCTGGCACTCATTTTCATCGTCAGCCTGGATAACAACAATCTCATGACAGTTGTCAGTGGTGTCCTATCCTGCTTTAACAATATCGGTCCTATGATTGGGACGACAGATAATTTTTCTATCTTTAGTCCTTTTTCTAAACTTCTGCTGGCCTTTGCTATGATTGGCGGTCGCTTGGAAATCTACCCGATTCTCCTGCTCTTCCTGCCTAAGACTTGGTCTAGAAGATAGGAAATATTCGGAGAATATAGATATATATAAAAGTCACACTAGCTAAATAGCTAGTGTGACTTTTTTCTTGAATTATTTCTTCTCAAACTGAAATGGTCCGGTACAGGATCCTCTCCCGACTGAGACCAGGGATGACATCGGAGAATGCGCGCCAAGCCCATCAAAACTCCTTTAGCACCATGCTTCTGGATAGCCTCTATCATATAGTTAGAGCAGGTGGGCCGAAAGCGGCAAGATGGAGGGAAAGCAGGGGAGATGAAGCGTTGATAAAAGCGGACAGGAGCAATAAGCAGTTTCTTTATCATTTCTTGGTCTTGGTTACAGCCAGTGTATGCAGCTGGCTGACTTCTTTTTTACTGAGCTTACGATACTCACCAGGCTTGAGGCCAGTTAAGTCCAAATGACCAAAGCGAGTCCGTGAAAGCTTATCTACTTGCAATCCGACTGCCTGGAACATCTTCTTGACCTGATGGTTACGGCCTTCGTGGATGGTCAGCTGAACGACCGAGCGATTTTTCGCCGGATCAACCTTGATAATCTCATAAACCGCTGGCTTGGTTTTGCGCCCCTCTATCTCAATACCGCGAGTCAGAGGACGAAGAACTTCTTTATTGGCCAATCCTTTGACACGGGCTACATAGACCTTATCAATCTCATTGCGGGGATGAATCATCTCGTCGGTAAAATCCCCGTCATTGGTCAGAATGAGGATGCCAGAAGTATCCCAGTCCAAACGACCAACCGGATAAATCCTCTCCTTGACCTGAGGCAAGAGCTCCACGACCGTCTTACGTCCCTTGTCATCACTGACAGAGGAAATGACCCCGCGCGGCTTATTGAGGAGGTAATAAACCTTCTCTTCATTGTAGATAGGTTGGCCTTCTACTTCCACACGATCGCCAGACTTGACGTTTGTCGCCAGTTCTCGTACCACTTGGCCATTTATACTGACCTTCCCCTGCCTGATTAGCTCTTCTGCCTTACGGCGGCTGGCTATCCCAGCATGAGCGATGTATTTATTGATTCTCATCGATATCTGTCCTTTCAATAAAGAGCTGGCTTTCTTCAGCAACTAGCTCTGTTTCTTCAACAATCGGCAGTTCATCTAGGTGATTGATCCCCATATAGTCTAAGAAATAATCCGTTGTCACATAGAGATTTGGCCGGCCAATGACTTCTTTTTTGCCATCCTCTCGAACCAGTTCAAAAGCCAAGAGCTTAGCCAAAGCACCGCTGGAATTAACCCCGCGGATGTCATCTATTTCAACCCTTGTAATCGGCTGCTTATAGGCAATGATAGACAAGGTCTCCAGTGCTGCCCGCGACAGACTTTGATTGATTGGCGCCCGTGAATAGGCCCGCAGAATCTCAGCAAACTCTGGCTTTGTGACCAGCTTGTATGTCTTTGAAGTTTCCAGCAGGGTCAGGCTAGAGTCTGGATTGGCTTCATATTGCTCAGCCAACTTCTCCAAACTCTGAATAACCCCGGTCGGCGGCAAAGAAAGGATTTCTGCCAATTGATGAACTTTGAGTCCATCTTCTCCCGCCACAAAAAGCAGGGCTTCAATCTCTGCTAACTTACTCATTTCCTCTTCCTACTAAATAAATATTTCCAAAATTTTCTTCCTGAATGACTTGTACTTCCTGCACCTTGACCAATTCCAATGTCGCTAGAAAGAGAGTAATAACTTCATTCATGTCCTTGGTCTCTGCAAAAATCTCCTGCAGAGCCAGACGGCTCTTACCAGCACAGCGCTGACGCACCACATCCATCATGTCCTCAATCTTGTACTCATCTCGCACAATGGTTGTATGGCTCTTAGAAAACTCCTCTTGCTTCTTGGCGATAACCTTGGAAAAAGCCAAGAAAAGATCAATTGTTGACTTGTCATGCAGGAGCTCAGCGTCTTCATAAACCAGCTCCAGCTTGGGCTTAGAATAATAAAGCGCCCGGTCATCATGCTGGAGCGACATTTTCTCACCTAAGAGCTTGAACCTACGGTATTCCTCAATCTGGCTCAAGAGGTCTTGCTCCAAATCATCTTCCAGTTCAGCATTATCCGCCACCTTAGGCAGAAGCTTGCGGCTCTTAATCAGCATGAGCTGGCTTGCCATGACCATGTACTCGCCCGTCACTTCCAGCTTCATGGCCTGCAAAGTAGCCACATAAGCCAGATACTGCTCGATGACCTCTGTAATGGGCACATCATAAATATCCACCTGGTACTTAGATACAAGGTGGAGCAGCAGGTCCAACGGGCCTTCAAAATCTTTTAATTTGATATCCATTTTTATCTGTATTTTTCTAGTGTAATCATGGTTTTCAAGCCCAAATCTTGGGCAATATCATAGAGGCCAATCCCTTTCTCCCGCTGACGCAAAATAAACTGCTCACGCAGGCTTTGGGCAGATAGACTGGCTTGTCCCTGCTCAATCAAGAAAGCCTCTAGCTGACGGAAGCCCCATTGACGAGAATAGGATTTGCCGTTTTTCTCAAATAAATATGTCCCTGTCAGATAGTCTTCTAACTCAACCGTCAGACTCTCAGGAATCTTGATAACCCGCTTCTGACCGGCCTTTTCAATCTTCAAAACCTGAAAATCAAGATTGACATCTGCCACTCTGACCTGCAAAATCTCGCTGGGCAGCAAGCCCATTTCCAAGATAAGAAGAGCCATCAGCCGCCCCCTGGGAACGCTTGATTCCTGCCAAAAAGCAGACAAATCTAGCAGTTCATTTTCCTGCTCCTTCGATACGGAGACCTTGGGCAGGACCAAGCGGTGAAACTCCTCAATAAGCTGCTGCTGATAAAGGAAGTAGAGAAACTGATTGACTGCTGAGAGCTTCCGCTTCTGAACAGCTGCCTTAAAATCCTTGATAGAGGCCTGATAAATCCGCAGATTTGTCTCGGTAATCCGGCCATGTACTTCCTCGATAAACTGCTCCAAATCATAAGAATAGGCAATTTTAGAATTTTCTGAGATGTTTTTTTGATTTAAAAACGGTCTAATGTATTCTTTCATTTTTTGCGAATTTCGTACTTTTTGCTAAAGCCGTGCAACAAGGAATTGACAGCTTTCAAAATGGACTTTCTAGTAATAATTCCGTAAAAATGCTGATCCTCGCCCACAACCGGCAGGAATGACTCGTCGACCAGCTTATGAAGTACATCTGATACAGTATAATCTGGCTCAACTGTCAAGTCGTCCATTTTAGTCATATGGACGATGTCTGTCATCATGAATTCCTCTTCTGGCAAATCATGGCGCATGCGATAGGACATGATGTCTGTCAGGGAAATCGTGCCAACAAACTTTTTATCTGCCGTCACGACTGGTACACGTGAGTATGTCATCTGGCTCAATAGTAAGATAGCATGATCCACATTGTGGGTGTCAATCATAACCGCCAGATTTTCCCCAGGCGTCAAAAAAGTTTCTTCATGTTGCAGCAGATAGTCTTCAAATTCCTTAGAAATCATCGGCTAAACTCCTTGGACAAGCTTGGATAAAGTTCATGATTTCGCGTATAGTAATCAACTTTAAAGCGGTCATCATCAATCTCTACCTTAGCGTAGAGGCGTTCGTTGATCAGGCCACGTGGCTGGCTGATGGAGCCCGGATTTAGAAAAAGCGTTTTGCCTTCCATTCGAGCATCTGGGATATGCAGGTGCCCATAGAGGCAGATGTCTGCATTAACCTCTTGCGCCCACAAATCCAGCTTTTGAAAAGAAAAGTTGATATGGAAAAGATGCCCGTGAGTCTGTGCAATAATGGTTCCCGCCAAATCCGTCACCAAGCGTTCTGGATAGCCGTCGTAAAAGTCCATATTCCCTGCAACAACCTGAATCCCTTGCCATACCTCATCATCAGAAGGAAGCTCAGAATCTCCGTTATGGAAAATCGCATCTACCTTCCCAATATAATGATTCCTAATTTCTTCTACAATAGCACGGTCGCCATGAGAATCACTCATGACTATAATGGTTTGCTTTGCCATGCTGGAAATACCTCCACTAATTTCTTAACTGCCTGAGCCCGATGGGATTGCGCATTTTTTTCTTCCATCGTCAGCTCAGCAGACGTTTTTCCTGTTTCTCCCACTAAGAACAAAGGATCATAGCCAAAGCCATTTTCCCCTTTTGGCTCATGAGCAATGTAGCCCGGCCAATCCGCTTCAACTACCAGAGACTCCCTGTCAGGACTAGCCACCACAAGGGTCGTATGAAAATGGGCCGAGCGGTCCTTGACATCAAAAACCATAGCCAACTCATGCAGGAGCTTGATGTTGTTTTCATCGTCTGTCGCGCCTACTCCAGCGAAGCGAGCCGACCAGACTCCAGGCAAGCCGCCTAAAACATCGACCTGCAGACCTGAATCGTCAGCTAGCACCATTTTACCGGTCAGCTTACTGATTGTCTCTGCCTTGAGCCGTGCATTTTCCTCAAAGGTGGTTCCAGTCTCTTGCACTTCTGGCAAGTCAGGATAATCATTGAGATTTTCAACCTTGTAGCCCAGCTTATCAAAGAGTTTGCGAAACTCTGCTGTCTTTCCTTCGTTACGAGTCGCAATCAAGATGGTATCTCCGACAGCCATCTCTGACTCCTGCCCTTGGCCAAAAAAGTCGGTCATCTTAACTCCATCTTTAGACAGGAAGAAGACTTTGCGCAGCAAGTCCTTTTCTGTAATCAGAATAGCTCCCTTATGACTGGTTGCCTTAAAATCCCGCTCCTGGCGGTCGTTAATCATATTGAGGACAAACTGAATATAGGACATGGGCGAGCCGTATTTGACCACAACTGTGGTAAAGGCGTTGTATTCTTCATCCAAATCCCGCTCAATCAGCTCACTCAACTCTGCATCTATATGCTCCAAGAGCCTGTATGGGATGTCGTTGAAATGATAGCCAGCCTTGCGAAAGC
Source organism: uncultured Streptococcus sp. (assembly GCF_963528215.1). GTDB lineage: Bacteria > Bacillota > Bacilli > Lactobacillales > Streptococcaceae > Streptococcus. The sequence goes on from NZ_CAURVL010000014.1 coordinate 26,722, forward strand.
GGGTCCATTCTCCGATATACCAATTGTTCTCGTCAATGTATTCATAAATTTTATTTGTCATAAGCTTACATGCTCCACATTCACTTTCAGGCCCAGCCAGCTTTCCGCAATCTCCGAAAAGCTCTTGGCATTGGCAGTTGTGTAAAATTGGTGATTGAGCTCCTGTTTTTCCCGACTGCGGTTGATTTCAAAGTAATTGAGCAGGACAGAAATATCCCGCACGCACTCTGCCCCACTATCAATCAGCTTCACGTTTGGTCCCATCCTATTTTGAATAATAGACCGGAGCAAGGGATAGTGGGTACAGCCCAAGACAAGGGTATCTACTCGGCCAGCCAGAGGCTGCAGGGTTTCATAGACCACTTTTTTGGTAAGACTGGAATGAAGTTCATTGGACTCTACCAGAGGTACAAACTTAGGGCAGGCCAAACTTTCTACCTGCATCTCTGGCGAGAGCGCTTCAATCTTCTGACGATAGATATCAGAGGAAACGGTCATTGGTGTTCCAATAACACCGATGCGGCCGCTGGCAGTTGACTTAATAGCTGCACTAGCCCCTGGCAGAATCACGCCCAGTACTGGAATATCCAGCTTTTCCTTCACTTCTTCCCAGACAACAGCAGTCGCTGTATTGCAGGCAATGACAATCATCTTAACATCCTTGGTCAGGAGGAAGTTGACCAATTGCCAGGTATAAGCGCGAATCTGCTCAGCAGGCCTTGGACCGTAAGGAGCCCGCGCTGAATCTCCGATATAAATGACCTCTTCGTGGGGGAGCTGCCGCATGAGCTCACGGACTACAGTCAAACCGCCCACTCCTGAGTCTAAAAAACCGATTGGTCGATTATCCATAAGGTCTTCTTTCTAAAACAAGGGACTGGAAGCCGATTCCAAATCCCCATTTTTTTTTATAGATTTTCTCTACTGGTATTAAAAACCAGCCTCTAGAAAATTATTTTTTCTTTTTGCTCTTAGCAAGCGCAGCTTTCTGCTGGCTGATAATTTGACGATAAACTTGCTGTACTTTCGCTTCATTTGGCCGTTGACCGCTAGCGCTAAGCAAGGTCCGAACTGCTTCTACATTCAGACGCGGATTTTCTGCAAATTCCTTCTCCACTTGACGACGAAGCAGATACATACCCAAAAGTACGCCTCCAGCAAATGCTGCCAAAATCAAGATAATCTCTAAAAATACATTCATGTCAAAAACTCCTCTATTTCCATTTTTACATTGCTCTTCATTATATCAAATTTTCTCTATTTTTCAAAATCAAAGCCATATAGTGTCGCAAAATAATCTTCTGGTTTTTCTGCCCGACGAATCATGCGAACATTGCCATCTTGCTCCAAGAGAATTTCGCTGGAGCGGAGCTTGGCATTGTACTGATAACCCATAGAGAAACCATGAGCACCAGTATCGTGAATCACCAAAGTATCACCGATTTGGCTGACGGGTAGCGGTCGATTAATAGCAAATTTGTCGTTATTCTCGCAGAGGCTGCCGACAACATCCACAATCTCTGTCTCACCCTCAGGTCGATCCATATTAGTAATGTGGTGATAAGAGCCATACATGGCAGGACGCAGCAGATTGACTGCAGAGGCGTCCACTCCCAGATAGGTGCGGTAGGTCTGCTTCTTATGGGTAACCTTGGTGACCAGCAGGCCATAAGGTGCCAACATAAAGCGGCCCAACTCCGTATAAATCTTGACCTGTCCTAGACCAGCCGGTGTCAGAATAGCTTCATATGCCAGACGAACTCCCTGACCGATGACCGCAATGTCATTTTCCTCGCCATCAGGCTGGTAATTGATACCAACACCACCAGAGAGATTGATAAAGTCCAACTCAACTCCTGTCTCAGCCACTACTTCTACAGCCAGCTCAAAAAGCTGACGAGCCAGTTCAGGATAGTAGTCATTGCTGACAGTATTTGAGGCCAAGAGAGCATGAATCCCAAACTTCTCAGCTCCCAACTCATTGAGCTCTTTGAAAGCTTGAATCAGCTGGTCCTTAGTCATACCAAACTTGGCTTCTTCCGGATTATCCATGATGCTGGTTCCCAGCTCAAAGACACCACCAGGGTTGTAACGGCAGGAAATAATCTTTGGAATACCCGCGGCTTCCTTTAGAAAAGCCACATCTTCATAGGCATCCAGATTGATAGTCGCTCCCAAGTCACGCGCAAACTGAAATTCCTCAGCTGGTGTGTTATTGGACGAAAACATGATATCCTGTCCAGCAAAGCCCAGCTTTTGGCTCATGAGCAGCTCAACATAGCTGGCACAATCCACCCCACAGCCTTCTTCTTTGAGGATTTTTAAAATAGCAGGATTGGGAGTGGCCTTGACGGCAAAATATTCTTTAAAACCTGGATTCCAAGAAAAGGCCTCATGCAGGGCACGCGCTCTTTCCCGAATTCCCTTCTCATCATAAAGATGGAAAGGTGTTGGAAACTGCGCCGTAATCTCCGCTAGCTTTTCACGACTGACAAAAGGAGTTTTCATACTATTCTCGCTTTCTATTTGCTGGCTTTATTATACCATAAATCCATAGGAGAAACAAAAAGCACTGGGCAAGCGCCCAATGCTTTAGTCTTATTTAGCTGAGTTATTTGTTTCTTCCAAAAATACGCAACAAGCTGAGGAAGAGATTAATGAAGTCCAGATATAGATGCAGAGCCAGAGAAATTGCCCAGCCATTTCCTGGATTGCCATTGGTCTGCTCATAGACATAGCGGATTTTCTGATTGTCCCAAGCGATGAGTCCTGAGAAAATAAGGACACCAACGATACTGATGATAAAGTCCAAGCCACTGCTTCTCAAGAAGATATTAAGGAAGCTAGCAGCAATAATACCAATCAAACCGGCCATACATGCTCTGCCCATTCCGGAAAGATCCTTCTTGGTCACCTTGCCGATGAAGCCCATAGCAAAGAACATAACGGTCGTTGTCAGAAAGGCTAAGAGAACAGTTGACTGAAGATACAGCGCCATGATAATACTTAAGGTGAAACCATTGATGGCTGAATAAGCTAAAAACATAGGCAACGCCGCTGGGCTATTGCTCCGAGCAGTTCCAGATGCTACCAACACAAGGATAAACTCAACTGCAATAGCTGCATAGAAAATCCAAGTGGAGCCTGTCAGAACAGAGATAATAATGTCCTGAAAGAAGTTTAGCATCAAGAGGGACACGATTGCTGAGATTCCGATACCGACACCAACGATAGAATAAATCTTAGCATAGAAAGAATTAATATCTGATTGATCTTGAATAATAGAATGATTCATAGTTACTCCTTTTATAATAAAACATTTACGGTTTCAGCATCTTTCGATGAAAGAGCTTGCGATTACCGCCCTTGCGTCTCCATGGTGCCGTTGCTTCTTTGACGGCCCAATACTTGTCCACCATCGTCACAATATAAGACTCCTTATAGCGCGGCGGAGCAATGGTCGCCCCCCACATATGCTTGACGATAATATCCTCTTCGACTTTATTAAGCTTGGTAATCTTACGAGCATTGCGAACTGCCAGACGGGGATGCACCCAGGCATGACTCTTCTTAAACTTGGTTACACGCCAGTCATAGTAGAATAAGTCATGAAGCAGGGCACCGCGTGCTGTGCTGCGGGCATTCCAGCCAAATTTTTTGGCAATTCTGTAACTAGTATAACTTACATTGATGGAATGTTCAAGTCTATTGGAATGAATATGATGGGGAATTTCTTTCAGTCGCTGAACACTAGGCTTTTCAATCAAGTGCCCAACATAGGCCATAAATTCCTCGTCCTTTTTGTAAGGCATAGAATCACCTCCCTTGCCAACTATTATATCTCTTTTTCTGATTTTTAGCTTAAATGAAAGATTAAAATACCAGCAGCAACAGCAACATTGAGACTTTCTGCCTGCCCCTTCATGGAAATATGGACCAGAATATCAGCTGCTGCCGTCATTTCTGGACTAATCCCCTGCCCTTCATTGCCCATGACTAGGACAAAGCTCTCTTTGCTGTCTACCTCTCTGTAATCGATAGATGTTAACGATAAGGTCGACGCTAGAATTGGCAGACTGGAAGACTGAGCCAGCCTAATAAAATCAGCCGTATCCATCCGATAAACTGGCAGATGGAAATGGCTCCCCTGCATAGAGCGCAGCGTTTTTAGGTTATAGATGTCTGCCGACGAGCTAGAGATAAAAACCCCGTCAAAACCAGCTGCATCCGCAGTCCGAATGATGGTGCCGACATTACCTGGATCCTGAACGTCCTCCAAGAAAAGATAGCGTCCACTTAACTCCGATGGTATTTCTTCCCTTTCAAAAGCCACTTCTGCGACAATCCCCTGTGGCGTCTTACTATCAGCCAAATCTGCTAAAATCTCTGGACTGACAAAGATTACCTGAGAAAACTCAGCCAGCTGCTCTGCGTATTCCGCTAAAGCAAAAATTTGAATCAGCTCTGCCCCGCTGCTGACAGCTTCCTCAAATAAATGCCAGCCCTCGATCAAATAAGAATCCTTGCGGTATTTTTTGTGATGAAGTTTTTTAGCTTTTTTTACCACATTATTGGCTTTTGAGGTTATAATATTCATAAGAACATTATACCACAATTTAGCAGACTTGCACTCATACTGAGGGCTTAAATCCCCTCGGTCCGCTCACTAAAGGAGGATGCCATGCAAAAAGTGAAAATGACAGCCCAAGGACGGGTACAAGGGGTTGGATTCCGCTGGGGAGTCTATTCTCTAGCGCTGGAAATCGGAGGTATTACCGGCCGGGTCTGGAACAACGACGACGGTACTGTTGGCATTCTGGCTCAGGCTGATGACCCAGCTCTGATGGCCAAATTTATCCAGGAAATCCGCAAGGGACCGACACCTTTTTCTAAGGTCAGTTATTTGGACGTAACCATGGCTAATTTCGACTCCTATCCTGACTTTAAAATTTCAAATTAGGTCTGCAGAACTATTGTATATTTTGCAAAAAAACAGTAGAATAGATAGGTATTACTTTTTAGAAACAAAGGATATAAACTCGTGAAACATTTCAAACGCTTTTTATTCTCCGGTATGGGACTGGCTGCCCTTCTTTTCCTGTCCGGCTGTGTAGGCCGCGACAAGGCCGGAAATCCTTCTGGTCTGATCTGGGACGTGATTGGTCAGCCTATGGCAGATGGTATCCAATTTTTCGCCAAGAATTCAGGCCTAGGCTATGGTCTGGCAATTATCATCGTTACGCTTATCGTGCGGATTATCATTCTTCCGCTGGGAATCTATCAGTCTTGGAAGGCGACGCTTCAGTCTGAAAAGATGAACTACTTTAAGCCGATTTTCGCCCCAATCCAAGAGCGAATCAAAAATGCTGAGACTCAGGAAGAGAAAATGCAGGCTCAGCAAGAACTGATGGCTGCTCAAAAAGAAAATGGACTCAGCATGTTTGGCGGTATAGGCTGTCTGCCTCTGCTCATCCAAATGCCTTTCTTCTCAGCCCTCTTCTTTGCAGCCCAGTATACTCAAGGAGTTGCAGGCAGTTCCTTCCTCTGGATTAAAGACCTGGCCAAAAGCGATTGGGCTTTGACTGCCATTGTCGGTATCCTCTACTATATCCAGTCAGTGCTCTCTCTGCATGGCATTGAAGATGAAACTCAAAGAAACAGCATGAAACAAGCTTCTTATATGAGCCCTATCATGATTGTTGGTTTCTCATTCTTCTCTCCTGCTGCAGTTACTCTCTACTGGGTAGTCGGTGGATTTATCCAAATCATCCAGCAATTTATCATCAACTATATCATTCGACCTCGCCTGAGAAAACAGGTAGCAGAGGAATTTGAAAAAAATCCTCCTAAAGGTTTGAAAAAAGCTAGCCGGGCTAAAGATGTTACTCCAAAAGCTCAGCCGGCTATTGAGCCAAAGAACAAAAAGAAAAAGAACCGCAATGCTGGTAAGCAACGGTCAAGATAAAGAAAAATTCTTCTAGCTAATACTAGAAGAATTTTTTTAATCTCGAGTAAGGATCAGCGTAATCGATACAAAAAACTCAGCAAACAAAGCAATAACTGATGAACGAGGTGACTCTATCACAGTAAAACGGTAAAGCCAATCAAGCCCTTCTTATATGAAACCCAAATCCTGCCCTTGAAAATCCGCACCAGACTTTCTGCCATGGATAGACCAATTCCGTAGCCAGGCTGCTTCTGATTGTGCGATTCATCCTCGCGATAAAAACGGTCAAAGAAACGACTGTAATCAACATTTTTGCCGTCAGCATAGCTATTGGCCACCGTCAAACGGGCTCGTTTCCCCCGCTTAGCCTTGGTCAGAGTGACAAAAATTTGCCCATCTTCGTCACAATACTTGCAGGCATTGTCAATCAGGATACTAACCAATTCATAAAGTTCATCTTCAGTTGCCTTGACATGGATATCTTCCTGCAGCTTGATCTCGTACTTCTTGCCTGCCTTATCGATGACAGACTTGAAGTTCCCAGCCACTTTTTTGACAACTTCTGAGAAATTCACATCTACCAAGGTAACATCTGGCTGCTCTTCCAGACGGGCCAGAACGACCATTTGATTGATTAGATTACTGAGACGCTTGACCTGGTCCTTGGTGCTTTCTGTCCATTCATTTTCGCCAGTCATCAGCTCTTGCAGCTCCGTATTGGCTGAGATGATTGCCAATGGCGTCTTCAGTTCATGTCCCGCATTAGTGATAAAACGTTTTTGGTTTTCATAGTTTTTGATATAGGGACGGATGGCAAAGTTGGAAAATCCAGACACGACTAAGACAAAGAAAATAAAGCTATAGAAACACAACTGGATAGACAGCCAGAAAAAGTCATTGCGGCTTTCGAGATAATTAGTCGAATCTAAGACCACCAGTAAATAGCGCTTGGTCTTGGAATCCTGCGTTATCTGGTAAGAATAAAATTGACTGCCTACCTTAAAAACTCCACTGCTACGACTGTCCTTAATCACTTTGTTAGCGTAGCTAAGCGCCTGCTCCTTAGATAGATTGGAAAGATGGTCTAAGTTGGTGGAGTAAAGTGTTTTGTCTTCCTTATAGACCACGCTGAAATAGCGGTATTGGTAGATGGTATCAATGGTGATACGGTCATTTTGCAAGCTCTCTGCTGTTTCTTCTACGCTGGGAAAATCTCCATTATTGGCAGATAGAATATTGAGAACGGCTTGGATTTCTCCGTTGGTCTGCAGAAAGCGAACGGAGTTTAAGACAGCAATCATGGTCAGCAAAATACAGACAATAGCCACCGAAGCCAGCAGGATGAACCGAATTTTAAGCTTCCGAAACATGGCTATCTCCTTCCAGCGGCACCAGAGTGAAACTGCCGCCTTCCTCACCCAAGATAGCAAGGTCAGCATGAATAGCCTTCAGCTTCTGACGCAAATAGGATATATAAATCCAGACGAAGCCCTCATCTAAATCCTCATCCTCGTCATTAGCCCAAACATGACGAAAGATTTCCTGAGTAGAAAGACTCTTCTGGGCATTAAGCATAAGAAATTCCATCATTTTAGATTCCTTACCGGCTAGGCGGATAGAGTTGGAACTGATGAGCTCATGCTCTCCGACATTGAGGCTCGTTTGGCCAATCTGCAGCAAATTGGGGGTGAACGTCGCTACCCGTCTGGACATGGACCGCAGGCGAGCCAGAAGCTCTTTCAGAGAGAAGGGCTTGGTCAGATAATCATCTGCACCGGCATCCAGCCCTGTGACCTTGTCATCTACCTCCGACATAGCTGTCAGCATGATGACATGGGTAGTATTGCCGGTTTGGCGGATTTCTTTCAGCGCTTCAATTCCTGTCTTGACCGGCATCATGATATCCAGAATCATCAAATCATAGGCATTTCCCTTGACCAAGTCCACAGCTTCTTGCCCATCAAAGGCTGTATCGACTTGATAGCCTTCATGGGTCATCGCCGTTTCCAAGACACGGGACAGCTGTTGCTCATCTTCAGCTAATAAAATCTTCATCATCTCACTCACTTTCTCGAATCAAATTGCGGATGGTCTGCATGGTCACATCACAGGAAGCCAGCTCATCTGCACAGCGTTTCAGCTCGCGGACAATCCGCTTGCTGTCTTTAATCTCATGCTTGTACTTCATCTGATGCTCTAAGCTGGCCCAAGAATCCATAGCAATGGTTCGAAGCTGGATTTCTACAAAATAGCGGCCAGGATTTTGACCATGACAATCCTCATAAGGAGTCTCCACCTCTAATATCAAGTGGTAGGAGCGATAGCCATTAGGCTTGGCAGCTCGGATATAGTCCTTTTCCAGAACTATCTCACAGCCCTCCAGCTGACGAAGCACCTCAATGGTCTGATAGATGTCCTCGATAAAACCGCAAACAATCCGAATCCCAATTGCATCACGAATTTCTTTCAGGGCAGACTCTGGCGCCCTAGGCAGATTCTTGCGTTGACATTTCTCTTCCATACTGGCTGCCTGCTTGACCCGTGCATTAAAATGCTCAAAAAGCTTCTGCCCCGTTTCCTGCTTGACTCGATCATTAGCCTCTTGAATACGCTGACTAAGATCATCTAAAATCTTGGGCAGATAGACGCCGTATTTCCCATAAATATCTTGCTCTTGCATACAGTTCTCCTACTTTTCTAGCTTATTCTCATTATAGCATAACCATCTGTCTTTTCTCTATTTTTCCCCTGCTCTTCTTATCTAGCCTACACTCTCTGTCTTAAAAGAAACGAAAAAAGAACCAGTCTTCTAGCCAGTTCCTTTTAATACTTATTAAACGGTTTTTTCAACCTTGAGAATTTTAACGTCGTAGCTGCCAACCGGTGTTTCGACTGTTGCAGTATCACCTGTTTTCTTACCAATCAAAGCTTGTCCAATCGGGCTTTCATTAGATACCTTGCCTGCAAATGCATCTGCACCAGCAGAACCAACGATAATGTAGACTTCCTCTTCGCTTTCGCCTACTTCTTGGATAGTAACTGTTTTTCCGATAGCTACTTCATCCTTGGCTACAGCATCACTGTTTACAATCTCAGCGTAGCGGATCTTGGTTTCCAGACTAGAAATCTGTCCTTCCACAAAAGCCTGTTCGTCCTTTGCAGCTTCGTATTCACTGTTTTCTGACAAGTCGCCGTATGAGCGGGCAATCTTAATACGTTCTACCACTTCTGGACGACGCACCAATTTCAATTCTTCTAATTCTTTTTCTAGTTTTTCCTTTTCCTCTAGGGTCATAGGATAAGTTTTTTCAGCCATTTTTTCTCTTTTCTTTTATTTTCTTTTATTTTAAAACTAAAACAAGAGGCTGAGACAAGTCTGTATCAGTCCCTTTTTTATATAGCAGGACTGAGAAAGCTAGAACTAAATGCACTAGCTTTCTCTCGTCTGCAATGATAGCAATCTAATTAGAACTGCTGCTGGATTGAGTGAGCTTGCTATTGACATGCTCCTCAACATTTTTGGCGTGTTCCTCATAAGTATTGGCGAAGTAAACAGCGCCTGTTTCAACATTTGCCACAAAGTAGAGGTAGTCCGTCTTACTTGGATTAATGGTAGCCTCCAGAGCAGATAGGCTCGGACTATCAACTGGCCCAGGCATAAGCCCTTCTTTTTTATAGACATTGAAAGGCGAGTCGATATTAGTATCAATCTCAGCGTCCTCTTTCAGAGTCGTTTTCTTTCCTAGCTTGCCTTGAGCATAAAGGATAGCAATATTACTCTGAAGCGGCATCGCTTGATTGAGACGATTGTAAAAGACGCTGGCAATATCTTTGCGGTCCTGATCTGTCGAACCTTCTTTTTCTACCAGAGAAGCAAGTGTCAGAACTTCATTAACCGTCAAGTTCTTTGATTCAATAGTAGAGTAGTAAGAAGACAGATTGGTATTCATTGCGCCCAACATCTGGTCAATCAAGCTTTCCAAATCCGCATCCTCACCATAGTTATAAGTGGCAGGGAAGAGATAGCCTTCTAAGCGGTACTTGACTCCGCTGTCCTTGCTTGGCAATGTGCCCAGCAGCTGTGGATACTTAGCCGCCATCTTGGAAATGAAAGCTTCATCCTGTACTTTAGCTAGGAAATCGTCCTTACTAAAAGGTGTCTTGCTAGTCTTCTTAGAAGTTGCAGCTGCATTAACCGTCACAGCCTCTGCAATCTGCTCCAGTGTATAGCCTTCAGGAATAGTAACCTTGCCAACAACTGGTGGTTGCGGCGTATCTGTTCCGCCTTCCTGAAGCTGCCGAGCAATGGTATCTAGATCCATACTCTTCTGGAGATTGTAATAGCCGGACTGGTAATTGTTAAAGCTTTTAATCTTAGAATACAGACTAAAAACTTGGGCATTTTTAATCAGCCCCTTTTTCTCGAGGATTTCCCCAATCTGTTTAGAGCTAGAGCCTTCTGGTACTTCAACTGTCACATACTCTGTTGCGTTTGCATCAACAGGTTTAAGAGCTGAAGATACATAAGTATAGCCGACAACTCCTGTGACCACAAGTCCCAGCAGGACAATCAGCAGAACCGTTGTCATAATCCTGCGGGCTAAGGTGTTTTGACGTTTTTTCTTGACCGTGTTGTTGGCCCGATTAGCCCGAGATAGGACCTCATTGGGCTTCTTATCTTCCTCATCCAATCGGCCATAGACCTGAGGATGAGCCTTTTCATTCTCTGCAACCTTGTAAGAAACATCTACCGAAGCCGGTCTAGCTTCAAAGTCCTCCGCAGCTGCTGTTTCTTTTGCAGAAGCAGCGTCCACTTCTGATTGGCTAGTTGAAGAGGGAGTTTGTTCTTCCTTTTCTCCAGCTAAATCTTTCAAAATCTGCTCTTTAAAGCTCAGATTCTTCTCTTTGTCTTGTGATTTTTCAGTCAAAAATTTGACCTCCTTCATCATAATCCCTAACATTATATCTTAAAAGTCAGATAAATGCAATAAGAGTAGGATTTTCTAGCTTATTATTGGTTTTTTTGCAGCTTGAGACTAGGATTTTCCCAGACCATATCAAACCAAGTAGCGCCTGCATAAGTTGATTGTGACAAACCTTCATTTACAAAGGCATGCTTCTCGTAGTAAGCGGTGAGGTAGTCGTGGCAGGTCAGATTGATGCCGTGGCGTTCATCTGCTATAGCAATCTCTTTCATAGCTTCCAATAGCTTGCGGCCGACCCCCATCCCCTGAGCATCTTTCGAGATAGAAAGGCTGGTCAATGAGATAAAGCCACCGTCCAGATGACTATAATCTTCAATCTCCTCTGTAAAGGAAATATCCTTTAAATAACGTTCTGGACGGACAGGTCCCTCCAGATAGCCTAGAATCTTACCATCCTTTTCCGCCACCAAAAAAGTCAAAGATAAAGTTTGAATATGAGCTGCTAAGCTTTCTCGACTAACAGCCTCTTCTGGACTGAAATTTTCCAATTCGATAGCATAAATAGCTTCTAAGTCAGCCATTTGAGCTTGACGGATAATCATCACTTCTCCTTAAAATTGGGATTTTCCCACACCATATCAGACCAGATAGCTCCACCATGAGTTGAGTCAGAAATCCCTTCGTGGACGAAACCATTCATCTCATAATAAGGTATCAGCTCATCATGACAGGTTAGGCTAATGCCCTTTCGATTTTGCTGAACAGCTATCTCCTTGAGAGCTGCAAGCAATAAGGTTCCGACCCCCTGCCTCTGAAAATCAGGATGGACGGACAGACTTTGGACGGCAATGAAGCCACCTTCTGGAGAATTCGCACCCACCTTGTTAAAGAGATTATCTGTCAGATATCGCGCCTGAATAGCTGGTCCAACAATATAGCCCACCAGCTGACCATACAGCTCTGCTAGTAAAAAAGTATCAGCAATCTGCTCAATCCGTTCTTTGAGAACTTCTGAACCGGCTGCTTCTGCTGCTGGAAAATTCAGCTGCTCGATTGCAAGAATTTCCTCCCAGTCGCTCAAGTCAGCCTGTCTGATTCGAATCGGTGCTTCCATCAAGTCTCCTTCTACTGAACATTGCTGGTCAGATTGGACAAGAGGCGCTCAAAGGAATATTCATAGGTCTGGATGTCTCCAGCTCCCATAAAGACATAAACTGCATTATCGTGGTCAAGAAGAGGAGAAACATTATCCACGTCAATGACCTTGGCCCGCTTCACAATCTTTTCAGCCAGATCTTCAACCTTGACATCGCCATTGTCCACCTCACGCGCAGATCCGTAAATCTGAGCTAGATAGACTGAGTCAGCCTGATTGAGGGCTTCCGCAAATTCGTCCAAGAGAGCAATGGTCCGAGTGAAGGTATGCGGCTGGAAGATTGCCACGATTTCCTTGCTTGGATATTTCTGACGGGCTGCATCCAGAGTCGCGATAATTTCCGTTGGATGGTGAGCAAAGTCATCAATGATAACTGTTTCATTGACAATCTTTTCAGTAAAACGACGTTTAACTCCGCCAAAGGTCTTGAGGTGTTCCCGAACTAGATTCAAATCAAGACCAGCAGTATACAAGAGGCCGATTACTGCTGTCGCATTCATAATGTTGTGACGGCCAAAGCTTGGAATTTGGAACTCACCCAGTTCCTGACCGCGGAAAGAAACTTTAAAGCCTGATCCGCTGGTAGAACGCAAGAGGTCGTGAGCAACAAAGTCATTGCCCTCTTCCTTGAAGCCATAGTAGTAAATCGGGGCATTGGACGTAATCCGGCGCAATTGCTCATCTTCTCCATAAATGAAGAGTCCTTTAGTAATCTGCTTGGCATAGTCATTGAAAGCGTTAAAGACATCTTCCAGGCTCGTGAAATAATCCGGATGGTCAAAGTCAATATTGGTAATGATCGAATATTCCGGATGATAAGGCATGAAATGACGCTCGTACTCGTCTGACTCAAATACAAAGTACTTGGCATTGGCAGAACCGCGGCCTGTACCATCCCCAATCAGATAGCTAGTATCCGTGATATTGGAGAGAACATGGGAGAGAATACCCGTTGTAGAGGTCTTCCCGTGGGCACCAGCCACTCCCAAGCTGACAAAGTCACGCATAAAGCCACCTAAAAATTCATGGTAGCGTTTATAGCCAATACCGTTTGCGTCTGCATAGGCAATTTCTACATTGTTATCCGGACGAAAGGCATTGCCGGCAATGATTTCATAGTCTGGCTGGATATTCTTTTCATCAAAAGGCAGGATGGAAATGCCAGCCTGCTCCAGACCGCGCTGAGTGAAATAATATTTATCAACATCACTGCCCTGAACCTTATGGCCCATCTGGTGCAACATCAAAGCCAAAGCGCTCATACCAGAGCCCTTAATCCCGATAAAATGATAGGTTTTCGTCATGATTACTCCTTAAGATACAAGGCCATAAAAGCAAGTCAAAAGAGGAAAATCTCCGCAGACCGTAATCAGCCCGCAGGGATTTTCTTTATGTACAAGCTTTTAGGCACCACCAAAACACCAAAGAAGCCGGACCAATCAGTAAGTCCCAGCTTCTAGCACCGATTTTCTTCAACCGATGACGGATGTTATATGAAGATAGATTTTACATTTACATAATCAACTAGCAATTTCCTTTATACATCAGAAAACTGCAGGCAGAAAAGACTAGAGCAAGCCAGCTTTATTCGCTGTCCAAGCCTGTCAAGTTCAGTTCCTGAGCCTTGGAATGCTTCAACTGCTCCTCCTTAGCTCTATCCTGATTATAGATCTGACTGGTTTTTAAAAAATCATAATTGTTCTTCTTAGGCTTTTCTTCCGGCTCCTGCGGCTGAGGGCTATACTCAGGCTGAATATCCGCCAAAATATAGTTATCCTGCTGAAGCCTATCGCCAAACTTCGTAAATTCCCCCGATGTATTCTTCTGAAAAGGGGCTGTTGGCTTCGGTCTTTCCGCATTAGAAGCTGTCGCAAGCTTTCTGCTGCGGACCTTAGTCGGAAGGTCGCTGGTCAGATAAGACGCTGAACGCTTTTTTTTCAAATCAGCCCGAGCCTCCTCGCGTGCCTGTTCAGCATAACGGATAGCTGGATCTTTCTTATCAATCGGCTTTTTAAAATCCTTGAAAGCAGACTGCTTTTGCAGCGGTCTTCTGATAGCCTGACTGGCAGCGATGGGAGCATGCCTGCTGGAGTCCACAATCGGCATCCATTCCAAATAATTACGGTCAGTATAGTCTCCGGTAATGTTGCTAATGAGATCTAGTTCATCATAAAGATTCATATGTGGCATTTCCGTCAGCATGATTTCATCATCTGACACCAGAGGAAATTGTTTATCAGTCATATCTTTTTCCTTTCAACCCTTCATTATTATAAACTATTCAGGCTATTTTTCAAGCTATTCTGCCGAAATTCCCAGAATTTCTCGAATTTCCTCCACAGAGAGACTGGATTTAGCTTCTGCTCCGTCAAGAATAGTCGAAACCAGATTGCGCTTGCTCTCCTGCAGCTCCTGAATCTTCTCCTCAATCGTACCCCGTGTAATCATCCGATAGACTTCAACATTGCGCTCCTGACCGATACGGTGGGCACGGCCGATAGCCTGGGCCTCAACCGCTGGATTCCACCAGAGGTCGACCAAGATGACTGTATCAGCCCCAGTCAGATTGAGACCGACACCTCCAGCCTTGAGGGAGATTAGAAAGGCTGAACGCTGGCCCTCATTGAAGGCTGTTGTCATATCCTGACGCTCATTGGCCGGAGTAGAGCCAGTAATCTTAAAGGACTCCATGCCCATCTTGTCCAGCTCACTCTCGATAATATCCAGCATACCACGAAATTGTGAAAATATGAGGACACGGCGATTACCATCTTGTATCTGTTCAAGTAATTCCCGCAAACTTTCCAGCTTGCCGCTCTCGCCCTCGTAATCTTCCATAAACAGCTTTGGAGTGTCACAGATCTGGCGGAGGCGCATAAGACCTGACAGAATCTCTATCTTGCTGCGATTGATTTCATCTTCTGTCGCATGGATGATTCTGTCCTGCATCTGCTTGAGCAGAGCCAGATAAATGGTCTTCTGGCTATCTGCCAATTCATTGCGATAGGCAACTTCAATCAAATCAGGCAATTCCTGCAGCACATCTTCTTTCTTGCGCCGCATGACAAATGGTTTGATATAACGGGCGACTTTCTCAGCCGGTAGTTTTAAAAATTCCTTTTTACTTGGCAAAAGTCCTGGCATGACAATCTGGAAAATAGACCAAAGTTCTCCCAGATTATTTTCAATCGGCGTCCCAGAAAGGGCATAGGTATGCTCCACTTCAAAATCCCGCAAATACTGGGCAATCTTGGTCTGGTCATTCTTCATCACCTGAGCCTCATCCAAAATCAGATACTGGAAGTGGTTATCCTTGTATTCTTCCACATCCTGCCTGAAAGAAGCATAGCTGGTAATGGTAATCTGATGCTTCTCCGCAATCAGCTCATCACGAACATTTTTTAGACCATACACCACCGCCACATCCAAATGCGGAGCAAATTTAGCGAACTCATCGCTCCAATTGTAAATCAGGCTAGATGGCGCCAAGATTAAGACTTTCTCAGAATCATCTATACGCGAACTCAGAAAAGAAATCGTCTGCAGAGTCTTCCCTAGTCCCATATCGTCAGCCAAAATGCCACCGAATCCATACTTATCCAGCATGGATAGCCACTTGACACCCGTCTCTTGGTAATCCCGAAGGTCAGCCTTGACTTGCAGCTCAGGAAGAGGAAATTCCTCAGGGTGAGTCAGATCAAAGGCCAGCTGTTGCACATCTTTTGAAAACTGTACTCTATCCTTACCTTTGAAAAACTCTGCCAGTTGATAAGCAGCTAAACTGCTGGTCTGAATGAAGCCATTTTTAGTCCGCTTACTCCGCAGCTGCTGCAAAGTTCGACTCATCTCCTTGGTCTCTTCATCGAAAATCAAGACTTGCCCGGACTTACTGATAAAGAAGTCCTGCTCCTTAAAGAGCGAATCAAGAACTGCGTCAATCTCTGACTGCGCAATGCCAGCAAAATCGAAACCAACATCTAAGAGGCCGCCCTTCATCTTGACAGAGATCCTTGGACTTTCTGTCTGTGCCAGCGCCTCTAGCTCTTCTGTCATGCTGACACGGCCCAAAGCCTCAAAGTTGGGAATGACTTCTGAGAAGAAATGATAAATTTCTTCCGGCTTCAGAGGCGGTCGCTGGCTGTAAAAGTCTGCCACAAAACCTGCCTGCAGCATTTGCTTAAATACCTGCTGCTCATGCTCAAAATTACCTGCAAAAGGCAGACGTTCCAAATCTTTGCGAGTCGTCACTTTCCTGTCTCCATAGTCAAAGACAGTGTCCAAAATCAGACGCTTGTCAGGACCGATGTCAAAGTCAAACTTGGCTGTAAAGTCATGAATCATCATACTTTCAGGTGCTTCTACCCGACCAACCTTTTTAAACTCAGACAAACTGGAAGCCAGCTTCGTTCTCTCTGACAAGTCGAATTGCAGGCGCTTCAACCGATCATGCTCTATAGGCAACTCCCGTAAAGCCTTAATTAGTCTTATCTGCTGAGGATTTAGCTGGTAGAAGGTATCTCCATAAAAAATAAACTGGCCATCATAAAGCATCTTATAATTCTTCTCAGCAATGACTAGCTCAAAATGCTCTTCATACTCTTCCACTTGGAAAGTATAAACTTCTGCCTCTTCATGTAAATCTTGGAAAAAGACTTCACTGTAGTCATAAAGGCTGTACTCTAAGCGGAAAGAAGATAGATTCATCAGGAAGATAACTCCCTCTTCAAAGATACTAGCCGGGAAGAAAAGATTGCGCCCAGCATTTGGGAAAATCAAAGAAGAATCTTGCCCCTGATAGTCAGACACTAGTCCTTGCAGAAAAACGAGCAAATCTTGACTGGCTTCATCAAAATCCTCCAAATGAATAGCCTCATAGTAACTCTTACCAATCTGATAATGTCCGCCCTTTTCCAAGGTCCGAAGGAAGGAAAGAACGTCTCGGACAACATAAGAGCGCTCGTCCGGCAAGCGACTGATCCGGAGACTCCAGAGAAACTGCCCTGTATAAGAATCCTCCTGACCAGTAGCCGAAAGCTCATAACGAACCTGTTGATTGGATTTATCCGGCAAGAGCTTATCCAAGAACAAGCTTCCGAAAGAAACCAGCTCTTGGGTCTCCTGACTGGTCATCTCCTCTTCTTCCATACTCTTTAGCACATCTTTTCCAGATGGGGCATTTTTCAGATAATACTCCAAGGCTGCCAGATGAGCACAGTATTTTTTCTTCTGGAAAAAGTCGCAATAACAAAAGATGACATCATCATCCAAGCTATAGCGCAGATTACACTCGTCCACACGAGCATATAAAAGAGAATCACTGACCTCAAGGATTACTACCTTATTGTTTTCAACCAGGGCAATTCCTTCTGTCCGAATCTTACCAGGAATTAATTTTGCCATAATTACCACCTTACATTTATCTCACCATTATACCATACTTTCGACATAAAAAAGAAAAGCAAGCTCTTATGCTTACTTTCATTTTTACATATAAACGTATGTTTGTCAAATTGCTGTTTTCCAACTCTACTTCCGCTTCCTTGCAATCAAGTGAATCGGGGTTCCTTCAAAGACAAAAGCTTTGCGGATTTGATTTTCCAGGAAACGCAGGTAAGAGAAGTGCATGAGTTCTTCTTCGTTGACAAAGATGACAAAGGTTGGCGGTTTGGTCGCTACCTGAGTCGCATAGAAAATCTTGAGGCGTTTGCCCTTGTCAGTCGGTGTCGGATTAATCGCGATAGCATCCATGATAACATCATTGAGCACTGCTGAGGGAATACGCGTGTTTTGACTCTGACTGATTTGCTTAATCATGTCCGGCAGCTTATGGAGACGCTGCTTGGTCAGGGCAGAGACAAAGATAATCGGTGCATAAGACAGATACTGGAACTGGTCTCGGATATCCTCTTCCCAGTCTTTCATGGTATGGTTGTCTTTTTCCAGCGTATCCCACTTATTAACAACGATAACAATACCTTTTCCTGCTTCATGGGCAAAGCCAGCGATTCGCTTGTCGTACTCACGAATTCCTTCTTCGGCATTAAGCACCATCAGAACGACATCTGAGCGGTCAATGGCCCGCATGGCCCGCATGACAGAGTATTTCTCTGTATTTTCATAGACCTTGCCTGACTTGCGCATACCAGCCGTGTCGATCATGGTAAATTCCTGACCTTCACTGTCCGTAAAGACCGTATCAATGGCGTCACGCGTTGTACCAGCAACAGGACTAGCAATAACCCGCTCCTCACCCAGGATGGCATTAATCAAGCTAGACTTGCCAACATTAGGACGGCCAATCAGACTAAACTTAATCATATCAGGATTTTCTGCCACTTCTTCATTTGGCAGATTTTCAACGATGGCATCAAGAACATCTCCAGTACCAATCCCGTGGACTGAAGAAACCGGGAATGGATCGCCCAAGCCCAGCGCATAGAAATCAAAAATCTCATTGCGCATTTCGGGGTTGTCCACCTTATTGACCGCTAAAATAATCGGCTTATGGGTCTTGTAGAGCATGCGAGCCACATACTCGTCCGCATCTGTAATCCCTTCCTTGCCAGACACGACAAAAACGATGACATCTGCTTCGTCCATGGCAATCTCAGCCTGGTGTTTGATTTGCTCCATAAAAGGCACGTCAACATCGTCAATTCCGCCCGTATCAATAATACTAAACTTACGGTTGAGCCAGCTTGCTATCGCATAGATTCGGTCGCGGGTCACCCCTTCAACATCTTCCACAATGGAAATCCGCTCACCGGCAATCCGATTAAAGAGCGTTGACTTGCCGACATTGGGCCGGCCGACAATGGCAATAGTTGGTAAGGCCATGTTTTTCCTCTTTCATTCTTTAGGACAGAGCCAAACTCCGCCCTATTTTTCTAATTTCTTTTCTTTGAACAGTTGGTCAATAGCTTGATTAGGCTCCTGACCAAATTGGGCAGCTAGGCGCTGACTCCAGGTTTCCTTAGCTCGCTCGCCGGCATATTCAGTCTGTACGCGGTCATAGGCTTGGATAATTGAACGATCCTGTTCACGATATTCTTCCTCAAAGACCGCTGCTTCATAAGGCAGGCGTGGCTTGACTGCATGGTTCTGATTGGGAGTCCCCAGAGCAATCCCAAAGACTGGATAAGTGTAGTCCGGTAGCTTAAAAAGCTCTGCTATTTGACTGGCAGCATATCGAACCAGTCCAATGATTACTCCACCATAACCCAAACTTTCAGCTGCTAATAGGGTATTTTGTCCAGCTAAAGCAGCATCTACTGAGCTAATCAGGAGATTCTCCGTTCCCTCAGGATAAAAGTCTTCCGTATACATGTGAACGCCCTTTTGGGCACGATTGAGGTCGCCAACAAAAAGCAGGAAGGCTGAAGACTGCCGAATGGCTTCTTGGGGCACCAAGTCAAAGAGGGCTTCTTTTTTCTCTTTGCTTCGCACCACAATGATAGAGTAAGACTGGAAATTCTTCCAGCTGGACGCAGCCCGCCCAGCATCAATGATAGCACGTAATTCCTTATCCGAAATCTGCTCCTCTGTAAAGCGGCGAACAGACGTATGAGATTTCATCAAGTTAATCGTTTCATTCATCGGCGGTTCTCTCCTTCTAGGCGTACCTCCTGAGCCAGAAACTTAATTCGCTCCATAACCCGCTTGGCTTGCCAAGTCTCATCGCCATTCTTAGAGCTGGCAAAGTGACGCTCCAAATCCGCAAAACTAAAATTAGAAGTAAAAAAAGTTGGCAGATTTTCCTGCATACGGTGCTGGAGAATGACCTGCAAAATCTCATCGCGCATCCAAGGACTGGACTGCTCTGCACCGATATCGTCCAAAATCAGCACTTGAGCTGTCTTGACCTGGTCAATCTTCTCCTTGACCAAGCC
>NZ_CAURVL010000015.1:0-45554 GCF_963528215.1 uncultured Streptococcus sp.
TAGTAGACAAGAAGTTAATCTGGTTTGTCGCAGGCAGGTCGCGGTTGACAGAGTCTGTCAGCGCCTTGGCAGTGGTCCCACCCACAAAGAATGCCAGAATCCCCATCGAATAGCTATAAGGAGTCATAAGGAAAGTTTCAATGTCCTTAGACCAGTGGAAGCCCCAAGCATTTGGCACATAGGCAATCAAGATAAAGATAGATGAGAAGAGGATGACTGGCATACCAGCGATAAAGCCATCCCGAATAGCACGGAGATAGATATTCCGAGAAATCTTCTCAAAGAAAGGCTTCCCTTTCTCAATAAGTCCGATGAGTTTGTTCATTATTTTACTCCTCTTTTGTATAGTTCAATCAAATGGTGCATCATGTCTTTTAGCAAAATAGTAGTCATTAAGTGATCTTGACCGTGCATCATGGTCACACTGTAAGCCAAGTCCTCACCAGCCGCTTCTTTTGTCAAAAGACTGGTCTGAG
Organism: uncultured Streptococcus sp.; assembly: GCF_963528215.1. GTDB lineage: Bacteria > Bacillota > Bacilli > Lactobacillales > Streptococcaceae > Streptococcus. Next base: position 477 of record NZ_CAURVL010000015.1, read on the forward strand.
CATGGTGTGCTTCGGCGATACAGCCATTGGCTTCTTCTACCAAGGCGTCTGCCTTAGCAAAATCCCCAGCCTCTGCAGCTTTCAATGCTTCCAGGAGCTTGGAGCGAGCGTCACCAGCATAGGCCACAATTTCAAAACCGAGCAATGTTACTTCTTCTCTATTCATGAGAGTTCCTCCTTGTATTCTTGTGTAAAATTTTATTATTATTTGCTATTATAAAAGGCGTTGAATATGCAGCACCAGGTAAACCCGTTCGCTGCGGTAGAGATCAGTTCCCGTCTTCTGGGCAATGATGTGGTAAATATCGCTTCCGACCTGATAGGCTTGAGGGTAGGTCATCTGGATCTGACTTTCCATTTCCAGCAGGGAAACATTGTCATCACGGCTTCTGTCCAGATAGTCTAAAAAGTAGTTCAGGTGAATCATAAAACGGTCATAAAAATTGCTGTTTTCTGCACTTCTTTTAATGCCATTTTTCTTCAGCTCTGCTTCAACTGCAGCCAGAATATCTTTTCGCTTGCCCAAGTGACTTTGCCCCTCGGGATTAGTCTCCCCTTCAGCATTGATAAAGTGATAGGCAATGCGATTGACCTCGTCGCTAGGGAAATGATCCAACAACCGCTCGCGGTATATCGCTACCGCTTCCTGAGCAATCTGATAAGGGACAGGGTATTTGTCCGAAGCATCTGGCAGGTCACTCTCCTTGTACCGCCCCTGCTGCAGAGCCTGATAAGAACAGTAGATGTGATCCGTCAGCGTGACATAGATATACTCCTGGACAGGGTAATCATACTTCTTAGAAAGGGTGTCAATCACATCATAGGTTACTGTGATAAAGTCTAGTGGAACATCTTTGAGCAAGGCCACAAAGTTTTCTTTAGACTCTTCCGTTCTTAGGCGAAAGATTTTCTCAATCTTACTTTCCAGAACGATGTCACCCTTCTTTTTATTAAAAGCTATGCCACTGCCAATCAGAACAACCTCTTCACCGTTTTCATGTTTGGCTAGAGCAACATTGTTGTTCATAGGATGTATGATTCGATACATATCTCCTCCTCTTCATTTTCTAGGGTTCTGGCAAAACAAAAAGACCACAAACAAACCGAGGCTAGTTCTTCCCTCAATTTATTTGCGGTCACGCCTAATCCAACTTAGTAACGCTCACCCTATTCAATTTCTGATTTCATTATAGCATATCAGTCGCAGAATGTAAACCCTTACTTTATTTATTTTTTAACAAATTTTAGACTCTTTCTTTCCAAGAGGTAGCTGTTTTTTGAAGAACCTTGTTGAGCTCATCAATATTTTCAAATCCTGTTGTACGAAGCCACTTGCGAGCTGCTTCTTCGCCTTGCTCAATATAGTCTTTGACACTGCCAGCCCAAGTCGCACGTCCACAAAGAACGCCGTTGAAGTTAGCACCTGACTCATGAGCGAACACAAGTGTTTCTTGGAAGAGTTTCGCTGATACACCCGCACTCAAGTAGATGTATGGCAGGTTCGTTGCCTCATCCTGTTCCTTGAAGAAGGCTGCAGCTTGTTCTTTAGTATGCACCACTTCACCATCGCCAAAGCCTTCAACGTATTTAACGTTGACTGGAACTTCCACTTTCAAGACATCAATGTTGAAACGTGGATCTGAGAAGACCTTCATAGCTCCGATAACCTTGTGAGGTTTCACTTTAGCGTACTCAGCGCTGGAAGCATCCGCAATCTTTTCATCGTAAGCCAAGATTTCAAGGAAGAAAGGAATATCTTCTGCCACACACTCTGAACCTACACGCTCGATATAAGCCTGCTTTTGCTGGTTAAGTTCTTCAGAGCTATCTACATCGTAGTAAAGAAGGAATTTCACTGCATCTGCACCTTGTTCTTTGATGCGTTTTGCAGACCAAACATCCAGACAGTCAGGCAAGCGCTTGGTGCTAGAAGTATCGTAGCCTGTCTTTTCATAGGCCAATAACAGGCCAGCATTTTTGTCCAGAGCTTTAGTAGCAGGCAGGCCATACTCAGGATCCAGCAGCATAGACGAAGCGTAAGGAGTCAGTTCTTCTGCAACCAAAACTTTCAGTTCTTCCATTTGAGCTACTGTTGGTTCTGCTTCCTGGTGTTGAGCCATGAGGCGTTTCAAAGCACCGCGTTGGTCAAATGCCAAGGCAGAAATGATGCCATTCTCATCAGAAAGTTTTTCCATGTACTTGCGTTTTTGTTCTGTTAATACCATTCTTTATACCTCTTTTACTGTAATTTGATTATATAAATTATCATAATTGTAAACATTGACATGACCAGTCATTTTTTCTTGGGCATTGAGCATGCCCAGAACATTTGCTTTCTTCAATAAGGAAGCATCATCTAAGCGAAGACTCAGAGCCGAAGAAATCCCTGCAACAGTTGAGTCGCCGGATCCAACTGGATTAACCACTTGGATTTTAGGGATATCTACTTTATAGAAAGTGTCCCAGTGTTTGGCAAAAGCGCCATCTGCACCGAGTGATACGATGATCCACTCGATTCCTTCAAATAGCGGTTCTGAAAGGACAGCTTTTAATTCATCCAAATCTTTGGAAACCTCGCGACCCAACAACTGAGAAAGTTCCTCATTATTAGGCTTGATGGCAGTTGGTTTGACATCTGATTTAAGCACAGCTTCCAGAGCTGCCCCAGAGCAATCCAGCACCACCTTATTGCCAGCTTGATTAGCAATTTCAACCAATTGAATATAATATTCAACTGGTAAACCCGCTGGCAGACTGCCCGAGATACTAACTACCTCAGCTGATTCCATTAATGATTTAAAATGATGTAAAAAACCATTTGCCTCATCCGCTGTAATAGTCGGACCGGCTTCTAGGATTTCTGTTTGCTTGCCTTCGTGTAAGATAGCAATACAGTTTCTCGTATCTCCTGAAATATTATAAAATAATGGCCGCACAGTTTGATGAAGATTCTGCAAGAGAAACTCACCATTTGTCCCACCAATCAGTCCCGTCGCAGCGACATTGTCTCCAATTTCCGCCAAGACCCTGGTTACGTTGAGACCCTTGCCCCCCGCTGTTTTACTGACTTCTGCAACACGATTAACAGTATCTATTTTCAATTCTTCTAAGGGATAGGAAATATCAATAGAAGGATTCATGGTCACTGTAAGAATCATCTAGCTACCTCTCTAATCGTGGTACTCTCCACGATCCCATTTTTCAAGGAATTCTGTAAAGAAGTTTGCATCCGCTTGATGAGCATTGTGAGTTTCAACGTGCTCAATTTTCGCAATCAATTTTTTGTTTTCTTCAGTAGGCTTGTACTCCGCATGGATGAAAGCTTCGATGATGTCACACATGAGGAGCTCACCAGTGATTTTTCCACCAAAACCGATAACATTAGCATTGAGCTCTTCCTTAGCATAGAGAGCCGAGGTCATATCGCGCACCAGAGCTGAGCGGATGCCAGGAACTTTATTTACAGCGTTGTTAATGCCAACACCAGTACCGCAAATACAGATTCCCAAATCCGCCTTGCCACTTGCCACTGCTTCTCCTACCTTTTTTCCGTAGATAGGGTAGTGGGTCCTCACATGGTCATAAGTTCCGTAGTCCAGTACTTCGTAGCCTTTTGATTTCAAGAAATCTACGACTGCCATTTTTTCATTGGTAACGATATGGTCACATCCAATTGCAATTTTCATTTGATTTCTCCTTTTCTTAGCACATCTTGTTGAGCATGTCGACACGGATTTGGTGGCGGCCGCCGTCGTATTTACCATTGACAAAGCCTTTGGCAATGTTCTTAGCCAGCCCTTCACCAACGATTTCAGCTCCCATCGTAATCATGCGAGAGTTGTTATGGCCGCGAGTCATGTAGGCAGAGCGTTCATCTGAGACTTCCGCCGCTACCATGCCTTTGATTTTGGTCGCTACCATAAATGGACCAGCACCATAAGCGTCAATGACAATACCAAGATTTTCCTCTTGTTTATTCACCTCAGCCGCAACTGCAAGGGTCACATCAACAAAATCCTGACCTTCTTTCGTCACATCCACCACTTCAAAGTTTTCTTCGACGAGAAAATCCTTGACCACATCTTTTAGATTGCTTCCAGCAGCATCTGCTCCAATAATAATTGCCATGAGCATTCTCCTTTGTTTGATTTTTTTGCACAGAATATTGTTTATAAAAAACACTTTCTGTTTCCTATAAGCATACTATACTCCTTTAAAAGTTATTTGTCAACTGGTTTTTGTTTGTTTTAATCAAAATATTTTTGAAAATGATTAAAATAAACAAAAAAGCCCTAAAAAGAGCTTTCTGATAATTTTTTCATCCATTTAAAATAAACTAGGAAATAATCTTGGTATAAACCTCCAGTTCTTCTTGAGCATTTTCAGACATCTGGTCTGTGATAACAGCTGTAATTTCTGATAAAGGACAAATAGAGGTAAAATCCTCTTTTCCGACTTTTGACGAATCAATCAGTAGGTAGGTCTCTGTCGAGCGCTCCAAAGCTAGCTTCTGAGTATAGGCCTCTTCAAAGGAAGAGGTCATAATCTGCCCGTTTTTGATACCATTACCACTGAAAAACATCTTAGTAAAGTACATCTTATCCATGATAGCATTGGTCATCTCGCCGACAAAGGCTTGAGTCGCTTCCCGCATCTCCCCACCAAGTAGAAAGACTTTGAAGGTATCCGACTTCTTCTTCAAAAGATCGTGAAAAATCGGAAGGCAGTTGGTAATCACGCGCAGATGCTGATTGGTGATTTCCTCAGCCAGCACTTCCACAGAAGTCCCCGGTCCAAGAAAAATAGTATCGCCATCTTCAATCAGCTCCTCAGCCTTCTTGGCCACAGTCCGCTTGGCCTCGATATTCTGATAAAGCTTCTCTTCATGAGGGATTTCTCTGTACTTGAGGTGCTGATTACTTTTGGCCCCACCGTGAACACGAGTCAGCAGCCCTTTACTTTCCAGCTCGATCAAGTCCCGCCGAACCGTCATGTCTGAGACCTTCATAGTCTCGACAATCTCAGCAACCGTCGCTGTCCCAGTTCGATCCACCAGCTTAACTATTTCATCCTGTCTCTGATTTTTACCCATACTATTCCCTCTCTACACTCTAGTTTTGTTTATTATAACTCATTTTTCTGTTTTTTTCCATATTATTTGTTTGTTTTAAACAAAAATGTGATATAAAAATCCGAGAACAACAACTGTTTTTGCTCTCGGATTTCTAATTTTTCCTACTGTTTATAGTAGTATTGTTCAGCAGGAACATTTCCGATATTCTGCCCAAAAACTAATCTCGGTCTACTACTATCAGATTGATCACCATACGGATTTCTAAAGCCTATTTTAAATAAAGCAATCATAGCTCCTGAATTCCCTGACCGAATGTTGAGTGTTGGAAACTTGAAATTGGAAATCGAATTTGGTGAGATACTCTCATTTCTGTTCGTTTTTCCATCTGCGGTTATAATTATCTCCAGACCTTCTCCGTTTTTCCAGACACCTGCTAAAGTCGCATAATCACCTTTCATAATGGCTTCAATGTCCAAATCTTGTTTCTCTACTGAGTCAGTAGTATATTTTTCCCACCACTTATCTTGATATTCTCTAAAACTAATTTGATTTGTTTGACCAAATATTATTCTTTTTTCTGAACTAATATCTCCATTTGGTCCCTCAATATTTTCTGGAACCAAAAACACTGAAATTTCTTTACCCTCTACAGCTATTTGGTTTACTCCAATAAAATATGCTTCATAATAATCTCCTATTTTTCTAGGCAGTTTATTCTCATTCAACTTATATTGCATATGAGAAGAGCCACTCCAAAAATTCCAATCATTGCCTTTTCCAGTAATTCTTGGGAATACACTGGTTCGATTTTGAAAATAATCTTCAGGCTTATAAGCATATAAAGTAAATCCTGAATCAGCTATTGATTGTTCCAAATCGTCATTGGAATAAACACCGTCAAATGAAGATAAGTTCCCCTTGAGTACTAAGTCCTGGTCTTTGGCATTATCTGATTTAAAGAAATCGTTTTGATTAGAAAATATCATTTCATGCTTTAAATCACCATCAGATAAAGTAACTGTAACGAGTTTATCTTTGTCATCAAATACTTCAATAGTGATCTTAAAACTATCATAACCATCAGATTTTTTCATTTTGCTAGTAGAAGTTTTTTTCTTTCCCTCTTCTTTCCAACTAGTCTCAAAAATACCAGAAACCTTACCATCGGAGGTTTGATAGTCTATTTTCCACTTATGATCAAGGGAACTAATTACAGCTTTACTGCCAGTATTAGAAATATACTCCCCTGTAATATCAACTTTATACGAACTATATATATGTTCACTAACTTCTTTAGTATTTTTCGAACTATATTGCTTATAGACAAAAAAACAAACTAAGCCTAGGATAGTTATACAAATAATAGAACCCCAAAATATAAATTTCTGTTTTTTAACTCTATTTGTTCCCCTGTAACCTTTTCTCATATTTCTCTCCGATTCATTTAATAATTTTTAACTCCCTTACAAAACCAATGTTATTATAACTTTTTGGATTAGAATTGTAAATCCTTAAAATAAATATATGAGTTATTTCTAAACAGAAAATACTAATAAATCCCCCAGCAGGAGGCTGCTGGGGGATTGTCATTAGATAAAAGATTGCTATCCAATCAAACTTCCATTTGGGACATTTTCGTCCACAGTAAGGAGAGTCAGTTGGTCGCCGTGCTCGGCTGATAGAATCATCCCTTGGCTAACATATTTTTTCATCATCTTACGTGGTTTGAGATTAGCTACGATTTGGACTTTCTTACCGACCAGTTCTTGCTCGTTTGGATAGTATTTAGCAATACCAGAGAGGATTTGGCGGTCCTCACCGTCTCCTGCATCCAAGCGGAATTGAAGAAGCTTATCTGAGCCTTCAACTTTAGACACCTCTTTGACTTCTGCAACACGGATTTCTACCTTATCAAAGTCATCAAACTTGATTTCCTTGCGGTTAAGTTTGAGCTCGACTTCTTCTGGATTCCATTCTTTTTCAACCTCAGGTTTGTTGCCTTCCATTTGTCCCTTGATATAGGCAATTTCTTCTTCCATATCCAGACGTGGGAAGATTGGTGTTCCTTTCTCTACAACTATCAAGCCTGCTGGGAGCTGATCAATTGCTAGGTTTTCCAGCGAAGCTGCTTGAGGCAAGCCAAGTTGGCTGAGGACAGCCTTACTCGTTTCCATCATGAAAGGCTCAATCATGTGTGCCACAACACGAAGGCTCGCTGACAAGTGGCTCATGACTGCTGCCAGTTCTTTGACCTTGGAATCATTCTTAGCCAGAACCCAAGGAGCGGTTTCATCAATGTATTTATTGGTGCGGGAGATGAGCGTCCAGACTGCTTCCAGAGCACGTGGGTAGTCAACTGCATCCATGTGTTTGTAGTAGTCAGTGATGGATTGGGCTGCCACCTGAGCCAGAGCTCCGTCAAAATCCGTCACATTTTCTTCATAGGCTGGCACTTGACCGTCAAAGTACTTGTTAATCATAGAAACCGTACGGTTGAGCAGGTTCCCAAGGTCATTGGCCAATTCATAGTTGATCCGACCTATATAGTCCTCAGGAGTGAAGGTTCCGTCTGAACCAACAGGAAGACTGCGCATAAGGTAATAACGCAATGCATCCAAACCATAGCGTTCTACCAGCATTTCGGGATAGACCACATTGCCCTTAGACTTGGACATCTTGCCATCCTTCATGACAAACCAGCCGTGAGCAATCAAGCGGTCGGGCAGCTTAATATCCAGCATCATGAGCAGGATTGGCCAGTAGATAGAGTGGAAACGCAGAATGTCCTTGCCCACCATGTGGAAGACTGTTCCATTCCAGAATTTATCGTAGTTAGCATGATCATCCTGATCGTATCCAAGGGCTGTCGCATAGTTGAGCAGGGCATCAATCCAGACATAAATTACGTGTTTAGGATTAGATGGCACAGGCACGCCCCAAGTAAAGGTCGTCCGAGATACGGCCAAGTCTTCCAGACCTGGCTCAATGAAGTTTTTCAGCATTTCATTGAGACGTCCGTCTGGTGTGATAAAGTCTGGATGAGATTTAAAAAATTCTACCAAGCGGTCTTGGTACTTGCTAAGGCGCAGGAAGTAAGACTCTTCTGATACCCACTCCACTTCATGTCCAGATGGCGCAATTCCGCCGGTTACCTTTCCATTTTCATCACGGAAGACTTCTGCCAGCTGGCTTTCGGTAAAAAATTCCTCATCTGATACAGAATACCAGCCTGAATATTCACCCAAGTAGATATCATCTTGAGCTAAGAGTCGTTCAAAGACATCTGCTACAACTTTTTCATGGTAGTCATCGGTCGTCCGGATAAATTTATCATAAGAAATATCCAGCAGTTTCCAGAGTTCCTTGACCCCAACCGCCATACCATCTACATAAGCTTGAGGACTGATACCAGCTTCTTCAGCTTTTTGCTGAATCTTCTGTCCATGCTCATCAAGGCCAGTCAGATAGAAAACATCGTAGCCAATGAGACGCTTGTAGCGAGCCAGAACATCACAGGCAATAGTTGTATAGGCAGACCCGATATGGAGTTTACCACTCGGATAGTAGATAGGGGTTGTAATATAAAAGTTCTTTTCAGACATGATTTCTCCTTAGGAGGCAAATGAGACCTCTTTTTATTCGGAAATTGCCATTTATCACGCAGATAAACCGCAAACTTCAACACTTTATTTTATCACCATTTGAAAAATAAAACAATGGATTGCCAACTTAGATGTATCTGCTCAGCGAGGGTGCAGAGGAATGTACCACTAAAAACAAAAATTAAATTGCAATATTTAGTGATTTATAATATAATAAGATAAATAAATTATTTAGGAGATTATTATGATTTATGCATATCTTGATTTTTGGCGGAGAGCTTTTGACTTCGCCGGCCGGTCAGATCGCCCAGATTATTGGTGGGCTATATTTGCCAATATGTTGATAACTATCTTATCTTTAATTTTCTTACTTACGGTTGGAGAGGATGCGGCTCCTCTTCTATCGCTAATTCAGATTTATGGTTTCTTTACTATCATTCCTAATCTATCTCTGTCCATTCGCCGTCTGAGAGATGCTGGTTACCATTGGGCTTTTATCTTCGTGTCTTTTATTCCAGTTATTGGTAATTTCATTCTACTCTTCTTCCTCTGTCAACCCTCAGAATACTAAAAAATCAAGTTTCATCACTTTATAATGGTAGGACCAATCCAAACGGGTTGGTTTTTATCTTGCAATATTATATTAAATACCTAGTATTTTCTGAAAACTTGCAATCATAGGGCAAATATAGTACACTAAATAAAAAATAATAAAAGGAATTTTAATATGATTGATGCATATAAAAAGTTTTGGAAGGGCTATTTTGACTTCACCGGTCGCTCAACTCGCCCAGATTTTTGGTGGCCCATTCTCTGCCATTTTTTAGTAATGATTCTAATACTTTGCATTGCTCTTGTGATTGAAACAGTTTTGAACTCTGAGACTGGGGGAGCCTTATCTAGCACCTTAGCAGGTCTAATGGTGGTCTATTTTATTGCAATTCTTCTTCCCTCTCTCGCTATTCAAGTCCGTCGCTTGCGGGATGGTGGCTATCATTGGGCACTTATCTTATTGTACTTGGTCCCATTGGTGGGTCGTTTAATTCTGTTGGTGTTTTATTGCCAGCCTACTAAATATGAACCTGCTGTTAATAATTTCTATAACAATCAGAATTATCAAGAACAACAATTTGGCCAAAATTCTTATCAAAACCAGCAAAGTTATCAAGGGCAGCAATTTGGTCAGAACTCCTATCAAAATCAGCCTAATCCTCAACAAAACTTTGCATCACCTGAAAACGAGCAAAGTCCATTTGAATAAAGCAAAAGCCATTCCGCTTCTGGAATGGCTTTCTCTTTGCAAAATTTTCTCAATAGGTCACAACATTCAAGTTGCCACTTTCATACTCAGCGATGAAGATATTAGAAATATCAGTGTAACCGTCTTTAGCCAGTCTCTCCACCAGCCAGTCTTCTGTTTTATCAATAGACTCCAAAATATCAATTTGGACAACACCATCTGTGATAAGGGGATATTTAGGATTCTCTTCACCAGCCTGTACAATAATCAGCTGGCCGTTTTGCTCTATAACCGCCCGTTTGACCTGCTTGAGCTGGAAAATACCTTGGCTGCGCAGCTTCAAAGCTACATCTGCTGCTGAAAGACCAACAGAACGGCAGGCTTCGGGAATCAATTTCCCATGCTGAATCAACGTTGTCGGCTTGCCATCAATCAGATGCTTAACCGCACGGACATTATTATTGAGCCACTTTAGGGTCAAGACCAAGATAGTCCACATAATGAGAATGACTGCATACTTAAGAATGTTAATGGAGCTATTATAAATCACCCCACCGATAATGCCACCAAGGACATAGTTTTGAATCTGGTCGATCGCTGAATTTGGCGCCAGATTGCCTTTTCCGGTCACATTGATAACAAAAACCAGTGAGAAAAGTCCCAGTGCTAGCTTAATTAGGATTTCAAGAAAATTCAATGTCATTTTTCAACCTTCACTATTTCGATATCTGTCGTCTTATGCAAGTCAATTTTTTCAAGCAGATATTTATCCGGCTCACTACCGCTCATAGCCCGATAAAAGTTCTTTCCAACCTTCAAAATCGCTCCATCCGTCGCAGCTGAAGTATTGACATAGACCTCCGACTTATCCACGCCCAAGTCTTCTGAAATAACCTCAATGAAATGCAGAGAGGTTTGAAACTGGTTGTTAGAGGCTTGGTCAGTCTGAAAATTGCTAATGCCAATCAAGACCATAGCCACCAAGGCCAAAACAGAGATGATGGCTAGTTCCCGAAATTTTGAATCACGATTATTGCGATAGGCCTTAAAAGCAAAAAATCCTGTCACAAGCAGCAGCAAGACAGAAAGCGCAACTGTCACCCAGTTTTGCTGACTAATCTGACTCAAAACATAATCATAAGAATAGAACTTCATGGTGTCTTCCCCCTATTTTTCTAGAAACATTATAGAAAAATTTTCATTATTTTTCAAGCTTTCTTACAATCACTTTGCTATAAATCAGTTCTAAATTTTGTTATAATAAACTCAGTAAATTTTACTAGAAAAGGAAATTTTATGAAACTCATCTCTTGGAACATTGACTCTCTCAACGCTGCATTGACCAGTGATTCTGCCCGTGCTCAGCTTTCTCAGGCTGTTCTTCAGACGCTTCAGGCAGAAAAGGCGGATATTATCGCCATTCAGGAAACAAAACTAGCTTCGACAGGTCCGACAAAAAAACACTTGGAGATTTTGACAAATCTTTTCCCAGACTATGAAAACACTTGGCGCTCCTCCCAAGAGCCGGCCCGCAAGGGCTATGCAGGAACCATGTTCCTCTACAAAAAAGAACTGACGCCAACCATAACTTTCCCAGAAATCGGCGCTCCATCAACCATGGATGTCGAAGGTCGCATCATTACGCTGGAATTTGACAACTTCTTCGTCACTCAGGTCTATACGCCTAATGCTGGTGACGGCCTCAAACGCTTGGATGAGCGTCAAGTCTGGGATGCCAAATACGCTGAATACTTGGCAACACTAGATAAACAAAAACCAGTCCTCGCTACTGGCGACTACAATGTGGCCCACAAGGAAATTGACTTGGCCAATCCAGCCAGCAACCGCCGTTCACCAGGCTTTACCGACGAAGAACGTGCTGGCTTCACCAACTTGCTGGCTAAAGGCTTCACCGACACCTTCCGCCACTTGCACGGTGATATTCCTAACCAATACACTTGGTGGGCGCAACGCAGCAAGACTTCTAAAATCAACAATACAGGCTGGAGAATCGACTACTGGCTGACAAGCAACCGCGTGGCTGACAAGGTGACCAAGTCTGATATGATTGACTCCGGTGCGCGCCAAGACCACACACCCATTGTCATGGAGATTGAACTCTAAGGAGAAAACGAATGGACTATCAAGCTGTCATTCCTGAATTTGTAGTATCTGACATCGAAAAATCACGCCACTTCTACTGCGACCTGCTAGGATTCTCTGTCGAATACGAGCGTCCAGAGGAGAAATTTCTCTTCCTCTCGCTTGAAGACTGCCAACTTATGCTAGAAGAAGGCAGCACAGAAGAATTAGCCCAACTAACCTATCCTTTCGGGCGCGGTGTCAATATTTCCTTTGGCATTGAAGATGTCCCTCAGCTCCACCAAAAACTGCTGGAAGCTGACTATCCCATCCATCGTCCCCTGACAAAAAGAGAATTTCGAGTGGGAGATAACTTTATCTATCCTCATGAGTTTGCAATTTTGGATCCAGATGGTTATTTTTTAAGATTTAGTGAATAAGAAAGCGAAGTCATTTGACCTCGCTTTTTAAATGTCTTTAAAGTTATAGAGCTGCTGATAGTGATCGCACTCGGGTTTTTTAGGATGACAGATGGCACGGCCAAAGTAAATCATGGCCTGATGAGCTGGCAACCAACGTTCCGGTGGAAGGACATCCATGACCCTCTTTTCTACCTCCAGTGGAGTTGCCGATTTTTTTACGATATCATGGTGCTTGCAGATGCGCTCCACATGAGTATCGACAGCAAAGGCTGGAATACCAAAGCCCACACTCATGACTACATTAGCCGTCTTGCGACCAACACCAGCTAGACTTTCCAATTCTGCCCGCGTTTGTGGTACTTGGCCATCAAAGTCGTCTAAAAGCTGCTGGGCGCATTTCTTCAAAAACTTGGCCTTGTTGCGATAGAGCCCTAGGCGAGAAATATATTTAGCAATGTCAGCTTCACCAGCCGCAGCCATGTCTTGAGGACTTGGATAGGCTTCAAATAAAGCCGGTGTTGCCTTATTGACCGCAGCATCTGTCGTCTGCGCCGACAGCATGACCGCTACCAAAAGCTCAAAGTGATTGCGAAAATCCAAACTGGGCTTAGCGTCAGGGAAAAGAGCAATAATCTCTTCAATCACATAACGAGCCCGTTTTTTTGATAAAACCATGATTCTTCTTTCTAAGATTGAGATAGATTTATTATATCATGAAAGGAAGAAGCATCCAAAAAACATGATTGAGAATGCAGCTATTCTTAATACTTTACAAACCTAACTCTTTATACGCTTTCCGGTAGCCAATCTGCAAGATTCGGTTGTCTCGAACCAGAAGCGGTCGTTTAATCAGCATGCCGTCTGTAGCCAGTAAATCTGCAGCTTCCTGAGCAGACAAATGCGGAACTTTTTCTTTTAGACCCAGTTCACGGTATTTGAGACCGCTAGTATTGAAAAAGGCCTTGAGCTCAAAGTCCGAGTTCTGGATCCAGTCTAGGAGCTGGTCCCGGCTAGGTGTATTTTGGACAATATCCACCGCTTCAAAGTCCACTCCTAATTGATTGAGCTCAGACTTGGCCTTGCGGCAGGTAGAGCATTTTGGATATTCGATAAATTGTAACATTGTTTTTCCTCCGTCCCTATGATAGCCCAGCTAGCTCCTTCTTGTCAAGCCGAGACCCATTAGAAAAAGCCGACAAGCAAAAGGCTTATCGGCTGGTACAGAAGCATTCCATAAAGAAACACCTCTATTTTTCGATTATTTTTTAATTAAACGCACGCGCACAATATTGTCGCTATTCTCAAATTTATCAACCAGCTCCTGAATCTTGCTTTCGTCCGACTCATCCAGATCCAACAAAGTATAGGCATAATCGCCTTTGGAACGATTGATGATATTGTCAATATTGATATTCAAATCACTGACCGCTGTTGAAATCCGAGCCACAATATTCGGTACATTTTTGTTAATCAGAGTAATCCGATAAGGCGCTGAGAGAGCCTGACGGACATTAGGGAAATTCACAGAGTTGATAATCTCCCCCGTTTCCATGAAGCGGCGAATGGTTTTCCCAGCCATAATGGCACAGTTTAGCTCAGCTTCTTCGGTCGAGCCGCCCAGATGCGGAAAGACAGTAATCTGCGGATGACGGAGCAGTTCTTCTACACCAAAGTCTGTGATATAACGCTTGATAACACCTGTTTCCAAGGCTTCAAAGAGGGCAGCATTGTCCACCAGCTCGCCACGGGCAAAGTTGATGAGGGTTGTTCCCTTTTGCATAAGACCAAAAGCAGCCTGATCAAAAGTAGCGCGTGTATCCTCAGTCAGGGGCACATGGATAGTGATATAATCACTCTTTTCAAAGATTTCCTTAATGTCTGCTACCCGCTTGACATGGCTAGAGATATTCCAAGCTGTTTCAATGGATACATAAGGATCATAGCCAAGGACGTTCATCCCCAGACGATAGGCATCGTTGGCAATACGGCCGCCGATAGCTCCCAGACCAATGACTCCCAAAGTCTTGTCTGAAATCTCTGTCCCAGCAAACTGCTTCTTACCAGCTTCCACTTGCTTGGGAACATCATCACCAGAAAGACCATTAGCCCAGCTGTTAGCTGCGATATAGTCACGCGCAGAAAGGAGAATGGAAGCCAAGACCGCTTCTTTCACTGCATTGGCATTAGCTCCTGGCGTATTGAAGACTACAATCCCCTGAGCCGTTGCCTGGTCGACAGGAATATTATTGGTTCCTGCCCCCGCTCGCGCAATGGCTTTGAGCTTGCTTGGAAATTCCTGTCCATGCAGGTTTTGACTGCGCAGGATATAAGCATCTGGATTGTCCGACTTGTCTCCGTCAATCTGAAAAGCATTGCCCAGCTCCTTGAGCCCGATTTGATTGATATTGTTAAAGGTTTTGACACTAAAGACCATAGTTTCCCTCTCTTAAGAATTTTCTTCTTCAAATTTCTGCATAAAGGCAATCAAGTCCTTGACACCTTGGAGCGGAAAGGCATTGTAAAGACTAGCTCTCATGCCGCCTACACTGCGGTGCCCCTTGATATTCTTAAATCCTACTGCAGCAGCCTCTTTGTTAAATTTAGCGTCCAGCTCTGGGCTAGGAGACACAAAGGGAATATTGGCTACTGATCTCTGCTCCTTGTAACGGACTGGACTGCGATAAAAATCTGACTGCTCAATGAAGTCGTACAAAAGGCCAGATTTTTCACGATTGCGCTTTTCCATTTCTGCTACGCCACCCAGCTCCTTGACCCACTCAAAGACCAGCTTAGCCATATAGATGGCGAAAGTCGGTGGTGTATTGTAAAGAGAGCCATTCTCCGCCTGAATGCGGTAATCCAACATGCTAGATAGAACTGGCTCATCATCCAGCAAGTCTTCTCGGATGATAACAACTGTCACGCCTGCAGGTCCGATATTTTTCTGAGCCCCAGCATAAATCAAACCAAAATCCTCCACTCGGTACTGAGCAGCCAGGATATTAGAAGACATGTCCGCCACAATCGGCACGCCATTGGTTGCTGGCAGATCATAAATAGCCGTTCCTTCGATAGTATTATTGGTTGTCAGATGCACATAAGCCGCCTGCGGATCAAGCTCCTTTTCATCAAAAGAAGGAATTTCTGTGTAATTTAAATCCTCTGATGAAGCTAAAAGAATAGGCTCAAAGGGAATGAACTTGGACAGCTTGACAGCTTCAGTATAGGCCTTCTTACCCCAAGAACCAGCCACTAGGTAATAGGCCTTGCCGCCTTGTGCTAGATTAAGGGGAATCATGCTAAACTGGGTAGAAGCCCCACCCTGCAGAAATAGCACGCGGTAATTGTCCGGAATATCCATGAGCTCACGCAGCAAGCTCTCAGCTTCTTTGATAATATCGTCAAATTCCTTGGATCGGTGGGACAGCTCCATCACACTCATGCCACTTTGGGCATAGTCTAAAAACTCAGCCTGAGCTTTTTTCAAGACTTCCTTGGGCAATACTGCCGGTCCAGCAGAAAAATTGTAAATCGTCATATCCTACCTCCAAAATTTATTTTGTATATCATATCACAAAGTTTAGAAAATATCTATTTTATTTCAGAAATCAAGCACTTTTTTAGCCAATTCCCGAACATTGTTGAAATATAGATAAGCAAAACCAACTGTCTAATCCAGATAACAAAAAAATCCTGATTTTAAGTCAGGATTACTAAGTCTGAAGACATAGAAAAATTAAAGATTTAATTTCTATGGAAAGTGTTCAATCAATTTTCATAACTTCCTATATCTTCCTCTTCCAATAAATTCTATCATCCCTTTATCTCTTAGCAATTGCAATTGTTGGCGAATCTTGTCCTTAATATGATGGTTGTTAGGGAAAATGAGTTTTAAGCTTTCTTCAAAAGAATACATTTCTTCAAGCGTAAACTCTCTCTCCTTGATTTTATCCAAGCATTTGAGAATCTCCAGTAACCACCCCCTGGTAGCAAAAGATTGCTTTCTAAGAAATAAAGTCTCTCTAAATTCTTTATGAACGAGTTCAGGCTCCCTAACCTGACCATTTTTAACTAGAAATATTCTTCCCTTTGACGACACTTGTGACAAATCGATATTGCAGCCTACCCAACCCGCTCGTCTTGCCGTCGGACCAAGTGGCTTCCTTTTAATTATAGTTTCAACTGTTATAAATTGCTTGGGAAGGACTATAAAATTTTGAACTTCATAAGTTTCCGAATAGGTCAAAAAGAAAAAGTTTGGATTATTATCTGCTTGTACTCTCTCAACCATAGTTGCATAAGCACCGTCATTGATAATGGAAGAAAAATTTCCCTTCTTACTTTTTAGTTCAAATTCTTCTGAACAACTCTGGCAAAAGAAGTCTGAAACAGGGCGATTATTTTCAAAGTGTTTCAAAGGGGTTTTACCACAATTTGGGCAATAGCTATGACGAGCAACCCAATCTTCTGTCAAAACACGAGCCTTTTGACTGTTGCTTTTATAATTTTTAATTAAAGCTAAGTTAAACTGTAATTGCATAAGAACCTCTAAGTACGATAAACATCAACAACCTACTATAAAAATTTGACAGCAGGGAGCATGATTAAACACATTTTTAAAGTCTTCAACTTTCTCTTTGTTCATGATAAACCGCATATAGCTCGCTCTTGTTCCTGCCGTATTTCTTGGCGACGTTCTTGATGGCATGATTTTTTTTGCTACCGGCTTCAACTAAAAGATCAATCTCAGCGAGTAATTGGTCCTGAGATATTTCTTGTGAAGCATTTTCTGCCGCCCCAGCTACAATCAAGAGACACTCTCCTTTAGGCGGATGTTCAGCTGTATAAGGCAACAATTCTGAAATTAGCCCTCGCTGATACTCTTCATGAATCTTAGTCAACTCGCGCACCAAGACGACTTGGCGGTCACCATAAACTGCCAGCATGTTTTCCAGCGTAGCCCGAACTCGATGAGGGGATTCGTAGAAAATCTGAGTCTCAGGATAGGATTTTTTGCTAGCGAAAAATTCCTTCTGCTGGCCAGCCTTTCTAGGTAGAAAACCATAGAAAATATGCGGTTGGGGAGCCAATCCGCTGGCAATCAAGGCTGTTATTCCAGCACTAGGACCAGGAATCGGCACTACAGTAATTCCAGCTTCTAGCGCTGCCTGAACCAATTCATGTCCAGGATCAGAAATACTGGGCAGACCAGCATCTGAAACCTGGGCTATATCACTTCCACTTTGAAGCATGTCCAAGAGAACTGGGATTTTCTCCTTGGCATTGTGCTCGTGAAAACTGATCTGCTTGGTCTCAATCCCAAAATGCTTAAGCAGCAGGCCTGTGTTTCTCGTATCTTCAGCCGCAATCCTGTCAACCTCTTTCAGGGTATTAACCATACGGATGCTCATATCATCCAGATTCCCGATAGGAGTCGCGACCAGATAAAGCTTGCCGTAGGCAGTTTCGCCCTTAAAACTTTTTTGAACCTGCATCACTACTCCCTAAATAATAATTCATCGCAGAACATGCACTCTGCGTCATTCTCCCGGCGCTGACCGTAGAAATCCGTGCAGACATGAAAGCCGTCATAGTAAAGCTTACGCAGATTATCCCGGTTTTTCTTGGTCTTGGTCGGAGCTTCCTTCTCCACCTCTCCCAAGCGCTCCCTCAGCTTGTCATTTTCCAGATGCAGAGCAATATTTTCCTCTACCACACTCTTGAGATTTTTCTTGACAGCCTCCACCTCAGCAAGAGTCACTAAAAGCGTCTGTGAAAAATCATCTAAGGCGTCAAATAAGTCTTTTTTATCCATTTTATACTCCTGTGCTGCCTCTTTTTACTTCCCCTTCAAAGTCATATATTCTAAAGCGTTTTGAAAAGATACATTAGCCCGCCACATCTTCCGAGCCAGCAAAAGCTGCTCCAAGGCCTGTCGACCGCTTTCTGATGCTATTTCTTTATAAAATAACACTTCCAAGAGCTTGAAGACCTGTTCCTGCTTTTCCTTATCATCAGCCAGCTTTACCAGACGCGAAACCTGCAGAAATGCCTGACTGGGGCGAGTTTGAAAATCCTTGACAAAGCGCTCGCATTCGCTGACTAATTCAAAAAAGGCATTATTATGAGCTAAGCTTTCCGCTTCAGACTGAGTCTGACTATAAACAGCTAGTAGCTCCGCTCGACTTCTAATCAAGCCATCCTGTTCCAAACTGTGCTGCAAAGCAGCTGTATTTTTCAAGAAATGATAAACCTGAGTCCGACTCCGAATCGTCGGCAGAATCAGCTGTTCATCAGCAGTCAGGAGAAAAATATAAATCTCACTCTGCGGTTCCTCAATGACTTTGAGCAAGGAATTGGCTGCATTGACGTGCATCCGATCCGCATCGCAGATAATGAAAACCTGCCGACTGCCTTCTAAGCCACTCTGAGAGAAGTTTCGGACCAACTCCCGAACTCGGTCTGTTTTGATAATGTTATTAACCGGTCGCACCACCGTTACATCAGAAAAATCTTCTTCTGCAATCAAACGACAAGAACGACAGGACTGACAAGGCCAGACGCCTTTCTTATCCTCGCAAAAGAGACTCTGAGACAGGATTTGGGCCATTTCAAAACTGCCAAAAGCTCCGGTAAATAAGTAGGCGTGACTAAGCCGACCCTGTTCCAGAATATGCTGAAACTGCTCAAACAAGCTGGGCTGGCTCTGCTGTAAATCTTTTATCTTCATGACGGATTCCCAAATCGTTCCTGAATGATGGCCAAACTATCAGCCACTACCTTATCCAAAGGTTGGCTGGCATCTACCTTGACAAAGCGCTCAGGCTCCTTGTCAAGAATCGCCAAATAGCCCTGCCGAACCCGCTGGTGCAAGTCCAAACCTTCCAGATCAAGCCGATTCACCTCTCGGCTTTCACTCTTAGCAATCCGCGCCAGCCCTTCTTCCACATCAATATCAAAATAGAGGGTCAAATCAGGCTTGAGTCCATCTGTCGCAAACTGATTGAGCCATTCAATGTCTGCTACATCCAGACCCCGTCCGTATCCCTGATAGGCCACTGAACTATCAATAAAACGATCCATCAAGACAAGCTTCCCTTGCGTTAAAGCTGGCAAAACCCGTTCAGCCAAGTGCTGACGGCGGCTGGCAATGTACAGCAAAAGCTCAGTCTTAGCATCCATCGCAGTATGACTAGGTTCCAAAATCACTTCGCGGATAGCCTCAGCAATCTGGACGCCACCCGGCTCCCGCGTCGTAATCAGGCCAGTACCATAATTTTTCAAAAAAGGAAGCAAGGCTTCCAACACACTTGACTTTCCAGCCCCTTCTGGACCTTCCAGCGAAATCAAAATACCATTTTTCATCTTTACCTTGAATCTCTAACTTCTATTTTTCGTTCTTTATAAGAAAATGCAGATAAGACTTGCCCTAAAGCTTGATATAAGCTACTTTTACAGCATGTCCAAACGGCTGAGCAGCCTGATAAGAGCCGAATTCGTCAGCTCATTATTTTCATCCCACTCTTTTTTATCTATTGTTTATTTTACCAAAAAAAAAGCTAAAAGCCCATCATAAGAAAAGACTTTAAAAATTTTTTCAAAGTCTTTCATAAAGGCTAAATTTTTGGTAAAATATATTCAGAAGAAATTTCTGGAAATAGATTTAGGAGGATCTTATGTTTAAATTAAAAAACGTACTGGCCATCATTTTTGGGGCTGGAATTTTTTCTTTTGGGATTCATTATTTAGTCATTCCCTTTCATTTGTATGAGGGTGGAGCAACGGGTCTGACCTTGATTACCTACTATCTATTTAAAATCCCTGTCTCGACGACCAACCTAGTGATTAACATTCCTCTCTTTATTATTGCATGGAAGCTACTGGGTTCGAGAACCCTCTACCTCAGTATTCTAGGGACTTTCTCTGTGTCAGCCTGGCTCAAAATTTTTGAAATCTTACCTGCCTCCAAACACCTGCAAGACTATTTTATCTCAGCTCTGGACGGCGATGTCTTACTAGCCTGTCTTGGAACGGGGATTATTATGGGGATTGGACTGGGCACCATCTTTAATGCTGGTGGAACAACTGGCGGTACGGACATTGTAGCCCGCATCTTCAATAAATACACCAGCATTTCCATGGGCAGACTCATGCTGACAGTTGACTTTGTAGTCATTACCTTGGTTCTCCTAGTCTTCAAAGACTTACGCATGGTATCTTACACCCTCATGTTTGTCTTTATCACCTCCCGCGTCATTGACCTAATTGCAGAAGGAGGTTTTGCTGGTAAGGGATTCCTTATCGTTACAAGTAAGCCCACTGAGCTAGCTGAAGCTATCAATGACAAGCTGGATCGTGGAGTGACCTACCTCAAGGGGCAAGGCTTCTATAGCAAGCAGGATCTGCAAATTGTCTACTGTGTTGTTTCCCGTAATGAAATGCAGCAAATGAAAAAACTCATTAACCAAGTCGATCCATTTGCCTTTACTACTATTAGCGAAGCCCATGAGATTTTGGGCGAAGGCTTCACTTTAGATGCTAACAAACAACCTATTGTACGTTAAAAACCTCATCTAACGATGAGGCTTTTTTATGTTATTTATAAAGCTTTTGGAGCAGTATGTGTAATCTCAGCCAGCTCAATAGCATGCTCTTCAAATTTTTTCTTGAGAAGCTCCATGTCTATATCACCAGCTAACTGTACTTCAATGACGACTTTGCCATCCTTGCGTGGTATATTGACTGTATTGGAGATGTTGAGATTTTCTTCCACCAGAAGACGGATAATCTGCTCAAGAACCCCCACCTTATTCTCAGTGACAAAGCGCAGACGGACTCCCTCTTCACCATAGCCAGATACTTCTAAGAAAGCCTTGAAAATATCACGGTCAGTAATAACCCCGTAAAGTTGCTCATTGTCCACGACAGGCAGGATACCAATCTTATTTTTCAGCATCAGATAGGTCGCATCTTCCAAGCTAGCAAACTGAGAAATTGTGACCACATCACGAATCATAACATCACCAACCTTGGTTTTGTTGAGAAGATAGTTCATCTCATAAATGGACAGACTCGTTGCCTTAGATGGACTAGCTTCTGCAATCGTTCCTTCTGTCACCAGTCCCACTAGTTGGTCATTCTCAATCACTGGCAGACGGTGAAGTTTTTGCTCACGCATCATATCAGCCGCATGAGCAATCGTTGTATTTGGGCTGATATAAACCACCTTACGCGTCATAAAATCTTTAACTGCCATAAAAGTTCCCTCTACTTCCTATCCATAATTCTTATACTTATTATACTTTATTTTGAGGCTGATTTCAAACGCTTCCAAGGCCTATGCCTAAGTTTTCAAAATTTAGAAAAATCCCGCGATTGGAAAAATTGAAGATAGGAAATGGTCGACTATACTATCTCACTTCAGAGAAATTTTTAAAGATAAAGTTTTAGCTAGTCGGTAATGAGTTAATATGCATCAGTTTCTAGCCTTCACTTATATCATAACATGTATTGACTTGGTCATATATTAATGATACAATACTACTAAAATATTAGTAAAATTGAAGTGTAGCCATGAAGAATCTGATGGACAAATTAAACAATCTACCCAAAGGCGTTCAGCTAGTCCTAGCAGTGATTATCTTTGCAGTCATGTTCGCAATTATGTACCATGTTGGATTTAATCTATTTGCACCTAGCAAATAATTTTTAAAGTATAGAACTTCATGTTTTAAAATCTGATATTCAAATATGTTTCGATTGATAGGCAGTGTATGATACGCTGCTATTTATTTTTCAATGATTACATACTTCATCACCGCAAAATGGGACTTAAAAAAATCCTCATACTACAAATAAAAAAGGTCCATTGGACCTTTTCAAAATGTTAAGTTACTACCGTAACTTTCTATCAACAACCTAAAAGTGTCTCCCAGACATTTTGAAGAAAATTCGCTCTCGCGAATTCCCATCTGCAACCTGAAACAATCTACCGGGCATCTTGACGAAAACCTTGTTTTCTTTATCTGCAACTTAAAAAGGTCCATTGGACCTTTTTAACCACCTAGATATGCTTTGCGGACTTCGTCAGAAGCGAGGAGCTCTTGGCCTGTTCCGGACAGAACAATTTTACCTGTTTCAAGAACATAACCACGGTCGGCGATAGAGAGAGCCTTATTTGCATTTTGCTCAATCAAAAGAACTGTTGTCCCTTGCCGCTGAATATCTTGGATAATATCAAAGATTTCCTGAATAAAGATTGGCGCCAAGCCCATAGAAGGCTCATCTAAGAGCAAAAGCTTAGGTGTAGACATCAGAGCCCGTCCCATGGCCAGCATCTGCTGCTCACCACCTGAAAGGGTAGCAGCATCTTGGTTTTTACGCTCTTCCAAGCGTGGGAAACGAGAGAAGACTTTTTTGAGATTGGCTTGATTTTCTTCACGGTTTGTTTTGAGAAAGGCGCCCATTTCCAAATTCTCCAAAACTGTCAAACCTGGAAAGACATGGCGGCCTTCTGGTACTTGCGAAAGTCCAGCTGCTACGATTTTTTGAGCAGGAACTTTTTGAATTTCATTGCCGACAAATTCAATTTTACCAGCACTTGGACGGACCAAGCCTGAAATAGTCCGGAGAATGGTCGTTTTCCCAGCGCCATTGGCACCAATCAGGGAAACGACTTCTCCTTCGTTTACTTCAAAGCTGACATCACGGACAGCCTGAATCATGCCATAATGGACAGAGAGATTCTCAACTTTAAGCATGGACATTAGGCTTCACCTCCTAGATATGCTTCAATAACGCGTTTGTCATTCTTGATTTCATCAGGTGTTCCGTGCGCAATCAAGCGGCCGTACTCCAACACATAGATTCGCTCAGTGACTTCCATTACCAGACTCATGTCATGCTCAATTAGCATGATGGTAATGTTAAATTCGTTTTTAATCCGTCGAATCAATGCAGTCAGCTCTGCTGTCTCCTGAGGGTTCATCCCTGCAGCCGGCTCATCCAAGAAGAGGATCTTCGGCTCCGTTGCCAAGGCCCGAACAATCTCCAAGCGGCGCTGCTGACCATAAGCTAAGTTCTTAGCCAAGGTTTCTGCTTCCTTGTCCAAGTCAAAAATTTTCAGCAACTCCAAAGCCTTAGCTTTGAGTTCTTCTTCGTTTTTGTAGTAAGCTGGCAGGCGGAGGAAAGAAGCTAACACATGAGCCTTATGATGATTACCAAAGGCAATCAAAACATTATCCAAAACACTAAGGTCCTTAAAGAGCCGGATGTTCTGGAAAGTCCGCCCTAGACCTAAAGAAGCAATCTTGTAAGGTACCTTACCATTGAGCAAATGACCATCTAGTGTCACTGTTCCTTCACTAGGCTCATAAACACCGGTTAGGAGGTTGAAAAGAGTCGTTTTTCCTGCACCATTAGGGCCAATCAGACCAACCAGCTCGCCCTCGTTGAGTTCCAAGGTCACATCGCTGACAGCAGTCAGACCACCAAAGTTTTTAGTTAGATTTTTCACATCAAGAAGTGCCATTATTCTTTGACCTCCTTATTCTTTTTGAAGAGCTTAGACAAGCTCAGCTCCCAAGTTCCTAAGAGTCCGCCTGGACGGAAAATCATGACCAAGATTAAAGCCAAAGAATAGACAATCATCCGAATGCTGGATACATCCTGTAGCAACATATTGAGAACTCCCAAGACCACTGCAGCTACAATGGTTCCAGTCATAGAGCCTAGGCCACCAAAAACGACAATAATCAAGATATTGATAGTGTTGGTAAAGGAATAGTCCTTAGGAACAACTGAACCAACGAAGCCAGCTTGAAGAGAACCAGCAATAGAAGCCGTGATAGCTCCCAAGACAAAGGCTGTCACTTTGATTCTAGTAGTATTAACACCAACAGACTCGGCAGCAATCTCATCCTCACGGACAGACAGAGTACTGCGGCCAATAGGACTGCGCAGGAAATTCAAGGTCAAAATAGTTGTGATAACAACAAAGACATAGACCATCTGCCAAGAAGTAAAGGGCGGAATGGATAAGATACCAGCTGCTCCATTTGTCAAAGTACCGCCATTAATAATCAGAATACGGATAATCTCCGAGACACCAAGAGTCGCAATCGCGAGATAGTCCCCTTTAAGTCGCAGGGTCGGCAAACCAACTACTAAAGCCACAATACCAGCAATGATAGCTCCAGCCAGCATGGCAATGAAGAAAGCTCCATATGTTGGCGATTTAGAGCCAATAATCGCTACAGCGTAGGCACCGATAGCCATAAAGCCAGCATGCCCAAGAGAAAATTGACCTGAGAATCCGACGATGAGATTAAGCCCCACAGCCAGAATAATATTAATCCCAATCTGCTCTAAGATTTGAATGTAAAACGCATTGAGAACACCGGCACTAACCAATACTGTCATCAGCAAGTAGCCAATTAAGACAAGGCCAAGCCAGAAAATATTTATCTTTAAATTCTTTTTCATACCTTACACCTTCTCTTTCACATTTTTACCAAGGATACCAGCTGGACGGATCAGAAGAATGACAATCAAAATCGCATAGACAATGGCATCACGGAAATCAGATAGTCCAAGCGCTGTCGCAAAAGTTTCCAAAAGACCGATAACAAAGCCACCAAGCGCAGCACCAGGAATAATTCCAATACCACCTAGAACGGCCGCTACAAAGGACTTAATACCTGGAGTCATCCCCATTAAAGGCTCCAATGAATTATAATAAAGGGCAATTAGAACACCAGCAGCTCCTGCAAGAGCTGACCCCAAAGCAAAGGTGAAGCTGATTGTCCGATTGACATTGATTCCCATCAGCTGAGCAGCATCACTGTCCACAGATACAGCGCGCATAGCCTTACCCATCTTTGTCTTCTGCACAATAAATTGCAGAGCCACCATAAGGAAAATGGAAATTCCCAAAATCAGCAACTGAATATTTGAGATAGAAATCGGCCCCAAGTTAAAGCGTACTGTCTTTATAACCTGCGGGAAGGAACGAGTATTGGCACCGACAAAGAAAATCATGCCATACTCGAGTAGAAAAGAGACCCCAATAGCTGTAATCAAAGCCGCAATCCGAGTCGAATTTCTCAGAGGACGATAGGCTAAAAACTCAATAACCACACCGAGAAGCGCCGTTAGAAGCATCGCTAAAATAAGAGATAGGAAGAAATTAAACTTCAAGATATTAATCAAGTAATAACCCATAAAGGCACCGATCATATAGATATCGCCGTGGGCAAAGTTAATCAGCTTAATAATCCCATAAACCATGGTATAACCCAAAGCCAGAAGCGCATAAACACTACCCAGGATTAGACCGTTGACTAATTGTTGGAGCATTAGACACCACTCTTTCTATAATAAAATAAGGAATGGGACAAAAATCAGCAGACTAGGTCGTGATTTTATCATCCCACTCCCAAAATACGAATAATAGTTGATTGAGAAACGAAGAAGAATAGATTATAAAACAATACTCTTTCAAATCCGTAGATTCAGAAAGAAATTATCTACTAATTTGCTCAAGCAACTAGAAATAGAAAACAAGTCAAAGACTGGGATAGCCCCAGCCTCATAATTCTTATTCCGCTTTAACTGTTTCTACAGTATCTACTTGACCGTCTTTCAAGCCAATCATCAAAGCTGTTTTCACTGGATTGTGATCTTTATCAATAGTGATTGAACCAGTCACTCCATCGAAATCTTTAAGCTTAGCCAAGTTGTCTTTGATATCTACAGAAGTTTTAGCGCCTTTAGCTGCTTCAGCTGCCATATAAACAGAGTCATATGCCAGAGCTGCAAACATAGAAGGCTCTTCTTTGTACTTAGCTTTGTATGCTTCAACAAACTTCTTAGCTTTTTCTGACATTTCACCCGAAGTTGTAAAGCCAGATACATAGTAAACATTTGTAGCTGCAGCTGGAGTTGCTTGCTCAACGAACTTAGCATCACCAAAGCCATCAGGACCAACGATTGTTTGGTCAATACCCAAACCACGCGCTTGATTGACAATTTTACCAGCTTCTGTATAGTAACCTGGAACAACCAGAGCATCAAATTCTTTGCCTTTAATCTTTGTCAAAGCAGCTTGGAAGTCAGTATCCTTAGATTGGAAGGTTTCTGTTGCTACAATCTCACCCTTGAATTCCTTCTTGAAGGCATCCGCCATTCCTTTAGCGTAGTCACTGGATTGATCATAGTAAAGAACGACTTTCTTAGCTTTCAAGTTGTCAGTGACATACTTAGAAATGATTTTACCTTGGTAGCTATCAATGAAGGTTGCACGGTAAAGATAAT
Organism: uncultured Streptococcus sp.; assembly: GCF_963528215.1. Taxonomy (GTDB): domain Bacteria; phylum Bacillota; class Bacilli; order Lactobacillales; family Streptococcaceae; genus Streptococcus. The sequence continues at coordinate 27,210 of NZ_CAURVL010000015.1, forward strand.
CTTGCTTGTTGGTCAGGTCATCCTGTGTCGCACTTGGTGTAATGATTGGTACACCTGCTTTAGCAGCATTTGCAGTAGCTGAAGCTGTAGCTCCAGAAGTCGCAGGGCCAATGATTGCATTTACCTTGCTTTGGGTAACCAAGCTAGTAGTGATGGTAGATGCTTCAGCTGTTTCTGATTTGTTATCCTTATCAGTAACTTCAATCTTCTTGCCATCTACGCCACCAGCAGCGTTGATTTCATCAACGGCCAACTGAGCACCATGTTGTTCAGCTGTACCGTAGGCTGCTACTTCACCTGATTCTTCAAAGTTAAAACCAAATTTAATCGTATCGCCAATTTCTGTACCAGTTGCTGTTGAGTTGTTATTGGATACTTCTCCACAAGCTGCGAGAAGAGCCGCACTAGCAAAAGCTACTAAGGATAGTGCAAATTTTTTCTTCATTCCGAAATCTCCTTAAGTGATTTGATTGATGATATAGTAAGAATATATCGAATTATCTGACAATTGTCAACCCTTTATAGAAATTTTATCAAATGATAACGTTTTCTTGCTCTCTATACAGGCTTCCAACAAAGTTTTGATCCAGTTCTTTTATGTGAGAAATCCGAACTTGCTTAACATAGCGCTCCTTGGGCAGATTCTCCTGTAAGTTCTGGGCTTCCTCTTGATTGACATAGAGATGCAGATAGCGATGCTTCTTAGAATGATAAATAATATCCCCAAAGTTAGCTAGCTTTTTGGCATCTCGATTATAGTAAAGATAGACAATCAAGCCCACTCTTTCTTCTCTCTCTATCATAAAACTCCTTTCCGGTCCATGTAGTTCTTAGATGATTATAGCAAAGATAGGTCAAAAAAACTAGCCCTGAAAAGCTTTATGATTAGCTTAAAACACTTAGTGTTGACAGACTAACAAATTCAAAACAACAAAAAGGAGCCGGTTTTGGCTCCTCCTATGTTAGTTCAAGTTGCTATTTTCCATGATTTCGTCAATAAAGCCGTATTCCAAGGTTTCTTGAGCGCTCATCCAGTAATCGCGTTCCGCATCCTTGTGGATTTGCTCAACGGACTTGCCAGAGTTTTCAGCCAAGATTTTTTCCAAGGTATTCCGAGTTCTAAGTAAGTGCTCAGCTACAATGGCCATATCCGTCTGCTGAGTACCGCTTCCAGCTCCGCCCATTGGCTGGTGAATCAGATATTCTGCATTTGGCAGCATGAATCGTTTGCCCTTAGCACCACTGGAAGCAATGATTGTTCCCATGCTGGCAACTACACCCATAACAATGGTCTGAACATCAGACTTGATGAAGTTCATAGTATCCACAATAGCCAGACCTGCTGAAACGGATCCGCCCGGCGTATTCACATAGAGATAAATATCTTTAGTATTGTCCTGTGCATCCAAGAAAAGGAGCTGGGCAATGACTGAATTAGCCATATTGTCCTCTACTGGGCCAGTCAGCATGATAATCCGATCTTTTAATAGCCGGGAGTAAATATCATAGGAGCGCTCCCCTCGGCTGGTTTGTTCAATAACTACAGGAATCATAGTTTTCTCTCTTTCTCTTTTTAAAATTTTCTATCAAACTAGGGAATAGAATTTCAAATTACGAGACTATTATATCCTTTTGGTCAAAAAAGGTCAAATAGAAACTTTTACTTGGTCCCGAAAAGACGATCTCCTGCATCTCCCAGTCCTGGTACGATATAACCATGGTCATTAAGATGATCATCCAGAGCAGCTGTGAAAATATCAACATCTGGATGAGCTTCCTGCAAGGCTTTTACTCCTTCAGGCGCTGAAACCAAGCAGACAAATGTAATATGGCTAGCACCACGTTTCTTCAGAGAATCCACAGCCAAGATAGCAGAACCACCCGTAGCCAACATTGGATCTACAACGAAAATCTGACGTTGGTCAATATCTTCTGGCAACTTGACCAGATACTCAACCGGCTTCAAAGTTTCTTCATCACGGTACATTCCGATATGGCCGACCTTAGCTGCTGGAACCAAGCTCAGAAGTCCATCCACCATACCAATACCAGCCCGCAAGATTGGAACAATAGCTAATTTCTTCCCTGCAATCTGCTTTTGGACCGTTTTCGTAATCGGTGTTTCAATTTCTACATCTTCAAGTGGTAAATCGCGCAAAACTTCATATCCCATGAGCATTGCGATTTCATCAACTAATTCACGAAAAGCCTTGGTAGAGGTATCTGTACGACGCAAGATAGACAATTTATGCTGAATTAGTGGATGAGCGATAACTTCAAGTTTTCCCATGATTGGATTTCCTTCTTTCAATTTATTCTTCTTATTATATCAAAAAAAGAGTGAAAAGGCTTGCCATAAGCAAGCCTTTTCAAAGATTTTCTTCACCTTATAGCCATTCTCTATAGCGCTTGATATAAAGGTGTTTAACAAGAGTTACACTAACCATATAAAGCACAATAATCAAGAAGAGGAAAAGGAAATAAGTGCCATTCAACGGAGCTGTCTTCAGAACTGACGCAAAGAGGCTGTATGGCAAGGAAGTAACAAAGAGAGCTGCTGCCATGGTCGTCACAATAACGGATAAAGCAGGACGGCTCTGCACAAATGGCAGCTTAGGTGAGCGCAGCATGTAGATGACCATGGTCTGGGTCCACATGGACTCAACGAACCAGCCTGTTTGAAAAAGAGTGATAAAGGTCTCTGCCTGTTCAGTGCCAGCTTGATAACTGCTTACTGTTATCATAGGAACAATGATAAAGTAGAGGGCTAAGTATGTCAAAACATCAAAAATGGATGAGATAGGCCCAATCCAAGCCATAAAGCGGGTAATAGAGTTAGCAGACCAAATCCGTGGTTTCTTGAGAAATTCACTGTCAACGTTATCAAAGGGCAGAGCGATACAGGACAGATCATAAACCAGATTAAGGACAATCAGATGAACTGGTGCCATAGGAAGAAATGGCAAAAAGATGCTGGCAAAGAGGAGAGAAAAGATATTCCCAAAATTGGAACTGACCGTCATCTTAATGTACTTGGTCATGTTGGCATAGACCTTGCGTCCCTCTACCAACCCCTTCTCCAGAACCATGAGATCCTTGTCCAGCAGAATGACATCTGCTGTTTCCTTGGCTATATCGACAGCTGTATCAACAGAAATACCCACATCTGCTACCTTCATAGAAGGTGCATCATTGATACCATCACCCATGTAGCCAACCTTGTGACCATTGTCCTTGAGTTGGAGAATGATCCGAGCTTTTTGGTCAGGTGAGAGCTTGGCAAAGACCGTTGTATTCTCTACCGCTTGGCTCAATTCTTCATCAGATAAGACATCCACCTCTACACCCAGCAAGATATTGTCTACATCTAGCCCAACCTTTTCACAGACTGCCTGGGACACCTTATCATTATCACCGGTCAAAATCTTAGTAGCAACGCCGTACTCAGCCAAGGTTTCAATAGCTGGAGCCGCAGATGACTTAGGTGGATCTAGAAAGGCCAGATAGCCCGTCAAAATCATGTTAGATTCATCCTTGACTTCATAGTCGTAATCTTCTTCTAAGTCTGACTTGTAGCTAACACCAAGCACGCGCAGCCCTTGCTCATTGAGTTGAGCCACTTCCGAAAGGATTTCCTGACGAATCTCCTCAGTCAATTCAGTAATGCGTTTCTTGTATTCTACATGGCTAGAGATAGCCAGCATTTCCTCCAAGGCCCCCTTGGTCACCATGCTGATAACATCCTCATCATCCTTGACAATGACACTCATGCGACGGCGTTCAAAGTCAAAGGGCAGTTCATCAATTTTCTTAAAGGTTTGGTCTAAATTACGGACAATCTCATGCTTTTCTGCTTCTTTCTCCGTCCGATTGATAATAGCTCGATCCATGAGATTTTTGAGACCAGTTTGATAGTAGGAATTGAGAAAGGCACGACGGAGCACTGCTAAGTCCAAATCACCATGAATATCCAGCGGGTATTCTAACACAATCTCATCTTGAGTCAGTGTGCCTGTCTTATCCGTACAAAGGATATCAATAGCTCCTAGATCCTGAATAGCGTTCAGCTTCTTAATCACGACCTTTTCCTGAGCCATAATAATGGAACCTTTAGCCAAGCTCGCCGTGATAATCATAGGCAGCATTTCTGGAGTTAGGCCGACCCCAACGCTGAGGGCAAAGACACCTGCTTCCAGCCAGTCGCCGTCTGTCAGACCGTTTATGAAGAACACGACTGGAACCATGACGAGCATCAGACGAATCAAGAGCCAGGAAATGCTATTCATCTCGCGCTCAAAAGAGGTCGGCTCATCATAGGTGTTAAGCGTCTGCTCAATGGCTCCCATCATGGTCTCATCGCCAACCACCAGCACCAGAGCTGTAGCTCTTCCGGAAATAACGTTGGTTCCCATAAAAGCCAGCGACTCTGTTTCTAAAAGGCTATCTAGATTTTGCCCATCCGACTTGGCCAAATAGACCTTTTCTACTGCATCGCTTTCGCCTGTCAGGCCGGACTGCTGAACAAAGAAATCACGCGAATCCAGTAGCAGCACATCTGCAGGAATCATGTCTCCGGCACTAAGCTTGATGATGTCTCCTACAACAAGCTCATCAATCGGCAGTTCCTGCTCTGCTCCTTCACGGATAACCGTAGCCGTGTTGACAATCAACTGAGACAGATTGCTAGCAGCGCGGTCGCTCCGCAATTCCTGAACAAAACGAATGCCTCCAGAAATCAGCACCAGAACAACAATGATGATGGAAGTTGTCGGATCTTCCTCACCAGGCTTAGCCAGCCAAACATTGGTCACTAAAGACACGAGGGCAATCACCAATAAGATGACTGTAAAGGGGTTAATGATAGACTCGTAAATTTTCTTTAGGATAGAGTCTTCCTGACCCTTTGTGATGATATTTTCACCATAAAGGTCACGATTTTCTTCAACCTGTTCTTCTGTCAGGCCGCGAAAAGAACTCTTGTAAAAAGCCAGAGTTTCTTTTACAGGAAGCTGCAGAGCAGCAACTAATCTTTCTTTTACTGTTTTCATTGGTTTCTCCTTGATGTATGATTAATAATTTTCATACACAGGGACCAATCACTTTATAAGGACAGAACGACACAAATCAGCGATTGGCTGTGTATGTGCGGTTCCGGATAATCGTCAATTTGCATCGCGTGTCTCCTTTCTTAATTTATAAAAACAATTAAAAGTCCCAAGATGCCTGCAAGACGTCAAAGGTGGCATTCATCTTCTGTGTCCAATCTTGCAATTCTGGAAAATTTTCTTTTAAAGAAAATCCAATAACTTCTTCACGTAAATTCCACCAATCTACAAGAGCAACTACTTGGATTGTTGCAATATTTAAAGAGAGCCCCTGCTCAGTAGCCAGTTTCTCTAACAAAGACAAACTCCGTATATTTCTCTCTTCAATTTGCTGATGTCTGTCTTTCCACCAATGTTCTTTTTCATGGAAAAATTTTTCCGCAACAATCGGCATTGTATTTTCCAAAATTCCTTCAGCAACGGACAGTATATTTAAAACATGCCATTTCTCCATTCCATTGGGGAAAAGTGAGACTTCCTGACCTAGTTCGTCTAAATATTGAGAAATTAAATCACTACCATATAACCATTCTCCACTGGAAGCTTGAAAAGCAGGAATTCTACCTAAAGGATTATCTTGATTGTGCGGTGAATTTCTATCAAAAGCCACCTGAACTTTCTGAATATCCACTTGCTCCTCTAAATTATGATGTAAAATTGTAACATATACTTTACGCGCAAAAGGACTGGTACTAGAATACCAAAATTTCATCACTATTCCTCCTTCTTTTTTCTTGAGAGGCAGGCAATCAACTATTTGCACTCTTGAAATATTTTCAGCAAAAAAGAATACCCTGCCAATTTCTCGGCAGGGTTGTTTGCATGTCAGGTTATTCGCTTCATTGTTTTAAGCACAGATAAAACAAGCATTCACCGTTCAAGCTTTAACTCCATAAGGCGATGAAATGAGCTTAGTCTTGACCTTGGCGATCAGGACTGTTGACCAACGAGTAGTGTCTCCACTGCTTTGCGGTAGTCATCCGTATCCTTATGGTAGCCTCACCTACCGATTTTCCACTATTACTATACTCCTCTTTGGAAGGATTGTCAATCATTTTTCTCACTTGAAACAAATTTCAAAAAATTTTTGATTTATTTTGGCAGTACCTCTGCAATACGGGAGCAGATTTCTTCAACCATGGTCTCTGGAGCAGCAACATTTAGGCGGGCATGGCCTTTGCCTTCTTGACCAAAATCACTTCCTCTATTCAGGACGACCTTTGCCTCTTCTCGTAGCAGCTGAAAGAGCTGGTCATCTGTCAGGCCATAATCTGAAAAGTCCAGCCAAATCAGATAAGTCCCTTGAGGCTTCATGACCCGCAGGCGCGGTGCTTCCTTGGCAAAATAATCAACTACAAAATTCACATTCTTCTCAAGAACTTCCTTAAGCTCCATCAACCAAGACCAACCGTAACGATAGGCTGCTTCTGTCGCTAAAAATCCAAGACCAGGAATTTCATGCTGGTTGTTGGCCAGCTGGCGTTTTTTAAACTGATGTCGTAAGCTAGGATTCTCAATCACAGCATAGGAATTTTTAGTTCCAGCAATATTAAAGGTTTTAGTCGCACTTGCTAAAATCAGACTAAAGTCCTTAAAGTCAGGCGAGACAGTATTAAAAGACTGATGTTCATGGCCAAACAGCGTCAAATCTTGATGAATTTCGTCTGAGACCAGGAGAACGCCGTACTTTTGACAGAGGCGGCCAATTTTCTCTAACACTTCCCGTTCCCAAACTCGACCTCCAGGATTGTGCGGATTGCAAAGAACATAAATCTTGACTTCATTGTCTACAATGTCCCGCTCTAGCTTCTCAAAGTCAATCTGAAAGAGACCATCCTGCTCTATCAAAGAATTGGTAATAAGCTGACGATTATTGAGCTTGACACTGCGGGCAAAAGGTGGGTAAACAGGAGTGTTGATTAGAACAGCATCCCCTTCCTTGGTAAAGGCTTGGATAGCCGTCGAAATAGCAGGAACAACCCCCTCGATAAATACCAAAGCATCCCGATCAAAGGTATAGTCGTGCTCATCCCGCTCCCAATCTAGAACAGCATTGATTAGCTCTTCACTGGCATAGGTATAGCCATAGACCAACTGATTAGCGTAGTCATGAACAGCTTGCTGGATTTCAGGCAGGACTTCAAAATCCATATCCGCAATCCAGGCTGGCAGAACTTCTTTGTCCTTCTCCGCTTCTTTCCATTTATAAGTATGATGCCCTACACGACAGGGTGCTTTTTCAAAATTATATCTTCCCATATTATTCATTCTCCAAGGCTGCACGTAAATCGTCTACCAAATCTCGACTATCCTCAATTCCAATTGACAGGCGTAGCAAATCATCAGTTAAGCCATAAGAATGACGCACTTCCACTGGAATGTCTGCGTGAGTCTGGGTCGTCGGATAGGTAATCAAGCTCTCCACTCCTCCTAAACTTTCCGCAAAGGTAAAGACTTTCAGGCTATTTAGGAGATGAGGAATCTTGCCTTCGTCCACAACTTTAAAGGAAATCATACCACCCTTGCCTGGATAGAGAACCTCTTTTACCGCAGGAGATTGCTTCAGAAAAGCGACTACTTCTTGCGCATTCTGAGTAGAGCGCTCCATGCGTAGAGCCAGTGTCTTGAGACCGCGCAAAAGCAGATAGCTGTCAAAAGGAGACAGGACTGGCCCAGTTGTATTGAGATTATAGAATAGCTTGTCATAAATTGCAGCATCATTAGTCATGATGGCTCCAGCCAATACATCATTGTGTCCGCCCAGATACTTGGTCGCAGAGTGCAGAACAATATCAGCTCCATCCTCTAGCGGTCTTTGATAAATGGGACTGTAGAAGGTATTGTCCACAATGACAGCTGCTCCTCGCTCATGAGCCACTTGGGAAATGCGGGCAATGTCAAACTCTACCATAAGAGGATTGGTCGGTGTCTCGATATAGACAATATCTATATCCTCTGTCAGATTGTTCAGCAGTTCTTCTTCTGTATTGGCATAGCTAAAGGCAAAACGCCCTTCTGCTTCAGCTTGGGCAAACCAACGGAAAGATCCGCCATAGAGATCCCGAACAGCCAAAACCTTGCTGCCGACCGGAAAGGCACTAAAGGCCAGCACAATAGCCGACATACCTGAGCTAGTCGCTAGGGCATAGTCTGCACTTTCGATAGCAGCCAGAGTCTCTTCCAAGCTAACCCGCGTTGGATTCTTGGTCCGAGTATAGTCATAACCTGTTGACTGGCCAAACTCAGGGTGCTGGTAGGTTGTTGAAAAATGCAGGGGTGTTGTTAAAGCACCAGTTGTTTCATCTTTTTTAACCCCAGCCTGAGCCAGTAGTGTATTTAATTTTACGTCCTTACTCATATTAACCTTCCAATCCTTCGCTAATATTTCACCCTCTATTGTAACATCTTTTGAAAACATTTTTCTTTTTTCTTTTCAAGAGCTAGCTATAGTTTGAAACTATAATGTTAAAGTTTTAGAAAAACAAAGCTAAAAATTAAAAAGCCTTATGGCTTTTTAATAAATATGAAAGCGTCGGCGCAGACTAGCAGCTTTTGAACCGATGAAGCGATCCATAAGGCGAACTTTGAGCGCCAGACCGCCATAGACAGCGAGACCGATACCGCCAATCAGAGTGATATAGACAAAGCTGGAAATCCGACCGCTTGGATGAAGGAAGAGACCGATAAGAAGCTCTGCCACCAAGACAAAGATGGTCATCAGAACCGTCAGAATCACTGACAGGAGGCTCCGCTTAAAGAGGTTCTTAGGATTCAGACCTGTTACCTTGCGAATTTCCTGATACATGAGCAAGATTGGGATAATCAAGCCGACTGTCGTCGCAAGAAGAGGACCATAAGCTTTAAAAATATAAATCAAGGGTACTTGCAACACCAACTTGACTCCCACTCCATAGAGGAAATAGATAATTGCCTTTCTATTTTGGAAGAGGGCTTGAATCATCGGAGCCAACACCGTATATAGACTGAGGATAATGGTCTGCAGCATAGCAAAGATGAAAAGCCCTAGTGCTAGACCATCTGGCTTGCCATAGAAAACGGTATACAGAGGTTCCGCTACCAAAACAGCACCAATGGTTGCTGGCAAGATAAAGAAAATCAGCATACTAAGATTATCCTGCACCAAGCGTGCAGCCGATCGGAAATCACCTTTGACATAGTTCTCAGTCAAGAGAGGAATCCCAACACCGCCAATAGAGGTAGCCACTGCAATTAAAATCATGGTAATTTTATTAGGATTGGCTGAGAAATAGGCAAACTGAACCAGCAGCTCGGACTTGCTGTACTTGCTGATCCAGCCCATGACATGGATAAAGGTATTTTGGTCAATAATCTGAAAAAGCTGAATGGCAGATCCTGTGATAATGAAAGGAATGGCTTCTCGGATTGTATCCCAGAGGAGGGCACGGCTATTGATCTCCCCTGCATTGGCAGACTTATGAAGGATAGAAGTCAGCATACCTGTCTTCCAGAGATAGAAGGCTAAGACAGCCATGCTAGCCAGCATACCGATAAATGCTGCAAATGTTGACTGTGTAACCGCTTCTACATAGTTGCCAGAACCGATTTTCATGATGAAAAAGGCTGTCAGCAGCATCCAGATAACCCGAATGACCTGCTCCGCAATCTGACTGATGGCATAAGGCTTGAGATTGTTAAAACCTTGGAAAAAACCTCGGATAACACTCATGGATGGGAATATCAAAACGGCCAGAGACAGACTCTGCATGACTGGCACCAAGTCTGAACCACCGCCAGACATAGAAGCGAAAACTGGTGAGAGCAGGTACATCATCACTGCAAAGACAGCTCCCAAAAGCAGCATAAACTTGAGAAACTCTCGGATGAGAGTGAAACTGTGCTCTTCCTTGTCAATTGTATTGTACTTAGCTACCTGTTTGGCTACTGCCACTGGCACGCCGGCTGTAGAAATCAGTAAAAACCAGGCATAGATATTGTAGCCCATAGTAAAAAGGCCGTTGGCCTCGGCGCCGTGCTTGCCCATCCAAATATACCAAGGAATGATATAGATGGCACCCAGAAGACGACTGATAAAATTGCTGGCAGTTAGCCAGGCAGTTCCCCGCAGCATCTGCTGCTGCTGGCTTGTTGTTTCTTGGCTCATAGAAAACCTCTTCTATTTATTCTTCTTTTATTATAAACTTTTCCTTGCCTCTTGTAAAACCCAGCCATAAGGTTTACAATAGATTTATGATTAAAATTGAAACCGTATTAAATATTTTAAAAGAAGACCATAATTTTCGTGATATTGTCAAAGACGGAGAATACTTTTTCTCCTACAGCGGCTTGACTTTCGATAGTATCAGTTATGACAGCAGGGAAGCGGATGCCTCTACCCTCTTTTTTGTCAAGGGTGAGGCTTTTAAGAAAGAATTTCTAGAAAAAGCCGTCTCAGCTGGCCTGCGCTTTTATATCAGCGAGACAGACTTTCAAGTGGGCATTCCGGTCCTCTTGGTCAACGATGTCAAGCAAGCCATGAGTCTCTTAGCCATGGAATTTTACGGCCATCCTGAGAAAAAGCTCAAACTACTTGCCTTTACTGGAACCAAGGGCAAGACAACTACAGCTTATTTTGCCTATCAAACCCTTTCTCAAAGTCATCGTCCTGCCCTACTCTCGACTATGAACACTACTTTGGATGGCGAGACTTTCTTCAAGTCAACTCTGACCACACCAGAGAGTCTGGATCTTATCAAAATGATGGCCCAAGCCCTTGCTAATAATCGGACTCATCTCATCATGGAAGTTTCCAGTCAGGCTTATCTCAAGAAAAGAGTCTACGGCCTAACCTTTGATGTGGGTGTCTTTCTTAATATCAGCCCAGACCATATCGGCCCTATCGAGCATCCGACTTTTGAGGATTACTTCTACAATAAACGGCTTTTGATGGATAATAGCCGAGCAGTTATCGTAAATAGCGATATGGACCATTTCCAAATCGTGAAAGAACAAGTCGCTTCTATGGAACATGATTTCTATGGAGCAGGCTCAAGCAATACCATCATAGATTCTCAGGCCTTCAGCTTTGAAGTTCCTGGTAAGTTAGCTGGCCGCTACGATATCCAGCTCATCGGCCACTTCAATCAGGAAAATGCAGTAGCTGCTGGTCTTGCCTGTCTGCGACTGGGTGCTAGCCTCGAAGACATCAAAAAAGGAATTGCCGCAACCCGAGTCCCAGGCCGTATGGAAGTCCTGACTCAAAAAAACGGCGCCAAGGTCTTCGTTGACTACGCTCACAATGGCGTCAGCCTAAGCAACCTGCTTTCTGTGGTAGAGGAACACCAAAAGGGCAAGATTATTCTCCTCTTGGGTGCTACAGGCAACAAGGGTGAAAGCCGCCGCAAAGACTTCGGTCTCTTACTCAATCAGCATCCTGAGCTGACTGTTATCTTAACTGCTGACGACCCTAACTATGAAGATCCTCTAGCCATTGCGGAGGAAATCGCATCCTACATCTCCTATCCAGTGGAAAAAATAGCCGACCGAGAAGAAGCCATCAAAAAAGCTCTCAGTCTGACAGACCGAGAGGGAGATGCCGTCATTCTGGCCGGTAAAGGAGCAGATGCTTACCAAATCATAGAAGGAGAAAAAGTAGCCTATTCAGGAGACTATGCCTTAGCAGAAAAGTATTTATAAGAAAAAAGGCGAGAATATCGCCTTTTTATTGTCGTTTTGTAAAAATTAACGCCATTTAATCAGAACGTACATCAAGCTGGAGCCAAACATATCCGCCAAGGCGTGCATGAGAAAGAAAGGCAAGAGGTTCTTGACCTTGTACTTGTAAAGGAAATAGTAAAAGAGACCGTACACCACTCCGATAACCAAGGCCCACAGCATGCCCTGATAGGTGTGGAAAGAAATCCGAATGATAGTAGAGTAAGCCAGAGCCCACCACTTATACTTATCCTTAACAGAGGTCATAAGCCCCAGAAAAAAGAATTCCTCATAGAAGCCATTGAGAAGTCCGTAGAGAATGGCCATAGGTGTCAGTTCAGCAAATTTCCGGAAGATTTCCAGAATATCTACATAAGACCAGAGAGTTGGATCAAAGTAATTATACTCGCCGCTCAGTGTCGTTACAATGTCACCAAAGAACCCTACCACTACAAAAATAAGAGGAGTCCAAAGGAGAACCGACCAGCTCAGACGGATGGGAAGCTGCTTAAAGTCAAAGCGCCGAAGCAATAGGTAAAGAATGGTCAAGACCAGCATCAGTAGCTGAAAATTGAAATTACTAGAAAAAGCCGCTCCCTCACTGGCTGTATTGGTCACCGTTTCAGTCGCTCTTGTGCTGGCGGCTGGCGCAAAGCTAGCTAGATAAAGCTCTGTTGAGCGATAAATAAACTGCCCAAACATGAGCAGGGTAATCACTGCAATATCAAACCACCTCAGCTCTTTCAAAGGCTTAGAGGGGCGTAGGTTTGTCAATAATTTCATCATATTTCCTTTCACCACCTGTAAATTTATGTCATCATTTCAGGTTCTTTTTTATATTTCTATCTTAGCATGAAAAGCTTAAATTTTTATTATTTACAATTTTATAAAACTTTTTTATTTTATTTTTATTAAATTGTCAGAAAACTCTTTTTTTAGAAAAATTTTCATGGTATAATAAAAGATGTAATTCTGATAGAAGAATCAGCCAGAAAGGAAGTCTATGTCCATTATCTCTGCAGCAAGTATCCAAGTCGCCTACGATCAAAAGGTTATTATTGACGGACTGGACTGCCAACTCGCCGAGGGAAAGATTACAACTATTATCGGTAGCAATGGCTGCGGTAAATCCACTCTTCTCAAGGCCTTTACCCGTATTTTGCCGACAAAAGCCGGCAGCATAACCCTGGATGGACAATCCATCGCCCTACTGCCGACCAAGGAGGTGGCGCAAAAGATTGCCTTGCTGCCCCAAACCATGGAGGCGACCGATGGCATCACTGTTTATGATCTGGTCTCTTATGGCCGCTTTCCGCATCAAACTGGCTTGGGGCGGCTCAGTACAGAAGACCGGGAAAAAATCTGCTGGGCTATGGAAGCAACTCAGGTCAGCGAATTTTCAGACTGGCAGGTGGATGATTTGTCTGGAGGTCAGCGCCAGCGCGTCTGGATTGCTATGGCTTTAGCTCAAGATACAGAGACTATTTTTCTGGACGAGCCGACCACCTATCTGGATATGAATCACCAGCTGGAAATCTTGGAGTTGCTGAATGACCTCAACCGACTCAGCGGAAAAACCATTATCATGGTTCTGCATGACATCAACCTAGCTGCCCGCTTTTCCCATCAGCTGATTGCTATGAAAAATGGGCGTATCCGGTATCAAGGAAGTGTTGAGCAGGTCATGACTTCGGATATTCTGAGAGACATTTTTCAGATTGAAGCCCAGATTATTCGGGATCCTATTCAGGATAAGCCACTCTGCCTCAGCTATCAGCTCGTTAAATAAGTTATGTATTCATAGATAATTTTTCCATATCTTCTTCATGGATACAGCTTCTAAACTTTTTATAGAATTGGAGGAAAAAATGAAAAAGTTTTTATCATTTGCCACCCTTACTGTTACCATCTTCCTTTTAGTTGCCTGCGGCAGCTCATCTAAACCCGAAAACTCTGCCTCTGCAGACAAGGTCGAGCTATCCAGCAAGCCCAAAATTGATGGATTTCACTACTACGGCGACATTCCTAAAAATCCAAAACGCATCGCCAGCCTCTCCTCAACCCACACCGGTTATTTGTTGCAACTAGGTTTCGACCCTGTCACTGTAACATCCTATGATGCTAAAAACCCTGTCCTCAAGGAAAAAGTCAAAAACGCCAAGGTCCTGATGCCGGAAGATTTGGAATCAATCGCTAAGCAAAAGCCAGACCTTATCGTGGTAGATGCCAGTGACAAAAATATCGATGAACTAAAGAAAATCGCTCCAACTATTGCCATTGATTATGGAAAAAATGACTATTTAGAAATCCTGAATCGCTTTGGCCAAATCTTTGGTAAGGAAAAAGAAGCTGACCAATGGATTGCTGATTGGAAGAGTAAAACAGCTGATATTGGCAAGCAGTTAAAAGAAAAGCTGGGACAAGATGTCACTTTCACGGTTGTCGGGCTATATGAAAAGGAAATCTACCTCTTCGGTAACAACTGGGGACGAGGCGGAGAAGTTATCTACAAGTCACTGGGATTTGATGCCCCACAAAAGGTGAAGGAGGAAGTATTCCCAAGTGGCTACTTGCAAGTCAGCCAAGAAACGGTGAGTGAGTATATTGGCGATTATGTCCTGGTTGCAGCTGAAGATGATAAAACAGGCAGCGCTCTTTACGAAAGCGATGTTTGGAAATCTATTCCCGCTGTCCAACAGAATCATATCTTAAAAGTGGATGCCAACGCCTTTTATTTCAACGATCCATTGACACTTGAATACGAACTCAAAACCATTCAAGATGGCCTTGAAAAAATGAACTAGGCCATTCCTTGCAGAAACTCAGACTAGTAAAAAACATTGCTAGTAAGCGATATATCTCATGACAGCTATTTGATTTTCGACTATATAAAGGATACCAGATGACGCTTCATACACTCTTCACTCAAAAAAATAGGCCAAACATCTTTTGGCTTGTTTTTTTCGCCCTCATTCTCCTGCTGATTAGCGGACTCTATCTCTACCTGCGCTTTGGCATTCCCAGCTACTCCCATCGGCAACTGATAGAAACGCTGAGCCATCCTTTCAAGGAAAGTCCAGCCCAGAACATCATCATAGATCTGCGCTTACCTAGAGGAATAGCAGCTCTGCTAGTCGGAGCTAGCTTGGCCGTTTCAGGAGCCATCATGCAGGGGATTACCCGCAATGCCATTGCTGATCCGGGACTTTTGGGGATCAACTCTGGAGCTGGCCTAGCGCTCATCTGCGGTTATGCCTTTTCTAAGAGTATACACTACAGTAGCATCCTCCTGCTCTCACTTGCAGGAGCCTGTCTAGCCAGTATTCTGGTTTTCAGTCTCTCCTACCATCCTAGAATAGGTTTTGAGCAACTACGTCTCGTCTTATCCGGTGCCATGGTAACAACACTCCTGACTGCTATCGGACAAGGCTTGAACATTTACCTCAACCTGACCAATGCTGTCATCGGTTG
This sequence comes from uncultured Streptococcus sp., assembly GCF_963528215.1. Lineage (GTDB taxonomy): Bacteria > Bacillota > Bacilli > Lactobacillales > Streptococcaceae > Streptococcus. The sequence goes on from NZ_CAURVL010000015.1 coordinate 42,479, forward strand.
GCAGGCTGGAGGACTTCTAGGAACCAATTGGAAAATGCTGCAACTCATTGCTCCCTTTATCTTATTAGGCCTCTTACTGGCTCAGCTATTTTCTCACCAACTAACCATTCTCAGCCTCAATGAAACAGTAGCCAAGGGCTTAGGCCAGCGAACGACTCAGTTGACCCTTCTCTTTCTAAGCCTCGTTCTACTGTTATCAGCGGCAGCCGTTGCCCTAGTAGGAAGCCTAGCCCTCGTCGGACTGATTATTCCACACTTTGTCAAAACCATCAGCGGAAAGAACTACCAGAAAATCTTGCCACTGACGATGCTAACAGGAGCGCTCTTTCTACTGATCTGTGATTTTGCTGCAAGTCATATGGTCGGTCTGCCTCTTAGCTCTATTATCAGTCTCGTTACACTGCCAGTCTTCCTATGGCTGATGAGAACGGGGGCCTTCTATGAGAGATAAAAAACGGATTCTTTTGGTTCTAGTAAGCCTCAGCCTCCTGACTTTCCTAATTTTCCTACTGTCTCTATCATCAGGCGATCAGGAATTTAATATCGGTGAAGCTTTTCGATATCTGCTGGGGCAGGGAGATGATGGCAGCGCCTTTATCATGGAGCAGATCCGCCTGCCTCGAATTCTGGTCTGCCTTCTAGCAGGAGCTTCGCTAGGGATGAGCGGTGTACTACTGCAGACCTTTACTCGAAACCCACTTGCCGATTCAGGAACCTTGGGAATCAATGCAGGAGCTGGTGTTATCATTACTCTTGCTATCAGCAAGCTAGAAGTGACCGATCCTTTCTATATCCGCTATCTTCCCTTCATCGCGACCTTTGGCGGTATGATGACTGTAGCCCTTATTTACCTGATCTCACATCAAAAAGGCCAAGCTATCAGCCCCGTCAAACTCATTATTGCTGGTGTGACCTTGTCAACCATTCTGTCTTCCAGTATGATTGCCATCACCGGCCGTGTCAATCAGAACAAACTGACCTATGTAGTTAGCTGGCTAGCTGGTAAGATTACGGGTAATAACTGGGAAAGTCTAGCTATTGCTGGCCCCTTCTTGCTTTTATTCTGGTTGCTGACCTATCTGCTCTCCCACAAGCTCAATATCCTCAGCCTAAATGATGAAACAGCTCTAGGCCTAGGGCTTCATCTAAAAAGAGAGCGTCAGATAACCTTGTTATTAGCCAGTGCTCTCGTCGCTTTTAGTCTATCCCTAGCTGGAAATATTGTCTTTATCGGTATGTTGGCTAGCCATATCAGCAAACGATTCCTGCCTAGCGATCATCGCTTACTCTTTCCAGCCGCCATGCTGCTAGGTGCCTTTATCATGACAGGGGCAGATACGATCACAAGAACCTTCCTCATCGGAAGCTCCGTCCCGACAGGCATTTTGATTTCCATTATTGGAGCCCCCTACTTCCTCTACCTTATGTATCAGCAAAAAAAATAATCAGCCGAATAATCGACTGATTGTTTTTTATTTATCCAAGCTGTTTTTGATACCTTCAACAGCACCTTCAACAGCTTCTTTAGCATCTTCAGCAACTTCTTTTGCTTTGGCAACTGTTTTTTCTACAAAGCCTTCTGCTTCGGTCTTGTTATCTCCTGTAACTTTGCCCACGCCTTCTTTAACAGCGCCCTTAGCTTGATCGAATTTATTTTCTAGTGACATATGATTGCCTCCGTTCTTTTTTACGGTTTCTGATACCGTTTACAGTAGTATAAGTTTTTTCTTTTCAAAGGTCAAATATTCTGCTCATACTATGGGAAAATCAGTCCAGATGAAAAGTCAATCTCTCCTTATCAAAGCTTGCCTGTAACTCATACTTGCCTGCTTCATTTTGTTGAATATAACCTAAAATTACTAAGCTATCAACAAAAATGTCCCGCCGCTTCTGCATGAGCTCATCCTTGCGGACATACTTGAGGAGGAAGGTCGTCATGTACTTGAGTGCATATTCGGGATTGACATCGCCTAAGACAGCATAGAGGGACTTTTGTGCCTCAGACAGCGGATATTGGCACTGCATCTTATAAAAATAATTAGCCAAGGTCAGCTTATCCCGCTGAAAATCTGTCTCTTCCAGCAAGACCGCCGCATTGGTCTGATTGGAAAGCTGGGTCTCAAAGCGCAGCTCCAAGAGTTCCTGATAGAGGGGGCTATCATCACGGATAAAGACCTCCTGGTCCAAACGTAAGTCCTCCAAACTTTCCACAAAAGGCAGCGTCAGATAATATCGCTTGTTTTCCCGCCGGATATAGCCTGCCTTGATATAGTCCTCTATCGAGCGGTCAATATTAGCCACGTCCTCAAACTCTCGCTTAATCTCACGTAGAATCACCGTCTCATGCTGATCCAAATAATCAATCAGCTCCTGAAAAAAAGATTTACGCGTCAAACGGCTGGGGTTGATGATTTTAATCATGAAGTTCTCCTTTGTAGATGAGTTTTCTTGACTGAGCCAACTGGCTAGGATTCGTCCCAGGCTGATTTAAGGGCACATCTAAGCCCAATTCTCGATAATATTCCTGCCAAAAATCAGAAATCAAATTTTCCTCATCGCCAAACTGCATGAGAATCGTATCAAAAATCGGCAAAATTTCCGCAATATACTCCGAACAGTAAAAACCATCGGACTGCGGATAGAAGCTGAAATTGTATGGCTTTCCTAGATGCAATTTGGCCCTTTTAAAGACAGCATCTGCATCAATAGCTGGATAGCAATACACGTCATAAACATCCTCATCCTGCAAAAAATCAGACAAATCTTGATTGACAACACCCTTCTCATGGGTTGCATGATAAATCTCACCATTAAAAAAGATGGCCACGTGGCTGTATGAGCCAGTTGCTGCTCGGATGGCTGCTGCAATTTCTGAAGATCCGACCGTAAAAATCAAATCTCCATCTTGTAAATCTTGAATCTTCATTTCTCTCGCCTATCAAAAAAGGAGCCGAAACTCCTTTTTAGTATGAGGGGAATAGCCCTCATCTAGTAACTAATCTATTCAAATGAGCTCTTTAAGCATTAAAACTTTCTGTCAGTTGAGGCACCACTTGTTTTTTACGAGAAACAGCGC
>NZ_CAURVL010000016.1:0-38355 GCF_963528215.1 uncultured Streptococcus sp.
TATATTAGTATATCACCCAACCACACCTCCTGTCAATACCTTTTCTAATTTTTTTTACATTTTTTTTAAAATTATGGTTTTTAAGTTAGTGGTTGATATTACATACCTTTGTGGCCGATCGATTAATTTACATTCTATATCTTTTTTAAATGCGCAAAAAAATGCCCTTTCGGACATTTTTCTATTCTTGTTCTTGTTTATACTTTTCGAGTTCAGCTTTATTAGCCCAGACATAATGTCCTGGACGAATCTCTGCCATTTCTGGTTTATCAACAGAATAATCGTGCTGTTCAGGATCGTAGACCTTCAAGACTTTTTTACGCTCTAAGATTGGATCTGGAATTGGAACAGCTGAGAGCAGGGACTGTGTGTAGGGATGGACAGGATGGTTGAACAGCTCCTCTGTCTCTGCCACCTCTACAATGACACCTTTGTAAATCACGGCGATACGATCAGAAATAAAACGAACTACCGAAAGGTCATGGGCAATAAACAGATATGTCAAGCCTAATTCTTTTTGGAATTTTTTCAATAGATTCAGAACCTGAGCCCGAACAGATACATCCAAAGCAGAGATTGGCTCATCTGCAATTACGAAATCTGGTTGCATGACCAGAGCACGAGCAATCCCAATCCGCTGACGCTGTCCACCAGAGAATTCGTGAGGATAGCGAGTTAAATGCTCAGCCAACAAACCAACTTCATTGATGATATTTTTGACTTTTCTTTGACGGTCTTCTTCACTATCAAACAAATGGTAATTATAGAGTCCCTCAGATATGATATAGTCAACCGTTGCACGTTCATTCAGACTGGCAGCCGGGTCTTGGAAAATCATCTGAATCTTGCGAATCAAGTCCGCTTCTTCTGCTTTTGACTTTTTCCCATTAATCTTTTTGCCTTCATAGAAGATATCACCTGCACTGGTATCATTAAGGCCGATGATAGCTCGACCAATAGTAGTCTTACCAGAACCTGATTCTCCTACAAGAGAGAAAGTTTCCCCCTTGTTGATGAAGAAATTTGCGTTTTTTACTGCTACAAATTTCTTACTTCCTTCGCCGAAGGAAATTTCTAAATCTTTAATTTCAACTAATTTTTCAGTCATTTCCTTCCTCCTAAGCTTCTAATTGATTGAAGCCCATTTTCGAACGAATTTTTTCATGTAGGTTTTCGATAATCTCTGGTTTATCAACCTTAGGCGCATCTTCGTGCAGCAACCAAGTCTTAGCCCAATGAGTATCTGAGACCTTGAAAGCCGGTGCTTCTTCTTCAAAGTCAATTGACATGGCATAGTCAGAACGCAATGCAAAGGCATCCCCTTTGATTGGTGAATAAAGTGACGGCGGAGTACCAGGAATCGAGTAAAGCGCACCATTTGCATCTGCCAACTGAGGCAAGCTGGATAGCAAACTCCATGTATAAGGATGTTTTGGCTCATAGAAGATTTCTTCAACTGTACCGTATTCTACAATTTCACCGGCATACATGACCGCAACCTTATCTGCAATACTAGCCACAACACCAAGGTCGTGCGTAATAAAGATGGTTGTGAAATGATATTCTTGCTGCAAGGATTTGAGCAAGTCAATGATCTGCGCTTGAATCGTTACATCGAGGGCCGTTGTCGGCTCATCACAGATAAGAATATCAGGACGACAAGCTAAGGCAATAGCAATAACAATCCGCTGACGCATACCACCTGAGTATTGGAAAGGATATTCTTCGAAACGTTTTTCCGCATCTGGAATCCCAACCTTACTCATGTAATCAATGGCCATTTTTTTAGCTTCTTTAGCTGATTTCCCTTGGTGCTTGATTATGACTTCTGTAATCTGGCTTCCAATCGTATTAATGGGATCCAAGCTCGTCATCGGATCTTGGAAAATAGTCGCAATTTTTGCACCGCGAATTGGCTCCCAATCCTTATTACTACGAAGAGTTGTCAAATCTTTGCCGCGGTAGTCAATAGTTCCTTTGGCCACACGGCCATTTTCTTCTAACATACCAGTAAAGGTCTTGGTCAAGACAGACTTTCCTGAGCCTGATTCACCAACAATAGCCAGCACTTCGCCTTCAATCAAGTCCAATGAGACACCGCGAATGGCGGTTAAGACACGATCGCGAACATCGAATTCCACGACAATATCGCGAGCAGTCAATATTACATTTTCATTCTTTGTCATATTTACTCCTATCTATGTGTACGTGGATCGCTGGCGTCAGCTAAGTTTTGACCAACTACGAAGAAGGTAAGGGACACCAAAATCAGAGTTGTAAGTGGAATCCAAAAGAGGTAGGCATTTGTCGTCACGTTTTGTGAATAATCTGAAATCAAGCGTCCCAAACTCGGCACTGTTACAGGAAGTCCTAATCCAAAGAAGGACAGAAAGGCTTCGTAAGAGATAAAACTTGGCAGCATCTGTGAAGTGGTGGTCACGATAACAGATACCAACTGCGGCATAATGTTCTTCGTAACAATCTTGAGAGTCGGTGTACCAAGGGTACGAGAGGCAAGGTTGTACTCCAAATCCCGATAGCGCATAATCTGCACACGGATAGTGTAGGCAATACCGACCCAACCAGTAATCGTCATGGCAAAAATAAGGTTCCAGAAACCAGCACCGATAGAGTAGGTCAAGACAATAACAATCAAGAGGGCTGGAATATTTGAAATGATATTGTAGATTTCCATCATGACACGGTCAACTGTTTTGGAAATTCCCCAGATACCGCCAATGATAACTCCGATAGCCAGATTAATAACCGTCGCAATAATCGAAATAAGAATAGAGTTACGGGCACCAAACCAAACACCGTCAAAGAGAGACTTACCATTACTATCCGTTCCAAACCAGTATTGAGCACTTGGTTTGATATAACGCATGCTAAAGTCGTTTACCTTGCTCACGTCATTAAAGTCGAAGTTTGAAAACATAGGATAAATGAAGCTCATGAGAATAATGGCAATCAGAATCCCCAGCATGGTAATAGTTGATTTCTTTTTCAGAAATTGACGCATGACTGATTTCCAGTAAGAATAGGCTGGAGCATCAATCGTTTCAGAGGCAAAATCGTCACGTTTGACAAATTGGAATTTGCTTTTATCAATTGTAGCCATTATTTACCTCCTTTTGATGTTAACTTGATACGTGGGTCCAGTACGGTCATCAGAATGTCACCCAGCAAGAGAGCAAAGATAGACAGACATGTGAAAATGAATACAAGACCAACAACCATAGAGTTATTGGATGCCTTAACAGAATCAATCAGCATCTTACCCATACCAGGAAAGGCAAAGACAGTTTCTGTCAGAGTCGCACCTGCAATAACACCAACGATAGAAGCTGGGATACTAGATACCAGCGGCACCATAGCGTTTTTAAAGATGTGCTTGTTAGAAATTTCTTTTTCAGAGAGACCCTTCGCACGTGCAAAGCGGACAAAGTCCTGAGACTGCAGGTCAATCATATAACGACGAATCCAAACAGCTGTCCAAGGAGCACTCAAAAGCCCTAAAATAACAGCTGGAAGGACATAAGAACGCCAATCTCCTGCTCCCAAGATTGGGAAGGAGTCTGGAAGACCAACAGCAGACCCCGCCAAACGAACGATGTAAACCAAGGCGATGGTTGGAAGGGACATCATAAAGGTCAAGCCCGCTGTAGAAATGCTATCAAACCATGTATTCTTGAGTCGAGCCATGTAGGATCCGAGCGGAATAGCAATCAGATAAGACAGAGCCACACCAATCAAACCGATAATGGCTGAGCTGGTAATCATGGATGGATTTTGATAGTTGCTTTGAGTCGCCGTATAAGCATCTCCCTTACCAAACTTAGCAATATCCTGTGAGTCGGCTTTGCTTGGCGTCTTATAGGTACGAGAGTAAATGTTAACAGATGATGTCTTTTTACCTGTTGGGAATTGAACTTCAGAAGACTTAGTTTGTCCTTGTCCCTGTGTAATAACTTGCAGAACAGGGATATTAGCATAGGTCGGATAAGAATTCCCTAAATTAAAGGTAATAAAGTTCTGGTGGACAAATGGAAACTGACCATTAAAGTAAAGCAAATATTTATGCTTGGTACCAGAACCCACAAGAGACCAGCCAACAGAAGGATCATTTTCAAACCGGATATAACGCTCTAGGTTTGGATTCTCCTCATCTTGGATAACATTTGGATGGTCAATTTGAATCAAATTAGCATAGAACTCAAAGACACGTTCATAAACAGGTACTTCACGTACAGCATAGAATTCTCCGCTCAGTGGGAATTTCTGCAATTTCCAGCCATTACCGAGTTTATCAATATACTTCTGATAAATCTTCTCGTTTGCTTCAGTAGCTTCTGTGGTAACAGAAGAATCTTCCTTACTGGCTTTCTCCTGCAGCTCCTTAGTATCATAATAGTCAATGTAACCCATCCGCTCAAAGATGGTGTTTTCATAGTTAGTCTTTTTATCTTTATTTGTCGCTATCTTATTATAGTTAGGATCCTGCTTGAAAATCAACCTTCTTGGCACCATAGTATAGATAATGGCATAAGTCAGGGTCGTCACCAAGAAAATCGACACAATTGAGCGTAAGATACGCATAAAAATATATTTTTTCATTTATCGTTTCCTTTAAATTCCAAAAGAACTTTCTCCTCTATTAGAGAAAGTTCTCTTAGCAAGCTTATTTCACGTGGTCTGCTAATTCTTCTTGAGCTTTTTTATTAGATTCCGCACGTTCTTTATTCCATTTTTCCTGAGCGCTATTATAATCTTTTGTCGTTACAGGCTCATCCTGCAATTTCATGTACTTATAACTTGCTGCTTCACGCGCCTTAGCACCAGACCAAGCAAACGGTGCTGAGAAAGGCACTACCTTAGTCAAGGTTGGACGACCTGTTCTAGAAGTTACCGGAATCAACAAAGCACTATCAGTCAGCCAAGCCTGAGCAGCCGCATATTTTTCATAACGCTTGTTCAAATCTTGCTTTTCTGCACCAGCTTCGTCCACCAGCTTGGTATATTCATCCAAACCAACTTGTTTCGCTGCGGCATTATCTGTGCCATCAAATCCTAAGAAGGTCTTGGTATTTTCACCACCAGGTTTGATGACATCTAGATAAGTAGATGGATCTTGATAGTCCGGAGACCAGCCGACATTATCTGAAATATCCCAGTCCTCTTCAGCAGCAGAAGGAGCAAACAAGGTAATGTTAGTCACTTCATCCTTAGACAATTGGTGAACATCAATCACAACATTATCTGTTCCCAAAGTCTTCTCAATGGATTGCTTGAGGGATTGAACGCGCTGTACTTTAGAAGTAGCTGTTTGATCAACCGGAATGTCCAGATGAATTGGGAATTCCACTCCATCAGCTTTCAAAGCTTCTTTTGCTTTAGCAAATTCAGCCTTTGCTTTGTTCTCGTTATAGAGACCATCTTGGCCATCTGAGAAGTCCACATCTTTCCACTCGTCGCCATAAGTTACTACTTTTTCCTTAACTAGGTCACCGAAGGACTTGTCACCAGCCTGCACAAATGTAGGTGGGATGTAAAGGTTACGAAGAAGTTTGTCTGCTCCGTCCTTACCATTAATCTGAGATGCATAGGACTCACGATTGAAGGCAAAGGTCAAAGCCTGACGGAAGTCCTTGTTAAGCAAGGCTTTCTTAGTTGAAGTTTTTTGAGCTTCTGATGTCTTAGCCGTATGATTATAAGACTGACGATCAATGTTTGTACCTACTAAGAAAGTTGAGGCATCTTGAGGTGTATAGACGATATTATCTTTAAAGTCTTTTTCAACCTTTTCATAAGTCGCACTAGTTGGGAAAAGTCTGGCTGTTGTCAATGCGCCTTGGCTGAACTGCTCAGCAGGTTTTCCTTGATCTTGTCCATCATAGAAAGAGAGTTTCACTGCATCTACGTGAACATTTTCTTTGTCCCAATAATTAGGATTCTTCTCAAATTGAATTTCAGATTTTGAAGTCAATGATTTGAGCAAGAAAGGTCCGTTATAAAGCAAGCTTGTTGGATCAGTTGCTTGAGCGAACTTATCGCCTTGGTTTTTCAAAAAGTCTTTGTTTACTGGGTAGAGAATTCCCATTGTAGTCTTAGAGTTCCAGAAACTTTCTGGCTCATTAAGAGTATACTCAACGGTATGATCATCAACTGCTTTGATTCCTACTTCTGAGAAATCAATCTTCCCAGAAATATAGTCCTTAAGCCCTTTTACAGAATCCTGAACCAAGTAGATTGTTTCAGATTTATTGTCTGCCGCATACTTAAGACCTGTGACAAAGTCTTCTGCTGTCACATCTGCGTACTCTTCACCTTCAGAAGTATACCACTTAGCATCTTTGCGAAGCTTGTATGTATAGGTCTTCCCATCTGGTGATACAGTCCATTCCTCTGCCATTGAAGGAACTAAGTTTCCATATTGGTCGTTTTCTAAAAGACCGTCAATGACATTTGCTGTCAAGTCTGTTGTAGCAGCTTTACTTGAAGTGAGATAGTTCAAGTTTTCAGGATCTGTCTCGTAGATATAATTAAAGGTGTTAGAACTGCCTGATTTTGTGTTTGGCTTAGAGCCTGAGCAAGCTGCAAGAAAGCCAGCCGCAAGAAGAGTAACTCCTGCTAACGCAAGGACTTTGCTTTGTTTCATATGGGTTTCTCCATCTTTTAGATTTTTAGATTTAATTAAGATTATAGCATAGATAGTACTAAAAGTAAAATAAATTTTCAGAATATTAAGTTAGCTCACTGGCACCCTCATATGTTTATGTAATCAGGTTTCCCGCATGTCTGTCATCTAGGATTAGACAACCTTAGTCTCGCCCATTCCGCCTCTAAAATCATCAAAAATCCCACTGTTGCTACAATGGGATTTTCTTGATTTATTTGATATGTTCCGCGAGTTCTTCTTGAGCTTTTTTATTGGATTCTTCCTTTTCTTTTGCCCATTTTTCACTCGCTTTCTCATATTCTTTAGTCGTTATTGGTTTATCTTGGATTTCAACATATTTAAAGCTGTATTCACCCTTGTTTCCAGTCCAAGCAAATGGTCCTGAGAATGGAACAACCTTACGGACACTTGGTGTTGCACCAGATGACCATGCCGGCATTAACAGGGCACTGTCTGTCAGCCAAGCCTGAGCTGCTGCATACTTTTCGTAACGTTTGTTAATGTCCTCGTTTTCTGAAGCAGCGTCTTCCAAGAGCTTGTCATACTCTTCAAAGCCAGCCTCTTTAGCTGCTGCATTATCCGTTCCAGGGTCAAAACCAAAGTAACTGTCAACATTCTCACCAGTCTTAGATCCAGTGATTTCCAGATAAGAAGAAGGATCGTTATAATCTGGACTCCAGCCGAGATTATTATTCAAGTCCCAGTCTTCTTGAGATGCTGAGGTCGCAAAGTAGGTGATGTTATTCAACTCATCATCTGTCATCTGCTGAATATCAATCACCACATTGTCAGAGCCAAGATTAGCTTCGATAGACTGCTTCAGTGACTGAACACCCTTAACGCCATTGGTATCTGCTGAGCTAACTGGAATGTCCAGATGAATTGGGAATTCCACTCCTTCTGCCTGCAGCGCTTCTTTGGCTTTGGCAAATTCTGCCTTGGCTTTTTCTGGATTATAAAGGCCATCCTGAGCGTCGTCTAATTTGACTCCCTTCCACTCATCACCGTAGCTAGCCAGATTTTCTTCTACAATGCTGCCGAACTCTTTGCCATTAGCTTGAACAAAGGTTGGCGGAACAAAGGTATTACGAAGTTGCTTGTCTGCTGCCTCTTCGCCATTGGTTTGTGCAGAATAGGCAGTACGGTCAAAGGCAAAAAGCAGAGCCTGACGGAAATCTTTATTGAGCAGTGCTTTCTTAGTGGAAGATTTCTGTGCATCCGTTGTCTTGGAGGTATGCTCGTAAGACTGACGGTCAATATTAGTTGTAACGACGAAGGTTCCTGAACCTTGAGGAGTGTAGACGATATTGTCGCCGTACTGTTTCTTCACACTGGCAAAGTTGGAGCTATTTGGGAAAAGACGAGCGATGGTATAATTGCCGTCAGAGAAGCCACGCACCAGAGATTCTGTATCTTGACCATCATAGTAAGAGAATTTGACAGTATCAATTTTCACCTTTTCCTTATCCCAATAGTTAGGATTCTTCTCTAAGCTAATTTGAGATTTCGAGGTGATAGATTTCAAGATAAACGGACCGTTATAGAGAACACTGGTTGGATCTGTCCCCTGAGCAAATTTGTCACCCTTTGATTTCAGAAATTCTTCATTGATTGGGAAAAGAATCCCCATGGTTGTCTTAGAATTCCAGAAACTTTCTGGCTGATTCAAAGTATACTGAACAGTAGAATCATCCACCGCCTTAACACCAACTTGGGAGAAGTCAGTTATTTTACCATTAACATAGTCGTCCAAGCCTTTAATGGATTTTTGAACGATATAGAGACCATCAGCCTTGCTGTCTGCAGCATGCTTCAGACTGGTCACAAAATCCTTAGCAGTCACATCTGCATATTCTTCACCATCAGAAGTATACCATTTCACTCCCTTACGAAGCTTATAAGTATAGGTCAGACCATCTTTTGAAACGGTCCAATCTTCTGCTAGAGAAGGCACTAAGTTACCATACTTATCACTTTCCAGCAAACCATCCACTACATTAGCCATAATCTCATTGGTTGCCCGTTTATTGGACACAGTGTAATCCAGCGTATCTGGATCTGCCGTATAAACATAACTATAGTTTTTCCCAGATGAATTGGAGCCGCCAAACGAACAGGCAGCTAAAATTCCTGCAGAGAGAATGACAAGCCCAGCAGCTGCAGCTAACTTAGATGTTTTCATAAACTTCCTCCAGTTTTCATTAAGATTACTTTCATTATAGCACTTCTGCGACAGGATGTAAACGCTTCAATGCAATAGAGAGTCATATAAAAAAAGAGACTGGGACAAAATGTCTCAGTCTCGCTTTATCGTATTCACAAACTTTTGATTCCAAACTGTTTATAAAGAATCAAAAATTCGCGGTTCAGAACCTTATTTAATGTGTTTTTCTAAGTCTTCTTGGGCTTTTTTATTGGATGCTTCCTTTTCTTTTTCCCATTTCTTAAGAGCCGCTTCATAGTCTTTAGCTGTAACAATATCATTTTGGAGCTCCATGTTCTTAAAGACATAGGCATCTCCTTTAATTCCGACATAAGAGTAAGACTTGGTAAATGGCACAACCTTCTGAACGACTGGTGAACCACCACCAGAAACACTAGGAATAACAATGGAGCTATCCGTCAACCAAGCCTGAGCTGCTGCGTACTTGGTGTAACGAGCATCTGTATCTTGTTTTTCTTGATCAGCTTCATCCAGCAAAGCCTTGTATTCATTCAAGCCAACCTTATTTGCCACATCAGCATTTTTCCCTTTTTCTATACCAATATTATCTGCAGCATCACCTGTTTCAGGGTTAAAGATATTCAGATAAGTTGATGGATCTTGGTAGTCTGCTGACCAGCCAGACATGTTGAGATCGTAGTCTTTCTGAGCTGCTGTTTCTGCAAAGTAGGCAGAATTATCAAAGTCATCTGTTGACATTTGCTGAACATCAATAACGACATTTTCTTGGCCAAGCGCTGATTCGACAGACTGTTTGAAGGAGTTCGTCCGTTGTACCAAAACCTTGTCAGACTGATCGACAGGGACGTCAATATGGATTGGGAATTCTACACCTTCAGCTTGCAAGGTTTCTTTTGCCTTGGCAAATTCCGCCTTGGCTTTATCAGCATTGTAGATACTATCCTGAGCATCCGCCAGCTTAATGCCATTCCACTCATCTCCATAAGATGAAAGTTGGCTCTCTACTACATCAGAGAAGTCCTTACCGTCCACCTGCACAAAGCTAGGAGGAACAAGCAAGCTACGGATGAGTTTAGTCGCTCCATCTTTACCATTCATCTGAGCTCCAAAAGATGTCCGGTCAAAGGCAAAGTTAATCGCCTGACGGAAGTCTTTATTTTGAATAGCAGCTGTAGTTGATGCCTTTTGAGCATCTGATGTCTTAGACGAATGATTATAAGTCTTACGATTCAGATTGAAAGCAAAATAGAAACTAGTTGAATTCTGTGGTGTGTAAATAATATTGTCTTTGTACTGCTTTTCTACAGAAGCATAGTTAGAGCTCGTAGGGTAAAGCCGTGCTTGAGAATAAGCCCCGTCTGAGAAGTTGCGGATCAAGGATTCCTGATCCGAACCATCAAAATAAGTCAGTTTTATATTTTCAACCTTGACATTGTCCTTATCCCAATAGTTCTGGTTTTTAGCATATTCAATGACAGACTTAGAAGTGAATGCTTTCAGAACATAAGGTCCGTTATAAAGAATGGAAGAAGGTTTTACGGTACCAAAATCTTTGCCTTGTGACTTCAAGAAATCCTCATTGATGGGGAACAGAATCCCCATGGTCGTCTTAGAGTTCCAGTAGCTTTCTGGCTGGTTGAGCGTGTATTCGACCGTGTGGTCATCAACTGCTTTTACTCCAACTGTTGAGAAGTCTTTAGACTCTCCTTTGACATAGGCATCCAAGCCTTTGATAGAGCTTTGGACGATAGGAAGAGCTTCAGAATTTTCATCTGCCGCGTGCTTCAAACCTGCTACAAAGTCTTGTGCTTTAACCTCTGCATATTCTTCACCATCTGATGTGTACCACTTAGCATCTTTACGAAGCTTATAGGTATAGGTCAAACCATCCTTTGAAACAGTCCAGTCTTCCGCAATAGATGGAACCAAATTGCCGTATTTATCATTTTCTAAAAGGCCGTCCACCAAGTTTGTAATAACATCGGACGTAGTAGCTCGATTTGAATTGACATAGTCCAAAGTATCAGGATCACTCAAATAGACATAAGAATAGGTATTACTGGCACTAGAGCTTCCACAAGCAGCTAAGATTAGTGTTGACACGACTGTCAGTCCAGTAATGGCCAACCATTTAGATTTTTTCATGAGCATTCTCCTTCTCAATTTATATTGTATTATTATACAATATTTTTTTATAAAAACAAATGTTTTATGTAGGAAAATAATAATTTTCTATTTTTCAGCTTGTATATCTGTATTATTTCAAATATTTTTCTATTTTGTGAGTTTTTCCGAAAGATGCTTTTATAAAAAATCTCTTTAAGGGGATTACCCTACTTTTCTCTACATTTATTTTGTAACCTTTTATTATCCTTGATTTATAAAAGAAAAGAGAATTTTATGATACAATGGTTATATCTTGTTTTAGGGGAAAGAAATGAAACGATTATTCCTATGTTTACTAGTTTTGGTCGGAATGACCGCCAGCAAGGTTGCAGCAGATGATTTCAACATTGCCGCTAAGAGTGCAATGGCTGTGGACGCTACTTCTGGAAAGATTCTCTACGAAAAAGATGCTAATACTCCAATTGAAGTCGGCTCTATCACCAATCTTTTGACCATCTATCTGGTCTATGAAGCCATTGACAGAGGAGACCTGACTGCCGATACCTATGTTGATATTTCAGACTATGCTTACAATCTAACATCTAATCCAAATATCAGCAATGTCCCTTTGGAAGCCAAACGTTACAAAGTCAAGGACTTGATTGCCGCGTCCTTGATGTCCAGCTCCAACAGTGCCACGATTGCCTTGGCTGAGAAGGTTGGAGGCAGCGAAGAAAATTTCGTCCAAATGATGAAGGCCAAGCTCAAAGAATGGGGTATCAAAGATGCTACTATTGTGAACTCCACAGGGCTGAATACTCTTCTTCTAGAATACGCAACTGAAGAAACAGAGTATAGCGCCTCAGCTAGCACAGCTAAAAAAAGCAAGGACACTGAAAACAAATTCAGTGCCTACGACTTGGCTGTTATCAGCCGGCATCTGATTATGGACTTCCCTCAAGTGACAGACATCACTTCCAAGTCTACAGCTAAAATCGCAGGGACGAGTCTGGAAAATTATAACTTCATGCTGGAAAACCAGTCCAACTTCCGCTCAGGTGTAGACGGACTTAAAGCCGGCAGTTCGGATAAGGGAGGATCTTCCTTTGTTGCGACGACTACTGAAAATGGTATCCGCATGATTACTGTTGTGCTGGACGTTGAGCAAACTGACGGCGACCCCTACGCACGCTTTGTAGCCACAGCCTCTTTGATGAACTATGTTTCACAAAACTTCACCCAGACGACCATTGTGGCCGAGGGGGAAGCCTACAATAAAAGCCATTCAACAGTTATTGACGGCAAGCAAAAGACCGTTCCAGCCGTCGCCAGCAAGGATTTCACCATCATTGAGCGCATCGCCAATCAGGCTGAGCACAAGGTGGAATTTTCAACCAACGAAAAAGGCTTCCAAGCTCCGCTGAAAAAAAATACTGAGCTTGGCACCCTGACCTATACCGACCCTGAACCGATTGGCCAAGGCTATCTAGAAAACAAAGCACCCTCTGTCACGATGGTGGCCGGCCAAGAGGTAGAAAAAAGCATCTTCTTCAAGGTCTGGTGGAATGACTTTGTCCGCTATGTCAACGAGAAATTATAAAGAAAAGCCGCGAATCAAATGATTCGCGGTTGTTTGTATGGTTTGTAAATGTTGGACTAGAACTAGCAAACATCTTTGAATATTAACTCACAATGCGTGTCTTCAAGCAGTGATTCAAAATTTCACTTAGACGAAGCTTTACCCAACTGATCCTTCCATTTCATAGCTAATCAAGCGGTTAAGCTCAACAGCGTATTCCATAGGCAGTTCTTTGGTGAAAGGCTCGACAAAGCCCATGACAATCATTTCGGTGGCTTCAGATTCGGACAATCCCCGGCTCATGAGATAGTAGAGCTGCTCTTCGGAAATCTTAGAAACCTTGGCCTCATGCTCCAGGGCTACCTGGGAGTTATGGATTTCATTAAAGGGAATGGTATCTGACGCTGAAATATCGTCCATGATAATCGTATCACACTCAATATGGCTGACGGATTTCTGTGAATTCTTTCCAAAGGTCACTTGACCGCGGTAATCCACCTTACCTCCGCCCTTAGCAATAGACTTGGACACGATAGATGAGCTGGTATGAGGAGCATTGTGAATCATCTTAGCTCCTGTATCTTGGTGCTGATTGGTATTAGCAAAGGCAATAGACAACATTGTTCCACGCGCTCCAGGTCCGTCCAGATAGACAGACGGATATTTCATAGTCGTTTTCGCACCAAGGTTCCCGTCAATCCACTCAACCGTCGCATCTTTCATGGCCCTCGCCCGCTTGGTCACGAGGTTGTAGACATTATCAGACCAGTTTTGAATAGTGGTGTAGCGCATATAGGCACCATCGAGGGCAAAAATTTCGACAATTGCCGCATGCAAGCTATTACTGGAATAAGTCGGAGCAGTACATCCCTCAACATAATGGACGCTAGCGCCCTCATCAACGATAATCAAAGTCCGCTCAAACTGACCAGAATTTTCATTGTTAATCCGGAAATAAGTCTGCAAGGGAACATCTACCTTGACACCTTTTGGCACATAGATGAAAGTACCACCAGACCAGACAGCGGAGTTGAGAGCTGCTAGCTTGTTATCTGTTGGAGGGACCAGCTTAGCAAAATACTGCTTGAAAAGCTCTGGGTATTCCTTAAGAGCTGAGTCGGTATCTGTGAAGACGATTCCTAGCTTTTGGAACTCTTCCTTCATATTGTGGTAGACCACCTCGGACTCATACTGGGCAGCCGCACCAGCCAGGTAGGCTCTCTCCGCTTCTGGAATCCCAATCCGCTCAAAGGTTTCCTTGATCTTTTCAGGCACTTCATCCCAGCTTCTAGCTGGCTTATCAGAGGCCTTTTGATAATAAATCAAGTCATCAAAATTAATTTCTGACAGATCTGGCCCCCAAGACTGCATAGGCATCTTCTTGAAAGCCTCGTAGGATTTGAGGCGGTAATCCAGCATCCATTCTGGTTCATCCTTGGCTGCAGAAAGCTCACGAATGACCGCTTCATTCAGCCCTTTTCCTGTCGAGATAACAGGCTCAACATCGTCATGGAAACCAAACTTGTACTCACCGAGATCAATCGGTTTTGGTTCTACTCTTTCTTCTGACATAATTTCCTTTCACATTCTTACTTTTTATCTTCTTCAATTGCTCGCTTGAGGGCATTCCAACCCAAGGTCGCACACTTAATTCGCTGCGGGAATTTGGCAACACCTGCTAAAAAGGCTCCATCTCCCAATTCTTTCTGGCGACTGTCTTCCTGGCCCTGAACCATCTGCGAGAAGACTTCTGCTAATTCCAACGCCTGCTCTTTTGTCTTGCCCAGAACCGCATCCGTCATCATGCTGGCTGAAGCCGTTGAGATGGTACAGCCAGAATTAACAAAGGCAATATCCTCAATCATATCTTCCGCATTAAACTTCACAGACAGGCTGATGACATCACCACAGGTCGGGTTATTGAGGACTACCTGCTCCACATCTTCCAACTTCCCATGATGATGGGGGTGAGCTGAGTGGTCGGTCACAACCGCCTTGTAAAGACTGTCTAACTTAGAAAGCGCCATTGAAAAACTCCTTTGTCTTTTCTAAAGCATCTACCAGCTTGTCGCAATCTGCATAGGTATTATAGATATAAAAGCTAGCCCTCACAGTTGCTGGCAACTGCAGATAGGTGAGCAGGGGCTGGGCACAATGGTGACCCGCCCGAACAGCCACTCCTTCGTAGTCCAGAGCCGTCGCGACATCATGCGGATGAAGACCATCTAGGTTAAAGGCAATCACGCCTGATCGCTGGGCCAAATCCTGAGAGCCATAAATGGTCAAACCTTCCACTGCCTGCAGCTTAGGAAATACGTAGGCAATCAGGTCCTGCTCATGCTGAGCAATGGCATCCATGCCCAAGTCTTCCAAATAATCAACGGCCGCCGCAAGACCGATTGCTCCTGCCATATTCGGCGTTCCGGCCTCAAACTTCCACGGAAGCTCCTTCCAGGTCGCTTCCTGCTCATAGACGAAGTCAATCATCTCGCCGCCGAACTCAACTGGCGACATCTGCTCTAGCAGTTTTTCCTTGCCATAGAGAACCCCAATGCCGGTAGGCCCAGCCATCTTATGCCCCGAAAAGGCGAAGAAGTCCACATCCAAATCCTGCACATCAATCTTCATGTGAGGAATGGATTGAGCCCCATCCACCACCAAAAGTGCTCCTTGCTGATGAACCAGCTGGGCAATCTCCTTGATTGGATTGATGACACCGAGGACATTAGAAGCATGAGCCAGAGAGACAAATTTGGTCCGCTTATTGAGCTTGGTACGGAAATCTTCCATATCCAGAGCACCGTCCTTGAGATAGACATAGACCAACTTGGCTCCAGTCTTCCTACAAGCTTCCTGCCAAGGAATGACATTGGAATGGTGCTCCATGATAGAAATCATCACTTCATCACCAGGCTGCAGCCTTTCAGCCGCAAGCTGAGCCACCCAATTAAGACTCGTCGTGGTCCCTCGTGTAAAGAGAACCTCTCTGCTAGAAGCTGCATTGATAAAAGAACGAACTCTTTCTCTGGCTGCTTCATAGGCTGCCGTTGCCCGCTCAGCTAGCGTATGCACACCGCGGTGGACATTGGCATTGTCTCTAAGATAGTAGTTTTCAATAGCTGCCAGCACCTGCTTGGGTTTCTGGGTTGTCGCCGCATTGTCCAAATAAACCAAAGGTTCATCATTGACAATTTGGTCCAAAATGGGAAAATCTTGCTTGATTGCTTCTGCATTAAATCCAGACATGAAGACTCCTATCTACTTATACGGGGCAAGGCCCAGCTTTTTATCTTTTTGCGAGAATAATATCGATATTCTCAATCATTTCATCACGGACTTCCTTAACAGGGATTTCTACAATCACTGAGCCTAAGAAACCGCGCACGACCAAGCGTTCAGCCGTCGCCTTATCAAGTCCCCGACTCATGAGGTAATACATATCCTCCGGATCAACCTGGCCGATAGAAGCCGCGTGACCAGCTGTCACATCATTCTCATCAATCAAGAGGATTGGATTAGCATCTGAGCGAGCCTGATCAGACAGCATGAGAACCCGGCTTTCCTGCTGGGCATCTGCTCCCTTAGCCCCTTTGATAATATGGCCGATACCATTGAAGGTCAGGGTTCCTTTTTCTAAGATAACCCCGTGCTGCAGGATATTTCCGATAGAGTTGCAGGCATAGTTAGTTACGCGGGTATCAATTCCCTGAACTTGCTTACCGCTGGAAAGAGCCACCACCTTCATATCCGCATGACTGCCCTTGCCATAGAGGTCGCTATCAAAGTCAGCTACGACATTGCCTTCGTTCATAACGCCGATAGCCCAGTCAATCATAGCATCGTTGTCCAGCTTACCGCGACGACTGATATAAGCCGTTACATTTTCGCCCAAGCGATCAATAGCTGAAAATTTAATCTGAGCACCAGCCTGAGCAATGACTTCGACAGTGATATTTGCTGTTACTGGAACAGAGCCCTCACCATAAGTTTCCAAGCGTTCCAAGTAGTTAACCTTGGAATGCTTGCCTGCGATAATCAAAATATGCTTGTTAAAAGGAACATCGCTTTCGCTGTCCTGATAAAAAATTCCTTCAATCGGCTGATCAATCTCAACATTGTCCGGCACATAAAGAACTGCTCCGCTATTGAAATAAGCCGTATGGTAAGCTGCCAACTTATCCTCATCATACTTGACTGCGAACATGAAATGCTTCTCCACCAGCTCTGGAATCTTTTCCAAAGCTGTTTGGAAATCAGTGAAAATCACGCCTTGGGCTGCCAAATCAGCTGGCAATTGCTCCAGAACAGTCTGAGTTCCCAACTGAACAAGCTTGAGATTGTCGTCTAGGGCTGTAAAGTCTGGAACACTTGTCAGCGGCTCACTCTCTGAAATACGGCCGTCTCCCAGATTCCAGCGGTGAAATTTAACCCGCTCAATACGCGGCAATTCTAACTGGTCAATTTTATCAAAGGCCTGCTGGCGCAGTTGAAAGAGCCAGTTCGGCTCTGCATGTAGTTGTGAAAATTCTTGAATTAATTCTTTTGTCATGTCATTCTCCTATCTTTCATCAAAGTCAAAAGAATGTTTGACTAGGCTTCTTCAGTATAGGTGAAGCCCAACTCTTCAGCCAATTTGGCATAGCCTTCTTTCTCCAAGCGGACTGCCAATTCTGGACCGCCAGAAAGAACGACTTTACCATCCATCATGACGTGAACCACATCTGGAGTGATGTAGTTGAGCAAGCGTTGGTAGTGGGTGATAATCATAGCACCAAAGCCTTCACCACGCATAGCATTAACTCCTTTAGAAACGACCTTAAGAGCATCGATATCCAGACCTGAGTCAATCTCATCCAAGAGTGCAAAAGTCGGCTCTAGCATGAGCAACTGCAGGATTTCGTTACGCTTCTTTTCACCACCGGAGAAACCTTCATTAAGGTAACGCTCAGCCATTTCTTCTTTCATGTTGAGCAGTTCCATCTTTTCATCCAGCTTCATGATAAAGTCGCGGACGGAGATTTTTTCCTCGTCTTCTTTGCCAGCATTCATAGCTGCTCGCAAAAATTCGGCATTAGTAATACCAGGAATTTCACTAGGGTACTGCATAGCAAGGAAGAGCCCCATGCGAGCACGCTCGTCTACTTCCAACTCCAAGATATTGACTCCATCAAAAAGCACTTCTCCTTGAGTCACTTCGTAGTTAGGATTGCCCATGATGGCTGCAGACAAGGTGGACTTCCCTGTTCCATTTGGCCCCATAATAGCTGCAACCTCTCCTGTTTTCAGAGTGAGATTCACCCCTTTGAGAATTTTTTTTCCTTCGATTTCAACATGAAGATCTTTGATTTCTAAGACAGACATTTCTTTTTCCTTTCTTTGCTTAGCTGATTTACACACTTTAGTATACCAAAAAAAAGCCCAAAAGGCTTTTATTTTGTTTAGAGCTATTCTTATTTATTCCTCTTTTGACGCCATTTCCGCCGAACTTCCTCTCGGTAGGAGGAATTCCCAATAAAGCGGAGAATATTGAGCAAAGGAGTACGATTAGGCCCCAAAACTCCGACCAACTCAGCAAAGAGCTCAACTCCCAGAAGTAAGCCTATCATCAAGAGCACGCCACCAATTCGACTGGAAACATTCAACAAGAGAGAAATCATGGCAAAGACCAGCGAAATTCCGTAGATAACCAGTACTGTTCCTCGGTGAGTCAATCCCAAGGACAAGAGTCTGTGATGGAGATGGTGCTTGTCAGGCGTGTAGAATTTCTGGCCAGACAGAGTACGGCGGATAATAGCCAGAAAAGTATCCGTAATCGGCACCCCTAAGATAATCATAGGAGTCACCACCGCAACAGCCGTCGCATTTTTCAGGCCTTGCAAGGACAAGACGGCAATCATAAAGCCGATGAAAAGGGCTCCTGTATCACCAAGATAAATGATAGCCGGATGGTAATTGTAAGGGAAAAAACCAGCAATTGACAAAACCAAGACGAAAATTGTCAGGGTCAAAAAGAGATTGTGCTGGGGCAAAAAGAAGTAAGAAACAATCCCCATCGTCACTAGCGAGATGATGGACACCCCACTCACCAGACCATCCAAACCGTCAATTAAATTAACCGCATTGGTGATGGAAATAATCCACACCACTGTCAAAATATAGGATAGCCAAGGCTCAAAATGCAGGAAAGGTCCGCCAAAAGGAAGCTTAAAATCATCCAATCGGAAATCTGTCAGCCACCAGATTAGGCTGGCTGCTAGAACAATTCCCCCCATTTTCAGCATAGGCGACAGCTCTTTGATATCATCGACCAAGCCTGTAAAGGCAATAATCAAACCACCTAGAACGACTGGCCAAACATAATCAAAATAGGTCTGTTCAAAAAAATCTACAGCAACAATCTGCGGCATCAAGAGCAGAGTAGAGATAGAAAAGGCCGCTACAATCGCCAGCCCCCCACTGCTAGGCATGGGCTTTTTATTGATGCGGCGAGCATTGGGATAATCTACCGCACCAATCTTAAAGGCTAAGAGCCGAACCAAGGGTGTCAGAATCACCCCGATAAAAAAAGTTCCCAACAATACCAAGATAAACTTTAAAGGAAAAGTAATCATAGGCATTCAACCTTTTGCAGACCGGAGACAGCATCTGTCACCAAGAGCAGGTGCCCGTGCTCCTGTAGCACTGCCCGAGTAATATCTGAATCATCTGCGAATTCACGCATCTTAGCCAAAAGCCAAGCTGGATAGCGATCTGGGCAGCCTTCAACGTCTACCAAAATCGTCAAATAATAAGCTGAATCATACTTATAAAGCTCTGATAAGTCAATCTTATAGTCCACCGTCTGGGCAAAGGCCGCAGCAGCCTTAATATCTTCAAATCGCAGGATGTAGTAAATGTAACGCTCTGCATTTTCTGCTGACTGCTCATCAGCCGCCTCCGGAGAAAGCTGCTCCCCTTCCTCCGCTTCTGCTGTTTCCAAAGATTGGACTGCTTCTATATCTTCCTTACTCTTTTCAAAAATACTCTTTTCCAGCGTCTTAAGGAATTCATCTGGAGACATATGAGATAGCTCATCCATGTCTGGCAGATCTGCCAAATCCTCAAAACTCAGATTCTTATCCAACTTAGACTTGGTAACAAAAACATCTACCTTATCCGGCTTAGGCGTCACTCGAAAGCTCAGCATACCGCTGTCCAAAAAATTATCCGGCATTTCCAACTCATCTAAGATGGTATAGAAAAACTCTTCTGTCTTTTCTTGGGGGACCAAGAAATCGGCCATTTCCATGCCGCGCTCTTCCAAATCTTCCAGCTGAATCGTGATTTTTATGGTCGAATCACTAATCTGTTTCATTTCCATATCTCTACCTCATACACTTCTAGTCCTACCATTATACTAAAAAATCCCCCGTATTTCAAAAAATAGCTAGTATTGCTCTGAAAACAGCAATTACCAAAAAAAGCTCTCAGAAAATTCCGAGAGCTTATTATTTTACTACATGAGATAGTCAGAGAAACATTAAAATTACCTCTTTTATCCCATCAAGGCTTTGATTGCTGCATAAGCCAGAAGCACGCCGCCTAGGCCGATCCGATATTTCCCAAAAGCCGTAAAGTCATGCTTTTTGACGTAGTCTGTCAGGAAACGAATCACGACTAGACTGACACCGAAGGCCACCCCCATGGAAACTAAGAGCAAGAAGATTTGCCCAAATCCTAGACTGTTCCCATTCTTGATGAACTTGAGAATTTTCCAGCCACTAGCGCCAAACATAATGGGAATCCCCAGATAGAAAGTGAACTCTGTCACAACAGAACGACTGACACCATTTAGGAGACCGCTGACAATGGTAGCACCAGAACGGCTAGTCCCAGGAAAGAGAGCTAGAACCTGAAAGAGACCAATCTGCAAGGCAGTCTTGTAAGAAAGATGTGCCAAATCTGTCACAACAGGCTCCTCATGCTCACGCCTTTCCAGATAGATAAAAGCCGCCCCATAGACAATCAGCATCACTGACACAGAGACCAGATTATAAAAATGCGCTTCAAACCAATCATCCAAGAATAAGCCGATAACAGCAGCCGGCAAGGCTGCCACGACGACCTTGGCCCAAAGCTGCCAGGTCTTTTGTACCTGACGTGCTGACTTGCCCGGTTTAAAAGGGTTTAGCTTGTCAAAATAGATAACGACAACCGCCAAAATAGCTCCCAGCTGGATAACGACATTAAACATTTCCATAAAGGCTGGACTTTGATTCTTAAACTGGATAAAGTCTTGAATCAGAATCAGGTGACCTGTACTGGAAATCGGCAGCCATTCTGTGATTCCTTCAATGATACCGTAAATAATAGAGATAAAAATTTCAATGATAAACATAGAATACTCCTAAAACAAGGGTCTACTCAAGGAAAGTCACAGTTAAATTCCCAAAGAGTATTAGGTCTTATTATATCACAATTTCAAGGCTAGGAAAAGCCAGTATGATAACTTTTCTGGCTAGGAGAGAGCTTGTTTATCAGAAAGCTCCACCGCCTCCGCCGCCTCCGCCGCCAGAGAACCCACCACCTGAACTTCCGCCAGATGAGACAGAGAAATTGCTGGCTGTGGTGGCTACATGGCCGTAGTTTGAGAAACTGTGCATACTGCTATAGAAGGCATAGTGCAGGTTAGCCTGAACATAGCTGTCCATAGATGGATTTTCCAAGTGAATCTGACGCAGAGCCATGACACGGCTGACACGATCTGCATAGCCAAAGAGGGTCGCATAGACCAAGAGACGGTTCCAAAGGATAATACCTTCGATTTCTGTATTGTCCAGATGAGCAATATCTCGCAGCATATTGGAAAAACTTCTCCATAGATAGAAGTCGTGCGCGCCTTTGTCATTCAGGACGCCATCTCGCCAATAAAGCTGTGCCTTACTAGCAAAAATCAAAATCAAGACAAGACTCACCAGCGCCAAAGGAATATAATACCAGATAAAGCCGCCAAAAGAAGCCATATAGATAAAGAAAACAGCGATAGACACTACTAAACCAGCACAAGCCAGAATAATAGCAGTAATCAGCAATCTCTTTTCCTGAACTTTAAGAGGCCGGTAGTGACCAAAGAGACCCAAACGCTTGCCTTCAGAGCGCACTTCTTTAGATAAGGAGCGCAAACTGTTAGTAAATAAGGACTTGATATTACTACCGATGTTACGGATATAGGACTCATCCGCAGAAGACTTGTGCTTATAAATATCTTCTGAAATTTGATAGGCTGAAAAGAGATCTTTCACCCTAGCCTGGGATTGCTTGTTAAAAGCCATGCCCAGAAAACGTCTCTCAAAGTCCGCCAACCCATCATAAGTCGCTATTTGCAGAACAGGATTTTCAGTATCTCCCTGCAGGAGGAGATTGCCCCTATCCAGCAAGTCTAATAAAGTCGCCTGGACCATGTTTTCAAAGTTCAGCACTGCCTTGCCGCCATTCGTCGGATCGACATCCTCCATGTCTACTGCGTAAATATTTTCCGCCAAGACAAGGGGAGCCAAGTCCTGAGGAGCCTCATATAGACGGGCATTCTTGGGATAAGACTGCTTAGGCTTAATCTTCTGAGCAAAGACAAAATAAAGGATAGCCGCTACAAGGATAGCACATAAGAGCAGCAAGGGCATATAAATTTCTCCTAGCTGCCGGTAAAAGACCGTCATGCGGGCAATCTTTTCTTCTTGAGCTTTAAAGGTTGGCAAGTAGTCGCTCTCGTCTTCATTCTGAGACACAAGAGAGACCGCTTGTCGATCCCAATAGCCGTGGAGCTCGACATTATCGCCCGAGCCAATTCCATTGAGTTTGACCAGATAGTCAGTGCCATCCTTATCCACGAAAGGCTGGGTACCAAAGTAGCCACTATGAGCAAAGAGTTCGCTCTTATCTGGATTGCTCAAGCCAGAAACCGTCAAAACGACCTCTCCTATCCCCTGGTCCCAGTCGCTGATAGGAGTCCAGTTGAGCTCAGCAATATCCCTGTGAAGAAAAAGGAGATTTCTCAACTGCCAGGTCACAGTGACTATGACTCGGTCACCATCGTAGCCTGAATTATAGATTTTGACCTCATAACCATCGCCCAAATCTTTGATTTCTGGTCTAAAGTCCACATCAGTCTCACCATTGGTCTGAATCGAGACCGTCGGATTCCCATCAATGGCAAAACCATTGGGCATCTTTCCAGCCGAGCCCAGCGAAACAATCTGACCATTATAGTCGTCATTAAACTTGTAGGTTACTTTTTCTGTATAGGTAGCTGTATTGTCCTCACGCAAGGCCAGATCGCCTTGATAGGATTCAATATCATAGTCAACAGCCGAGACAACCCGACCAAAACAAAGGCAGGAAAATAAAACCAACAGAAGATAAAAATATCGTTTCATACTCAACCTCTCTTTACAGATATTTTGTTCTATTATATCATTTTTATCAAGTAAGGGCTTACTAGGATTGAAAAGAGTAGCAATTTTCGATAGAATAGGAAGAACTATTATTAGATAAGCAGGAGAATCCCATGAAGAAATTATTACTCACTTTATTTACAGCCCTCCTGGTCACCTTAGGAACGGTCCATGTTATTCAGGCCGATGACTACCTGAGAATCGGTATGGAGGCAGCCTACGCTCCCTTCAACTGGACTCAGGATGATGATTCCAACGGTGCTGTAAAAATCGAAGGCACCAACCAATATGCCAACGGATACGATGTGCAGATTGCCAAAAAAATCGCTCAAGAGATGGGCAAGGAACCTCTGGTTGTCAAGACTTCTTGGAATGGATTGATTCCTGCTCTGACCTCCGGCAAAATTGACATGATTATTGCAGGTATGAGCCCGACTGCCGAGCGGAAAAAAGAAATCGCCTTTTCCAACAGTTACTACACCAGCGAGCCAGTTCTCCTAGTTCGTAAAGATGGAAAATATGCATCCGCTAAGACTCTAGAAGACTTCAAAGACGCCAAAATCACTTCCCAGCAAGGAGTTTACCTCTACAATCTCATTGACCAACTGTCTGGTGCCAAAAAAGAGACAGCTATGGGCGATTTTGCCCAGATGCGACAAGCCTTGGAATCCGGGGTTATTGATGGCTATATCTCTGAGCGGCCAGAAGCCTTGACTGCTGAGACTGCCAACTCCAACTTCAAAATGATTCAATTTGAGAAAGGCTTTGAAGTCGGTGAAGAAGATGCTTCCATTGCCATTGGTATGCGCAAGGATGACAATCGTATCGAGCAAGCCAATGCAGCAATCGCTAAGATTACTACCAATGATCAAGTCAAGCTGATGGATGAGATGATTCAGAAACAGCCTGTTGATACGGATAGTGAAACAACGAATGAATCATTCTTCAGTCAAGTGGCTAAGATCCTGGCTGAAAACTGGCCGCAATTTTTACGCGGAGCTGGTTTGACCTTGCTTATTTCGATAACAGGAACCATCGCAGGTCTCATCATCGGACTGCTGATTGGCGTTTATCGGACAGCACCAGCTTCTAAGAATAAACTCCTAGCATCACTGCAAAAAATCTTTGGCTGGTTCTTAAATGTCTATATTGAGATTTTCCGCGGAACTCCCATGATTGTTCAGTCCATGGTTATCTACTACGGAACAGCTCAGGCATTCGGAATTTCTATCGACCGAACTATCGCTGCTATTTTCATCGTCTCCATCAATACCGGAGCTTATATGAGCGAGATTGTCCGCGGTGGTATCTTTGCTGTTGATAAAGGGCAATTTGAAGCCGCAACAGCACTGGGTATGACTCATGGCCAGACCATGCGCAAGATTGTTCTGCCTCAGGTCGTTCGCAATATTCTGCCTGCAACTGGTAACGAATTTGTCATCAATATCAAGGATACATCCGTGTTGAACGTTATCTCGGTAGTTGAGCTTTATTTCTCTGGAAATACTATCGCTACCCAGACTTACCAGTACTTCCAAACCTTTACTATCATCGCTGTAATCTACTTTGTCCTGACATTCAGCGTGACACGCATCCTGCGCTATGTTGAAAAACGCTTTGACACAGACAACTACACGACAGGTGCCAATCAAATGCAGACAGGAGAAGTGAAATCATGACAGAAACCATTTTAGAAATTAAAAACCTCAAAAAGTCCTACGGTGAAAACGAAGTCCTCAAGGACATCTCCCTCACAGTTCATCAAGGAGAAGTGATTTCCATCATCGGCAGCTCTGGCAGCGGAAAGTCAACCTTCCTGCGCTCTATTAATCTTTTGGAGACACCAACTGGCGGTCAGATTTTCTATCGCGGCAAGAATGTCCTGGCAGAGAACTATGACCTGACCCATTATCGTGAAAAGCTGGGCATGGTCTTTCAGTCTTTCAATCTCTTTGAAAATCTTAATGTCCTGGAAAATACCATCGTCGCTCAGACAACAGTTCTGAAAAAAGAACGGTCAGAAGCCGAAAAAATTGCCAAAGAAAACCTCAACAAGGTTGGAATGGGCGAGCAATACTGGCAGGCCAAGCCTAAGCAACTCTCAGGCGGTCAGAAGCAGCGAGTCGCTATTGCCCGCGCCCTCTCCATGAATCCTGATGCTATCCTCTTTGACGAGCCAACTTCAGCCCTCGACCCTGAAATGGTTGGTGAAGTTCTGAAAATCATGAAAGAACTGGCTCAGGAAGGGCTGACTATGATAGTCGTAACCCACGAGATGGAATTTGCCCGTGATGTCTCCAGCCGTGTCATCTTTATGGATAAGGGCGTCATTGCTGAAGCTGGCAGCCCGCAGGATATCTTCACCAATCCCAAAGAAGAAAGAACCAAAGAATTCTTGCAACGCTTCCTCAGCTAAATTACTTCTATTTTCAAAAATAAAAAAGAATCTGGAACTAAATCCAGATTCCTTTTTTTATTTAATGAGCAATATCAGTTGCACGATTTTGAAGTTTAGTCTTCAAATTTTTCATGGTTTTTGTCGTAGAAATCAATCAAGCCAAGAGCTGTTTCAAAAGAGATATTTTTCACTTTTGCACGTCCTTGAGCAAGAGCAATGATAGACATTTCACGTGCATTTGTTTCTTTACTAATACGGTAACCAGTGATCTTCTTATCACGTACCCAACTAACAACAGATTCTACTTTCTCGAAATTAGATTTAGCCATTTCTTACTCCTCTCTATTCTAGCTACATCAACTACTATAATTGTTTTTATACAGTTTGTCAACTTAAACAAACCAAATTCGAACAAATTAAATAATTCTGAATTTTCTTTACTTAGCTTTGAGGGCTGAAAGTATCTGAGTCCGAATACTTTCGACTCCTTCTGGATTTGCTGGAAGGAAGATGGTATTATTACCCGAACTATCTGCAAAATTATTCAGCGTATCCAGGTACTGGTTGGTCAAAAGAATAGACATAATCTGCTCTTCTGTCAACTCAATATTGGCCCCCTTCAATTCCTTGATCGAGTCTGCCAAACCATCCACAATGGCCTTACGCTGCTCGGCAATACCAACCCCATGCAGGCGGTCTTTCTCAGCTTCTGCAGAGGCAGCTGTCACAATCTTAATCTTATCTGCTTCAGCCAATTCCTGAGCAGCCACGCGCTTACGCTGCGCCGCATTGATTTCGTTCATAGACTGTTTAACTTCAGCATCAGGCTCAACCTTGGTAATCAAGGTTTTAACAATAATGTAACCATAGGTCGACATTTCTTCTGCCACTTGCTTTTGGACTTCTAGGGCAATTTCGTCCTTCTTTTCAAAGAGCTCATCCAAGGTCAGTTTTGGAACGGAGGAACGAAGGGCATCTTCGATATAGGACTTAATCTGTGCTTCAGGACGCATAAGCTTGTAATAAGCGTCAATCACGTTGTTTTCATTTACACGATACTGAGTCGCAACATTCATGGTTACAAACACATTATCCTGTGTCTTAGTCTCAACGATAATCTCGCTCTGCAGCAAACGCAGCTGAACGCGAGCCGCTATCTTGTCAATCCCTAAAGGAAGACGGAAATTGATACCGCTGCTGCTGGTTTTGTGATAGCGTCCAAAACGCTCAATGATTGCCACAGATTGCTGACGAACCACATAGACTGCACTAAGCATCAAGAATACAAAGATTATAATCAATATGATAAAGAAAAATGGAATAAAAAACATGTTCAAGCCTCCTTGATTCACTATACTATATTCTAACATATTTAATTTGCAGTTTCAAACGAAAGCATACAAATTAGGCTAAAATATCTTTACAATCAGACAAGCATATTGTAGAGTGTTTCATTTCCGTTCAGATTGATAAAAGAGGGATCGAACTGCTCAACACGGTTAATCAAAGAAGCATAATCATGCTTATCTGACAGAGCAATACCAATCAGGACGGGACCCGTTCCCTTGCTTGCCCGTTTGATATATTCAAAACGAGTGATGTCGTCATTAGGCCCTAAAATATCATTCACAAACTCACGCAAGGCACCTGGACGCTGCGGGAAGTTAACCACAAAATAGTGCTTAATACCATCATAAATAAGTGCCCGTTCTTCCATCTCTGGCATACGGTTGATGTCATTATTACCACCTGAGATAATGCAACAGATAGTCTTCCCCTTGATATACTCGCTCAGTACTTCCAAAGCAGCAACACTTGCCGCACCAGCTGGCTCTGCGACAATCCCTTGCTTGGAGTATAGGTCAATGATGGTCTCTGAAATAAGCCCTTCATCTACACCGATAAGATTTTGAACATTCTTTTGTGTAACCTCATAGGTTGATGCACCGACCTTCTGGACTGCGATGCCGTCCGCAAATTTATCGATTTCTTTAAGCTTGACCGGACCTCCAGCTTCAAATGCCGCTTTCATACTGCGGGCACCGTTGGCTTCCACACCAATGACTTCGATAGCTGGCTGACTTTCTTTGATATAGGTTGAGACTCCTGATATCAGTCCGCCGCCACCAACTGGTACCAAAACAGCATCAAAAGTGATAGCTTCTCTCCTAGCCTCATCTAAGATTTCATAGGCTACAGTCCCTTGACCCGCTTGGACATCTTCATTATCAAAAGGATCGATAAAGGTGCGGTTTTCAGCCTTAGTATAGTCAAGCGCTGCCTTGGCCGAAGCATCAAAGGTATCTCCAACCAGCTTGATATCCACAAATTCACCGCCAAAGAAACGGACCTGCCCAATCTTCTGCTGAGGGGTCGTGATGGGCATAAAAATAGTTGCTGGAATTTTCATTTCCTTACATGTATAGGCCACTCCTTGGGCGTGATTGCCCGCAGAAGCACAGACAACCCCACGCTGGCGCTCCTCTTCGCTAAGTTGAGAAATAGCGTAATAAGCCCCACGGAGTTTAAAAGAGCGCACCCGCTGCATATTTTCTTTCTTTAGGTAAATCTTAGCCTGGTACTTCTCTGACAAATAGTGGTCATAGTCAAGAGGTGTATTGACAACCACATCTTTTAACACTTTATGAGCATGCGTGATATCTTTTGCTCTGAGCATGTTTCTTCCTTCCCTGTTTTTTCAGTTTATTCTCTATCAAGCAAAACAAGGGGCTGGGAATTCGCATTCCAACCCCTAATGTCTTATCTGCTCTTTATCTTAATTATAAATCTTGAAGGCATCGTCGTCGTTTTTACCAACGAATGGCATTGCTTTACGCAATTCTGCACCGACTTTTTCAATCTCCAGATTAGCAGCTTGCTCACGGTAAGCAGTCAGTTTCGGACGGCCAGCTTTATAGTCGTCAACGAAGTCGTTCGCAAATTTACCGTTTTGGATATCAGCCAAGACCGCCTTCATGTTTTCTTTGACTTGCTCAGTAATCACGCGCGGACCAGATACATAGTCACCATATTCAGCTGTATTTGAGATAGATTGGCGCATTTTCTTGAAACCACCTTCATAGATCAAGTCTACAATCAGTTTCATTTCGTGCAGCACTTCAAAGTAAGCCAATTCTGGTGCATAACCTGCTTCAGTCAGAACTTCAAATCCTGCTTCAATCAGGGCAGTCAAACCACCACAAAGCACAGCTTGTTCACCAAAGAGATCTTCTTCTGTTTCTTCTTTATAAGTTGTTTCAAGAAGTCCAACACGAGCTGAACCAACACCTTTACACCAATCCATTGCGATATCTTTGGCATTTCCAGTAGCGTCTTGGTAAACTGCATACAGAGCTGGCACACCAAAGCCTTCTTCGAAAGTACGGCGAACCAAGTGACCGGGGCCTTTCGGTGCACACATAAAGACATCTACATCGGCAGGAACTTTGATAAACTCAAAATGGATATTGAAACCATGAGCAAAACCAACAGCATTGCCAGCTTCCAGATTTGGAGCGATTTCTGCTTCATACAAATCTCTTTGGATTTCATCTGGAGCCAAAATCATGATGACATCAGCCAATTTAGCTGCTTCTGCTACTGTATAAGTATCAAAGCCGTCTTCTTTAGCTTTATCAAATGACTTACCAGGACGAACACCGATAATCACATCGTGGCCTGTATCACGCAAGTTTTGCGCATGGGCATGACCTTGTGAACCATAGCCAATTACGGCAATTTTCTTACCGTCAAGTGCTGCTACTTTTACATCTTTTTCGTATTCCATTGTTACTGCCATAAGTTTTTCTCTCTTTTCTATTTTTGTTGCCTGTTAGGCGGTTTTAACAAATTAAAGGTTTGATTTAATCTCGGGTAAAGCCTGTCGCTCCAGTCCGAGCAATATTTTTAATACCATATGGGCGAATGACTCGAAGCAGAGCCTCGCTCTTCTCTGCATCACCGGTCATCTGAACGGTAATGGAGCTAGGTGCTACATCTACAACTGTTGCCCGGAATGGCTGGATAATAGACAGAATCTCTGCCCGCTTATCAGCTGGAGCCGAGACCTTAACCAGAATCACTTCACGCTCCAAGTGAGGACGGTCTGTGATATCTCGAACCCGAATCACATCAATCTGACGATTGAGCTGCTTGATAATCTGCTCGACTTCTGCCAATGAAGCCACATCAATGATGATGGTGATACGGGAGACCTCCGGATTTTCCGTCGTTCCGACTGAGATACTCTCGATATTAACCTGCCGTCTGGAAAGAACACCTGTGAAGCGGTTCAGAACACCCGAACGGTTTTGGAGTTTAGCTGTCAACATTCTACGCATGGAACTTCACCCCCAACATCTCATGATTGCTCTTGCCAGCCGGCACCATTGGAAGAACATGCTCCTTGCGAGAGATATCCACCTCGATAAACATTGGTATATCTTCCTTCAGCACTCCCAAATTTTGGACAATAGTCTCCGGATCGTCAAATTTATAGGATTTAACACCATAAGCCTGAGCCATGAGCTGGAAATCTGGCAATGTTTCAAAGACAGACTCAGAGGTACGACCATCATAGAAAGCTTCCTGCCACTGGCGCACCATGCCTAGCGAATGATTGTTAAGCATGATGACCTTAATCGGAATCTTATAGATATTGAGAATAGCCATCTCTTGGTTTGTCATCTGATAGCCACCATCTCCGACAAAGAGCACCACTTCCTTATCCGGGTTGGCAATCTTAGCCCCAATCGCTGCTGGTACACCGAAGCCCATGGTTCCTAGACCACCAGACGTTACCAGTTGGCGCTCATTTTTATATGGATAATATTGGGCGGCCCACATTTGGTGTTGACCCACGTCTGTTACGACGATAGCATCACCCTTGGTCAGCTCACCCACGCGCTCAATGACAGCTTGAGGCTGGACGACACGTTCTTTCTTATCATATGAGCGAACCCGTTCCTTATCCTGAGTTACTTTTTCAATCCACTTGCTGGTATTATTATGCACCTGCTCTTCATTCAGCAGCATCTGCAGGGCTTTCTTAGCATCCCCTACGATAGGAATATCCACGCTGATAATTTTTCCAATTTCCGCTGGGTCAATATCAATATGTGCTACTTTAGCGTTTTTAGCAAAGGTTTTCGGATTACCAGTCAGACGGTCATCAAAGCGGCAGCCGATACTAATCATAAAGTCGGCCTCAGTCATAGCAATATTGGCCGCAAAAGAACCGTGCATTCCACCCATACCTAAGAACAAAGGATGGTCTGTCGCAATGGTCCCTTGCCCCAACAAAGTAGTGACTACTGGAATCTGATACCGCTCCGCAAACGCAACCAATTCCGCTGCTGCCTCGGCATAACTGATACCCCCTCCCGAAAGAAGGACCGGCTTTTTAGCCTTAGAAATCTGCTTGATAATCTTCTTAATCTGCAATTCATTAGGCTCAATAGTCGGCTGGTAACTCGGCAGATGCAACTTGCTATCATAGATAAAGTCCGTTTCCAGAGCCGATACATCCTTAGGCAAATCAATAACGACTGGCCCAGGACGACCTGTCGTCGCAATGTGAATAGCTTCTGTAATAATACGCGGAATGTCTGCCGTCTCCCGAACCTGATAATTATACTTGGTTATAGGAGTCGTAATCCCAACAATATCCGCTTCCTGAAAAGCATCTTTACCAATCCCAGCCTTGGCTACCTGACCAGTAAAGACTAAAAGGGGGACGCTATCACTCATGGCATCAGCAATACCGGTAATGGCATTGGTCGCTCCCGGACCACTGGTCACAACTGCTACTCCGATTTTCCCAGTAGACTTAGCATAGCCTTCTGCTTCGTGAACACAACCTTGCTCATGGCGGCCTAGGATGTGACGGATGCCTTCAAAACTATAAATA
Source organism: uncultured Streptococcus sp. (assembly GCF_963528215.1). Classification (GTDB taxonomy): domain Bacteria; phylum Bacillota; class Bacilli; order Lactobacillales; family Streptococcaceae; genus Streptococcus. The sequence goes on from NZ_CAURVL010000016.1 coordinate 31,286, forward strand.
GCATCATAAAGCGGCAGTACAGCACCGCCGGGATAGCCAAAAATCGTATCAACACCAAGACTTTTCAAGGTTTCCAAAACAAGCTCTGAGCCTGTCTTAGAAGTTTCTAATTTGATTTTCTCCATTCTTCCCCTTTCATTTATTTACAATTTTCTAAAAATTCAAAAAGCTTTCTACTATGATAACATTTTTGAAAAAAATTGCAAGCCATGCAGAATGTTTTTCTACATTTTTTCTCTAAATCCGAATGTTTTTTCTAATAAAAGATAAAAAGTCAGAACTATATTTATAGTACTGACACTTCATTGGAATATTCCTCACACAGATATTCACTTTAGCTAAAAACTAACTTATCTCACCTTTTCTCCAAAGCTGAATCTTATAGCTATAACCAGCCTTTCTCTTGGCCGATTCGGACGGCTTCTGTTCGATTTTCAGCATTTAGCTTGGTCAAAATAGCAGACATATAGTTACGAACCGTTCCATTTGACAGGTAGAGTTTTTCAGCAATTTCTTTATTGGACAGGCCAGTCGCCGCAGCTTGCAGGACTAGCCTCTCCTGCTGAGAGAGAGGGTTCCTACTGGTCATTAGCACCTCCATCAATTCCGGCGAATATTCCTTTTGCCCATCTAGAACGGTTTGGATGGTTTTCATCAAATCCGCAATGCTGCGCTCTTTGAGCACATAAGCATCTACATCCGCCTTAACAGCTCGCTCAAAGTAGCCCGGTCGCTTGAAGGTTGTGACGATGATGACCTTGATGTTGGGTCGATTGGCCTTGACCCATTCGAGAACGTCTAGGCCGGTTTGGTGGGGCATTTCCACGTCCAAAATAGCTACATCAACAGTTTCTGAGCTAAGACAGTCAATAGCCTTCTGCCCATCTGCGGCCTGATAGACTTCTTCGACATCTGGCTGCAGCTGCAAGAGCTGAGCTAGAGCATCTCTCAGCATACTTTGATCTTCTGCTAACAAAAGTTTCATGCTTCCTTCCCTCCGTATGGCAATTCAATTCGAATCCATGTTGGATCTTGGCTGCTAAGAATCTCAAGCTTTCCTGATAAGGCAGACAGCCGCTCTCGAATACTATGCAACTCCCGTCCGGTCAGCTTCTGAAAACCACAACCATCATCCTGAATGTCTAAAATAAGTTTTTCGTTTTTCTTTACCAAAGAAAAATTGCTCTTTTTAGCCTTGGCATGCTTAATAATATTGGTAGCAGCCTCCAGCAAAATCATACTGATTGTTGACTGCTGACTCGGTGGGATACTGGCAACATTGAGCTGGTTATCTATTTTTACCTGAACGCCGCTCATCTCCAGCATGGCTCGAATGGTCACTAGTTCCTCGTCCAGCGTCCGATTCTTTAGATCGTTAATAATCCGCCGAACATCAGCCATGGACTTCTTGCTGATCTCTTGCACTTCCTGCAGTTCTTTTGCTGCCTTTTCATAGGCTTCCATCTGCAAAAACTGCTGAGCTAGCTCCGCCTTAACACTGAGCATAGCAAAGGTATGTCCTAGACTATCATGTAAGTCACGGCCAATCCGATTGCGCTCATTTTCTGCTAGAAAGAGATTCAGCTGGGCATTTTGTTTGGTCTTTTCTTCCTTGATTCGCTCGGTCGTCTGAATCCGATGGAGACCAAAGGTCAAACCATCCGAAAAGAGAAAAGTGACAATAAAGAAGAGTAGTTCTGCTGGACCAACATTCCCCATCAAATAATTAGTCAGCACAATAGCAGGCTGCAAATCAATAAAGGTCCAAAAACGCCAGGATTTAAACGAGACATCATCCAGCTCATAAATCAGCAGATTAGATAGATAAAAAATATACCAGGTAAATCCTGTATTTAACCAGACAGAACCATAGTATATGTAAGCAACCAAAAAACACCAAGAAAAAAATTGAATAAGGCGATGGTTACTTAGCAAAACCGCATAGTAAGCCACAACAAAAATAGCTGTCCAGAGCAAGAGGAAAAGCGGGTATTCCCCGCTGATTACTCCCGCCACTGGAAAGATGATAAAGACCAGCGCAATATGAAACATATAGTGAACTTGTTTAAGTTTTTCCCACATGCTTTTATTTTACCTCAATTCGCTTTTTGAGCTGCAGCACAAGAATGCTAACCAAAACCGTATAAATCAGAACAATCAAAGCAGCCTTGCCATTAAACTGATGGTGTTCTAAATAAGAAGACACGACTTGCATCAGTTGATAACTTGGCGTCAACTTACCGATTGGCTGGAGCCATTTTGGAAACATAGTCAGAGGGAACCATAGACCGCCCAGAACAGCCAGTGCCATATAGACAATATTGCCCACTACAGACATGAGTTGAGCACTTGGCAAGAGGCTGACCAATACACCCATGGCAATAAAGACCACACTTCCTACCAGAAGGATCAAGGCAATAAGAAACCAGTCCACCATTGGCAGATTAACCCCGCGAACAAAATGCCCAATCGAGAAGACTACGATGATAGAAAGCATAAAAGTCAACAGCGTACTGCAAAGCTTTGATATATAATATTTTACCATAGAAATCGGCGAGTGCTGAATCATTTTTTGCCAGTTATTATTTTTATCAGACTGCAAAGTGCTTGGAATGCTAAAGAAAGCACTAGACATGATACTAAAAAGAGTCATAGAGAAGAGGTAGCCTCGAAGCACATGTTCAGGCGTATCACTTCCAGACATCATTCCTGAGAAAATCAGGTAAAATACGCTGGGCAGACCAATAGACAAGAGATAATAAGCAGCCTGCCGCTTCATTAAAATCAACTCAATCTTCATAAGACTTGCCATATTTTTCATGATTACTCTCCTATTCTTGTGTCGTTTCAAAAATACTATCCAAGAGGGTACGGTTACGTACTTCAATCTCTTCGATTGTACAGCCGTTTTCCTGAAGAACCTGCCAGACCTGTCCAGCATCCCTAGTAGCAAAAGATAAAGCCTTTTGCTTGATTTCTAAATCAGTCACATTATCCAGTTTTTCCAGCACAGACTGATAAGTCAGCGGCAAGGTAAAGTGTTTTTCCTGCTCCTCACTGCGCATGGCATAAGGCGTTGTATCGCGAATCAACTCGCCCTTGTGCAGCACCAAAATCCGGTCTGCCGTATGCTCAACTTCTTCGATATAGTGAGAGGAGTAAACAATGGTCACTCCCTGCTGCTTGAGCTGATTAACAATTTCCCAGAAATGCTGACGAGTAGAGGTGTCCATAGCTGAAGTTGGTTCGTCCAAGAACAGAATCTTAGGACGGCCAATCAGACTCAGAACAAAAGAGAAGAGACGCTTTTGTCCACCAGACAGCTTGCTGGCCAACTGATTCTTTTGCTTGTCTGTAAATTGCAGCAAGTCATCAATTTCTTGATTGGACAAACTATTTGGATAAATAGCTTGGAAGAACGCCAAGAGTTCCTTGACCTTCAAATCCTCCACCACTGTATTTTCCTGTGGTAAAATCGCTACAGACTGCTTGAGATGATTGTCAGTTGGTTTGAGCCCCTGAATCCTTGCTTCACCAGCTGTCAGAAACTTATCGCCCAACAAACAATCCATGAGAGTCGTTTTACCTGCTCCGTTGGGGCCAATCAAGGCCACACAGTCACCTTGGGAGATTTCAAACGAAATATCCTTTAAAATCTCTTTACCATGAATGCTTTTTGAAAGCTTCTTTACTTCAATCAGTTCCATTTTACTCCTCCTTTGATTCGATAAAGCGCATGTGCATCTTTCCTTTATTTTTCCAAAGCCGGAAGAAGAATAAAGACCAAATGCTTTTTGAATTCTTACAGCAACCTTTTATCATTTTGTTAACTATATTATAAGGCAAAGAAATTTTTCCTACTAGTTGATTTTGTCACCAGCTGACATGACAAATGTCACTATTCCGCTTTTAGAGCACAAAGCCAGCAAATATTGGAATAATCTGTCTATCTCCCTTCTGCATGAAGACACAAAAAAAGCCGGCCCCCTCGTTGAGAGGAACCGACTAGTTGTATGTCTGTTGCAATTTAGATAGAAACTGGAATTAAAGCAGCCTAATCTAAAAAATTTTTCAATAAACTAGCTACTCAATCTGTAAGATGAGGCGACCAACGCTTTTAAACTTTAGCTCTGTACCTCTTCTTTGAGACCATTGAGCTTCAGACTCAGAATAAACATCTCAGGTGTAATATCCTTAATATCCTTCAGTCCAAAACCTTGGAAGAAACTGTTCTTTTCCACCTCTTCGACATTGACCTTTTGCAAATCAATTTCAATCAAGGTCTGCAATTTCTTCTCTGCTGTAACTGAATAATCAATATTGACACCTTCCAGACTCTTAGCTGCTACATAGTTTGAATCAGACTGCATTCCTTCACGAATGATAGTCGTCATCTCCTCTGGAGTCAAAGTAGCTGATGCCGCACTAGCTTCTTCTGGCAAGGAAGTGAGCAATTCCATACGAAGATTCAAGATTTTCTTGCCCTGATAGGTAATTGTATCACGATGATGGATTCCTTCAATGTCTCCAACCAAGGTTTTAGAGACAATCTCTGTACTTTCAGAAGAAGAACTGGATGACTTGCTAGAGCTGGAGCTAGAGCTGGATTTAGTCCGCCTAGAAGAAGCTGCTGATTCAGAAGAATGTCTAGGACGATGCTTGCTGAAGCTAGGAAGCACACAGCCCGTCAAGAGTACCGAAGCAGAAATAACAAGAATGAAAAATTTTTTCATAGTTCACCTTTTTTTACTTTTTATTTGTTACAGTATAACATAATACCAGTTTCTTGTCTAAGTATTTTCTACAAAATGACAAAAGGCAACCTTTCGATTGCCTTTTTATACTATTCAACACTAAAAATATATGGATAAACCGGCTGACTGCCCTGATGAATTTCTACTTCGACATCCTCGAATTGTTCCATCAAATCTTGAGCAAGACTGCTAGCCAACTCTTCGCTGCCGTCTTCACCGATATAGATAGAGACAATCTCGCTGTCTTCATTGAGCATCTTGCTGAACGTTTCTTTCAAAGCTGTCAGCATATCTGGATTAGAAACAACAATCTTGCCATCCACCATACCGAGGTTGTCATTCTCATGAATTTCCAAGCCATCAATCGTCGTATCACGAACCGCAGTCGTCACGCTGCCGCTGACTACTTCTGCCAAGGCTGCAGTCATACGCTCTTGGTTTTCCTCAATAGTCTTGCTGCCATCAAAAGCTAGGAGACTGGTCAAACCTTGAGGAATGGTGCGAGTCTCAATAACAGCTGCAGGCTGTTCAATCACTTCTGCTGCTGATTGGGCTGCCATGAAGATGTTTTTATTGTTTGGCAAGATAATAATATTACGAGCATTGACTTGCTCCACAGCTTTGATGAAGTCTTCTGTTGATGGGTTCATAGTTTGACCGCCAGAGATGATATAGTCAACTCCCTGAGCCTTAAAGATTTCAGCCAGACCATCACCAGCCACTACAGCAATAATCGCAAATTCTTTTTCTTGAGCCGGCTTAGCTGAGCGCTCTTCCTTTTCAACCTGTGCTTCGTGCTGGTTGCGCATATTGTCAACCTTGACCTTGACCAAACTACCATACTTGAGACCTTCCTGCATAACCAGTCCTGGATCTTCGGTATGGACATGGACTTTGACGATTTCATCATCGTTGACTACCAACAGGGAATCTCCCAAATCATTGAGGTAGTTGCGAAATTCATCATAATCAAAGTCTTTTACATAGGTTGGACCTGTCTTGAGAGCCACCATGATTTCTGTACAGTAGCCGTAAGTGATGTCCTCTGTTGCCACATGGCCAGCTACAGACTTATGATGCTCAGCATTGATCATCTCAGACATGGTCGCAGGTGTCGCCACAAAGTCCTCAGATGCGATATATTCGCCTGTAAGTGCAGACAAGAAGCCTTCGTAGATAAAGACCAACCCTTGACCGCCAGAGTCCACAACGCCGACTTCTTTCAGAACCGGCAGCATATCCGGTGTCTTAGCCAAAGCAGCCTTTGCTCCTTCAAGAGCTGCTTTCATAACTTCTACAGCATCATTAGTGACTTCAGCTTTCTTCTTGGCTCCGATAGCCGCACCGCGGGAAACAGTCAAAATCGTTCCCTCAACCGGCTTCATAACTGCCTTGTAAGCCACTTCTACACCAGACTGAAAGGCCAGAGCTAGATCTTCACCAGTCAGCTCTTCATGCTCTTTCACACTTTGAGAAAAACCGCGGAAAAGCTGGGAAGTGATAACTCCTGAGTTACCACGCGCGCCCATCAAAAGGCCTTTCGCAAAGATACCCGCCGCTTCGCCAACTGTTGAAGCAGACTTATCTGACACTTCCTTGGCACCATTTTCAATGGTCATGCCCATGTTGGTCCCTGTATCGCCATCTGGAACCGGGAAGACATTCAAAGAGTTTACATATTCAGCCTGTTTATTTAAGCGAGTAGATGCCGCCTGCACCATTTCTTGAAATAAACTAGTAGTAATATTTGCCACGATTATTCTCCTACGACTTTAATATTTTGGATATAAACATTCACTGCATGGGCAGTAATTCCGAGCTTGTTTTCCAAACTGAATTTAACACGCTCTTGGATGTTTTTGGAAACTTCGCTGATTTTGACTCCATAGCTTAACACAGTGTAGACATCAACTGCGATATCACCTTCATCAGTCGCTTTCACAACCACGCCCTTAGCATAGTTTTCTTTTCCTAAAAGGGCTTGAAAATTATCCTTGATTGCATTTTTGCTGGCCATGCCAACTACACCAAAAATTTCAGTCGCTGCACCGCCGACGATTGTCGCAATCACATCATCAGTCAGCTCAATTTGACCATCTTTTGTATTAATTTTCACAGTCATAATTTGTACCTCAAAAGTATTTTATAGTTTATTCTACCATATTTTATACAGGGTGTAAAAGAGGAAGGGTCTAAATCAACTGTCTAGGCGGAAATTTACAAGCAAAAAAGGACGGAAAATTTCCATCCTTTTAAATAAAAATTAAACGCGTTCAACTTTACCTGATTTAAGGGCACGAGCTGAAGCCCAAACTT
>NZ_CAURVL010000017.1:0-37372 GCF_963528215.1 uncultured Streptococcus sp.
ACTTTTTGATGATTTTTATTAGATAATGATAGAAAATAGATTATTTATCCAAATAAGGCTGTAAATCCTGCAAGGCTCGCTCAGCAATTTTATTCTGCTGCTTTTTGAGCCAATCGCAAGTAATCCGTCAAATGCTTGTTTTCTATATCTTCAAGCGTATGTAATTTCAAATGGCGACGGCCTTTACCCTTGCCTTCCAACAAACCGTATGGGTCTGCCATCTCGGCGCCACGACCAAATTCCACAGTTACATGCTGCTTATAAACAAAAATGCCGCAAAACGGTTCGGGGGCGGCAAACAAAATACCGCCATATTTCACTTCTTCGACTACCGTATCTGACAGTTGCCGTATTTTCGTGCGCACACTATTGGCGATTTCATACAAGGCAGGATTATTAATTAGCCAATCATCCAGCAGATTTTTTACTTTTTGGTTCATGGACTCCTCCTAATTTGAGATTGTAGGTTGGTCATTGATGTCCGATTTCCAAAATTTTTATTTATTATATCACAAATTAAGCAAAAAAGTTAGGAATTTCCTAACTTTTTGATGATTTTTATTAGATAATGATAGAAAATAGATTATTTATCCAAATAGGGCTGTAAATCCTGCAAGGCTCGCTCAGCAATTTTCTCATAGCGCTCTTTCTTGTCACGAATCCGAGGGCCATCCAGTTCTTTGATAATGCCAAAATTGACATTCATAGGTTGGAAATGCTTGCTGTCAGCATGAGTAACATAATGAGGCAGACTTCCAATAGCAGTCGTTTCTGGAAAAACAAGTGCTTCTTCTCCCTTGAAGAGTCGAGCGGCATTGATACCAGCAACCAAACCAGAAGCCGCTGATTCGACATAGCCTTCAACTCCAGTCATTTGACCTGCAAAGAAAAGATTTGGCTGTTTCTTAGAGCGGAAAGTCTGTTCAAGCAGATTTGGAGAGTCCATATAGGAGTTTCGATGCATAACACCATAACGGACAAATTCTGCATTCTCAAGACCAGGAATCATCTGAAAGACCCTCTTTTGCTCGCCCCACTTGAGATGAGTTTGGAAGCCGACAATGTTGTAAAGACTGCCTGCTGCATTGTCCTGACGAAGCTGCACCACAGCGTACGGCGTCTTAAAATCTCCGTCACGAGGCCCTTGGTAGTCATCTGGATATTCTAAACCAACTGGCTTCATCGGTCCATAAAGCATAGTTTTAATCCCTCGCTTAGCCATGACTTCAATAGGCATGCAGCCTTCAAAGTATTTTTCTTTTTCAAAGGAATTGAGCGGTGCTTCCTCAGCATTGACCAAAGCATCATGGAAATCCATAAATTCTTGCTTAGTCATAGGTGCATTGAGATAGGCTGCTTCCCCCTTATCATAGCGGGATTTGAGATAGACCTTGCTCATATCAATAGTATTGACATCAATAATTGGCGCTGCTGCGTCGTAGAAATAAAAACCGTCACCTCCATTGAGCGTGTGGATTTTTTCTGCTAAAGTATCGCTGGTCAAGGGTCCTGTCGCAATAACTGTGATGGCATCCTCCGGAATTTCGGTGATTTCTTCACGAATGACCTCAATCAATGGATGATTGGTCACTAGCTCCGTCACCATCTGCGAAAAGCCTTCTCTATCAACCGCTAGAGCACCACCTGCTGGAACCCGAGTCGCTTCTGCTGACTTTAAGATGACCGAGTCCAACCGTCGCATTTCTTCCTTGAGCAGACCGACTGCGTTGGTCAGCGCATCTCCTCGCAGAGAGTTAGAGCAGACCAGTTCTGCAAAGTCTGCAGTTTTGTGTTGAGGAGTTGACTTAACACCCCGCATTTCATAGAGTTTGACCGGGATGCCACGCTTGGCAATCTGGTAAGCTGCTTCACTGCCAGCCAGACCAGCACCGATAACATTGATATAGGATAATGACATGATACTCTCCCTTGGATATTTCTAGATTTTCACTCTGACCATTATAACAAAAAGATAGTAAAAAAGACAGACAGGAGAATTCCTGAATGTCTATCATTTTGTCATTTTTTCCAAGTAAGCAATCTTAGCAAAATCTTTATGATTGTTATTTTCATTTCGGTAAGAATCTTGGGAAGAAGCACGGTAGATAGCTAAGAATTGCTCTGCATTCGGCAGTAGAAACTCAACATCTTCAACTTCTTTTCGAGTCAACTCCTCTAGCGGCACACCAGCGAATGCCTCCAAGGTTTCCATGGCTCCAAATTCAATAGACAGATCTTCTTTTTGAAATTCATGCTCGTGCAGATCGACTAAGCGATAGCCCAAGCGCTCCATCATAGGCTCAATCTTGTCCATATCGTAAATACGTTCTTCGTCTGGTGCTTCCCAGCCACGCTCATCACCATGAACATGAATATCAATATCCCGCGCCTGCCAGTCCTGACCAGTAACTTGCTCCAGACCTAGAGAACCCATCAGAAGTGGAACAATGCCCATCTTATTCAGTTGAGACGTGATTTTTAGAAATTCTGCAAATTTATCCGTCATAAAACTATACCTCTTCTTCAGAAAGATATTTTACGTAATATAAATTATGTAAAAATAACTATTTCACTTTTTCTTCTTCGTAATCGCCATTGCTGCAGACCACTTGCTTGCCACCACCGCGTACTTTCTTTTCAATCAGATAATGGTCACATTTCGGACAGTTTCGACCGACCGGCTTGTCCCAAGATGTAAAATCACAGTCTGGATAACGATCACAGCCATAGAAAATGCGATTTCGCTTAGTCTTACGCTCGATAACTTGACCTTTCTGGCACTGTGGACAGGTCACGCCGATTTCCTTGACAATAGCCTGAGTGTGACGGCAGTCTGGGAAATTACTGCAGGCGTAGAACTTGCCAAATCTCCCTAACTTGATGACCATGGGACTGCCACAGACCTCACAGTCAAAACCAGCTGGCTCATCCTTGATTTGGATTTTCTCCATTTCAGTCTCGGCTTTAGCAACTTCCTTTTCAAAAGGCTGGTAAAACTCGTCAATAACTTTCTGCCACTGCTCTTTTCCAACTTCTACATCATCCAGTTTTGCTTCCATTTCGGCTGTAAATTTCACATTTACGATGCCTGGGAAGAATTCTACAATCAATGAATTGACAATCTCACCTAGTTCCGTCGGCTCAAAGCGCTTAGAAACCAGCTTAACGTAATATCGTTTCTGAATGGTCTCAATAGTCGGTGCATAGGTAGATGGTCGACCAACACCATTTTCTTCTAAAGTCTTGATGAGAGTCGCTTCAGAATAACGTGCAGGTGGCTGGGTAAAGTGCTGTTCTGGATTGGTATTAACACGTTTGACGGTATCACCCTTTTCCATGTCCGGCAGCATTTTATTCTTGTCAGAGTCGTTGTAAATAGCCAGATAGCCATCAAACTTGACCTGACTGCCGTTGGCAGCAAATTGGACACCATTTTGCCCCAGCTTAACATTCATAGTATCAAAGACTGCTGCTGTCATTTGACTGGCTACAAAACGGTTCCAAATCAGCGTATAGAGCTTAAGCTGATCCTTATCCAGATACTTTGCGATGCTTTCTGGAGTATTGAAAACGCTGGAAGGACGAATGGCTTCGTGGGCATCTTGAGCGCCAGAAGCGTTCTTGGGCTTTCTGCCATGTTTGGAATATTTGGCGCCAAATTTATCCGTTATAAAGCTTGCTGCTTCATTTTGCGCTACTGGACTGATACGAGTCGAGTCGGTACGCATATACGTAATAAGACCTTGTACACCAGAACCAATATTAATCCCTTCATAGAGCTGCTGAGCCACCATCATGGTCTTACGAGTCCGGAAATTAATCTTATTAGCTGCATCCTGTTGCATAGAGGAAGTCGTGTAAGGCAGCGGAGCATTGCGTCGACGCTCTTTCTTTTCAACACTGTCGACTGTAAAATCATCACCCTTGAGATGAGACAGGACTTCTTTGACCTCGTCGTTGTTAGTCAGCTTCATCTTTTTACCGTTCATGCCATAGAAGCTGGCCTGAAACTGACGAGTTCCTTTCTTGAAGGTTCCGTCAATTGTCCAGTATTCTTCTGGTTTGAAGGCATTGATTTCATTTTCTCGGTCGATAATCAGCTTGAGGGCGACAGACTGAACCCGACCAGCTGAAAGGCCTTTTTTGACTTTCTTCCAGAGAATAGGAGAAATAGAATAACCAACCAAGCGATCCAAAACACGACGAGCCTGCTGGGCATCGACCAGATCCATATCAATCTGGCGCGGCTCTTTAAAAGCGTTCTTGACTGCATCTTTGGTGATTTCATTAAAGACGACGCGGTTTTTCTCTTTCTCATCCAGATTAAGAATATGAGCCAGATGCCAAGAAATAGCTTCTCCTTCGCGGTCCGGGTCACTTGCCAGAAAGACTTGCTTAGCTTTCTTCGCTTCTTTTTTCAAGTCATTAATCAAGGGACCTTTACCACGAATATTGATGTATTGCGGCTCATAGTTGTTCTCAAAATCAATGGACATCGTAGACTTTTTCAGGTCACGAATATGCCCGACACTGGCCAGAACCTTGTAGTTTCGTCCCAGATATTTTTCTATTGTTTTTGCCTTGGCAGGCGACTCTACGATGACAAGATTTTTCTTGGTCGTAGACTTTTTCTTTGTTTTTGTTACCAATTTAGACACCTTCTATAAGAAATAAATCTCATAGAGTTTAAACTATTTTTTGATAGATGTCAACTGCCAACTTTTCTTATAGGAAAACTTGTTTTAAAAATCAAACTCAGAAAGAACGTCAGAGCCTGATGTAATGCACTTTGCACCCTCTTGGATCAAATGATGGCAACCGTCAGATTTTCCATCTAAAATTGACCCCGGAATAGCAAAGACATCTCGCCCTTCTTCCATGGCTCGCTCACAGGTAATCAGACTGCCTGAACGCATCTTAGCTTCTGCCACGATGACGCCTCGACAGAGACCAGCGATGATACGATTTCGCTCTGGAAAATGAAATTTCAAAGGCTGTTCACCTGGACCATACTCTGTCAGCAATAAATGATTTTTGCCAATGTAAGCTTGTAATTTTTTGTTAGCCTTGGGATAAAAGACATCTAAACCGGTACCAATGACAGCAATTGTCTGACCTCCGTTTTGCAGGGCAGCCATATGGGCCGCTGTATCTATTCCACGAGCTAGGCCACTGACGATAACCAACTCATTGTTTAGCTCTTTGATAATCTTTTGTACAGAGGCATTTCCTTGCTTACTGCTGTCTCGACTACCAACCACCGCAGCCTTGGGCAATTCTAGTAGATTTAGATTCCCCTGATAAAATAACAAAGTCGGGGCATCATAAATCTCACATAAATCCCAAGGGTAAATATCATCCAAGATAGAAAAGGACGGAAAAAGTTCGAATTCTTCCTTCAAAGCTGGTAGATCAAGACGTTTATACTTCTCTATAAAGAGAGCGGGATTACGGCACTCAGATACGACAGCCTTATCTCGGAGAGAAAGCTTGCTATCTCTACTCTCGGCGTATCTCAAAACATTTAAAACCTGATGATTAGTCAAACCAGCTTTTTTCATTTTATAAATCTCAAAATTATTCATTTTTTCACCTCACTTTCTTATTCGTAAAAAATTCAAAAAAAGAACTGCAATACAGTTCCTTCTTTACGATTTTATTGAATTTGATGTTGTCAATAGCTGGTCTCCTTGACTATTTGCCTTTAACCCATCTTTTATTCTTTATGAACAGGAATTTCCTTAATAATTCGTGCTGGATTACCAGCCAAGACTACATTGTCACCAAAAGACTTAGTCACAACCGCTCCTGCTCCGACTACCACATTATCCCCTAGTGTCACTCCTGGCAGAATCGTCACACCTCCGCCAGCCCAGAAATTATCACCAATAGTGATTGGTGCTCCGTACTCAATACCGGAATTTCTTTCCACTGGATCAAGCGGATGAAGAGGTGTCAAAAACTGACAATTTGGACCGAGCATGCCATTGTTTCCGATGCGAATGGGGCAAACGTCCAGCATAGTCAGGTTCCAGTTAGAACAAAAATTTTCTCCTAAATGAATGTTAATTCCGTAGTCGCAAACCAAATCTGGCTTCATAGCAAGATTATTTCCCGTACTGCCAAACCATTCCTTGATAATGGCCGTACGCTTGTCACTGTCTTGCTCGTGGTTGAAACGATATTGAAATTCTTTGGAGCGGGCTCTAATTTTTCTTAAATCTTCGTCTTGTGGTCGGTAAATCTCTCCAGCAATCATTTTTTCGTATTCGCTTTGCATGTCATCCTCCTTTTCATGCGTGACAAATGGATGGTCAGGTAAAGTTGTTCATCCTCTGATGTTTGGTAATTTCTGGTTTGCTTTAAAAATTCAGCAATCTTCCTAGTTGTCTCATAAGCCAAGGGATACTTACATTTAAGTAAGTCAAACATCTCATTGTCCTCTAAATCACGGTGGCCGCTATCAGTCAGGACTCGCTCACAGAAAAATTTTAGATGGGTCATGAAGCGCTCAAGGTAGATGTCTTCCTCGTCTAAAGAAATTTCCAAACTGTACTTGACAATGGTCATGATTTCCTCCATCATCATAGTCAAATCACGCGCAGTTCCGTCGCCATTTTCCAGCTCTGCATTGACCAAGGTCAGCGCCATAAAAGCTGCTTCATCATCTGGAAGTTCCTTGCTGACATAAGCACTCAAAAGCTGTTTGGCATACTGACCAACCTCAAACTCGATAGGAAAAAAGCGTTTAATATCCCACATGAGGAAATTCTTGAGGTAAATATCATCTTCCAAGCGCAGCAAGACTCCGTGGATATGATCTGCCATCGCCAGAAAAGCAGTGTCTTTGAGTTTCTTCTGCAGTTTCTCCCTTGCGAAAGAAATAATCTTATCTGACATTTCCATGACCTCTGCTGGCAACTCCATCAGAAGCTGTCGTCTATTTTCTGACAAGACATACTTTTTCTCAATCAGCTCATCTGGAATCTCCTGGCCAACTTTTCGACCAAAGGCCAGTCCTCGTCCCATTAGAATAACTTCTTCTTGGTCTTCTTCAGAAATCACTACATTATTGTTTAAGATTTTACTGATCAGCATGCCTCACCTCTTCGAGCTTATTCACACATTGATTTTACGGGTTCAAATGTCTTGCGATGAAAAGGAGTTACGCCGTTTCGCTCTAATCCCTGCAAATGGCTCTTAGTGCCATAACCGGCATTTTGCGCAAAATCATAGCCAGGAAATTCCTTATCGTAATCTGTCATTAGCTTATCCCGACTAACCTTAGCTACGATACTGGCTGCCGCGATAGACAGAGAATTGGCATCGCCTTTGATGATGGACTCTTGCGGAATCTCAACATCCAGTTTCATGGCATCAATCAGCAGATAATCCGGCTTGAGACTCAATTTAGACAAAGCCTCTTTCATAGCAAGTTTGGTCGCTTCGTAGATATTGACTTGATCAATAATCTCGCTGTCCATCAGGCCAATACCGACTGCCAAGGCTTTATCCATGACTGCTTGATAGATATCTTGGTGCTTTTTCTTAGGAATCTTCTTACTGTCGTTGAGCCCCTTAATTTTACATCCTGGAGGTAAGATAACAGCTGCAGCGACAACTGGTCCAGCTAGAGGACCACGGCCGACTTCATCAATTCCAGCAATCGCCTGATAGCCGGCTTGATAAAGTTCTTTTTCATACCGTAGCATCTGCTCCAGACGCAAATCCTCATCTAACTCTGCCTGAATGGCTCTTTTGCGCTTTTCAATCGCCTTTTGAACTCCACTGCGCGAATCATTCGCTGCTTCTGCCAGAAAAGGATCAGCCAAATCTGTCACCAATTCTAAACGTTGCTGGATTTCTTTAATCGTTGCCATCTAGTTCTCCAACCGTATCCAAGCAATAAAGACCTAACTTGCCATCGCGGACATCTTTGACAAAAAGGCTGTAAAAACGGTCATAGTCATCGCGGAAGCCGAGCTTTTTGGTCATATCCATAATCATATCAGGTGCTTCCTGACTTAGATCCAGCTGCTTGAAGCGTGCTGTCAGCTCCTCAGGATAATGCTCCTTAAAATAATTAAGGCCAAAAATCGTCACCTCATCCATAGGCAGCAGATTATCCTTAATAGCTCCAGTTAGAGCAAGCTTAAGAGCAACCGTCTCATCTTCAAACTTAGGCCAGAGAATACCTGGTGTATCTAATATTTCCAAGTCTTTATTTGACTTGAGCCATTGCTGACCTTTTGTCACACCTGGCTTATTCCCTACAACGGCAATTTTCTTACCTGCCAAGCGATTCATGAGTGTTGATTTGCCAGCATTGGGAATACCGATTATCATGGTACGCAGGGTTTCGATGCGAATTCCTCTCTCTTTCTGACGCGCCAATTTATCTGCCATAAGCTTTTTGGCTGCCTCCGTCACTTTTTTAACAGCAGATTGCTCTTTGGAATTAATAGACAAGGTCGGAATCCCCTGGCTTTCAAAATAGCTCTGCCATTCCTTAATACGAATAGGGTCTGCCAAATCAGCCTTGTTTAAAATCAAAAGCTTGGGCTTGTCACCCACAATCTTAGTTAGCATAGGATTTTGACTGGATAAAGGAAGCCTCGCATCAACCAGTATCGTCACAAAATCAACAAACTTAATATTTTCCTGTACCTGTCTCCGTGCCTTAGACATATGCCCCGGAAACCATTGAATCGTTGCCATAATTTATCCTTTCAACGAATATCATTGATAAAATTTTATATCTTTAACTATTTTAACATATTTCTAGGATTTAAGCGGATGAATCCAAAACGGACCACTCAACATCTCTAAGAACAAAGTAAAAAGCCCTAGCAGGCTTTCTAACTTTATCTTACTTGTTCAAAATGCAGATGCACAGCGATATGATCTCCATAGCCGTTGCGCTCTAAATCGCGCTGCAAGCGATAGGAAATATAATGCTCGGCAATAGTAATATAACCTGCACCCAAGAGGCGGCTTTCAACCATGGACTGAATCATGCTAATTGTTGCTCTCTCCACTTTTGCTTCTTGCAAATCCAGAACCACTTTCTTTGTAACCTGCGCTAAATTCTGACGCAAATCATCCGTCAACACATAGACAGTCTGAGCTGCCTTTAAAACTGCTTGATAAATTTTATCTGGGTCAAATTCTACAACCTCACCGCTCCGTTTAATAACTTGCATAAAAAAACTCCTTTTATAATATATATTTCTAATCTGATGTATGTCTCTAACATGACTGCTGCCAATCTAGTTATCTATAGTCTGCTCAAAAAGAAATTCCAAAGCTAGACCATACTTTTACATTATATAATTTTTTCCAATATTTTTCAAAGGATGCTTCCTTTTTTCTTTAGCCTTAAAAGACTATATAAAAGGACTGCTCTAGGCAATCCTTTCTAGAAATATTTCTTTCAGTTTTATCAATTAATAATCCGGTCTCAGGACACCTTTAACCGTCTCTTTGGTTGCTTGATAGTCGCCATCAACAACGACCTTGATAATGCGTTTGGCATCTTCTTCAGGCGCAGGCACAAGCGGTAAGCGGGTTGGCCCAGCCGCAAAACCCAAGTAATTAAGAACAGCCTTGACTGGTGCTGGACTTGGATAAGAGAAGAGGGCATTGACTTTAGGGATGAATTTCCGTTGGATAGCTGCTGCTTTTTTGATGTCATTGTGCTCAATAGCATCTAGCATTTCAAACATTTCATCACCGTTTGTGTGAGAAGCAACAGAAATAACTCCATCAGCCCCCAGATTCATAGCATGAAAGGCATCGCCATCCTCACCGGTATAAATCAGAAACTCCTCTGGACGATGCTCAATCAGATAGGCCATATTCGCCAGACTGGTACATTCTTTAACGCCGATAATATTTGGATGTTCAGCCAACCTCAGCATAGTCTCAGGTGTCATCTCAACTACTACCCGGCCAGGTATATTGTAGATAATGATGGGCAGGTTTGAAGCATCCGCAATGGCTTTAAAGTGCTGATACATCCCTTCCTGAGAAGGTTTGTTGTAATAGGGTACGATGGCCAAACCAGCTGCAAAACCACCAAATGCATCTACTTCTTTGACGAATTCGATAGAGTCGCGCGTTTCATTGGTACCGACACCGGCTATCAAAGGAACACGCCCCTTGACAACCTTTTGAACAGCCGCAAATAATTCCAACTCTTCATCGTGAGTCAGGGTTGGACTTTCAGCAGTTGTTCCAGCTAGCAAAATCCCATCCGTATGATGCGCCAAAAGGTGCTCAATCAAGTCTGGAATAGCTTCAAAATTGATAGAACCATCATCATGAAAAGGAGTAATAAAAGCTGTGATGATTTTACAGTTTTTCAGATCCGCATACGCCATAAACTTACCTCTCTTTGTACGAAAAGAGGGTTGAAAGAACGACTATTCAACCCTGTGCTGTCAAGTTTCCTTGGTCACTTTATTTTAATTCAAAAACAACTTCTGCTGTCGGACGAACTAAACCACGCTCATGCAGTGTCTCTGCGATTTGAACAGAATTCCAAGCCGCTCCTTTAAGAAGATTGTCTGAAACGACCCACATGTGGATTCCTTTTTCCGCATCAAGATCCTTGCGAATCCGACCAACAAAGGTTTCTTTCTTACCAACTGCATTGATTGCTTGCGGATAAACCTGATGAGCTACATCATCCTCCAGAACAGCACCAGGAAAGGCTGAAATTGCTGCTTTTACCTGATCAATAGGTGCAACTTCCTTAGTCTCGATGTAGACAGACTCTGAGTGAGCAGATAAAATCGGAAGGCGAACACATGTCGCAGAAACAGCAATAGAATCATCTTCCATGATTTTCTTGGTTTCCTTGGTCATCTTCATCTCTTCATAAGTGTAGTCGTTATCTGTAAAGACATCAATCTGAGGTAAGGCATTAAAAGCAATAGGATAATGTTTTTTATCACCGCCACATGGGAGGATATTGGCTTCCGTGTCCTTAGGATTCACACCATCATTGAGAACAGAGCGCAATTGAGCTTGGGTTTCAAGAATAGCTCCCATACCTGCACCAGAAACAGCTTGATAGGTAGACACAATGATGCGCTCCAGCCCCCATTGCTGACGAACAGGCTCTAAAGCCACCATCATCTGAATTGTCGAGCAGTTAGGGCAAGCGATAATTCCCTTGTGCTGATCTAAGGCATGGGCGTTGACTTCTGGAACAACCAAAGGAACATCAGGATTTTGACGGAAATAAGAGGTGTTATCGACCACTACTGCTCCAGCTTTGACTGCGTAAGGAGCGAATTTTGCTGAGGTAGAACCACCAGCTGAAAAGAGAGCAATATCTACACCTTCAAAAGCCGTCTCAGTCGTCTCTTCAATAGTAATGTCTTGTCCCTTGAACTGGAGAACTTTACCAGCTGAACGAGCAGACGCCAGATAGCGTATTTTATCAATTGGAAGGCTAGACTCTTCCAGCATTTTAATCATTTGAGATCCAACGGCACCAGTGGCACCTACTACAGCAACTGTATATCCCATGTGATAACCTCTCTGAATTTTCAAAAAATTTTGTATTGTTAGTATTATACTATTTTTAGGGAAAAATGCAAATATTTCTGAAGAATATAAGTTCGATATTTTAGATAAACTGCATTTACACACTGCTCTATAACTCAACTGCCTTCTGCGAAGTTGTTTCATCAAGAGCAATAGCACTCACGACGTAGATCGTCTCAGTATCAATGTCTCTAAGCTCGTCTATAACTAACTGTCTTGCCTCTCTAAGAGACATAGAAAAATCCCCAATCCGAAGACTGGGGATAAGGGCACTTTCGTGTGATCAGCAGGTTCACACAACTGATCAAGGCCCGCTCCTGCGTTATGACCTCCCATGCTTCAATTTGCAGAAAATCTGCATATCGACTCATCGCACGAAATATAGTTTACCTTATCTTTTTCCGTTTTGTCAAGGTATTTAATCTAAAATATAAACAAAAACTTGTCTATCCTTCCACTCCTGCCCTTCTTTTTGGAATTGTTTCCGTACTCCTTCACGATAGAAATCAGCTTGCTCCAGCAAATTCTGCGAAGGGATATTCTGTAGATCAACATGTGCTTCTAAACGATGAAATCCTAGTTCGCGACTGACTTTCTTGAGTTCTTCTAACATAGCTCTGGCGTAGCCCTGACGCCAAAATTGATTATGTATCGTATAACCTATTTCTGCCCATTGAAAATCATCTCTAGCTAGCACAAATAAATTAACCATACCTACATGTTTTCCTCTTTTTGCATCATAAATTCCCCAAATATACTGTTGGTCTTTCTCTCGGAAATCGCGGTGCTTAGCCACCAAATCCGCAAACCAACTTTCTGTACAAATTGTCATATCTAAAAGCCCAGCATCAAATGGTGATTGAGAAGGCAGTCTATTGGAAAATCCTTCCAGCCAAACCGAGTAATCCTTCTCTTCCAGATATTTTAAATAAATATGTTTCATAAATACTTACTTCCCTCTCGAATACTAAGTCCAGCCATTTCTATCTGATGCCGCTCGATAAATTCTCTGACCCAGTCTGGATTGGTTTTTGAATAATCTCTCAGCGCCCAGCCAATGGCCTTGTTAATAAAGAATTCTGTTTGGCCTAGATTATTCACTAAAATCTTCTCCAAGAGCTCCGTGTCTGTTTCCTCTTTCCGCAATAGCTGATGATCAATTGCCAAGCGCCGCAGCCAGATATCCTCATCACGACTCCAAGCTAAAATAATCTCTTTGGTTTCTGGAAATCGGGCAATGATGGATCCAACCAAGCGGTCCAAAAAGTCAATGGTATCCCACCAAGATTTTGTTTGAGCCAGCTTTTTCAAATGAGACAAGTCAGATGGAATCAATAGTTTCTTGCGACTTTCCAGATAATCTAGCACAGCATACTGTAATTCTCGATAGGGATTACTCCAAGATTCATTTATAAAATCCCAGTCAATAACAGAGTCAGTCTGCTGTTTGAAAAAAGCCTTTGCGAGTTTCCGTCTAGCCGGAGTCTTGACTCCTAGAAACTCAAATTTATTTTTCATATAGGCTTTCATAGCCACTGCATTATCAGGGTTAGCTACAGTCTTTAACTCTTTTACCAATTCCTCTACATTCATAGCTTACTCCAGCAATTCACGGTCATAAATAGTGTAGTCACAGCGATAAATCACAAGACGCTTGCCATCAATCAGCAATTCAGAAGTTTTAGGAGCATCTGACTTATCAAGAGAGACACGGTCGCCAGCATAGGCAGCCAACGGAGTGCCGTTTTGAGAGCGAATCAAAATGACCTTTTTCTTTCCGGTAAAGTCGTTTTTAAAGGCTGAAATCATGCGATTTAAAACGGGAACTGAATGGCTATTCTCCTCAACATCTGCAGTCTTTTGATATTGAGCAAAGACATCTTTCAAGCCTTTTTCTTCTGCTATTAAGGAAGAGCCCACATGGTCAATCTCATACTTACCCAAAGTAATTTTGAGCACAGATGAATCTTCCTTTGAATTTCCTTCCGCATCAACTGAATCAAACTCCTCGTTACGAGAGATTGATAGGGACTTACCCGACATTTGGTCAATAAGCTGGGAATTTTCATCATAGGTGCGAACCGTCATCTCCAACCCCAACCATTCCTCTTTGGCATTTTTGAACCAATTTTCAACGGACTGACAGCCGGTCAAGGTCAAAAGACCAATACTTAGAAGAGTTATTAATAAATGTTTCTTTTTCATCATTTCCACTCCATTTCTTTTAAAAGTTTGATGGGGCCAGCTTGCTTGTCTAAGGACTTTTGCAGCCAAACAATGTCATGCCAACGCTCGAATTTATAGCCAATTTTAGGGAAATGTGCCACCTGCTGGTAGCCACTTTTTCGATGCAAAGCCAGACTAGCTTCGTTTGGCAAAGAAATACAGGCTAGAAAATGCATATATCCCATCTGATCTAACAGGTCTTCAAGTTCATCATAAAGCTTACTGCCGACTCCTTTTCCTCTAGCATCTTGACTGACATAGACGGACAATTCCACCGCCCAATCATAGGCTGCACGCGCATAATAAGTCGAAGCATAGGCATAACCTAAAATTAAACCATCTTCCTCCGCTACCAGATAAGGATATTTTTCCAATGTTTTCTCAATCCTATTTGCAAAATCCTCAATGGTCGGTATTTCATATTCAAAAGTGATGGCTGTATTCTCTACATAAGGCGCGTAAATATCAAGCAAGGTCGCAGTGTCTGATGGTGTTGCTAATCTAATGTTCATTTTGACTCCATATTCTATTCTCATTATTTTCACTATTATACCAAAAAAAGACTCGTAAAGAGCCTTTTAGACCAAGATCAAAATAGACCAATCGCTGTGCCGTCTGCCGCTACATCCATATTGAGTGCTGCAGGTCGTTTTGGCAATCCTGGCATGGTCATGACATCTCCTGTCAAAGCCACGATAAAGCCTGCTCCAAGTTTTGGTACTAGTTCACGAATGGTAATTTCGAAGTTTTCTGGCGCACCAAGAGCTGCAGGATTGTCAGAGAAGCTATACTGTGTTTTGGCCATACAGATTGGCAGCTTGTCCCAGCCGTTTTTGACAATTTCCCGAATCTGAGTCTGCGCTTTTTTCTCAAAGTTCACCTTTGAACCACGATAGATTTCTCTGACAATTTTCTCTATTTTTTCTTCAATAGATGAATCATTGTCATAGAGGCGAGTGTAATGCGCTGGTTTTTCGTCAATAGTTTTGACAACAGTTTCAGCTAGAGCTACACCACCTTGAGCGCCATCAGCCCATACACTAGCAAGCTCAACCGGTACTCCGATTTCTGCACAAAGTTCCTTAAGCGTAGCAATTTCAGCCTCCGTGTCAGAGACAAATTCATTGATGGCCACTACTACTGGAATACCGAACTTACGGATATTTTCAACGTGCCGCTTGAGATTAGCAAAGCCAGCTCTGACTGCCTCAACATTTTCTTCTGTAAGTGCATCCTTAGCTACTCCACCATTCATCTTGAGGGCGCGCAAGGTTGCAACAATTACGACTGCATCTGGAGAAGTCGGTAAGTTTGGAGTTTTAATATCCAAGAATTTCTCAGCACCAAGGTCCGCACCAAATCCTGCTTCTGTCACCGTATAATCAGCCAAGCGTAGCGCTGTGCTAGTCGCCAAAACAGAGTTACAGCCATGGGCGATATTGGCAAAAGGCCCGCCATGAACAAAGGCTGGTGTCCCGTAAATAGTCTGAACCAGATTTGGCTTAATCGCATCTTTCAAGACCAAAGCCAAGGCACCTTCGACCTCAAGGTCACGAACATAGACTGGTGAGCGGTCATAACGATAACCGATGACAATGTTAGCCAAGCGCCTTTTCAAATCTTCAATATCCGTAGCTAGGCAAAGAATCGCCATAATTTCAGAAGCAACCGTAATGTCAAAACCATCTTCCCGCGGAATACCATTGACAGGACTTCCTAAGCCAACGGTCACATGGCGAAGAGCTCGGTCATTTAGGTCAACCACCCGCTTCCAGATAATACGACGCTGATCGATTCCCAGTGCATTTCCCTGATGAAGATGATTATCGATAAGAGCTGACAGGGCATTATTAGCAGTCGTAATGGCGTGCATATCGCCAGTAAAATGCAAGTTAATATCTTCCATAGGTAAGACCTGCGCGTAACCTCCGCCAGCTGCTCCTCCCTTGATGCCCATCACAGGCCCCAGAGATGGTTCCCGGATAGCAATCATAGTTTTCTTGCCAATTTTATTGAGTGCGTCAGCCAGTCCAATGGTAATGGTAGACTTGCCTTCTCCAGCAGGCGTCGGATTGATAGCCGTTACCAAAATCAGTTTCCCAACAGGATTTTTTTCAACCTCACGAATTTTATCAAAGCTTAGCTTAGCCTTGTACTTACCATATAGTTCTAAGTCGTCATAGTCGATGCCGACTTTTTTCACCACATCCACAATAGACTGCAATTCAACACTTTGAGCAATTACAATATCTGTTTTCATCAAGAACTCCTCTATCAATTAATATAAAGATTATAACAAAAAAGAGCAAAATCAACATGATTAAGCTCTAAAAATATTTTAATGTTCGGGAAAAACGAAGAACTTGGAAATTTTTGTCCTCTAAACTATAAGATTTTAGAGTCACTTCTCCGCTGTGACACTCTGTAATTAGAATTATTTTACTAAATTTCTTTTTTCTTGTAAAATAAGGCTATGAACATATTGATTACTTCTGGCGGGACCAGCGAGAAAATCGACCGTGTCCGCTCTATTACCAATCATTCGACGGGACGGCTTGGCAAAATCATAGCTGAAACTTTCCTAGACAAGGGCGATCAGGTGACTCTGGTGACGACTCCCAAAGCTGTCCGTCCTAAAGCTCATCCCAATCTTACTATTATCTTAATTGAAAATGTTGCAGAACTGCTTGAAACCCTGGAGCCGCTCGTTCACACACATGATGTACTGATTCATGCAATGGCTGTCTCAGACTACACCCCCGTCTATATGACTGGTTTGGAAGCTGTAGCTGCTAGCTCTGATATGGCTGAATTTCTGAATAAGACTAACTCAGAAAGCAAGATTTCTTCTCAGGATGATGTTCAAGTTCTTTTTCTCAAAAAGACACCGAAAATCATCAACCTGGTAAAAAAATGGAATCCAGAGATTCGCTTGATTGGCTTCAAACTTCTAGTTGACGTTTCTAAGGAAGAGTTGCTTGAAACAGCAAGGACCAGCCTCATAAAAAATCAGGCAGAAATCATTGTCGTCAATGATTTGACAGATATTTCTAACCATATGCACAAAGCCTATCTTGTCAGAAATGATACTGTAACTCGAGCTCAATCCAAAGAAGAAATTGCTCAGCTCCTCTACCTGCATATCCATAGTCCATAAGGAGGTAAATGATGACACAGATTACCTTAGCCGTCAGTGGCAGCATATCAGCTTACAAAGCTGCTGACATCACCAGCCGTCTAAAGAAAGAAAACTTTGAAGTTGCTGTCCTCATGACAGATGCTGCAACAGAATTTATCACACCGCTGACCCTGCAGGTCTTGTCACAAAGACCAGTTGCAATTGATATTATGCAAGAACCTGACCCTAGCAAGGTCAATCACATTGACATCGCTAAAGAGTCTGACCTCTTTCTGCTTGCGCCTGCAACAGCTAATACCATCGCTAAACTAGCCAATGGTTTAGCTGACAATATGGTGACTGCTACTGCCCTGGCTCTGCCGCCTCATACGAAGAAAGTTTTGGCTCCAGCTATGAACACTAAGATGTTTGAAAATCCACTAACTCAGCACAATTTGGAGCGTCTGCAGCTTTTTGGATGGAAGATTATCCAACCGCGCGAAGCTGTTCTAGCCTGTGGCGATCAGGGGACAGGTGCTCTAGCTGAAATTGATACAATTATTGATACAGTAAAGGAACTTATTTATGAAAAAACAATCTAAAATTGCTCAAATTGCTATTTTCTTTGCCATTATGTTGGTACTGCACCTGCTCAGCTCAGTCATTTTCAACTTACTTCCAGTACCGATTAAACCTACGATTATTCACATTCCAGTGATTATCGCCAGTATCCTCTATGGCCCTAAAGTCGGAGCTGTTCTAGGTGGCCTTATGGGATGTATCAGCGTTGTCACAAATACCTTGGTGTTGCTACCAACCAGTTATCTCTTTAGCCCTTTTGTGCCAAACGGAAGCCTTTCTTCGCTTCTTGTTGCCATGGTGCCTCGCATTCTCATCGGTATTACTCCTTATTTCGTATATAAAGCTATGAAAAATAAGGCTGGCTTGATTGTAGCAGGTTCCGTAGGTTCTGTCACCAATACCATTTTTGTCTTGGGAGGTATTTTCTTTCTCTTTGCAAATGTATATCAAGGAGATATCAAAGCACTTCTAGCTGTGATTCTATCAGCAAATTCCATTGCCGAGTTAATCATTTCTGCGGTTTTGACAGCAACTATCATCCCTGCACTTGAAAAAGCGCAAAAATGATGATGATTTAGTTTTCTGGACCAAGCAATGCTTTGGTCTTTTTTAGGCTAGCAATTCTGCAATACCATTCTGAAATCCCTGAAAGAATGCCTTGAAAAGTATTTCATCGTTTTCTAGGTAACCTCTTTCAAAATTAATGAAAATATGCTACAATGAAAGCGATTAAGAAAATTTAAGAGTAGGATTTTTTACTAAAATTTCCATCTCTTCATTTCAAAAATAAAGGAGACTCCACCTATGACTTATCAAGATAACTTCAAAAAATGGCTTGATTACGCTGAACTTCCTGACTATCTTCGTGAAGACTTGAATAGTATGGACGAAAAAACTAAGGAAGATGCCTTTTACACCAATCTTGAGTTTGGTACTGCTGGTATGCGTGGTTTGATTGGCGCTGGTACCAACCGTATTAATATTTATGTTGTCCGTCAGGCAACCGAAGGTTTGGCTCGCTTGATTGAAGAAAAAGGTGATGAGTTCAAAAAACGCGGTGTTGCGATTGCTTACGACTCCCGTCATTTTTCACCAGAATTTGCCTTTGAATCTGCTGCTGTTTTAGCTAAGCACGACATCAAGTCCTATGTCTTTGAAAGTCTGCGCCCAACTCCAGAACTTTCATTTGCGGTACGTCATTTAGGAACTTTTGCTGGTATCATGATTACAGCCAGCCACAACCCTGCTCCATTTAACGGCTACAAGGTATATGGTGAAGATGGTGGACAAATGCCTCCGCATGATGCGGATGCATTGACTGACTACATCCGTGCGATTGAAAATCCTTTTGCTATTGAGGTAGCTGACATTGAAGCTGAAAAAGCTTCTGGTTTGATTGAAGTGATTGGCGATGCTATTGATGCTGAATACCTCAAGGAAGTTAAAGATGTCAATATCAACCAAAAACTGATTGATGAATACGGCAAGGACATGAAGATTGTCTATACTCCACTGCACGGTACTGGTGAAATGTTGGCTCGTCGCGCTTTGGCTCAAGCAGGATTTGATTCTGTAGAAGTTGTTGAAGCTCAAGCTGTAGCTGATCCAGACTTCTCTACTGTTAAGTCTCCAAACCCTGAAAGCCAAGCAGCCTTTGCCTTAGCTGAGGAATTAGGTCGTAAGGTTGGTGCAGATGTCTTGGTCGCAACTGACCCAGATGCTGACCGTGTCGGTGTAGAAGTTCTGCAAAAAGACGGAAGCTACCTCAACCTTTCAGGTAACCAAATCGGGGCTATCATGGCTAAGTACATCCTGGAAGCTCATAAGAGTGCTGGAACTCTGCCAGCTAACGCAGCTCTCTGCAAGTCTATCGTTTCTACTGACTTGGTGACTAAGATTGCTGAAAGCTATGGCGCAACCATGTTCAATGTCTTGACTGGTTTCAAATTTATCGCTGAAAAGATTCAAGAATTCGAAGAAAAACACAACCACACCTACATGATGGGATTTGAAGAAAGCTTCGGCTATCTGATTAAGCCATTTGTACGTGATAAAGATGCTATCCAAGCTGTTTTGGTTGTGGCTGAGCTTGCTGCCTACTACCGCTCACGTGGCTTGACCTTGGCTGACGGTATTGAAGAAATCTACAAAGAGTATGGTTACTTTGCCGAAAAGACTATCTCTGTGACCTTGTCTGGTGTTGATGGAGCTGAGCAAATCAAGGCTATCATGGCTAAGTTCCGTGACAATGCTCCGAAAGAATTCAACGCTACTGCTATTTCTGTTACTGAAGACTTTAAGGCTCAGACTTCTACCGCCGCAGACGGTACTGTTACAGCTCTGACGACTCCTCCAAGCGACGTGCTGAAATACACCTTGGCTGACGGTTCATGGATTGCTGTTCGTCCATCCGGAACAGAACCAAAAATCAAGTTCTACATTGCCGTTGTTGGTGACAGTAATGAAGACGCTCAAGCAAAAATTACTGCTATTGAAGCAGAGATTAATGCCTTTATCAAGTAAAAAAACACTATCAACCAGAGGATGAATTTCACATTCTCTGGTTTTTCGTTTCCAAATCAAGCATTTTTCTGCTTTTTATGGCATACTAGTTTTATCAAAAGAAATGAGGATGATTTATGGAACAATTTGCTCAAAATATTAAAGACTTGGAAGTCGCAACTGTTGACCGCGCTCGTCAAGCAATTGCTGACAAAGAGACTGCAACTTTCTTCGTTGGTCGCAAAACTTGCCCTTACTGTCGAAAATTCGCTGCTACTCTTGCTGGCGTTGTCGCTGATACCAAGGCACATATTTTCTTTATCAATAGCGAAGAAGCCAGCGAATTAGAGAAACTGCAAGCCTTCCGCTCTGAATACAGCATTCCGACAGTTCCTGGTTTTGTTCATGTTCAAGACGGCCAAGTATCTGTTCGTTGTGATTCTTCTATGACTGCAGATGAAATTAAAGCTTTTGCAAACTTGTAAAATTGATTCAAAAAAATCTGAGACCAAATTAGTCTCAGATTTTTTATTCATTTCTAGCTTCCTGAAAAGCCTCCCACATCTTTTGCTGGGGTTTGGCAAAGGGGTAATTGCTAAAATCTTCTGGGTGAAGCCACAAGACCTCTCCATCAGCTGCGTGTTGGCTATCTTTGACTCGTCCATAAGCTAGCTGAATATGCCACTTACGATGGCTGAAGATATGCTGTACTTTTGAAAAGGACTGCTGCTGCCAATCAACAATCAAATCATAATCCTGCTCAAAGCTTTCTTGAGGAGACAAGTCCAGACTGGGCTGATTTTCAGCCACCTCAAACAAGGACATCTGATTTTCAATTTGAAATTCCTCAATTTCAATCAAGGGAAAATGCCAAAAACCTGATAATAAGCCTGCGGCCTCATTCTTTTCAAGCAAGAACTGTCCCTGTTCGTTTTCGATAATCAGGCCTTGCAGATAGACTGGAACTGGCTTCTTTTTAGGTGCTTTGATTGGATATTTATCCATAGTTCCGTGCAAATAAGCTGCGCTGAACTCTTTTACAGGGCTGTCTTCTGGATGAGGATTAACAGGAGCTTCGATATCTGACCCCAAATCCATCAGTGCCTGATTGAAATCTCCGGGTCTGCCTGGATCAATCAGAACCTCCATCATAGCCTGAAAAACCTTACGATTGCTGGGTTGACCAATATCTAGATCCACTTCAAACAATCGACTCAGCACCCGCATAACATTGCCATCCACCGCAGGCTCAGCTAGTCCAAAGGCAATACTAGCAATAGCACCAGCCGTATAAGGTCCAATCCCTTTGAGGCTAGCAATTCCTTCATAGCTATTAGGAAATTCTCCATCGAAATCCGTCATTATCTGCTGAGCCGCTTTTTGCATATTTCGCACCCGCGAGTAATAGCCCAAACCTTCCCAAGCCTTGAGCAGTCTATCCTCTGGCGCCTGAGCTAAATCAGCTACAGTCGGAAACCAGTCAAGGAAACGTTCATAGTAAGGAATCACCGTATCAACTCTGGTCTGCTGCAGCATAATCTCAGAAACCCAAATATGATAAGGATTATTTGTTCTGCGCCAAGGAAGGTCGCGTTTGTTTTCATCATACCAGGTTAATAATTTCTCGCGAAAAGAGGCAATTTTATCTGCCTCCCACATCTCAATTCCGTATTCTTTCAAATCTAACATAAATCTAGTATAGCATAAGGCAAGAAAAATTGAAGAGCTTATGCCCTCCAATCGCTTCCTATCGTTTAATAATGACCAACAGCCTGACTGGCTGTAATCAAAGTCAGCTTGTATACGTCATCCGCATTACAGCCTCGAGAAAGGTCATTAACTGGGTGGTTTAGTCCTTGCAAGATAGGACCTACCGCTGAAAAGCCACCCAAACGCTCTGCCATTTTGTAGCTGATATTCCCTGCCTCGATACTTGGAAAGACAAAGACAGTCGCTTGACCAGCCACAGGGCTGCCAGGTGCTTTCAGCTCCGCTGTTGCAGGAACGAAAGCTGCATCAAACTGCAATTCACCATCAATAGCCAAGTCTGGACGCATTTCCTGAGCTAGCTTAGTTGCCTCTACTACCTTATCAACTTTCTCTCCAAAACCAGAACCCTTGGTCGAATAGCTGAGCATAGCAACTTTTGGATCGATACCGAAAATTTGTGCTGTCAAAGCTGAGTTAACAGCAATCTCCGCCAAGATATTGGCATCTGGATCGATATTGATGGCACAGTCACTGAAAATATAGCGTTCGTCATCACGCACCATGAGGAAGGCACCTGAAGTACGAGAGACCCAAGGCAGGGTCTTGATGATTTGAAGAGCTGGCCGAACAGTCGCTGCTGTAGAGTGGATTGCTCCTGAAACCATCCCTTGAACCTTGCCAAGATAAACCAACATGACCCCAAAGTAGTTGACATCTTCCTTGAGCAACTGACGTGCTTCATCTGCAGTGATTTTCCCTTTTCGACGCTCAACGAATGCTTCTACCAGTTCCTCAAAGCAAGAACAGTTTGAAGGATCAATAACCTGATATCCTTCTTTTACTCCCTCAATTTCTAGATAAATACGGATTTTATCAGGATTACCCAAAAGAACTGGTGTAATATCAGTTTCTTTCACCAAACGTTTAGTTGCTTGCAAAATCCGTGGCTCTTCACCCTCCGGCAAGACAATTTTTACTTCCTTATCTTTCAAAGCTTCACGAATTGAATCAAAAATTTTCATGTTTCTTAAAACTCCTTTATCTCTTAATCTTTTAATTTCTCAATAACTTGTTTAAAATCTTCTGGCAAAGGACTGGCACGCTCAACTTCCTGTCCGCTAAAAGGGTTATAAAATTTCAAAGAATGACAATGTAAAGCTTGGCGCTCTATTCCGTGTTCCAAACTCCCTCCATAAAGGTCGTCACCCAAAAGCGGAAAGCCAATATGTGAAAAATGAACGCGGATTTGATGAGTCCGCCCAGTATGCAGATGAATATCCACCAGATAGACATCTCCAAATCGCTCTATGACCTTGTAACTGGTATGGGCATACTTGCCATCCTCTGTCACGCGCCTCGTAATGATACTCTCAGGGTTGCGTCCAATCGGAGCAATAATCTCACCTTGCTCTTCTAAGTCACCAGTCCCCCGAACTAGAGCGTAATAGCGCTTTTCTATCAGCTTCTTCTGCAACTGTTTGTCCAATCTGGCATGAGCATAGCCATGCTTGGCAAAGAGCATGAGCCCACTTGTATCCTTATCCAGACGCGTCACGATATGCACCTGCTGGTTTTCATAGCCCTGACGAATATAGTAAGCCTTGACGAAATTAGCCATAGTATTGGAATGATTAACACTGGGAATACTAGCCACCCCTGCCGGTTTATCCAAAACCAAGAAATGCTCATCCTCGTAGACGACAGACAAGTCCTTATCAACAGCTTTCAGACTCTCAAATCCTTTTTCAGAAGGAATGTCAATCGTCACTTTATCGCCAATATCCAAGAGATAAATAGCGTTCTGAGGCTGATGGTTGACAAGAATGTTTCCGCCGGAAAATTTTATCTTTGCCAAGAGGCCTTTGGAAATTTCGTGCCGTTTTAAAAAGGTCTTTACCTTGACATGCTCATCAGCAATAAACTCAAACCTCATTCCCGGCACTCTCCAATAAAGGAGTCTCTGACACGATTCCAAAAGCTGGTATGGCTTGGTGAAGCCACAAAATGTATCTTATGATTGTCAATCTGATACTCAATACGGACAATATTTTTGAAAGAGAAAGTTTGATTGTCAACCGCAATAGTGTGATAGTCACTGCGGGTCGGCACTAATTCAATCTTATCTTTTTTGGGAACAATGACCGAAGATCCTAAAGTCCGATAAACCCGATTGTTGAGACTGGCAATTTCTGTCACCTGCAAGGCTTCGATTGTTGGATGCAATACCGCTCCACCTAGAGATTTGTTATAGGCTGTACTGCCTGTCGGAGTAGAAACGGAAATTCCATCCCCTCGGAAACGCTCGAAATGAACCCGATTGATAATGACATCAGCTACCATAGTCCGATCCGAACGCTTGATTGTTGCTTCGTTCAAAGCACGAATGGTGCGTGTATCACCATTTTCAAAAGTGATTTTCACATTTAAAATTGGATAAGAAACCTGAGCACCCGTATCCAATTTAAGGTTTTCGACAAGCTTATCCAATTCAAAATCACGGTAGTCTGTATAAAAGCCGAGATGCCCTGTATGCACACCGACAAAGCGGACCCGATCCAGCTGTTCTTCATACATATGAAAAGCTGATAGCAGCATGCCGTCACCACCCACCGAAATCACGATGTCGGGATTCTTAGGAGTTAAAATAAAGCCATTTTGTTTAAGCTTCTGCTTCAAATCCTGATAGACTTGTTCACTCTGTCTTTTCCGATTGCGGATAATCGCTATTTTTTTATCTGTATTCTTCATCTGTATCATCACTATTTCCCACACCGTCATTTAACTTGCGGTGAAGAGGATCAAAGAGAGCCTGCGCCTCCTGGATAGCATCACGGATTTCTCCCATCTCCTCATCCAGCTGATAGGCAAGATTAGCTGTCGTTTCCAAGCGACATTTGATCTCCTCGGGAAATTCTCCTTTATACTTGTAATTCAAAGAATGCTCAATCGTAGCCCAAAAATTCATCGAAAGGGTGCGAATCTGAATCTCAGCCAGAATAAGCCTATGACCATTAATCGTATCAACTGGATACTCTATAATCACATGGTAGCTCCGATAGCCACTGGCTTTTTTGTTTTTTATATAATCCCGCTCCTGAATAATCCGCATATCGGTCCGGTTTCGCAGGACTTCTAAAACTTCATCCACATCATCAACAAACTGTACCATGACCCGTAAGCCAGCGATATCCTGCATCTCCTGCTCGATATTTTCCTCTCGAATACCTCGAAGAACCATCTTTTCTTTAATGCTCTCAATCGGCTTGACACGCCCGGTCACAAACTCAATCGGGGAATGACGCTGCTGCTTGCGGTATTGCTTTCGCACCCCACGAAGCTTAATTTTCAGCTCTCCAACCGCTTGAATATAGGGGTCTAAAAACTCTTCCCATTCTATTGTCATACACTTACCTTGTCATATCATTATTTTTTGTATAAAATAAACACAACTGTTATTATAACATAAATCGCTTTCAAAAAAAAGAAAAGGATATGAAAATGAATCACTTAGAAATTGAATTCAAAACCATGCTGACCAAAGAAGAGCACGACCGTCTGCTCCAGTTTTTTGCTGATATTTCGCCTATTAGCCAAACCAACCACTACATCGATTCAGATCAGCAAAGTATTCGACACGCACATATGGCTTTTCGAGTACGAACTTTTAACCATCGCGAAGCTGAGCTGACGCTCAAGATTCCTCAAGAAGTCGGAGCCTTGGAACTTAATCAGAACCTGACACCAGAAGAAACTGAAAATATTTTGCAGAACAATGAATTTCCTACGGGAGAGATTTTAGAATCACTGCTTCAAAAAGAAATTCCTATCCAAGACTTGAAGATTCTTGGCTCTCTAGAGACTATCCGCTATGAAAAAGAAGACGAAATTGGCCTCCTTGCTCTGGATGAGAGTCACTACTTGGACAAAAAAGACTTCGAACTCGAAGTCGAAGTTGAAGATTTCGAAAAAGGAAAAGAAAATTTCCTCAACTTCCTAAAACAGCACAAGATCGACTACAAACCTGGTAAGAGCAAGATAGCAAGATTTTCTGAAAACTTGTAAATCAACGACCACAAAATAGCTGAAATAATCTAATTTTTTTGGTAAAATAAAAGGTAGCAATCTAAAGACTATTGAAATCTAAATTTCATGGAGCATTAGATTATAGAAATGACACAAAAAGAGGACGGTCCAACTCATGTCAGATAAAAAAAATATGAAGCTTTTTTCCCTCAACTCCAATCATTCCATAGCTGAAAAAATCGCTGAGGCTGCTGGGGTTCCTTTGGGAAAACTTTCCTCCCGCCAATTCTCGGACGGCGAGATTCAGATTAACATTGAAGAAAGTGTCCGTGGCTATGATATATACATCATTCAGTCTACTAGCTTCCCTGTCAATAATCACTTGATGGAACTCTTGATTATGGTGGATGCCTGCAAGCGTGCAAGTGCCAACACGATTAATGTTGTGATGCCTTATTTTGGTTATGCCCGTCAGGATCGGACTGCTGCCCCTCGCGAGCCAATCACAGCTAAACTGGTTGCCAACATGCTTGTCGGAGCTGGAGTAGATCGTGTGATTTCTCTGGATCTTCATGCCGTGCAGGTCCAAGGATTCTTTGATATCCCAGTTGATAACCTCTTCACTATCCCACTCTTTGCCAAACACTACTGCAACATGGGGCTTACTGGCGATGATGTCGTTGTCGTCAGCCCTAAAAACTCTGGTGTAAAACGCGCCCGCAATCTGGCTGAATATCTGGATGCCCCTATCGCTATCATTGATTATGGCGAAGACGAGGCAGGTCGCTCCGAGGGCTATATTATCGGAGATGTCGAAGGCAAGAAAGCTATTCTGATTGACGACATTTTAAATACCGGTCGGACTTTCTCTGAAGCAGCTAAAATTGTCTGTCGTGAAGGCGCAGTCGAAATCTATGCTGTATGCAGTCATGGTCTCTTTGCGGATAAAGCTGCGGAATTGCTGGATAATTCTCCTATCAGGGAAATACTTGTGACAGACTCTGTTGATACCAAAGAAAAAACACCTAAGAACCTCCACTACATTACAGCAAGTGAACTGATTGGTGATGCCATTGTCCGCATCCAAGAAAGAAGACCAGTCAGCCCGCTCTTTGCCTATCAAAAGAAATAAGGTAACCAGAGTGATTTATTTAGATAACGCCGCTACAACTGCTTTGTCGCTCGCTGCAATCCAAGCAATGACCAAAACTATGACCGTCTTCGGAAATCCTTCCAGTACGCATAGCCATGGTCGAGAAGCTAGTAAACTGCTCAGACAGGCGCGTGAAGATGTTGCTCAAGCCTTGCATACTCAAAGCAATAAGATTCTTTTTACTTCAGGCGGCACTGAAAGCAATAATACTGCTATCAAAGGCTATGCCCTTCGTCACCAGAACCGAGGAAAGCATATTGTCACCACTGCTATTGAGCACCATGCTGTCTTAGAAGTGGTAGAGTACTTAGTAGATAAATTCGGCTTCGAAGCTACTTTTGTTCAGCCGGTGGATGGTCAGATTCGAGCGGAGGATATTAAGAAGGCTCTTAGGCCTGACACTATTCTTGTATCTGTCATGTCAGTCAATAACGAAACTGGTGCTATCCTTCCCATTAAGGAAATTGGTGAACTACTGCAAGAACATCCTGCTGCTTTTCACGTTGATGCTGTCCAAGCAATTGGTAAACTTCCCATATACCCTGACGAGCTAGGGATTGACTTTCTATCTGCTTCAGCGCATAAGTTTCATGGTCCCAAAGGCGTTGGCTTCCTTTATGCCAAGAAGATGGATTTGGACAATTTCATGCACGGTGGCGACCAGGAAGAAAAACACCGGGCCGGAACTGAAAATCTAATCTCTATCACAGGTATGGCGGCGGCTCTGTCAGATAGCACGGAACATCTTGAGGAAAATCTAGCGCATGCGCAAGACTTAAAAAACAGCTTACTTGCTGACTTATCAGACATTGACTTTTACTTAAATGAAAGTCAGCCCAGCTTGCCTTACGTCATCAATTTGGGATTTCCCAATCAAAAAAATGACCTGCTTCTGCTTCAAATGGATTTAAATGGCTTTTCCATTTCAACAGGCTCAGCTTGCACAGCCGGAGCTATACAACCCAGTCATGTTTTGCAGGCTATGTACGGCAAGGATTCCAACCGCTTGTATGAGTCCATTCGGATCAGTACTTCGGACCAGACGACTCTGCAAGATATTCAATCATTTACAAAGAAATTAAAAGAAATTTTAGGAGGATAAGATGGCCTTTCAAACATCTGTTAGCTTAGCAAACTGTGAATATACCTATTCACTTCACCCAAATGTCAAGAAATTTACCCTGCGCGACAATACATTCGCTGAAAGCAAGGTTGGTAACTATGAACTCTCACGTCTGCTGGAATCTGTTCCCAACAGCGGAAATGGTTTTCTGCTGAAAATCATCGTCAATAAAGAGTTGAATGGTTTCAAAATCAACATCACTGACAAATCAGGCCTGCGCTTGGTCAATATTTTCAAATCAGAAGACCATCACATTATCCAGCAAAAATTTTATTTCTTGATGGATAGCTTGGTTGAAAGAAATATTTTTGAAAAGACACCACAATAAGCAAGATTCTCGCAATTTTGCTTTTTTGGTTTTGAATCTTCAAAATTTAAACGAGCTTGACTTCTGCTTGGAACGCTTGAAAATATCAAATGACTAATCGAACCCAAAGAAAGGATTAACCAATGGTTGAACTGACCTATTTGGACTCATATAAGGTAAAACGAACACTTACCTATGAAGATTTCGATGAATTTCTTCTAGCCTTCTCTGGCTGCGTTACGGTTCCTGACTCGCTCAAGGTGCTTTCTGTTACGTATAAGGGACACCAGCTGCCTTTTGCAGGGCTAATTGGAGACTTGTACCGCCAGATGTACCAGTTAGACTTAACTCCCTATCAGGACTAATCTCTTCGCAACTGCAACATAACTTAAACGTTAACTCTTTTTTTTAGTGAATTAAACATTCTTAATTAGTTGATTTTTTCACAAACTTCCTATAAAATAGAATTAGAAAGGTTGTGATTTTGTGAAAACTGAAAAAAATACTACAATTCCCCGAGCAACTGCTAAGAGACTGTCGCTCTACTATCGTATTTTTAAACGGTTTAATGCTGAGAAGATTGAGAAAGCCAACTCCAAGCAAATCGCTGAAGCTATTGGCATTGACTCTGCTACCGTCAGACGAGATTTTTCTTATTTCGGTGAACTTGGCCGCAGAGGCTTTGGCTATGATGTCAAGAAATTAATGAACTTTTTTGCTGACCTCTTGAATGACAATGCTATCACCAATGTCATGATTGTTGGCGTCGGTAACATGGGGCGTGCTCTGCTGCACTATCGTTTTCATGAGCGTAATAAAATGAAGGTTGTAATGGCTTTCGACACAGATGACCATCCAGAAGTTGGAAGCACAACCAGCGATGGGATTCCTATCTATGGAATTTCCCAAATCAAAGAAAAAATACAGTCAGGAAATGTGCGTACTGCCATCCTAACTGTACCTAGCGTAAAAGCCCAAGAAGTTGCATCTATCTTAGTTCAAGCAGGTATCAAAGGCATTCTCTGCTTCTCGCCAGTCAACCTATCCCTACCTAAGGACGTGGTCGTTCAGTATGTTGACCTGACTAGCGAACTGCAGACTCTGCTCTACTTCATGAGAAAAAATGAACATTAATTTGAAAGAGGTATTAAACACTCAATGAGTAAACCAATTATTGGAATAACCGGAAATGAAAGAGAAATCCCAGACGATCACTTCATCCATATGAGCTATACGGCGACAGGATTCGTTGAGGGAGTTAAAGAAGTTGGCGGAATTCCAATGATTTTGCCAATTGGTGATGAAGAAATGGCAAAACGGTATGTTTCCGTTGTTGACAAATTAATCATCACAGGCGGTCAGAATGTATGTCCGCAGTTCTATGGGGAAGAAAAAGTCATTGAAAGCGATGATTATTTACTCAAACGGGACATTTTTGAATTAGCTTTAATTAAGGAAGCCCGCCGTCAAAATAAACCAATTTTCACCGTCTGCCGCGGAACCCAACTTTATAATGTCGCCTTAGGCGGTACGCTTCATCAAGATATTGAAGATCATTGGCAAGATAGCTCTGCTGAATACACGACTCAAAGCATGGTGACCAAGAACGGTTCTATTCTGCACGAAATCTATGGACCAGCATCTGAAATCAACTCCTTCCACCATCAGAGTATCAAGGATTTAGCGGCTGGCCTAGAAGTCATCGCCTATGATCCTCGCGATAAGATTATTGAAGCCATCACTTCTACTGACGGCAGTCCTTTCCTTGGCGTCCAATGGCATCCAGAGTTCTTGTTTGGCTCCAGAGAAGGAGACTTAGCTCTGTTTGATTATGTTGTCAATATTCTTTAAAAACCCCTACTCCTAGATAAACTTCTTTTCAACACGAATAGAAGTTTTTTATATTCAAGTAAATCAAATTATATCATATCTGTCTCCTCTCGGTAGCTATAGTAGTTGGACTTAGACACAATCAAATGATCCAAAAGAACAAAGCCCATCATCTCACATGCTTCTTTCATATGCTGGGTCACTTCATCATCGTTTCTGCTAGGGACGACTGAGCCTGATGGATGATTGTGTACCAGTATAATAGATGTAGCCAGGTGCTTGAGAGCGTAGTGGAGAATTTCTCTCGGCTCAGCAATACTTCTGCTGACCGTCCCCATGAAAATAGTCTGCTGGTGCAAAATTTGATTTTGACTATTAAGATAAATAGCAACCAAGCATTCCTGCCTTATGTCTCCTAGCTCTTGCTGCATCTTCTGGGCTAATTTTTGACTGCCCATAATCTGCTCTTTCTGCAGAACCTCTGCTCGGTTAATTCGACGGCCTAATTCGATAATGGCCTGCAGCTCCACAGCCTTAATCGGACCGATTCCAGAAATTGTTTGCAATTCCTGCAAAGTTAAATACTTGAGATCGTTCAGACTGGAAATAGATGATAAAATTCTTTGAGAAACTTGAAAAACAGTTTCTTTTTTGTTGCCTGTCCTGAGAAAGATTGATAGGAGCTCCTGGTTACTGAGTTTTTCAGCTCCTTCTCTCATTAAACGCTCCCGTGGCATTATGCTAATATCATCTTGAAATGAAATGCTATACATAGAAACCTCCTTACCTTATTATTCGGAAAAAGAGTTAAAATCAGCAAGAATAGATACAAAAAATAAAGATTGAAAATCTTTCGTCCAGAATAAATTTTAGATAAAAAAACACTCCAAAAATTAGAGTTCTTCCTAACATTTGGAGTGAAATGTTTTTTACCTTTAAATCTGCATTTGGTTATAGGACTTACTAAAAGATTCAAGAACTTCCTTAGGCGCCTTATCATACTCGACAGAGCCTTCTAAAGTTCCCTTGACAATAGTCCGGTTGGTTGCCGCAGCATCCTCACAAGTAACCAAAGTAATCTCTGTAACACCTTCTGTATCCTCAATCAGATCCGTTCGATCCGGAGTTACTGTTTCAACACTGGTGATTACATAAGTATAGACTTGCTCTTTATCGGTGATATAAATCTTCATACCAGCCTTAGCACGGTCCAGTGGGGAAAAGAGCATGTTACTAGCCCCTGTGATGCCAAAGACATGGTGGCTAGCCAAGGCATAATTTCCCTGCCCCATCTGCTGGGTCTCTTTCATCGTACCAGCACCATAATACAATCCAGCATTATCCAGTCCTTTGAAGATTGGCAAATTCATGGATACTTCTGGAATAGAGATGCCTCCGATAACGGGCAGTTGCTGGGCTTTCCACTGAGCATTGATGACCGCTTCTGTAGAAAGCGACTCTACCTTATTAAAATCAAAGCTAGTCTCGGCATTTTTATTTTTATTAATAGAGTCTTTGGAAACCTTGCTGACCTGATATTGGTTGGTATGCCAAACCATAATCATGTTTCGGATTTGCGCATTAAAGATTAAGCCAAGAGCCACAATAATTAATAATGTCGCAACAATATTGATAAAAATATTTCTTTTGCTTTTTTGTTTTCTTTTTCGACTTCTTTTTCCTTGTACCATATAGAGGTCCTCTTTTACGATTCGTTTTCTTCCTCTGCTACATCTTCTTTATCATCTGGTTCGACGCTTGTAAAGGTGACAATCTGTGCATTTTGGTCCAGACGCATGACCTTAACTCCCATGGTCGAGCGACCGGTCTGAGAAATATTAGCCACACTGGTCCGAATGATGACGCCTGTATTAGTGATAATCATCAAATCTTCCTCGCCAGTAACAGTCATCAGTCCCGCCAAAGGTCCGTTCTTATCTGTGATATTGGCCGTTTTAATACCTTTACCACCACGACCCTTAGTTGGATATTCGCTTGCAAGAGTCCGCTTACCATACCCTTTTTCAGTAATGACAAGCACTTCATCGCCTTCAGCAATCACACCGGCACCAACAACCTGATCACCGTCTCGAAGATTGACTCCGCGAACACCAGTCGCTATACGGCTCATACTCCGAACAGCTGTTTCATTGAAACGAACGGAATAACCAAACTTGGTACCAATGATAACGTCCGCTTCACCGTCTGTCAGAAAGACATTGATTAATTCGTCTTCATCCTTCAAGTTCAGAGCCTTGAGACCGTTCTGACGGATATTGTCAAACTCTGTTACACTGGTTCGTTTTACGATTCCGTGGCGAGTGGTAAAGAAGAGATAAGAGTCATCACTGCGGTCCTGCTCAACATTGATAATGGTCTGGATAGTCTCACCTTCATCCAGTTTCAAGAGATTGACCACAGGCAAGCCCTTAGCTGTCCGTCCATACTCAGGGATTTCATATCCTTTGAGACGATAAACCCGGCCCTTATTGGTGAAGAAGAGCAGTCTATCGTGGGTGCTCGTTGACACCAATTCTTTGACAAAGTCGTCATCTTTGACACCGGTTCCTTGAACACCGCGACCTCCGCGTTTCTGAGCAGTGAATTCAGCCTGATTGAGACGTTTGATATAGCCTTTATTAGACAGGGTAATCAAAACATCCGCTTCCTCAATCAAATCTTCATCTTCAAGAGAAAGAACTTCTCCCACCATCAGCTCAGTTCGGCGAACATCCGCAAATTTACGTTTGACCTCATCTAACTCTTCCTTTATAATAGCGATAACGCGCTCTGGCTTAGCCAAGATATCAGCCAAGTCCGCAATCAAAGCAATCAGCTCGTCGTACTCTGACTGAATCTTATCTCGTTCCAAACCAGTCAGACGACGCAGACGCATATCAAGGATAGCCTGACTCTGGCGCTCAGACAGCTCAAACTTAGCCATCAATTCAGCTTGGGCTTCTGCGTCCGTCTCGCTATTACGGATAATGCGAATCACTTCATCAATGTGATCCAATGCAATCAGCAAACCAGCCAAGATGTGAGCTCGCGCTTCCGCCTTTTCTTTATCAAAGGCCGTCCGTCGAGTCACCACTTCCTTTTGGTGCTCAATGTAAGCCAACAAAATCTCACGAAGAGACAGAATCTTCGGCACACCATTTTGAATAGCCAGCATATTGAAGCTGAAATTGGTCTGCATCTGAGTCAGCTTGAAAAGGTTATTTAGAATGACATGTGCAGAGGCATCACGACGAACCTCAATGACAAAACGGACCCCTTCACGGTTGGACTCATCACGAACAGCTGTGATACCGTCAATGCGTTTTTCCTGCACCAGACGAACAATATGCTCATGGACTTTAGTCTTATTAACCATGTAAGGAAACTCGGTTACGACAATTCGCTCACGACCATTTTTCATCTCTTCGATTTCAGTGCGAGAACGAAGAACAATCGAACCTTTCCCTGTTTCATAAGCCCGATGAATACCGGACTTGCCCATAACCAGTGCACCTGTCGGAAAATCTGGTCCAGGCAGGACTTCCATGATGTCGCGAGTTGTTGCTTCCGAATTGTCCATAACAAGCTTAACTGCATCAATAGACTCACCAAGATTATGTGGTGGGATATTGGTCGCCATCCCAACCGCAATCCCTGTCGCACCATTTACAAGTAAGTTAGGGAAGCGAGCAGGAAGAACTACAGGCTCTCTCTCGCTGGCATCATAGTTGTCAATATAATCAACAGTGTTTTTATTAATATCACGAAGCATCTCAAGAGCAATCTTGCTCATCCGTGCTTCTGTATAACGTTGAGCAGCGGCCCCGTCTCCGTCCATAGAACCGAAGTTTCCATGGCCATCTACGAGCATATAGCGATAGCTCCACCATTGAGCCATCCGCACCATCGCTTCATAAATAGAGGAGTCACCATGCGGGTGATACTTACCCATGACATCCCCTGTGATACGAGCTGATTTCTTGTGAGGCTTCTCAGGCGTCACACCCAGCTCATTCATACCATAGAGAATCCGACGGTGAACTGGCTTTAGACCATCACGAACATCTGGAAGTGCCCGAGCCACGATAACACTCATTGCGTAATCGATGAAACTAGTCTTCATTTCACTAGTCAGATTAACATTTACTAAGTTTCTGTCTTGCATTAAAAAATGCCTTTCTTTCATATTAAACTATCCTATATTATACCACATTTTCTTTAATTTTTCAGTATTTTGAACCGTTTGTAAAAACGTTTACATCGCTAGATACACAAGTTGACCGTGACAAAATATGTCAAAAGTGGTAGAATGAATGTGTATGGGAAATCTTCCCTAAAAAAATAAGGAGATGTTTAGAAATGACTGCTACTAAACAACATAAAAAAGTCATCCTTGTCGGTGACGGTGCTGTAGGTTCATCTTACGCATTTGCTCTTGTAACCCAAGGTATTGCTCAAGAACTTGGTATCATTGAAATTCCTCAATTATTTGAAAAAGCTGTCGGTGATGCTGAAGACCTTAGTCATGCCCTTGCCTTCACTTCACCTAAGAAAATCTACGCAGCTACTTATGCAGACTGTGCGGATGCAGACCTCGTTGTTATCACTGCAGGTGCACCTCAAAAACCAGGCGAAACTCGACTTGACCTTGTTGGTAAAAACTTAGCTATTAATAAATCTATTGTAACTCAAGTCGTTGAATCAGGCTTTGACGGTATCTTCCTTGTTGCTGCTAACCCAGTAGACGTTTTAACTTACTCAACTTGGAAATTCTCTGGCTTCCCTAAAGAACGCGTTATCGGTTCAGGTACTTCACTTGACTCAGCTCGCTTCCGCCAAGCTCTTGCTGAAAAGATTGGTATCGATGCCCGTTCTGTCCATGCCTACATCATGGGTGAGCACGGTGATTCTGAATTTGCGGTTTGGTCACACGCTAACGTTGCAGGTGTGAAATTGGAGCAATGGTTGCAAGCTAACCGTGACTTGAACGAACAAGACTTGGTTGATCTTTTTATCTCCGTTCGTGACGCAGCTTACTCTATCATCAACAAAAAAGGTGCAACTTACTACGGTATCGCGGTTGCTTTGGCTCGTATTACAAAAGCTATCCTTGACGATGAAAATGCTGTACTGCCATTGTCAGTCTTCCAAGAAGGCCAATATGGCGTTGAAAATGTCTTCATTGGTCAGCCTGCTATCGTTGGTGCTCACGGTATCGTACGTCCAGTAAACATCCCTCTGAACGATGCTGAAACTCAAAAAATGCAAGCTTCTGCTAAAGAATTGCAAGCAATTATTGATGAAGCATGGAAGAATCCTGAATTCCAAGAAGCATCTAAAAACTAATTATAAAAAAACATCTCCTGATAAAAGGGGATGTTTTTTATTTGCTTTAAATGGATTTGTTAGCAAAAATTTCAAGCAAATAAGGTACGACGAGCTCGCTATCTATATCTTCCAAAGAAGAAATCCAGACAAAGTCTGTATGCTCTTCTGAATCCAATATAATATCGCGCTGCTCCATAATCCTACTCGCATAAACTAAGCGTGTAAAAACAGTATCTTTGCTAGCATCAAACTGACTATCTTCGTGAATAATCATATCAATCTGAAGTTTTTGATTAACCTCCTCCATAGCC
The DNA here is from genome assembly GCF_963528215.1 of uncultured Streptococcus sp. Lineage (GTDB taxonomy): Bacteria > Bacillota > Bacilli > Lactobacillales > Streptococcaceae > Streptococcus. Next base: position 35,770 of record NZ_CAURVL010000017.1, read on the forward strand.
TCACGTAGAGCTGCCTCTCTGGGCATTTCATTCTCTTCTACACTACCACCTGGAATATCCCAATAGTTTGGATAAACATTAGGAAGGCCACGCTTTATTTTCGAGCGTTTGATAAGCAAATACTTCCTGTCTTTCTCAATCAAGGTATGGGCGATTAATTTTACTGTCATTGCATTTTCCTCCAAGAAAGAGCAAAAAAAGACTCCGAAGAGTCCAATTTTAAGTCATCCACCCTGAGAGAATCGAACTCCCATCTCAAGAACCGGAATCTTGCGTGATATCCATTACACTAAGGGTGGCAACTAATTCATTATAACTGATTTTCTTTGAAAATACAAGTGAAAATCAGAAAAAGAAGTTGAGAAATCTCAACTTCTTTTATCTAATTACAATTCAATATCGCCAAACAAATCAGCCATTGAGAATCCAGTTTGAGTTTCTGGAAGTTCAAAGTCACGTTTTTCTTGACGTTTTGGACGACGAGGACGTGATTGACGTTTCTCATCTTTTTGTCCTTCTTCTTGAGCTGGACGTTCTTCAAGAGCCTTGATAGAAAGTGATACACGCTCATCAGCAGCATTCACTTCAAGAACCTTAACAGTCACTTCTTGACCAACCTTAAGAGCATCCTTAGGACTTTCAACACGTTTGTGTGAAATTTGTGAAATGTGAACCAGTCCATCAATTCCTGGTAATACTTCAACGAAAGCACCGAAATCAGTCAAACGTTTTACAGTTCCTTCGATCACATCGCCTGCAGCAAGTTTTTGTTCAACGCCATCCCATGGTCCAGGAGTTGTTGCTTTAAGAGAGAGGGATACGCGTCCTTCTTCTTCGTTCAAATCAAGAACTTTCACTTCAATTTCATCACCAACTGATACAACAGACTTAGGTGATACGTTGCGTTCATGTGACAATTCAGTCAAGTGAACCAATCCGTCAACTCCGCCAAGGTCAATGAAAGCACCGAAGCTAGTGATGCGAGCAACTTTACCAGTTACAATATCACCAACATTCAACTTACCAAAGACTTCAGCACGTGCTGCTGCAGCTTCAGCTTCTACAACTTCACGACGTGAAAGGATGAAGCGGTTTTCTTTTGGATCTACTTCTTTGATCTTAGCATCAAACTCTTGACCTACAAAACGCTCAGTGTTGCGAACGAAACGAGTATCAAGCATTGAAGCAGGGATAAATCCACGAAGTCCTTCAAACTCAACTGAAAGTCCACCTTTAACAGCACGAGTGCCCTTAACAGTGACAACTTCTTCTTCACGACCAACCAATTTGTCCCAAGCTTTGCGAGCTTCCAAACGTTTTTTAGATACCAGGTAAGTTACTGTGTCTGTATCTTTACCCACTACTTGACGAAGAACAAGCAATTCAAGTGTTTCACCTGGTTTTACAAGGTCGTTGATATCAGCGTCGCGGTCGTTTGTCAACTCACGAAGAGTCAAAACACCTTCAACACCAGTTCCAGCGATTGCAACATTAGCTTGGTTAGCGTCAACAGTCAATACTTCAGCAGTAACGACGTCACCTGGCTCAACTTGGCTAACACTGTTTAGCAAATCTTCAAATTCATTCATCTAAAAAAATCCTC
>NZ_CAURVL010000018.1:0-36786 GCF_963528215.1 uncultured Streptococcus sp.
ACAAAAAAGGTGGAGGTTCTACATCTAACGGACGTGATTCACAAGCGAAACGTCTGGGAGCTAAAGCAGCTGACGGGCAAACCGTAACAGGCGGCTCTATCCTTTACCGCCAACGCGGCACTCACATCCATGCAGGTGTCAACGTTGGACGCGGCGGAGATGATACTTTGTTCGCAAAAGTTGAAGGCGTAGTACGCTTTGAACGCAAAGGACGCGATAAGAAACAAGTTTCTGTTTACCCAATCGCTAAATAATTAATAAGAAATCCCCATGCTCGGATATTGAGCATGGGGATTTCTTATTAGAGACGGCACGATAAAGCATTTATTTAATAATTCATGATGATGCTCATCAATTTTAGCATACAAACTCTGATAATATTCTAAAATTTTAATTTTTAGACTAATAAATATCTGAAATCGCTTGCAGTTCCTATTTTTTTATGTTATTCTATATAAAATAGATGCAATCATGTTTCTAAATCTAAAAAGATAAGGAGAAATTATGGAAAAAGAATCATTTAAACTTCCAGGCTTTTCATTGTATAAATTGAAAGTTGGATTAGCATCAGCAACTCTTCTATTTGCCTTTTCACAAGCTTCGCATGTTTTTGCAGACCAGGTTGGTACACCACCTTCATCAAGCAGTATAGCAAAAACTGAAGCAGTAAGGTCTCCGATTGAAGCTGCTGGTACTGAAATTGCTGCTGATACGACGAAACCTGTTGTTGAAGAATCTGCAGCGAAACCAGGAGATTTGATTGATGTCTCAAAAAATGTATCACCTGTTGATGTCAAAGAAAGTCAAGAAGGCAATCAAACAGTCCGTGTAGAAACGTCGACTGTTGATGTTACAAAGACAGAAGTGGCTCCGGCAAAGGTTGATAAGGCGCCAGAGCCAATAACTAGACGTACTGAAAATACTTTATCTGGCACAGATGAAAATGGGAATCCCTATACGCAGTATGAGCGAGTAGATAAGACTACAACTATTACCTACACCTCAACGCCACCAACTGTGACAAAAGCTGGTTCAGCTGATATTGTATTTGTTGTCGACCGTTCAGGATCCATGGGTGGCACAATTGATATTGTTCGTGCAAATATTAATGAATTTGTGCGAAATATTACTAAAGAGGGGATTACAGCACGTTTTGGCTTGGCAACATTTAGTGATGAAGTCTACGGCCGTAATTCTGGCAGCAAAGATGAAGATACGGTTCTAACACGGTTTGGGTCATCTTATTTTACAACTGATCCGGCTGAGCTCGAAAAAGCGTTAGCTGCGATTCGTATAGCGAGTGGAGGAGATACTCCAGAAACACCGACTCCTGCCCTGAACCAGATTATTTCGACCTATGATTGGTCTAAGTCATCTAAAAATAAGAAATTTGTCGTTTTATTAACAGATGCTGAAATGAAAGAAGACCCTTCAATTCCAACGGTTGCTGATACACTTGCGGCTTTGAAAGCTGCTGGTATAGAAAGAACCGTAGCAACGGTAAAAGCGATTGAGGGAATTTACAAAAATTTTGCAACAGAAGGCAGAGTGCTTGATATCGAAAATAACTTAGCTGATGCTCTAACAAAAGGAACCACTTCATGGATTGTTGAAAGTGTCAATGAAGCTCGTTACTATACAATCATAAAAGATAGTTATCAATTCTATCTTGAACGTCGTACTACAATGCCTACATCTACCGTCTATCATGTTCAAGCACCAACACTTTTGGCCAAATCTGAACAGTCTCTTCCTAAAACAGGAAGTAGCGAAAAGGCAGTCTATAGTGTTGTGGGGCTTGGTTTGCTTCTGACTGGATTGGGGCTAGGTATTAGTGTAAGAAAATCAGAAGAACAATAACCATCTGCTAAAAAATGAATTTCCCATTAGAGGGGTTTTGAATAAAACAAACACCAGAAACGAAGACATACGTCCTCATTTCTGGTGTTTTTCATTATGGTGTAACTTCTTCGTCTTTTATATTGACAACGCCATGCCAATTAGTATAATAGGTCTTTCCTTTGTAGTCGAAAGAACCTTGCCTCAAAAGATCGCCATACTCGCTAAAGTAATAGTAGTACTTGCCAATCTTATAAAGTCCGTTTTCATAAGGTATTCCATCTTCACCAAAGTAATAAGTATATTCAGAGTAACTAACAAATCTGTTTTTAACCATTTCTCCGTAAGAATCAAAGAAGTATTGCTTGCCATCTACACTGTAAAGATTGATGACCCTTCGTCCTTTTTCGTCAAAATAATAGACCTTACCTGTTGGGCTAGTATAGAAAGAGTTTTTTAGATTCGTCGGAATTTGTTCTCCTGGATCATCCCGAACTTCGTATATAGATCTATTAGGATCAAGTGCATAGTATTTACCCTTGTAAAGAACGATTCTATTTCTAATCCTTTCACCAGTTTCTTCATCAATAGAGCTAGGAAGGTCACGCTTAGGAGCTTCCGGAACCTTGATAGGTCCTGGATCATCAAAGATAGTAGGGTCGTCCTCAATATCTGGTACACTAGGATCGTAAATACCAACTTCACGTCTAGAAACCCAGTCAGGGATTGACTTGTTCTCCGCTCGAACTGTTCCAGTGGAAATCAAAGCAGCGGCTAAAGTCGCAGCAGAAGCCAGGGAAAGCCCCAGCCAGTAGCGGCGGTTGAGCATTACTTTAGTCTTCTTTTCTTGTCTCATAGCAAATCCTTTCTATGCAACTGTTAGCACAAGATAAAAGAATCTTGTTTTTAACAGTTAGGTTATGTTATTTCTATAAAATTATACCTCTGTAACATTTCTATAATATTGTAATACTATTTCATTTTTATAGAGATTGTATTACTAATTGGTGATAAAAACAAACAATCATTAGATAATATGTAAACGTTTACAAACATCGTTTTTTGTGCTATTATTATAGGGATGAAAGGAGAATGCCTATGATGAAAAGGTATAAATTGCTATTGGCGCTTGCCTTATCATTACTAGTTTTTTGGCCATTGGGAGCCATAAAGGCAGATACGGCTAATCAGTCGCCGGAATCTGCTAACCAGTATGAACAAGCAAGTGCTGCAGTCGTAACAGACTCTTCTGATAGTAGTGCAGGGGCTAGGGGCACACCAAGTCAGGATAGTCAGATTGTTACAAAAGCTCTTCCGGTCTCTGATGCTTCGGCAGTTGCAGCTACTGAAACGGCTGCTTCAAGCCAAGCTGCCAATGCAGAAAATTCGGTGGATAATCCTGCCAAACCAGCGACTGCCCAACCTGCAGAAGTTTCCTCAGGTGCCAATCAAGCTCAAGGTCAGGCGGCGACTGATGCGCCACCAGCTTCTAAGAGAGTACAGCAACTTGTGTCGGATATGACACTTCGTCAGAAAATTACCCAGATGCTGATGCCGGACTTCAGAAAATGGCAGCAAGAGGGCCAAGCCTCCCAGTCCGATATGACGGAGCTTAATAAAGAAGTGGCAGAAGCGGTTGATAAATACGATTTTGGCGGTGTCATTCTCTTTGCTGAGAATGTGAAAGGAACTGCTCAAACCTTAGCCTTGACGCAGGCCCTGCAGCAAGCAGCTATCAGTAACCAAGCTAATAATGGCAAGTTGCCGCTCTTGCTCGCGATTGACCAAGAAGGTGGTATTGTCTATCGCTTGGGCAGTGGGACTGCTCTTCCTGGCAACATGGCAGTTGGTGCGACGCGTGATCCAGAATTGGCTAATCAAGCAGGTCAAATTATTGGACGGGAGCTATCGGCTCTAGGTTTGAATGTCAACTTTGCTCCTGTTTTTGATACGAATAATAATCCGCAGAATCCAGTTATTGGTTTGCGGTCCTTCTCTTCAGACCCTAAGGTTGTTGCTCGCCTGGGAACGGCTATGATGGAGGGGATTCAGAAATATAATGTCGCAGTAGCGGCTAAGCATTTTCCTGGTCATGGTGATACGGCGGTGGATTCTCACACTGGTCTGCCTCTGGTAGATAAGTCCTATGCGGAATTAGAAGCGCTGGAGTTGCTGCCTTTCAAGGCTGCCATAGACAAAAACGCTGATATGCTGATGACAGCCCATATTCAGTATCCTCAGATCGAAAAAGACACGGTTATATCTAAGCAAACTGGGGAAACTATCTATATCCCTGCTACCTTGTCTGATGACATTATTACAGGCATTGTTCGCAAAAAGTTTGGTTACAAGGGTGTAGTAGTATCTGATGCTATGGGAATGGATGCGATTGCTAAGAACTTCGGAGAATCTGAAGCAGCTATCATGGCAATCAAGTCAGGTGTAGATGTGGTGCTGATGCCAACTGTCTTACGTAGTAAGAGTGATTTAGCTAAAATCGATAAGATTATCAATGATATTGAGCTAGCGGTTCAGAGAGGCGATATTCCAGTCAGCAGATTGAATGAGTCTGTGACCCGCATCTTGAACCTAAAAGAAAAACGGGGTATTTTAGACTTTAATCCATCTGAGCGAACTCAAGCCAAGGCTGAAGCAACTGTTGGCTCAGAGCTAAACAGAGATACCGAGAGAAAAATCGCTGCTAGTGCAGTGACGGTAGTTAAAAACGATGATACTGTTCTTCCTTTTAAGGTCAAATCTGGCGACAGAATTTTGCTGTTAGCAGCTTACGACGATGAAGTGCCTGGACTAGAGTTGGGCGTCAAGCGTCTGATAGCAGACGGAGTGATTCCGGCAGGTGTCACATATGAGGCGCTGAACTACAGCAAGACAACCAAGTTGGAAGATTTGAAAGGAAAGATTGACCAGGCTACTCACATTGTCCTGATTTCTGAAATTGGACGGCAATCTCAACTAGCCGGCGATTTCTGGTTGACAAGAGTTCCGACAGAAGTCGTGGACTATGCAAATGCAACTGGAAAACAGGCAGCTGTCATGAGCATTTCCAAACCTTATGATGTGGCGAATTATCCTAATGCCAAGGCTATTGTAGCAGTTTATGGAAACAAGGGAATGGATCCGACTGAGTCTCTGAAACCGGACAATGCTTTTGGTCCTAATATCCCAGCTGGAGTGGAAGTGATTTTCAATGGTCAAAAACATGTTGGAACGCTACCAGTAAATGTGCCGCGTATCAAGGATGGCATCATGTCTGAGACAGAGGTAGCCTATCCTATCGGGCATGGTCTCTTTTATACCGATCCAGTTAAGGATATCAAAGTCAATGTCCCTGCATCTGCTCAGCTAGATCAGCCTTTTACTGCTACCGTTACCCTGAGTAGACTAAACGGTCTAGAGAAAAATGACTACCGTCTTGCCCTTAAGATGGATACTCAGCGCTTCAGCATTCTCCCTAGTCCAGACTATACCATCTCTGGTGATACTGTTCTGATTTCTAAAAAAGCCAACGATACCAATCCAGTTCAGATTGGCTTGAAAGGCTTAGTAGAAGGTCAATTCAGACCAGTACTTTCCCTGACCTTGATTGATGGTCAAAATAGAGAATTCAGCATGGGAGAAGATTATTACAAGGAGATTGTTCAGATTACTGCAGCTAGGCAGAGCATGGTCCCAGGTAAACAAAATCCTCCGCAGTTGAGTTTGCGTTCTGTTGAACCTGTAAGTCCTCGTCGGCAGCTAAGTCAGCAGGCTCCGCAGGTAAGTCAGCTTCCTAAAACAGGAGACAGCAGCAGTTTGTTCTTAGTCTTGCTGGGTGCCTTGTTCTTGTTTGGAGTTGTCTATCTGTATGGCTTATCATACCGAAGACTATAAGAAATAAAAAATGAGAATACAGCAGTAATGCTTTCGTAGCTTTACTTATTCTTGATAAAATAACAAAAAGGAAGATTCCACAGCAACTTTGCAGTAAAAGCGGATTCTTCCTTTTTTATTTAGAAATTTGCAGAAAGGCAGTAACGGAAAGCTTTGTGAGCTTGCTAAAAGTACTCACCCTTAGATATTTTACTCAACTGTCATCGGTTTGCTATTTACTTTTTATACGTTTTTTGGTATAATAGTTCATGTTATAAAATATAACATCAAAGGAGGTTCTATCCATGAAAGCATCTAAATGGCTGATTGCGACTGGAGTTGTACTGAGTGCCGGGCTATTGCTGACGGCTTGTAGCCAGTCTTCATCTAGCACAAATAATTATACTTACGTTTATAGTTCAGACCCTGACAGCTTGAACTATCTTGCTACAAACCGTGCAACGACAGGTGATGTCATTTCCAACCTTGTCGATGGACTTTTTGAAAATGACAAGTATGGGAACTTGGTTCCCTCTATCGCCAAGTCATGGACAGTTTCTAAGGATGGTCTGACCTATACTTATAAGCTGCGTGATGATGCTAAATGGTACACATCCGATGGTGAAGAATATGCAGAAGTAAAAGCCCAGGACTTTGTGACTGGCTTGAAGTATGCAGCGGATGAAAATTCAGAAGCTATTTATCTAGTTCAGGACTCTGTGAAGGGCTTGGATGCTTATATCAAGGGTGAAGATAAGAATTTCGACAATGTTGGTGTCAAGGCTATTGACGACCATACCCTGCAATACACTCTGGCTCGCCCTGAGCCTTACTGGAACTCTAAAACAACCAGCACGATTCTTTTCCCAGTCAATGAAGAGTTTCTGAAAGCAGAAGGAAGCAATTTTGGCTCTGTCAAGCCATCTAGCATCCTCTATAATGGTCCTTACTTGCTCAAGTCTCTGACTTCCAAGTCTGTGATGGAATTTGTCAAAAACCCAAATTACTACGACAAAGACAATGTCACTCTGGATAGTATCAAGCTGACCTATTACGATGGAAATGATCAGGAAGCCCTGATTCGTAACTTCAGCGATGGCGTTTACAGCACAGCTCGTCTCTATCCGAATAGCTCTGGCTTTGCCTCAGTCAAGAAGAAATACGCGGACAATATCGTATACAGCCCGCAGGATTCTACTTCTTATTATTATAATTTCAACTACAACCGTCAGTCCTACAATCATACTTCTAAAACAACAGACGCTCAAAAATCTGCTACTAACGAAGCGATCATGAACAAGGATTTTCGTCAGGCCATCAACTTTGCCTTTGACCGTACATCTTACGGTGCACAAGGGAATGGTGAAGACGGAGCGACTAAGGTCTTGAGAAATACCTTGGTACCACCTAGTTTTGTCCAAATTGGCGACAAGGATTTTGGAACTGTTGTTGGGGAAAAATTAGTTAATTATGGCAGCCAATGGCAAGGAATTGACCTCTCTGACGCTCAAGATCCTTACTACAATCCTGAAAAAGCTAAGGCGAAATTTGCAGAAGCGAAGCAAGCCTTGCAGGCTAAAGGAGTTGAATTCCCGATTCACTTAGATATGCCAGTGGATCAGTCTAGCACGATTGGCGTTCAATGGGCTAGCTCAACCAAGCAGTCTATCGAATCGGCTCTTGGAGCGGAAAATGTCGTCATTGACCTGCAAAAGATGAGCACAGACGATCTTAATAATATCACCTATTTTGCTAACTCTGCTGCTCAGAAAGACTATGATATGTCTACTGGTGGCTGGACTGGTGACTACCAAGATCCATCTACTTACCTTGATACTCTTAATATCAAGAACGGCGGAAGCTTGCAAAACTTTGGATTTGAACCAGGTCAAGACAATGATAAGATAAAAGAGCTAGGCTTGGATACTTATACTAAGATGCTGGAAGAAGCCAATGCAGAAACCAATGATGTGCAACTGCGTTACGAAAAGTATGCAGAAGCGGAAGCTTGGTTGCTAGATAGCGGCTTGATTATCCCGACTGTTTCACAAGGAGCAACGCCGTCGGTTACTAAATCAGTGCCATTTACAAAGGCCTATTCACCAGTTGGTGTCAAAGGTTCAGCATACAACTTCAAGCTGACCCAGCTTCAGAAGGATGTAGTAACGACCAAAGAATACGAAGCGGCTAAGAAAAAATGGAAAGAAGAAGCTACTGCGGCAAATAAAAAAGCCCAGGATGAACTTGCTGACCACGTTGAAAAATAAAAAAACAATTAACTAAGCGAGATTGGGGCTGGATTTTTCCAGTCCCTTTTTGAATGACTTGACAGGGCTATTCGTGGTAGAATAGAAAGAAATACTGGAAAGAAGTGAGACAGATGCAGATAAGTATTTATAATGCATTACCTGAGAAAGAAAAGCAGGAATTGTTTGAATTAGTTCAAGAGTGTAATAAAGCAGACGGGGGCTATCGACTGCCCTATCTGGATAATAATTATAATGCAGTTCCTGAAATGCCAGCCTTCTTCTTGGCTGAGATGGATGGCCGAACCATCGGCTTTTTATCAGTCTACTCGGATGAGCCGGGCCAAGCAGAGGTGTCACTCTATGTCCTTCCAGACTATCGGCGTCAGGGTTTGGCTAATCAACTCCTGGCTGCTTTTGCAATAGTGGCTGACAAGTATGACTTGACCGAGATTGAGTATGTAGCAGAGCTGGTCTTTTTGAACGGTCAACCTGACTTTGCTAGAAGATTTGATTACCAAGCAGATGAAGCGGAAATCTGGCTGGCACAGCCTGCTCGAACTTTTCCTCTGGAAGAAAGAGAAGGGATAGAGGTCTTGCAGGGAAGTTTGGAATTGGCAGAGGAGATTGCAGCTTTCCAGTCCCAAGTCTTTGAGACACAGCTTGATGTTGCCTTGAAATACGCCAGAGAAGCCGTTAGCAGCGCATTCAGCTTGCTCTATATCCTGAAAAAAGATGGTAGAGTTATAGCTTCTGTGTCAGTTGATACGGATTTTGGCACCAATTATTTCTTTGGCTTGGCAGTTAATCAAGATTTTCAGGGGCAGGGGTTAGGGAGCTATCTTTTGCTTGCAAGTATACAGGATTTGAATAAGCGCAATGGACAGGAGTTTCAGATTGTCGTAGAAAAGCAGAATACCCGAGCTTTGAAACTTTATAAAAAACTAGGCTTCAAAGAGATGACAGAGGTTGTCTATCTAAAAGAAAAATAGTAAATTTTTCTAAGATTACTCATTAACTTAAAAGGAGAAACCGGCTTCTTACAGCTGGTTTCTTTTGTTCTGCCTTGGTTTATGGTATAATGAGACGATATGTAAAGAAGGAAAGTGTTATGAATATTCAACAATTGCGTTATGTGGTCGCCATTGCTAATAGTGGGACCTTTCGAGAAGCAGCGGAAAAAATGTATGTCAGCCAGCCTAGCCTGTCTATCTCTGTCCGTGATCTGGAAAAAGAGCTGGGCTTCAAGATTTTTCGTCGGACCAGCAGCGGGACTTTTTTGACTCGCCGAGGAATGGAGTTTTATGAAAAAGCTCAAGACTTGGTCAAGGGGTTTGATGTTTTTCAAAATCAATATGCCAATCCTGAGGAGGAGCGGGATGAGTTTTCTATTGCCAGCCAGCACTATGACTTTCTGCCGCCTTTGATTACCCAATTTTCTCAGACCTATCCTGAGTATAAGAACTTCCGGATTTTTGAGTCAACAACTGTACAGATTCTGGATGAAGTGGCGCAAAGCCATAGTGAAATTGGCATTATCTACCTTAATAATCAAAATACTAAAGGCATTATGCAGCGGGTGGAAAAGTTAGGCTTGGAAGTAATTGAGTTGATTCCTTTTCAGACCCATATTTACCTGCGGGAAGATCACCCTCTGACTCAGAAGAATGAGCTGGTCATGGAAGATTTAGCTGCCTTGCCAACTGTTCGCTTCACTCAGGAAAAGGACGAGTATCTCTATTATTCGGAGAATTTTGTTGATACCAGTGCTAGCTCACAGATGTTTAATGTGACGGACCGCGCGACTTTGAATGGAATTTTGGAGCGAACCGATGCTTATGCGACTGGTTCTGGCTTTTTGGACAGTAACAGTGTGAATGGTATTACTGTCATCAAGCTTCGTGACAATTTGGACAACCATATGGTCTATGTCAAGCGTGAAGATGTGGAGCTGACTCAGGTCGGGGAAGACTTTGTATCGGTTATGAAAGAGTATTTTGCACAGAAAAAATAAAGTATGAAAAGAAAAATTATTATTCCTTTTGCAGTCTTGGTTCTTATTGTTTTGGACCAGCTTGTTAAGTTATATATTGTCAGCGATTTTAAGCTGGGGCAGGTTAAGAGTTTCATTCCTCATCTGGTGAGTCTGACCTATCTTCAGAATACCGGCGCAGCCTTCTCCATGCTGGAAAATCAGCAATGGCTCTTTACTTTGGTGACTTTTCTGGTCATCGGCGGAGCGGTTTACTACCTCGTCAAGCACCTCCACGCCTCAAAGTGGATGTTGGCTGGGCTGACCTTGGTGATTGCTGGTGGTTTGGGAAACTTTATTGACCGGATACGTCAAGGTTTTGTCGTGGATATGTTTCAGTTAGATTTTATTAATTTTGCTATTTTCAATGTAGCGGATATGTATCTGACCTTTGGTGTAGCTATTTTACTGCTGATGATTTTGAAGGAAGAAAAAGATGGAAGTAAGAATTGAGGCTTCAGTAGTTGGTCAGCGATTGGACAAGGCGGTTGCAGAGCTGACGGACCTATCGCGGAGTTTGGCTAATGAGCAGATCAAGGACGGCAGGATTTTGGTCAATGGACAAGCCAAAAAAGCCAAATACGCTGTCAAAGAAGGCGACGTCATCTCTTATGAGCTGCCTGAGCCAGAAGTGGTTGAGTATGTAGCTGAAGATATTCCGCTAGAAATCGTCTATCAAGATGAGGATGTGGCAGTCATCAATAAACCTCAGGGAATGGTGGTTCATCCTTCTGCGGGCCATACCAGCGGTACGCTAGTCAACGCCCTTATGTACCACATCCAAGACCTCTCTGGCATCAACGGTGTCCTCCGTCCGGGGATTGTTCATCGGATTGACAAGGACACTTCAGGGCTTCTTATGATTGCAAAAAATGACCAAGCCCATGTGGCTCTGGCTGATGAGCTCAAGGATAAGAAATCCCTACGCAAGTATTGGGCTATTGTTCATGGAAATCTGCCTAATGACCGTGGAGTGATTGAAGCACCGATTGGTCGCAGTGAAAAAGACCGCAAGAAGCAGGCAGTGACTGCCAAAGGCAAGCCAGCTCTGACGCGTTTCCAAGTCTTGGAACGTTTTGGTGACTATAGCTTGGTTGAGCTTCAGCTGGAAACAGGACGAACTCATCAGATCCGCGTCCATATGGCTTACATTGGACATCCTGTGGCTGGAGATGAAGTCTACGGACCTCGCAAGACTTTAAAAGGTCATGGCCAATTTTTGCACGCGCGAACCCTGGGCTTCACCCATCCTAGAACTGGTGAAGTGCTGGAATTTACAGCTGAAGTGCCAGCTATTTTCCAAGAAACCTTAGAAAAATTGCGACAAGGATAGGTAGGTTTGTTCATTGTTAAAATACAAATTTTCCTTTGACCGCTTCAATCGCGGTCGTTTTTATTTTCTGTAAATCGTGGTATAATAAGACAATCTAGCAGTGAAGGAAAAGGAAATGAAAGCAAAGCGTATCGTATTTAAGGTGGGGACTTCGTCATTGACTAACGCAGATGGCAGTCTGTCACGCGCTAAAGTAAAGGAAATTACTCGGCAGTTGGCTCTTTTGCATGAGGCGGGGCATGAGTTAATCTTGGTCTCATCAGGAGCTATTGCGGCAGGTTTTTCTTCTCTGGGCTTTAAAAAGCGACCAACCAAGGTGGCGGATAAACAGGCTTCAGCTGCTGTTGGACAGGGCTTGCTTTTGGAGGAATATACAACCAATCTTCTTTTGAAGCAAATCATTTCTGCTCAGATTCTTTTAACTCAGGACGATTTTGCAGATAAGAGGCGGTACAAGAATGCCCACCAGGCCTTGTCTGTCTTGCTGAATCGCGGAGCTATTCCTATCATTAATGAAAATGACACGGTAGCCATCGAAGAGATCAAGGTCGGAGATAATGATACACTGAGTGCGCAGGTAGCAGCCATGGTTCAGGCGGACCTCCTGGTGCTCTTGACAGATGTAGATGGACTCTACACGGCCAATCCCTCTACCAATCCAGATGCTCGTCGACTTGAAAAGATTGAGAAGATTTCTTCTGAGTTGATTGATATGGCAGGCGGTGCAGGAACAAGCAATGGGACTGGCGGAATGCTAACAAAGATAAAAGCTGCAACGCTGGCGACCATGTCTGGAGTTCCGGTCTATATCTGCTCCTCGCTCAAGACTGATGCTCTGCTGGAAGCTACGGAGGAAACCAAGGATGGCAGTCTCTTTTTGGCCCAAGAAAAAGGTCTAAAAACGCAGAAGCAATGGCTAGCTTTCTATGCTAAAAGTCAAGGGGAAATCTATGTGGACCAAGGAGCAGCCGACGCTCTCAGAAATAAGGGAAAAAGTTTGTTGGTGTCTGGACTTGTATCTGTATCGGGGAGCTTTGCCTATCAAGATACGGTGACGGTTTACGAGGAAGGCAGCGGAGCTATTCTTGGTAAAGGGCGCGTGCGTTTTGGCAAGTCAGCTCTTAAAGATATGCTCAAGTCAAATAAACCTAAAGGTATTGTCATTCATCGGGATGACTGGATCTCTTTGACACCGGAGTTAAATGATTTATTTGCTGAATTTTAGAAGACAAGGAAAGGAGAAGCGATGACCTCAACACAAGCGATTTTTGAAAAGGTTCAGAAAGTTAAGAAGACGATTAATACGGCCACAACGGCTGAGAAAAACCATGCATTGGAAGAAATGGCAAAGCAGCTTTGGCTTTCTCGTGCGGACATTTTAGCAGCCAATGAATTGGATATGACTGTAGCAAAAAGTAAGATTTCAGATGTGATGCTGGACCGCCTCTATCTGGACGAGGATCGCATTGCTGCCATGGCTGAGGGCATTCGCCAGCTGATTGACTTGGAGGATCCTGTAGGGCAAGTCTTGGAAAGGACTGAGCTTGATAACGGACTTGTCATCAGTAAAAAGCGGGTGGCTATGGGTGTGATTGGGATTATCTACGAAAGCCGGCCTAACGTTACTTCAGACGCTGCGGCTCTGGCTCTAAAGAGTGGTAGCGCAGTCGTTCTCAGAAGTGGCAAGGATGCCTATCAGACTGCGCTAGCTATTGTCACAGCTCTGAAAGAAGGCTTGGCACAGACGGCTATTTCACCAGATTGTATCCAGTTGGTTTCTGATACCAGCCGGGCTTCCGCCCAGGCTATGATGAAGGCCAAGGGTTATCTGGATTTGCTCATTCCTCGTGGTGGGGCGGGACTGATTCAGGCAGTCGTAGAGAATGCGACTGTGCCGGTTATTGAGACAGGTACTGGAATTGTCCATGTCTATGTAGATAAGGATGCTAATCAGGATAAGGCTTTGGCGATTATTGAGAATGCCAAGACCAGTCGCCCTTCGGTCTGCAATGCCATGGAGGTACTGCTGGTTCACGAAGAGATTGCAGCTGCATTTTTACCTCGTTTACAGAAGATGCTGGTGACAGATCGTGATGCTGCACAAGAAAATTCTGTTGAATTACGTTTGGATGAGAAAGTGGCTCAGTATATCTCGGGCTCGCAAGCTAAACCAGAAGATTTTGATACCGAATTTTTGGACTATATCTTAGCGGTCAAGTTAGTTTCCTCGCTGGAAAAAGCGGTGGAGCATATTGAGGCTCACAGCACCCATCACTCGGATGCCATTGTGACGGAGAGCGATGCAGCAGCAGCTTACTTCTCAGAGCAGGTGGATAGTGCGGCTGTTTATGTCAATGCTTCAACCCGTTTTACAGACGGCGGTCAATTTGGCCTTGGCTGCGAAATGGGGATTTCTACTCAAAAACTGCATGCCAGAGGTCCTATGGGGCTGAAAGAGCTGACCAGCTATAAATACGTCATCCAAGGAACTGGTCAAGTGAGGAAATAATGATGAAAATTGGATTTATCGGTCTAGGAAATATGGGCGGCAGTTTAGCCCGTCTAGTTGCCCAAGATGAAAGATTTAGAAGTGAATTATTATTAGCCAACCGAAGTAGGAACAAGGCTGAAAAGATTGCTGCGGAAGTTGGTGGCCTGCCGGTCAGTAATGCAGAAGTTTTTGCTCAGGCAGAGGTGATTTTTCTGGGAATCAAACCAGCTCAATTTGCTGACTTGCTGGCTGATTATCAAGAAATTCTAGAAAATCGGGATTCTATTTTGCTAGTTTCGATGGCTGCTGGTCTGACCTTGGAGCTATTAGAAAAATTGACATCTAGCCACCATCGTTGGATTCGGATAATGCCTAATACACCAGTAGCCGTAGGTGATGGTGTTATTACCTATAGCTTATCTCAGCAGGCGAATCAAGCGGATGAAGATTTGTTACAGGAGCTTCTGTCTTCGGCTGGTCTTTTGGTCAAACTAGAGGAAAAGCAGCTGGATGCGGCGACAGCTCTTGCTGGCTGTGGACCAGCTTTCGTCTATCTCTTTATAGAGGCTTTAGCGGATGCAGGTGTCCGAGCAGGACTCAGTCGCGATATATCGCTTGAACTGGCCAATCAAACTCTCTTAGGCGCTGCCAAACTAAGTCAGGTCAGTGGTCAACATCCGGCTCAACTCAAAGACCAGGTCTGCAGTCCGGCTGGATCGACTATCGCCGGGGTAGCCAGTCTGGAAGAAAATGCCTTTCGAGGAACGGTCATGGATGCCGTTCAAGCTGCCTACAAGAGGACGCAGGAGTTGGGGAAATAAAGAAATCTACCAGTTTTAAGCTGGTAGATTTTGTATAGGTTGGTAGTCAAATCAGAGGGGGAATTATGTTCTTTCAACAATTTGCAGATGAAAATTTTATCTTGAATAATCTTCATAAATGGTACGGTCATGATTGTCAGATTTCTCAACTCTCAAAAGGTAGTGAAAATCTAAATTATTTGATTGATGGCCAGTTGGTGGTTCGTGTGCTTTATTTAGCCGAAAGTTCGCCAATTTTTTCGCAAGCCTTTCCGTATCTAGAAAGAGAAGTGTATTTTGTCAATACTTTATACGAGAACAAGTTAAATCCGCTTCGGTATCTGTCTTTTCCAGATGGGAAGTTCATTCATCGGCTGGATGTGAAGGATGGAAGTCTCTTTTTTCTGAAATATCCTTATTTAAGAGGTGAACGAATGACTTTCTCTTCCTATAATTTGACAAAACTTGCTCGAAAATTAGCAAATATACATAATTTTTCTCAGAGATATTTGATGACATTTGAAAGAGTCCCCTTTTATGACGACTTGATTTCTTCTTTGCATTTCAGAGCTTTTTCTTACAATCCTCAGCTTGAAAGAATCATTCCAGGCTATCAGGCATTGTGGAAAATATTTCAAGAGAACACAGAAACATTGAAGTCAATGAAGTCTGAGAAAAGGAATATTTTTATTCATAACGACTTACATAATGAAAATTTGCTGCTTTGCGAAAAGGAAGTAGCCATATTGGATTTTGGAGATTGCAGATATTCATTGCCTGAAGAGGATATTGGAACCTTATTTTGGGGAATCCTGCAGAAAGTTGAAAGGTCAAAATATGAAGAAATGCTAGATAATTTTTTTAAATATTATTCCAGACCAATCGATAAAACTGTTTGTTTTCGTTATGCCTTGCAGAGATTTTTAGATATTCATTTGTATTATCTGAATGAAAATCTAAAAGAAGCTAACTTAATCAAATATCAAAAAGAAAAATTCAACAAAGAAGAAGCAATGATTAATTTTCTCATATCGAAAATTACTGAATAATACTTGCTTAATAAAAGTGTTTAAAGCTTGAAGCAGGGATTTGGCGATTATGATTTTAACCTTATTAATCCAACATTTATCCCGCTTGTCTTTATGATTTATGTTATAATCTTACTATGCAAACCAAACCGACTTCTGCTTATGTGCACATTCCTTTTTGTACTCAGATTTGTTATTACTGCGATTTTTCCAAGGTTTTTATCAAAAATCAGCCGGTAGATAGTTATCTGGAGCATTTGATTGAGGAGTATAATTCTTACGACATCAAAAAGCTCCGTACCCTCTATATCGGTGGTGGGACTCCGACCGCTCTATCGGCGTGTCAGTTGGCTTTTTTGCTGGAAAAGCTGACAGACAAGCTGGACTTGTCTTATCTAGAAGAGCTGACTATTGAAGCCAATCCTGGGGATTTGGACCAGGGGAAGATTGCTGTACTCAAAGACTCACCTGTCAATCGGGTTTCGCTGGGCGTACAGACCTTCAATGACCGCATGCTCAAGCAGATTGGTCGCAGTCACTTGGAAAAGGACATCTATGAGAATATTGCCAATCTCAAAAAAGCGGGTTTTGACAATATTTCGATTGATCTGATTTATGCCCTGCCCAAGCAGACAATGGAAGATGTGAAAATCAACGTAGCCAAGGCTATTGCCCTAGACATTCCTCACATGAGTTTGTATAGCTTGATTTTGGAAAATCATACGGTCTTCATGAATCGAATGCGACGAGGGAAGCTGCCTCTGCCTAAAGAAGATTTGGAAGCGGAGATGTTTGACTACATTATAGCTGAGCTGGAAAAGGCCGGCTTCGAGCATTATGAGATTTCAAACTTTTCCAAGCCAGGCTTTGAGAGCCGCCACAACCTCATGTATTGGAACAATGCGGAGTATTATGGTATCGGAGCGGGAGCGTCTGGCTATGTCAATGGTGTCCGCTATAAAAACCACGGGCCAATTCGCCATTATCTGCAGGCGGTGGAAGCGGGCAATGCCCGTGTGCAGGAAGAAGTGCTGACGCTGAATGAAAAGATGGAAGAAGAGATGTTTCTCGGACTGCGCAAGAAATCAGGTGTTTCTAAAAAGCGCTTCGAGGAAAAATTTGGTCTTTCCTTTGAAGACCAGTACGGAGCTGTTGTGTCTGAGCTGACTGAACAGGGCTTGCTAGTGCCGGACAGAGATATCGTGCGCATGACCAAACAAGGTCTCTTTTTGGGCGATACGGTTGCTGAAAAATTTATATTGGAGTAAATCATGGGCTTAACTTATCAAATGAAAATGAAAATTCCTTTTGATATGGCAGATATGAATGGCCATATCAAGCTGCCGGATGTCATCTTGCTGTCCTTGCAGGTATCGGGGATGCAGTCAATTGAGCTTGGTGTCAGTGACAAGGATATGCTGGAGCGGTATAACCTAGTCTGGATTATCACGGACTATGATATTGATGTGACACGTCTACCACGATTTGCAGAGGAGATTACTATCGAAACAGAAGCCTTAACTTATAATCGGCTCTTTTGCTACCGTCGCTTTACGATTTTTGATGAAGCGGGTGAAGCCATTATACAGATGAAGGCAACCTTTGTTCTTATGGATCGAGATAGCCGCAAGGTTCGTGCCGTTGATCCGGAGATTGTAGCGCCATATCAATCAGAGTTTTCCAAGAAATTACTGCGCGGTCCCAAATATCCAGACTTGAAAAATCCTGTCAGCAAGGACTACCATGTGCGCTTTTACGACTTGGATATGAACGGACATGTCAATAATAGCAAGTATTTGGACTGGATCTTTGAGGTCATGGGTGCAGATTTCCTCACCCAGCACCTTCCCAAGAAAGTCCACCTTAAGTATGTCAAGGAAGTCCGACCAGGCGGCATGATTGCTTCTAGCTATGACCTAGAAGGTCTGCAGAGCAATCACCAGATTTCCAGTGACGGCGAAGTCAATGCTCAGGCTTTGGTTACCTGGCAAGAGTTTAAACAAGAGAATAAGGAAGAGTAGAAATGACTTATAAAGGATATTTGATTGATTTAGACGGGACGATTTATAAGGGCAAGAGCCGGATTCCGGCTGGTGAAGCTTTTGTGCATGAGTTGCAGAAGCGTAAGATTCCCTATCTTTTCGTGACCAATAATACTACTCGCACGCCAGAAGCAGTGCAGACCATGCTGGCTGCAAATTTCAATATTGAGACGCCACTTGAAACTATTTACACAGCTACTTTAGCTACCATCGATTATATGCAGGAGAAAAATCTGGGCAAGAAAGCTTACGTTATTGGTGATGTCGGCCTTAAACATGCCATTGAAGAAGCTGGATATATAGAAGACACAGAAAATCCAGACTATGTAGTAGTGGGGCTGGACTGGGAAGTGGACTATGAGAAGCTGACAATAGCAACTCTGGCCATTCAAAAGGGTGCTCACTTTATCGGAACCAATCCAGATCTTAATATTCCGACGGAGCGAGGTCTGCAGCCGGGAGCGGGTGCTATCAACGCCCTCTTGGAAGCAGCCACTCGGGTTGAGCCCACCTTTATCGGCAAGCCAAATGCCATCATCATGGAAAAAGCCATAGAGCATCTAGGACTGGCGCGTGAAGAAGTGGTCATGGTGGGGGATAACTATCTGACAGATATTCGAGCGGGAATCGATAACGGCATTCCGACCCTCTTGGTTACGACAGGCTTTACCCTGCCAGAAGAGGTGCCCAATCTGCCTATCCAACCGACGCATGTCTTGTCCAGTCTAGCGGAGTGGGACTTCGATGCGTAATAAGGTAAGATTTTCAGCCAGCGTCTTGTGCTTACTGGCAGTAGCTATCCTGCTGACCATTTACCTGGCTTGGCTCTTATATCCGATGGAGATTTCTTATTTCAATTTGCCGGATAAGGTCTATCTGAAAACAGAGACCATTCAGTATAATTTTAATATTTTGATGAATTACCTGACCAATCCTTTTGGTCAGAAACTGGCGATGCCGGATTTCCGCTCGTCGGCAGCTGGGCTGCATCATTTTCAGGCGGTCAAGTATCTTTTTCACTTGGCGCAAGCTACTTTTCTAGTTACTCTGACGGCTTTGATTTTCTTTATCAAAAAAGTGGTTAAAAAGGGATTTTTAGGTCTCTACAGACGGGCTTTTCTGGTGATCAGTGTATTGCCGCTTGTTCTAGCTGGACTAGCCGTTCTGATTGGCTTTAACAGTTTTTTTACACTCTTTCATCAAGTTCTCTTTGCAGGAGACAATACCTGGATGTTTGACCCAGCCAAGGATCCAGTCATTTGGATTCTGCCAGAAGAATTTTTCATGCACGCCTTTATTCTTTTTGCTTTGCTTTATGAGGGAATCTTTTTGACCTTGTATTTCCTGAGCAAAAAGGGTAAGGAGCAAACTTAAAATAGGAGATTTTATGTATTATATACCCGAACCTTTAAATCCTAAAAAAGATCTAGGACGATTTTCAGCGACTTGCTTTACTTATTTATGGGTTATGCTTGCTGCTGTCTTCATTTACGTATTTGTTGCCTTTTTTGTCATCATGCCAGGGCAAGGTATGGACATTCAAAAGACGCAAGACATTGTTACCAAATTCATGGAAAAGGACGGCGGAGCCTATATTCTAGCTTCCTGTCTCGGTGTTCTTACTTTCACGGTGTCTCGGGGCAAGCAGCTCTTCAAATACGACCTTCGTCGCAAGGGGCGGAAGATGACTCCTAAAGTTTTCTTTTATATGATTTGCTTCCTTTTATTCGCCCAAATGTTTACGGCTGTTGTCAATCAGATGATGCAGGCTATCATGCAACTCTTCAATCTAGATCTATCTAGTATGGAAGCGGGAGGCGGCGGTTCTGAAACACTGACCATGTTGATTTATTCATCCTTGATGGCTCCGGTTACGGAGGAAATTATTTTCAGAGGTGCTGGATTAAGAGCGTTAGAGAAGCATGGAAAGATTTTTGCCATTCTTCTGACTGCGATTTTGTTTGGTCTCTTTCATGAAAATCTTTATCAGTTTTATTTTGCTAGTTTGATTGGTTTAGGTTTTGGCTATATCGCTTTTGAGTATTCGATTATCTGGTCTATCATTTTTCATGCTCTCAATAACTTTGTCATAGCAGAAGGTATAGCTTTTCTTTCAAAAAAAACTCCAGAGCCTATTGTTAACATCGTTTTTTACGGCCTACTAATCGCTGGCAGTACAGTATTTCTTTTGCTCTTAATCTTGAAATGGCCAAAATTTAAGGAATACATTGACACAAATCGTTCGCTCCCAGGGACTTACCGACAGGCTTTTAAATCAGTCTGGTTCTGGGTTTTGGTTGTGTTTACTTTTCTTGGAACGTTTCTGCCTGTCATGGCAGCCTATATTGTATCCTTGATCAATAAAAGCTAATTGCCTTTTATTTGGCAGCTATGCAATGATATGAAAGAAGTTGGACATAGTCCAGCTCTTTTTTGTTCGGTAAAAAGATAGAAAATGAAAGATTTTGATAGAAAGTGCTTGACATTGAAAAATAAAGAGGTATAATAATAATCGTAAACGATTCCAAAGGAGGTGCTTTATGCTGAAGTCGGAAAGAAAGCAAGTTATTCTAGAGACAGTCATAAGAGAAAAATTTGTTTCTTTAGATCATCTAGTACATGCTTTAAACACTTCAGAATCAACTATCAGAAGAGATTTGGATGAGTTGGAGAGCGAGCACAAGCTGCGACGAGTTCACGGGGGAGCCGAAAGCCTTCATTTTCTGCAAGAAGAGGAGAGCAATCAGGAAAAATCTATCAAAAGCATTCAAGAAAAGACAGCTATTGCCAAAATGGCAGCAAGCTTGATTCAAGGACATGATGTGATTTTTATTGATGCGGGGACAACCAATGAGCTCTTAGTCAATGAGCTGCATGACCCTAGAGTGACAGTCGTCACCAACTCCATTCACCATGCGACCAAGTTGGTAGAGCGCAATATCCCGACAGTCATAATCGGCGGAAAGGTCAAGCGTTCAACGGATGCCAGCATTGGCGGTGTGGCTCTGAATCAAATCGGTCAGTTGAATTTCGATAAAGCCTTTATTGGAATAAATGGCATTGACGATGGCTTCTTTACCACTCCAGATATGGAGGAAGGAGCTGTCAAAAGAGCGATTTTAGAGAACGCTAAGAAGACTTATGTCTTGGCTGATCTTTCTAAACTAGGACAGACGTCCTTTGTCAAGGTTGCTCCTCTCGCCAAAGCAAGCATTATTACTAATCAAAATGAATCAGAAGTGATTCAAGCGCTCAAAGAAAAAACGGAGGTGATTGAAGTATGATTTATACTGTCACACTAAACCCTTCCATCGACTATATTGTCCGTCTGGACAAGGTTCTTATAGGAAGCGTCAATCGGATGGACAGTGACGACAAATTCGCTGGCGGAAAAGGAATCAATGTTAGCCGAGTTCTCAAACGTCTAGGTATTGAGAATACAGCTACTGGCTTTATCGGTGGTTTTACTGGCAAGTTCATCACAGATACTCTGAAAGAGGAAGGAATCTCCAGCCATTTTGTAGAAGTTGAGCAGGATACTCGTATCAATGTCAAGATTAAAGCAGATGCTGAGACAGAGATTAACGGACCAGGTCCAGAAATTTCTCATCAGAAACTAGAAGAGCTGGAGTCATTTCTTTCTTCTCTGACATCAGAAGATACTGTAGTCTTCGCTGGCAGCAGTCCTAAAAATCTAGGAAATGTTGTCTACAAGGAGTTAATTGGTCTGACCAGAAAGACAGAAGCACAAGTCGTCTGCGACTTTGAAGGTCAGACGCTGCTGGATTCTTTAGAGTTTGAGCCGCTCTTGGTCAAACCTAATAATCACGAGCTGGGTGATATTTTCGGACTCAAGCTCGAAAGTTTAGATCAGATTGAGAGTTATGCCCGTCAAATCTTAGACAAGGGTGCCCAGCATGTCATCATTTCCATGGCTGGCGACGGTGCCTTACTGGTAACTCGAGATGGTGCCTACTTCGCTAAACCTATCAAGGGCGATGTGAAAAATTCTGTTGGTGCTGGCGACTCTATGGTGGCTGGGTTTACTGGAGAGTTCGTCCGGTCTGGTGATGTTATTCAAGCCTTCAAATGGGGAGTTGCCTGCGGAACGGCAACCACCTTCTCAGATGATTTGGCAACAGCTGAGTACATAAAAGAAATCTATGAAAAAGTAGAGGTAGAAAAAATATGAAAATTCAAGACTTACTAAGAAAAGATGTGATGTTGCTAGACTTGCAGGCAACAGAGAAAAAAGCCGTTATCGAAGAAATGATTCAAAGTCTAGTGGATCATGGCTATGTAACAGACTTCGAGACTTTCAAAGAAGGGATTTTGGCTCGTGAAGCCTTGACTTCTACTGGTCTAGGTGACGGAATCGCTATGCCCCACAGCAAAAATGCTGCAGTGAAAGAAGCGACTGTCCTTTTTGCCAAGTCAAATAAAGGCGTAGATTACGAAAGTTTGGATGGCCAGCCAACTGATCTTTTCTTCATGATTGCAGCTCCAGAAGGTGCTAACGATACTCACTTGGCTGCCTTGGCTGAATTGTCTCAATACCTGATGAAGGATGGTTTTGCGGATAAACTTCGCCAAGTGACTTCGCCTGATCAGGTGATTGAGCTCTTTGACCAAGCTTCGGAAAAAGTGGAAGAACCTGCTGTTGTTGAACCTGCTAATGAAGGCGGAGATTTCCTTGTAGCTGTAACAGCTTGTACGACAGGAATTGCGCATACTTACATGGCTCAAGAGGCTTTGCAGAAGGTCGCTGCTGAAATGGGTGTCGGCATCAAGGTTGAAACTAACGGTGCTAGTGGTGTTGGAAATAAGCTGACAGCAGAAGATATCAAAAATGCCAAAGCTGTTATCATCGCAGCTGATAAAGCGGTAGAGATGAATCGCTTTGACGGCAAGCCATTAATCAATCGTCCGGTTGCTGATGGTATTCGTAAGACAGAAGAACTGATCAATCTGGCCCTTTCTGGAAATGCTGAGATTTACAAGGCTGCCAATGGTGGCGGTACGGCAGAGTCTAGTAATGAAAAACTTAGTCTGGGTGGCGCTTTCTACAAGCACTTGATGAGCGGTGTTTCCCAAATGTTGCCATTCGTTATTGGTGGTGGTATTATGATTGCCATTGCATTCTTGCTGGATCAGATCTTAGGTGTACCAAAAGATCAGCTTTCTAATCTGGGAAGTTATCATGAGATTGCAGCGCAGTTTAAAGCAATTGGTGGAGCGGCCTTTGGCTTCATGTTGCCAGTATTAGCTGGTTATATCGCTTATTCAATCGCTGAAAAGCCAGGTCTGGTTTCTGGTTTTGTAGCTGGAGCAATTGCGAGCAGCGGTGCATCATTTGGTGGTGTAGCTTACGCTGAAGGCGGTCAGAAAACTCTTGATTTAGTTGGTGTATCATCAGGTTTCCTTGGTGCTTTGGTAGGAGGATTCTTAGCCGGTGGTGTTATCTTGCTTCTTCGCAAGCTTCTTGCAGGTCTGCCTCGTTCACTTGAAGGTATCCGTTCAATCTTGCTCTTGCCTCTTCTTGGCGTTCTTGTGACTGGATTTGTGATGTTGGCGGTCAATATTCCAATGTCAGCAATCAATACAGCCTTGAATGATTTCTTGGCAAGTCTGAGCGGAAGCTCTGCTGTCCTCCTCGGTCTCTTAGTCGGTGGTATGATGGCTGTCGATATGGGTGGGCCGGTTAATAAGGCTGCTTACGTATTTGGTACTAGTACACTTGCAAGCACTGTTTCAACTGGTGGTTCGCCTGTTATGGCAGCGGTAATGGCAGCTGGTATGGTTCCGCCTTTGGCAGTATTTATTGCAACTCTTTTGTTCAAACATAAATTCACTGAAGAAGAACGTGATTCAGGTTTGACAAACATCGTCATGGGACTATCTTTCATCACAGAAGGAGCGATTCCTTTTGGAGCTGCTGACCCAGCCCGTGCTATTCCAAGCTTTATCGTAGGTTCAGCTCTAACAGGTGCTCTTGTAGGATTGTCAGGTATCAAGCTCATGGCTCCTCACGGAGGAATCTTCGTTATCGGTTTGACAAATAATCCAATCCTTTACTTGGTATATGTATTGATTGGTGCATTAGTCAGCGGTATTATCTTTGGTTACCTGCGCAAACCACTTAAAAAATAATATTTAAAGAATCTCGCTTGTCAGTGAGATTCTTTTTTGTGTTTTCTGGCCTGCAAATTTTAGCATGGAAACTTCGCTCGATATATGGTATAATGGGCCTATCGCATATTTTTAGGAGAATAAAAATGAACATACAGCGCGAAAAAGAATTTGTTAGTCAGTACCATTTTGACGCCCGAAATTTTGAGTGGGAAAAAGAAAATGGAACACCTGAAACCAAGGTTGATGTGAATTTCCAATTGGTCAAAAGAGACGTCGAAGCTCACACAACTTCATTGATTGTGATTTTGACCTTTATGATTGTTTTTGAGAATTTTGTTATCAGCGGAACCATTTCGCAAGCCAACCACATTCACGGTCGTCTTATTGAGGAACCAAGTGAATTTGACCACGATGAAGTAGAAGAGCTGGCTCGGCCTTGCCTGACCATGCTCAACCGCTTGACTTATGAAGTAACAGAAATTGCTCTGGATTTGCCGGGCATTAATTTGGAGTTTTAATCATGAAGTTAGCGGTTATCACAGATTCATCGGCCTATCTGCCGGCTTCCCTACTGGAGAATGAAAATCTTTTCGTTTTGGATATTCCAGTCGTGATTGCTGGTGAGTCTTATGTCGAAGGCAGAAACTTAACAGCTAGTGAATTTTATGAAAAAATGGCTCAGTCAGATGAACTGCCCAAGACCAGTCAGCCTAGCATTGCTGAGTTAGAAGAGATTCTCACCATTCTAGATGGCAAGGACTATACCCATGTTCTGGGGCTCTTTCTATCTAGCGGTATTTCTGGTTTTTACCAAAATATTCAGTATCTAAAAGATGAGTTTCATGGTTTGAAAATTGCCTTTCCGGATTCCAAGATTACCAGTGCACCGCTCGGTATCATGGCCCAATCAGCTCTAGAATGGGCAGAACAAGGCCTAGATTTTGAAACAATTTTAGCTAATGTTCAAAAGCAGATTGATGGCACCAGCGCCTTTATCATGGTGGATGACTTGAACCACTTGGTCAAAGGAGGACGCCTGTCTAACGGTGCAGCTATTCTGGGAAATCTGCTCAGCATCAAGCCTATTCTGTATTTTAACGATCATGGTGTGATAGAGGTTTTTGAAAAGATTCGGACGGAGAAGAAGGCTACCAAGCGTATGCTGGAACTTGTCCAAGAAAGAACAGCAGGCGGTGCTTGTCAGATTATGGTTATCCATGGCAATGCGCCAGAAAAAGCAGCTGAGCTACGGCAACATCTGCTAGACAGCGGTATTGCTGGCGAAGTTCCTATCGCAACCTTTGGCAGTGTTATCGGGACGCACCTAGGCAGGGGTAGTGTTGCACTTGCTTATATTCCTGTAATTTGATTGTCTGAGTGCCTGAGCTTGTCTCTGTAAGGAGGAGAAACATGAGTATCAAAGTTATTATTGCTGGTTTTAAAGGGAAAATGGGTCAAGCAGCCTATAAAATGGTGACAGAAGATCCTGAACTAGAATTAGTTGGACTGCTGGATCCTTTCACGGATGAAAAAGAAGTGGCTGGTGTTCCTGTCTTCAATGCTAAGGAAGAATTGGCTGGTCTGGAAGCCCATGTCTGGGTTGATTTTACAACCCCAAAAGTAGCTTATGACAATACTCGCTTCGCTCTGGAACAGGGATTTTGCCCGGTGGTTGGAACGACAGGTTTTACTCCAGAGCAGTTGGAAGAGTTAATCACATTGTCTAGGGAAAAGAAGCTGGGCGGATTGATTGCACCAAACTTTGCTTTGGGAGCTGTTTTGCTGATGCAGTTTGCGGCTCAGGCAGCTAAGTATTTCCCAAATATAGAAATTATCGAGCTGCATCATGACCAGAAAAAGGATGCACCGAGTGGGACAGCTATCAAGACAGCTGAGCTCATCAGTCAAGTCAGATCAAGCAAGGAGCAGGGAGCTGCTGATGAGGAAGAGTCTATAGTTGGCGCCCGAGGAGCTGATTTCGATGGCATGCGTATCCATTCGGTTCGCTTGCCTGGTCTGGTTGCCCATCAAGAAGTAATCTTTGGCAGCCAGGGAGAGGGATTGACGCTGCGGCATGATTCCTATGACCGTGCTTCCTTTATGACAGGAGTTAATCTTGCCATTAAAGAAGTTGTCAAACGCTCAGAATTAGTCTATGGATTGGAACATTTACTATGAGATTAGAAACTCTGCCTTCTGAATTTCAGGAGGCTTTGCCAGTATTAGAGAAGATAAAAGCGGCTGGCTTTGAAGCATATTTTGTTGGGGGCTCTGTTCGAGATGCTCTTTCGCTGCGACCTATTCACGATGTGGATATCGCTAGCTCCAGCTATCCTGAGGAAACCAAGCGTATCTTTGACCGTACAGTTGATGTGGGGATTGAGCATGGAACCGTCTTGGTCTTGGAAAATAACCGCGAATACGAAGTGACGACTTTCCGGACCGAGGATGTCTATGTGGACTACCGCAGGCCTAGTAAGGTTTCTTTTGTGCGATCTTTGGAAGAAGATCTCAAGCGGCGCGATTTCACCATCAATGCTCTAGCTTTGGATGAAAACGGCCAGGTTATTGATCTTTTCCAAGGCTTGGATGACTTGGAAAATCAGATTTTGCGGGCAGTTGGAACGGCAGCAGAGCGTTTTAATGAAGATGCTCTCCGCATCATGCGGGGCTTTCGTTTTCAAGCTGCCTTGGATTTTGATTTAGAGCAAGATACTTTTGATGCTATGAAGGATTGTGCTCCTTTGCTTGAAAAAATTTCAGTTGAACGAATTTTTATCGAGTTCGACAAGCTCTTGCTGGCTCCGTTCTGGCGCAAGGGTTTAGAAGCACTCTTGACAAGCGGTGCTATTGAATTTTTACCAGATTTAAAAGGAAGCAGAGCTAAGCTAGAACGGCTCTTTGACTTGGCTTCAGATTTTTGCTTTTCAGCATCCGAGCAAGCTTGGGCAGCCCTTTTACTGGCCTTGGATGTGCAAGATGTTAAAGGTTTTCTAAAAAAATGGAAGACTTCTCGTGAATTTGCCAAGAAAGTAGAAGACTTGGTTGAGATTACGGCTATTCGCTCAGAACGAGACTTGACTAAGCGAGACTGTTATGACTATGATATTGACTTATTGCTACAAGCAGAGGAGCTTCGACAGGCGCAAGGTCTACCAGTTGATTTCTCTGCCATTCAAAATCTTGATGCCAGTCTGACTATTCATAACAAGCAGGAAATGGCGGTCAATGGTGGCATGCTGATGCGGGAGTTTGAATTTGAGCCAGGACCAAAACTTGGCCAAATTCTGAAAGAGTTGGAATACGCTATTGTAGATGGCCATTTGCCTAATAACTTAGAGGCCATTTACGCCTATATCAAGGAGAAGAAATGAGCGATTTTATCGTTGACAAACTAACCAAATCAGTAGGAGATAAGACTGTTTTTCGAGACATTTCCTTTATTATTCATGAACTAGATCGGATTGGTCTGATTGGCGTCAATGGAACAGGAAAGACAACGCTGCTGGATGTGTTGTCGGGCAAGTCGGGCTTTGATGGAGATGTCAGCCCTTTTTCTGCTAAGACGGGCTATAAGATTGCTTATCTGACTCAGGAGCCTGATTTTGATGAGGAGCAGACGGTGCTTGACACTGTTTTATCAAGTGATTTACGGGAAATGCAGTTGATTCGAGAGTATGAGCTGCTCCTGACAGCTTATGATGAAAGTCAGCAGTCTAGACTAGAAGCAGTTATGGCCGAGATGGACTCGCTCCATGCTTGGGAAATCGAAAGCCAGGTCAAGACGGTCCTGTCCAAGCTTGGTCTGACAAATCTGTCGCTTAAGGTCGGTCAGTTATCAGGAGGTCTTCGTCGTCGAGTTCAGCTGGCCCAGGTTCTCTTAGGTGATGCAGATTTGCTCTTACTGGATGAGCCGACCAACCACCTAGACATTGATACCATTGAATGGCTGACGCATTTCTTGAAAAATTCAAAGAAGACCGTCCTTTTCATCACCCACGACCGCTATTTCTTGGATAATATTTCAACTCGGATTTTTGAGCTGGATGGCGGTCGCTTGATTGAATACCAAGGAAATTATCAAGACTATGTCCGTCTCAAGGCGGAGCAAGATGAGCGGGATGCGGCCTTGCTTCATAAGAAACAGCAGCTGTACAAGCAGGAGCTATCCTGGATGCGACGGCAGCCTCAGGCCCGGGCAACCAAGCAACAGGCTCGGATCAATCGTTTCCATGACCTCAAAAAAGATTTGACCAGTCAGACGACTGACAGCAATCTGGAAATGAATTTTGAAACCAGCCGTATTGGTAAGAAGGTTATCGAGTTTCAAAATGTAGACTTTGCTTATGACCAGAAGCTTATTCTCTCTCAGTTCAGTCTTTTGATCCAGAACAAGGACCGTATTGGGATCGTCGGAGATAACGGTGTCGGCAAGTCGACCTTGCTCAATCTGATTGCCGGTAAACTTCAGCCTCAGGCTGGCCATCTTATTATAGGAGAGACAGTCCGAGTGGCCTATTTCTCTCAGCAGATTGAGGGCTTGGATGAGTCTAAGCGAGTCATTAATTACCTGCAAGAAGTGGCTGAGGAGGTCAAGATAGGCAGTGGAACGACTTCCATTGCAGAACTCTTAGAGCAGTTTCTTTTTCCTCGTTCTACTCATGGGACTTTAATCGAAAAGCTTTCTGGTGGAGAGAAAAAGCGACTTTATCTGCTCAAGCTGCTCTTAGAAAAGCCGAATGTCTTGCTTCTTGACGAGCCGACCAATGATTTGGATATTGCGACTCTGACGGTCTTGGAGAATTTTCTGCAAGGCTTTGCCGGGCCAGTCATTACAGTCAGCCACGACCGCTATTTCCTAGACAAGGTAGCCAGCAAGATTTTGGCTTTTGAGGATGGAAGTATCAGAGAATTTTTTGGAAATTACACGGATTACTTAGATGAAAAAGCCTTTCTAGCAGAGAGCTCTGCTATTTCCCAAAAGTCTGAAAAGGAAAAATCGGCCAAGGTGCGCGAGGAGAAAAAGCGCATGACCTACTTTGAAAAGCAGGAGTGGGAGTCTATTGAGGCTGATATCGAAGCGCTGGAGGAGCGGATTTCTGAGATTGAAGCGGCCATGCAGGAGAATGGCTCGGACTTTGCTCGCCTGTCTCAACTCCAGCAAGAACTGGATGAGCAGAACGAAAAGCTGCTGGAAAAATACGAGCGCTATGAATACCTGAGTGGTTTAGACGGATGAAGGAAGTAGTGTTTAGGCAGAGCTGGTTGAAAATATTCTTTTTAGCTATATCGGCGATCGCTCTGGCTGTCTTTTTGACTGCAGTTCTTGTATTACCATCTAAAAATGGATACCTATTATTTGACTCCAATATTTCTGTGATTGAAAAAATGTTTTTGGTGATAGGTACAATTGTTTTTGATTTTCTGTCTATTTTAGTATGGCTTTGTTTGTTTAGAGATAAACGTTTTCTTCATCTAACGGAACAGGGATTTTACTTCAGACCCCTTCTTTTTAGAGAAGTTTCGTTTTATAGTTGGGAAGAAATCCAGAGGATAGACTATAGAATTGAACGTATTCGACATTATGGGAAGATCCAATTATTCAATAAGAGACATATTTTAACGATTTGTTTTCATTCAGTAGATCCTGCAGTTTTGAAGAGAAGTAGGCTCGCTTCGAGAAAGAGTAAAAGATATAAGTTTGGAATGCCTGAAGCGTTAGAAATTACTCTTATGTTACTGAAAAAAGAGAAACCAAAGTGTATTTATGAAATGATGATGAATTACCATAATCAATGGCGAGCAAGTCAGAAGGATAATTAAGGTGAAGTTTATAGTTCGAACAGTTTCATATACTGTTAATCTAAAACCTTTAGAGATGAAACGGAGGCATCTATGAAACTAAGATTGGAAAATAACAACTCAAAGACAACACAAGAACTGGGAAATTTAATCAGGGCCTACAATCAATCTAAGAGGGAGCCCTCCAAAAGTGAGCCTCTTAACATCTACGTAGAAGACGAACAAGGAAATCTACTGGCCGGTATGGCGGCCGAAACTTTTGGTAATTGGCTGGAGATTGAGTATTTGTATGTGAGCGAAGATTTACGAGGAGAAGGCATAGGTTCAGAGATACTGAATCGAGCAGAACAAGAAGCCAGAGAAAGAAAGTGCAAATATTCATTTGTCAATACTTTCCAGTTCCAAGCACCAGATTTTTATAAGAAGCACGGCTATACAGAAGTGTTTGCATTGAAAGAATATCCCTATACTGGTGAAAGATATTATTATACAAAAGAGTTGTGAGTTTACTTTGGGAATAAAGATGGATTCGATTTTTACTTTTCTTTATGCAAACCTTTTCCTTACTGAAAAAATCTGATATAATGATGATAAATAAAATACAGAGGAGAACATCATGTCAAAAAAAATAATCGGAATTGACCTTGGTGGAACATCTATTAAGTTTGCTATTTTGACTTCAGAGGGCGAAATTCAGGAAAAATGGTCCATTAAAACCAATATTTTGGACGAAGGCAGCCACATCGTAGAGGATATGATTGAGTCAATCCTGCATCGTTTGGACTTACTTCAGCTTTCAGCAGAGGATTTTATCGGGATTGGTATGGGCTCGCCAGGAGTAGTTGACCGTGAGAAAGGGACTGTTATCGGTGCTTACAACCTCAATTGGAAGACGCTGCAGCCGGTCAAGGATAAGATTGAAAAAGCGACTCGGATTCCTTTCTATATTGACAACGATGCTAACGTTGCTGCTTTGGGTGAACGCTGGATGGGAGCTGGAGAAAACCAGCCTGATGTAGTCTTTATGACACTGGGTACAGGTGTTGGCGGAGGAATTGTTGCCGAAGGCAAGCTCTTGCACGGACTTGCGGGAGCAGCAGGAGAGTTGGGTCACATCACTGTTGACTTTGATCAGCCGATTCAATGTACCTGTGGCAAGAAGGGCTGCCTAGAGACTGTTGCATCTGCGACTGGTATTGTCAATCTGACTCGCCGCTATGCTGATGAGTATGCTGGTGATGCAGAGCTGAAAAAACTGATTGACAATGGTGAGGATGTCAATGCGAAGATTGTCTTTGACTTGGCGAAAGAAGGCGATGAGCTGGCTCTGATTGTCTACCGCAATTTCGCTCGCTACCTGGGAATTGCCTGTGCTAATATCGGCTCTATCCTCAATCCATCTACAATCGTTATCGGTGGTGGCGTATCAGCTGCAGGTGACTTCCTGCTGGATGGCGTACGCAAGGTTTATGAAGAGAATAGCTTCCCGCAGGTTCGTACTTCAACCAAGTTGGCCTTGGCTACTCTTGGAAATGATGCCGGTGTTATCGGGGCAGCTTCATTGGTTTTACAATAATTCAACAAGTATGCTTCATTTGTTCTCCTGCAGAATGGTCTGTAGGAGAATTTTTATAGAAAATTTGCTATACTAGAAAAAGCTCACTGAACGAAGGAGAAATCATGACGTTAACAGATACGATTTTCAAAGAGAATATTAAAAAAATTATGGAGCAGGGTGTTTTTTCTGAAAATGCTCGTCCGCGCTACAAGGATGGAAATGTGGCTAATTCCAAATATATCACTGGTTCTTTTGCGGAATATGATTTGAGCAAGGGAGAATTCCCAATCACGACTCTGCGCCCTATTGCCATCAAGTCTGCCATCAAGGAAGTCCTTTGGATCTATCAAGACCAGTCTAATAGCTTGGAACTGCTCAACGACAAATACAATGTTCATTATTGGAATGACTGGGAAGTTGGCGATACAGGTACTATCGGGCAGCGCTATGGAGCTGTTGTCAAGAAGCACAATATTATCCATAAAATTCTCCAACAGCTGGAAGCCAATCCTTGGAATCGTCGCAATATCATCTCTCTCTGGGATTATGAAGCTTTTGAAGAAACAGATGGCTTGCTCCCATGTGCTTTTCAAACCATGTTTGACGTTCGGCGTGTAGATGGAGACATTTATCTGGATGCGACTCTGACTCAGCGGTCAAATGATATGTTAGTTGCTCACCACATCAATGCTATGCAGTATGTGGCTCTGCAGATGATGATTGCCAAGCATTTCGGCTGGAAGGTCGGCAAGTTCTTTTACTTTATCAATAACTTGCACATCTATGACAATCAGTTCGAGCAGGCGGAGGAGCTATTGTGTCGGGAACCGAGCGACTGCCAACCTCGACTCCTTTTAAATGTGCCGGATGGGACCAATTTCTTTGATATCAAAGCAGAAGATTTTGAGTTATTAGACTATGATCCTGTTAAACCTCAGCTGAAGTTCGATTTGGCTATTTAACGATTTAAATAAGTGTATGCGAAAACTGCCAAGCTCTGCAAAAGTTCTGCTTGAATCATACTTTAAACATGCCTTTTTACAGCAAATTTGATAGAATAGAGTTACTAATACAAAGGATAAAAGGATGACAAAGAAGATTATTGCCATTTGGGCTCAGGCAGAGGATGGTCTGATTGGAAAAGACAAGGTCATGCCCTGGCATCTCCCAGCAGAATTGCAGCATTTTAAGGCAACGACGACTGGACATGCTATTTTGATGGGCCGAGTGACCTTTGATGGTCTGCAGCGTCGAGTTTTGCCAAATCGAATCAGTCTGATTTTGAGCAAGGACAAGAACTATCAAGTTGACAATGAAAATGTCTTGCTATTCAGCAATGTGGAAGATGTCTTGGATTGGTACCACAAGCAGGACAGAAACTTATTTATTATCGGCGGAGCGCAAATTATCAGAGCTTTTGAGCCGTATTTGGAAGAATTGATTCAGACTCAGATTGCTGCTAAGCTGGAAGGAGATACCTATTTCCCTGAGACATTTGACTGGGCTCCTTATCAGGAAGTTAGCAGTGAATTTTATGCCAAAGATGAAAAGAACCCTTATGATTTCACTATAAAAAGATACCAAAGGAAGGACTCGTAAGAATGGAACGTAGTATTTTTGGTTTTTTTACGGCCTTTTTATGTGTCATTTGTCTTATTTGTGCCGTTCAAACCTTTCGGAAAAAGCGGTTTGGACTGGCGGCTTTATTTTTGCTGAATGCTTTTACAAATCTTGTAAATTCCATTCATGCTTTTTATATGACACTTTTTTAACATGTATGAAAGAAAATAAATAGATTTAGAATTTTAGAATTGGAGTAAACAATGCCTACAAGTCGTAATGATGATATGATGGTTTTTTGTTCTTTCTGTGGGAAGAACCAAGATGAGGTGCAGAAGATTATAGCTGGTAACAATGCCTTTATCTGTAATGAATGTGTGGAGCTGGCGCAGGAAATCATCCGTGAAGAGCTAGCTGAGGAAGTGCTGGCAGATCTGTCTGAGGTACCAAAACCTCAGGAGTTGCTTAATATCTTGAACCACTATGTTATCGGGCAAGACCGAGCTAAGCGTGCCTTAGCAGTAGCGGTCTATAATCACTACAAACGTATTAACTACCACGACAGCCGTGAAGAAGAAGATGTGGAACTTCAAAAGTCAAATATTTTGATGATTGGCCCGACCGGGTCAGGTAAGACCTTCTTGGCGCAGACTCTAGCTCGCAGCCTCAATGTGCCTTTCGCTATTGCGGACGCAACTGCTCTGACTGAAGCTGGTTATGTTGGTGAAGATGTGGAAAATATCCTCCTCAAGCTTTTGCAGGCGGCTGACTTTAATATTGAGCGTGCAGAACGCGGCATTATCTATGTCGATGAGATTGACAAGATCGCTAAAAAAGGCGAAAATGTCTCTATCACCCGTGATGTTTCAGGTGAAGGGGTTCAACAAGCTCTGCTGAAGATTATCGAAGGTACCGTAGCTAGTGTACCGCCGCAAGGTGGACGCAAGCATCCGCAGCAGGAAATGATTCAGGTTGATACTAAGAACATTCTCTTCATTGTTGGCGGTGCTTTTGACGGTATCGAAGAAATCGTAAAACAGCGTTTGGGTGAGAAAATCATTGGTTTCGGTCAGAATAACCGAGCGATTGACGAAGATGGATCCTATATGCAGGAAATTATCTCAGAAGATGTCCAAAAATTTGGAATTATTCCTGAGTTGATTGGCCGTTTGCCTGTTTTTGCTGCTCTGGAGCAACTGACAGTTGATGATTTGGTCCGGATTTTGAAAGAGCCTAGAAACGCCCTTATTAAGCAGTATCAGGCACTTCTGTCTTATGATGATGTTAAGCTTGAATTTGACGAGGATGCTCTGCAGGAGATTGCCAATAAAGCAATTGAACGTAAAACAGGTGCACGCGGACTTCGCTCTATCATCGAAGAAACCATGATGGATGTCATGTTTGAAGTTCCGAGTCAGGAAAATGTCAAACTTGTCCGCATTACCAAAGAAGCAGTAGATGGAACAGATAAGCCTATTCTAGAAACTGCCTAACGAGGTGCTTATGGAAATCAATACACACAATGCTGAGATTTTGCTGAGTGCGGCCAATAAATCGCACTACCCTCAAGATGATATTCCAGAGATTGCCTTAGCTGGCCGATCAAACGTCGGAAAGTCCAGTTTCATCAATACACTTCTCAATCGCAAAAATTTAGCGCGAACTTCAGGAAAACCTGGAAAAACTCAGCTGCTAAACTTTTTCAACATTGATGACAAGCTGCGTTTTGTAGATGTGCCAGGTTATGGCTATGCCCGTGTTTCCAAAAAAGAGCGTGAAAAATGGGGCCGGATGATTGAGGAGTATCTGACCAGTCGTGAAAATCTCAGAGCGGTTGTCAGCCTTGTTGATCTTCGGCATGATCCTAGTGCAGATGATGTGCAAATGTATGAATTTCTGAAATATTATGACATTCCAGTCATTCTAGTAGCGACCAAAGCTGATAAAATCCCTCGCGGAAAATGGAATAAGCACGAGTCAGCTATTAAGAAAAAGCTGGACTTTGACAAAAATGATGATTTCATTCTTTTTTCCTCAGTCACCAAGGATGGCTTAGATGCTGCTTGGGACGCGATTTTGTCAAAAATTTAATAATACGAATTAAATCCAACTTGTTTTCGAGTTGGATTTTTTGAAATAAAACGAAAAATGTCATATACTTGTAAATTATCAATAGTGTTTTTTTAATCTTTAGTATGTTACAATGGTATCATTAACATCTTATTCAGGAGAAGTGCTGTGAAAAAGAGAATTTCAAAAAAAGGTAAGAGAATCCTTTCAGCTTTATTCATCATGACAACAACGATTGCTGTTGGCTTCGTCTTAGCCAAGCATATTAACCCTGCTAGTGCCAATAATAGCGACCAGCAGCCTATGAATCAAACAGACTATTTCATCTCACAAATCGGTGAGCCAGCGCGTCAGTTGGGACAGGACAATGATCTTTATGCCTCTGTTATGATTGCACAGGCTATTTTAGAAAGTGGCTCAGGACAGTCTGGTCTGTCCGGTGAACCTCATTATAACCTTTTCGGTATCAAAGGTCACTATGACGGTCAGTCTGCTAATATGGAGACTTGGGAAGATGATGGAGAGGGAAATGCTTATACCATCAACGATAGTTTCCGTTCATATCCTAGCTATGTAGAGTCTCTGCAAGACTATGTTGCGGTTCTCAAACAGGGGCATTTTGCAGGTGCTTGGAAAAGCAATGCACCAACCTATCAGGATGCAACAGCTGCCCTGACTGGTGTCTATGCGACAGATACTAGCTATAATGCTAAATTGAATTATATTATTGAAAAATACGATCTGACTCGCTTTGATTCACCACTCTATGAGTCTGGTGCTGGCTATATCGTTTACAATCCCTATCGTCAGCAATACACTACTCAAGACATCTTAGACGTAGATACTGCTTGGGCTAATAGATTTTAATAGCGTAACTAAAAAAGAGGGGAGACCTCTTTTTTATGTCGCCTTGCTGATCTCTCTAGTCTCGAATTTTCGTATTCGCTAGTGTTGATCCTGCTTACTTAAGAAGATTTTTAGGAGTATTTCATGGGAAAATTTAAAGATTTACTTGAAAACCAAGAAATTATTATTTTAGATGGAGCCTTAGGTACAGAGTTGGAAAGTCTGGGTTATGATGTATCTGGTAAGCTTTGGTCAGCTCAATACCTATTAGACCAGCCTCAGATTATTCAAGATGTGCATGAAAGCTATGTGAGAGCTGGCAGTGACATCATCACTACGTCCAGTTATCAGGCCAGCATTCCAGCATTTATAGAGGCAGGACTAACTCCTGAAAAGGGTTATGATCTTTTAAAAGAGACAGTCTTCTTAGCACAAAAGGCAATCGAAAATATCTGGCAAGCATTATCTCAAGAAGAGCAAAAGCAACGGCCCTATCCTCTGGTTGCAGGCTCGGTAGGGCCTTATGCTGCCTATTTAGCTGATGGTTCGGAGTATACGGGAGACTACCAGCTGAGTGAGGAAGAATTTCGAGATTTTCACTGTCCGCGTATCCAAGCTTTACTAGAAGCAGGCTGTGATTTATTGGCTATTGAAACGATTCCAAATGGAGCAGAAACGGCAGCAATCCTCCGGCTTTTAGCTGAGGAATTTCCGCAGGCTGAGGCCTATTTGTCTTTTGTCGCCCAGTCGGAGACAGCTATATCAGATGGGACTAAAATTGAGGAATTAGGAAACTTGGCTCAAGAAAGTCTACAAGTCTTGGCAGTTGGTTTTAACTGTACAGCTCCGCATTTAATTGCTCCATTATTAGATGGGCTTGGAAAAGTGTGCAACAAACCTTTTCTGACCTATCCAAACTCTGGCGAAACTTATAATGGCTTGACCAAGACTTGGCACGACGATCCAGAGCATGAGCGTAGCTTGCTGGAAAATAGTAAGCTTTGGCAAGAGCAAGGAGTGCAGCTTTTTGGTGGTTGCTGTCGAACACGGCCAGAAGATATTGCTCAGTTAGCAAAAGGATTAAAGAGAGTGGGACAGAAATCGGTAATTCGTTAGAATTCGATTTCGTCGTCC
This sequence comes from uncultured Streptococcus sp., assembly GCF_963528215.1. GTDB lineage: Bacteria > Bacillota > Bacilli > Lactobacillales > Streptococcaceae > Streptococcus. The sequence continues at coordinate 36,784 of NZ_CAURVL010000018.1, forward strand.
CAC
>NZ_CAURVL010000019.1:0-35539 GCF_963528215.1 uncultured Streptococcus sp.
TCGCTAAGCTGGATTATCCTGCTCCTAAATGCCCTTACTGCCAAGGACAAATGGCGGTCGTAGAGACTTCCTTAGTCAAGAAGAATCACCAAATCGCAACCATCGTCAAGCAGAAAATCGCTCAAAAACTAATCGAGAAAGTCCCTATGACGGCCATCGCTGAAAGCTTAGATGTCTCTACTTCCACCGTCATTCGTAAATTGAAAGAATTCAAGTTCAAGACTGACCTCAACTACCTTCCAGAACACATGAGCTGGGATGTGGAAACAGTCAGGGAAGTGACTGTTTCAATCGGCAGATAGAGATGAGCTTCATTGCACAGGATTTTGATTTAAGAAGGATTATAGCTATCTTAGACGGACGGACTCAAGCAACGATTCGCAATCACTTTCTGCGCTATTCCAGAAAGGTCCGAAACCAAGTCAAAGTCATTACCATGGACATATTTAGTCCCTACTACGATATTGCCAGAAAACTATTCCCAAACGCTAAAATCGTTCTCGATCGTTTTCACATTGTACAACATCTCAGCCGGGCTATGAACCGCCTCCGCATCCAAATCATGAATCAGTTGGATAAAAAATCGCACAAATATAGGGCACTCAAGCGCTACTGGAAACTCATTCAGCAGGATAGCCGTAAACTCAGCCATAAACGTTTTTATCATCCAACTTTTCGCATGCACTTGACCAGCGGAGAGATTCTAGAAAAACTTCTCTCTTGCTCTCAAGAACTCCGAGAACACTATAAACTCTACCAACTCCTGCTTTTTCATTTTCAAGAGAAAAAAACTGAGCATTTCTTTGGACTCATTGAAGATACCATTTCTTATGTAAATCCTATTTTTCAAACTGTTTTTAAGACCTTCTTGAAAAACAAGGATAAGATCCTGAACGCACTGGAACTGCCCTACTCAAACGCAAAACTAGAAGCTACTAACAACCTCATCAAAGTCATCAAGCGAAATGCTTTTGGCTTCCGGAACTTTGAAAACTTCAAAACTAGAATCCTCATTGCTTTGAACATCAAAAAGGAGAGAACCAATTTGGTACTCTCCAGGTTATAACTTTTCATCAACCCACTACAGTTGACAAAGAGTCGATTTCTGAGAAGTTGTTCATTCATTCAGAAATATTCCAAATAGTATCTGAAATTATTTCTCCTTCAGACTGTCATTCAAACCATCTCGAATAGGGTCAAGAAAGTAATCTAAGATACTTCGATTATCTGTTTTTATTTCAAGTATTCCTGATAGACCTGAAACTAAGTCAATTCCTTTGTGCAAATGCTTCTTGTCAATCGCAACTCGGACTATATATACCATCCCTTTTCCTTTAACTTGAAAAGCGGTCGGGCTGATATAAGTCACTTTAGCAAGAATGGTTCCATAGTCTGAATAAGGATAGGCCTGTAATTTAACAACAGCCTTCATACCTTTTTGAATATCTGCTCTATCCTTATCAGATACCTGAGCTTCAAATATCAGTTCTGAATCACTAGGAACAAGCGTTGCTACAGGATTTTCTGCACTAACTGTCTGTCCAATATGACTGACGATTAAATTTGCAATCTGACCAGTCGAAGGTGCCTTAATCGTTAGATGCTCTAAAATATACTGCTGCTGAATCAATTCTGTCTCGGTCTTACGTTTATTCTCCGTTAAAGCAGCCATTTTTTGTGCAAGGCCGGTATCATACTGGGCAGTGATTAGATTCGCATCGGATTGAGAAAGCTGCTGACGGTAAAGATTGTTTTCAGATATCAAGCTCAGCACAGCATTCTGTGCTGAAACATCATAATCTGATACCTGAATAGAAGATTGTTTATCCGCCTGATATTGCTGAACAACTGCTATCTGAGCATTGATTTCAGTCAAGCTAGTTTTAAGCTGCTGAACATTCTGCTTGGTCACTGTATCATCTAGCTCTATGATAGTCGCTCCCTTATCAACTAGATCGCCTTCCTTGACTTTCATAGACTTGATCTGACCATTTGTCAGGCTTGCGACTGGCTGCACCCGGCTCTCAGGCACCACCTCTCCTGTTCCTACAAGCACAACATCAATTTTTGAAAAAGAGGCCCAGAGTAAGACGATGACCAATAAAAAACTGATAAAAATGATAATCCATTTTCCAGCGATATGGGCTGGCCGTTCTACAATTTCTAATAGAGACGGCATAAAGTCATACTTTAGCGTTCGATCTTTTTGCTGGCGGTATTTGCGTAAATAATCCGTCAAAGGTTTTTTCTTTTCTGTATTCACCTTATTCTCCCCTTTCATGCTGACGATAGAGATGGGCATAGAGGCCATCTTCCTCGAGAAGCCGTTCGTGACTGTCAAAGGCCACGACATTTCCCTCATCAATCACCAAAATCTTTTCTGCTTCTGACAAGGTAGAAAGCCGATGGGCAATAATAAGAACCGTACGTCCTTGACAAATAGTCTTTAGATTATTTTGGATAATTCGTTCTGACTCATAGTCCAAAGCTGAGGTCGCTTCATCAAAAATCAAAATTTTAGGATTACCTAAAATAGCGCGAGCAATGGCAACACGTTGTTTCTGCCCCCCAGACAAACCTAGGCCTTTCTCGCCAATAACGGTATCATATCCTTGAGGAAGAGAAAGAATAAAGTCATGCGCTCCTGCTGTCTTGGCCGCAGCGACTACTTCATCCATAGTCGCCAGAGGTAGATGGATAGAAATATTTTCCCGCACCGTACCGTTAAACATAAAGTTTTCCTGCAAAACAATGCCAATCTGCCGTCTCAGCTGCTCTGGATTGACCAAAGACAGGTCCAAACCGTCAATAGAGATTTTCCCAGCCTCTGGGATATAGAGTCGCTGAATGAGCTTGGAGAGGGTGCTTTTCCCCGAACCGCTCCGACCGACTACACCAATAATACTGCCCGCCGGAATGGTGAAACTCATATCCTTAATAACATCCGAAGCATACGCGCGATAACGGAAACGAACATGATCAAAAACAATCTTTCCTTCCAAGGTAGGCAATTCAGCCAAGCCATTGGGACGCAATTCAGCCGGAGAATTAAAGATATCACCAATCCGAGTCACAGACAAGGAAGCCTGCTGGTATTCCTGCCAGAGCTGGACCAAACGAAGAACCGGCCCGCTGATATGACTGGACAACATGCGAAAAGCCACCAACTGACCGATGGTAAAGCGACCATCAATCACCGCCAAGGCACCAAAGACCAGAATCAGCAGATCAAAAATTTTCTGAATAAACTGTCCGACAGCTCCCGAATTTGAGGCAATCATGGCCGTTCGGTAATTGGCCTTGACATAATTTGCCTGCAAGTCTCCCCACTTCTTCTCAAACTTTGACTCCAAAGCAAAGGACTTGACCGTCTGCACTCCCTGAATGGACTCAACCAAAAAGGAACTGGTCTCTGCACCGGCTTGAAATTGCTCATCCAAACTCTTTTTAAATAGAGGAGTCGCAATAGCCGACAAAAGAGCAAAGCAGGGAATAGAAGACAAGACCAGCCAAGTCAGAGGAACGCTGTAGAAAAAGAGAACCGCCACATAGACTAGGATGAAAAAGGCATCAATCAGAGAAGACAAGGGCGTTCCTGTCAGGAATTGCCGAATATGCTGCAGCTCCTGGACCCGAGCAACTGTCTCCCCAGCCCTTCTGGACTCAAAATAACGTAAGGGCAGAGCAAACAAATGCTTAAACAATCGGGCATTTAACAGCACATCAATACGGTTGGTCGTATGGGTAAATAAATAGTTCTTAGCCGAGGACAGAATCAGTTCAAAAATATAGACTAGGCCAATCCCAATGGCAATGACCGTCAGGGTGGACAAGCTATGATGGGACAAAACCTTGTCAATAATGACCTGAACCATGATGGGAGTTGCAATTCCTAAAATCTGAATCACAAAAATCCCCAGCAGCACTTGGATAAAGGCTGTCTTAAAGCGCAAGACGGTCGGAATAAACCATTTAAAGCTAAAGAGGGCATCGTTTGCTCTCAAGGCTCCTTTTTTAGTCAGGAGAATAGCCGAGCCATCCCACTTTTCCTGTAGATTTTCCAGCGACAGCACTTGTGGGCTAGGCTCTCTCGGAAAGAGGACTATAGCTTCTCCCTCCTGTAATTTTGCAATGATAAAGTAGGATCCTTCCCTGTCCTGAGCCATAAAAGGAACCAAACTTCCCGCTTTCTTAACCAAGTCTTTCATGACTAAAACAACATATTTTCCCTTTAGCTGGTAGTGCTTGGCAGCCTCTAGCAAAAAAGGAACCGTCTCATCAAAGGAGCTGTTAGCTGCTATTTGCTTTAAATCTTCCTCGTTGGCCTGCACTCCTAAAAATTGAGACATAATCAAAAAACATGCCATTGCCGATTGAGTGGATAGATGTTCGTAATCCATTTCTTTTTCTTAATCCTCTCTTATTTTCTTTCTTAGAAACTAGGGAGCAAAGTATGCCCCTAAATTCTTTTATTGTAGGGTTAGCTGCTCTGTAAAGAGATTGGTACTTGTAGTGACTGCTGGATTAGCAGCTGAGACTGCACCTTCACTTGGCAGAGCGGACACTTCCTGTACCAACAGCTGAGCTTGAGTCGCTGCCTGCACTTCTGCTGCACTCGCTTGAGCCAACAGATTCGCACTGCTTGCGGCATCAATCGGAGCATCAGAATTGCTTACCAGAGCAGATAAAGTCTGTGCTTGAACACTTGTCGTGACAGCCGGCGCAAGAAGTGGCGCTTCGTTAACTTCAAGAGTTAAGGCCTGTTCATTGATGGTAGCTGTCCGTTTATCGGAAAATTCTAATTGAATATTTCGGTAAGACTGATTATAACGATAATTATTCAAAGTCAACTGATCCTCACCCTGACTTAGAGACAAATCCCAACTGCCACTTTTAGCCACTGTCAGACTTTCCGGTGTAATACCTTCCAAGAAACGGACCACATTTTGACCGGAATTATCGGAAATCGTATCTTGCCCATAGCCTAAACCAAAGATATAGGTGTCGTTGCCTGAGCCACCTTCTAGCTTATCATCGCCGATACCACCGTCCAGAAGATCATTGCCATCATTGCCGTTGAGAGTATCATTGTCTGCTTCACCAAAAAGTTGATCTGTACCGGATGAACCATTGAGGGTATCATTTCCGGCACCACCCTTGATAGTCATGTCTTTGAAGTAAGCAGAAATAGTTTCATTACCGGATTCTCCCTGAATATTCTTAAACAGACTTGCTTCGGAATCCTTCTCCATAACAGTGCCATCATCAAATTCGAGAGTGAAGTTACGATAACGGTCATTGGAGCGGAAATAGTAGACGGTCAGCTGATCTTCCGTGTTCTTGTGCTTGATTGCAATGCTTGACTCTCCACTTCGGTAAACCTGCAAATCGCTTGGGCGAATACCATCCGTAAATCTAATTTTATTTAGACCCGAACCATCATCAATGATATCTTTTCCATAACCAAGACCGAAGATATAGGTGTCGTCTCCTGAGCCACCTTCTAGCTTATCATCGCCGATACCACCGTCCAGAAGATCATTGCCATCATTGCCGTTGAGAGTATCATTGTCTGCTTCACCAAAAAGTTGATCTGTACCGGATGAACCATTGAGGGTATCATTTCCGGCACCACCCTTGATAGTCATGTCTTTGAAGTAAGCAGAAATAGTTTCATTACCGGATTCTCCCTGAATATTCTTAAACAGACTTGCTTCGGAATCCTTCTCCATAACAGTGCCATCATCAAATTCGAGAGTGAAGTTACGATAACGGTCATTGGAGCGGAAATAGTAGACGGTCAGCTGATCTTCCGTGTTCTTGTGCTTGATTGCAATGCTTGACTCTCCACTTCGGTAAACCTGCAAATCGCTTGGGCGAATACCATCCGTAAATCTAATTTTATTTAGACCCGAACCATCATCAATGATATCTTTTCCATAACCAAGACCGAAGATATAGGTGTCGTCTCCTGAGCTGCCTTCTAGCTTATCATCGCCTAGACCACCATCCAGAATGTCATTACCATCGTTACCTTTTAGAGTATCATTACCCTCCTGGCCATATAGATTATCTGAACCAGAGGAACCATAAACTGTATCTGCGCCTGCGCCACTTTTGATGGTCATATCTGTGAAATATGCTGACAATGTTTCACTCTTATCTGTTCCTTCAAAGGTCTTAAGCGGAGTTAATGCATTGTCTTTTTCAAAAATAGTACCATCCGCAAACTCAAGCGAGAAGTTTCTATAATCATTATGGTTTCTGAAAGAAGAAATAGTGATTTGGTCTTCTCCATCTTTAACCTTGATAACAATATCATACTGCCCGTTCGCATAAACTGTTAAGTCTGATGGGCGAATACCTTCTAAGAACTTAATCCTATTCTGACCATCATAGTCGTAGATGGTTTCTTGGCCATAACCCAGACCAAAGATATAGGTATCGTTGCCATAACCTCCCTCCAAACGGTCGTTGCCGGCTCCACCGTCCAATGTATCATTACCATAATCGCCTGTTAAGCGGTCATCACCTGCTCCACCATCTAGGAAATCATGTCCATTGTCACCATTTAAAGAATCGTTGCCAGTTCCACCGTATAATGTATCAGCACCTAAGGAACCATAGAGATTATCATCACCAGCCTCTCCCTTAATAGTCATATCAGTGAAGTAAGCAGAAATAGAATCATTACTAGATGTACCTTGAATAGCTTTCAGAGAATTTAATGCTGAAGTTTTATCCAAAATAGTACCATCTGCGAACTCAAGCGAAAAGTTTCTATAATCATTATGGTTTCTAAAAGAAGAAATAGTGATTTGATCTTCCCCATCTTTAACCTTGATAACAATATCATACTGCCCGCTCACATAAACCGTTAAGTCCGATGGACGAATGCCTTCTAAGAACTTAATCCTATTCTGACCATCATAGTCGTAGATGGTTTCTTGGCCATAACCCAGACCAAAGATATAGGTATCGTTGCCATAACCTCCCTCCAAACGGTCGTTGCCGGCTCCACCGTCCAATGTATCATTACCATAATCGCCTGTTAAGCGGTCATCACCTGCTCCACCATCTAGGAAATCATGTCCATTGTCACCATTTAAAGAATCGTTGCCAGTTCCACCGTATAATGTATCAGCACCTAAGGAACCATAGAGATTATCATCACCAGCCTCTCCCTTAATAGTCATATCAGTGAAGTAAGCAGAAATAGAATCATTACTAGATGTACCTTGAATAGCTTTCAGAGAATTTAATGCTGAAGTTTTATCCAAAATAGTACCATCTGCGAACTCAAGCGAAAAGTTTCTATAATCATTATGGTTTCTAAAAGAAGAAATAGTGATTTGATCTTCCCCATCTTTAACCTTGATAACAATATCATACTGCCCGCTCGCATAAACCGTTAAGTCCGATGGACGAATGCCTTCTAAGAACTTAATCTTGTTCTGACCGCTATAGTCGTAGATGGTTTCTTTACCATAGCCAACCCCAAAGATGTAGGTATCATCGCCATAACCACCGTCCAAACGGTCGTTACCCAAACCACCGTCCAGTGTATCATTTCCATAATCGCCTGTTAAGCGGTCATCACCTGCTCCACCAAAGAGCAGATCGTATCCTCCATTTCCATTTAAGTCATCATTTCCTTCATCGCCATAGATCTTGTCGGTACCTGATGAACCTGATAGAGCATCATCGCCTGAGCCTCCTCTCATGGTCATGTTATTCATATATGCGTGGATAACATCTCTCTGATCTGTTCCTTGGATGGATCGCAGTGGATTGTTCTCTGATTCCTTGTTCAAGATTGTTCCATCATCAAACTCCAGAGTGAAGTTACGATAATTTTCCCGGTAACGGAAATAAGAAATATTGATTTGATCATCTGTATTCTTATTTTTAATAACTATATCGTGTTCTCCACTGGCAAAAATTTGAAGGTCGTCGGGGCGAATACTATCAATAAATTTAATTCTATTTAATCCATCCGTATCATAAATTGTATCCTGCCCATGACCTAGACCGATTATATAGGTATCATCGCCTGAGCCGCCATCTAATTTATCGTTACCAAGTCCACCCGTCAATATATCATTGCCAGAATTACCGGCCAAGCTATCGTTACCTTCGCCACCTATTAGAACATCATCTCCTGCATCGCCAGATAAACTATCATTACCGGCGCCACCATCAAGGTAATCCGCTCCTGCCTCACCATCTATGCGGTCATTGCCGTCCTGTCCATAAAGTTTATCAGAACCTCCAGATCCATAGATCCGGTCATTACCAGTGCTACCCTCAATCACAGTATTATCAACAAAAGCATAGATAGTGTCGTCTCCGTCTGTTCCTAATATTTTTCTAAATGGACTCTCCTTATCTGCTAACTGCATCATGGTCCCATCCGAAAACTTAAGCATCACCTTTCTATATTCTGAATTACTAAACCGTTCCCCAAACAAGTCTGAATAACTATCCAAAAATCTATCAAAGATAAGCTTATCCTCAGTACCAATAATGCCCAATACTAAACTCGTAGCAGATCCTTTTTGAACATATAAATCCTTTGCTGCAACACCTTCAGCGAGTTGGATGATGTTAATCCCTTTTGTATCAGAAATATGATCCTGCCCATAACCACGACCAAAGGTATAGGTATCATCGCCTTCGCCACCATATAGCCAATCATTCCCTAATCCACCATCAAGTAAATCATCACCACCATTACCATAGAGATTATCATCACCATTGCCACCGTAAAGCCGGTCATTCATATCATCTCCACTGAGGGAATCATTCCCATCTAGTCCTTGCAAGGTTAGCTCATGGACAATCTTGTCATTTTCAGAAAATAGCGGGCGTAAACTATCATTCCCATCTGTTCCTGAAATACGCCAAACTGGACTATTCTTATCGCCTATAGGCATCGTCGTCCCGTCTGAGAAAACTAACTGAACATTGCGACGTGAATTATTAATTGTGGTACTGCCATCCCACGATGAATAATAGTTCGCAAAATATTTGAGAGTCAATGTGTCATTTGTATTACTCCGAAAATAAAGTGTTATATCTCCCTGTTTACCATATACTGTATAAATATCATCTGGACTAATGTCGTCTTTAAATTGAATCGTTGACAGACCGGATACTTCCTCAATTGTATCATGGCCATAGCCACGGCCAAAGATATAAGTATCATCGCCTTCGCCACCTTTGAGGACATCATCTCCGATTCCACCATCCAGATAATCATCGCCGGCACGGCCTCTTAGTTCATCATTGCCAGCTCCTCCATAAAGATGGTCGTTTTTCTCCTGACCTAGCAAGGTATCATTTCCGCCATTTCCTTCGAGAATCATCTCATGAACAGCAAAATCCTCTTGCTCAAATGGATTATAAAATCTATCATCTCCATCGCCGCCTTTCATGCGCCAAATCGGACTCTCCTTATCTCTGATAGACATAGTAGTCCCATCTGCGAAGACCAACTGCACATTACGATGAGACTCGTGCATCGTTGTGCTGCCATCCCACCACGAAAAGACATTTCTGAAATTTTTGATAGTCAGTTGCTCATCGCTATCCTTCAGACGAAGGATGATATGACCGGCATCATTCAGATTACTATCATCACCAAACTGGGTATAGAGGTCATCAGAAGTGATTCCTTCCAGAAACTTAATCGTATGCAAACCATAGCCATCAACTATAGCATCCTGACCATAGCCACGACCAAATATATAGGTGTCATCTCCTTTCCCTCCTTCAAGCATATCATTGCCTGTTTCACCGTCAAGGATGTCTTCACCTTCGTTACCTCTTAGAGTATCATTCCCGTCACCACCATATAAATAATCGTTACCTAAGCCACCTACCAAATAATCATTACCTGAATTTCCTTCCAGACGATCATCACCAATTTCACCACTTAGTGAATCGTCTCCTTCTCCACCATATAACTCATCGTTTTCTAGTGTCCCAGATATCGTATCATTGCCTCCCCAGCCGTACAGTTTACTAGCGGAATTTATTACTGGCCTGAGAACGTCGTTTTCATCCGTTCCAATAATACGTCTGAAAGGGCTATCAGCATGAGAACCTCCAATTTTAGTTCTGTTTTCCAGAACAAAATTAAAAGTATTCCCATAATCAACACTCTCAATATTCAATGCATCCTGACTATTGCCAATCATTCTGAGCTCTACTCTGTTATTTTTTCCAGTATAAGTATAAAATTTCAAAATAGGAATAGCACCTATTTCAATATTATTTTGCCCCTCACTATCATAAATTCTATCATGTCCCATTCCAATTGTGAAAAAGTAAGTATCATTGCCAGCACCACCAACAAGAAAATCATTACCATAATTACCAATGAGAACATCATTTCCTTCAAGTCCATATAGTGAATCGTTCCCGTCACCACCATCTAGAACATCGTCTCCCTTGCTGCCGAAGATTTCATCATTCCCACTCAGTCCATAGATAATGCTATTTTCCAAAATTGCTGAAATTTCATCTCCCTCATCACTACCTTCTAATCGGCGGAAAGGACTATACTTACTTAACATACCAACGATAGAGCCATCCGCAAATCTTATTACAAATTTACGTTTATTAAAATGTTTGGCGAAACCTTTCAAGGTTATAGATTGTTGTTTATTGATAATTCTGAGAGCAGCTTCTCCAGATTTTTGGATAAAAGCACTGATATTGTTCATGTTAATTCCTGAACCAAACGAAAGAAGACTCCAACCATCCGAGTCATCAACAGTATCATGTCCATCACCCACATCAAAATAATAGGTGTCTAAACCAGCACCTCCATACAATCTATCATTGCCAGAACCACCATAAATATGATCTAAGCCATCTTCACCATATAAGGCATCTTCACCCTCATCTCCATAAATCCAATCATCATCGTTCCCTCCATGAATTGTATCATTTCCAGCTCCACCACTTAATCGATCAGAGCCTGCTCTCCCATAGATAGTATCATCACCTTCTTGACCGTCAATAGCATCATTAAACACAGTCCCTTCTAAATCCTTGCTTAAGATCCGGTTAATTATTCCTTGGCTTCCTACGCCAAGAAGCGGAAGAACAAATCTCAAAGACTCCTTAAGTTCAGGAGATAAGTCATCTGATATATCTTTTAGAGGTTTTACAATTAAGTAGTTTTCGACAGCTCTAAGACCTAAAAACACATTGTTATTAGATGGATAATATTCACCCTTTTCGAATGCATCTAAAACATCTCTGATATGTTTTTGGGCTCTATCTTCTAAGAAATCACCCTGCAAGTGCCATCCTGTATTTGAAAATTCGTATTCGAATCCTAAGTAAAAGCCACCACCAAGATTTGAGACCATATTTAAGATATCATCTGTCGAGCGGAATCGGATGACTTCGCCGGTAAAGCCTTTTCTGCGGTTTTCAATGGTCAGCACCGTCTGCATGTATTTGATAAATAACTCGGCCGCTTTCTGGGGGGATTTCTTAAACAAAGTTGCAAATATGGGAATAGAAATTAAAAGGTAAAGTGGTGCTGAATTATAGATTATTGTCTTAGGGGTATTAAACTCCAGTGCCACTCGCTGTGCGTAATTGCCTCCTAGTGAGTGGCCTGTCAAGGTCGTAATCTTAGCCCCTTTTGTCGCTGCAATTTGCTGCGCTTCCCTGTAAAAATCAAAAGCAGACTGATAGTGGCCGCCCTGCCCCAAGCCAATATCTATGAGATCTGTCAGCCAATCGTTAATTCCATCGGTAGAATTATTGGTCCCGGCATAACCAACAATAACTTCATTTTTCTTGGTATCCAGAAAGGCAACACCGGTCATGCCAGTCTTAGGATCATGGCGACTATAGAGGTATTCTAGGCCTGTGGGAATAGGGGTATTTACATTTTTACTCAGTGCTTTCTTAATATCTCTATCAATTTTTCCTTTCGCCATATTTTTCTCATAAAGTTTATTCAATCGCCAAGTATCTTCTACTGAATAGACAGCATTCATGATGTAACTTGTATACTCTTTTCCCATTATTAACTCCTATTCTTCTATAACTGTTTCGCTAAAATAATATTTTTCTGACCATTCTACCGATAATGTTAAAAAATATTTATCTTGTTTGTCATATTTTGGATATCCCCGAAATTCTAATAATGTCTTGTTTCCTTTGGGCAAACCAATGTAGCTGTTGATGTTTTCATTCGTAATCTCATAGCGGATGCTGTAATCACCTGTGACCGGACTTTCCGTAATAGCGTCTAAATCTAGAGACTTCAAATACTGATAATCAATAGGCAGTTGAGTAAAAAGAAATCTAACATTCTCTAAACTAGAATCCAGAACTTGACCATCTGTAGTTTGGAATCCATTCTTATCACTATAAGTCACAGTTGAAGTCATTATTATTTCATCATTATATGGTTGAATTCTTACTTTCGTATAATCTCCGATAATTTGTTTGGTATTATGATCACCTCTCAGTTTAAACTCGTGAAAAAATGTTTTATTGTTAGTCAGCTCTTGTCTTATATATACAATCCTGAACCCCTTGGGAAACTTCTTAAACAAATCCTCCGCCTTGGCTGTCGGATAAACCTCTGAGATTCTTGAGAATCGCTCTTCAAATTCCTGTCTTTTCGCGTTTTTCATGATGGAACACCCCGCTAATATAGTTCCTGCAAGCAATAGGATTGCTAATGCACATAGTTTTTTCATCTTTTTCCTCCTTTCCATTTGTTCTCCAACGCTTTCACCCATCATCTGCTAAATATGCTGGAATGAGCGTGATTTTCATAGCCTTCTTCATCATCATCTCCCCTTTAAATAGACACAAACCATTTATACTATACCAATAACTAGTAATAAAACTCTGCACCAATGTCTTTTGATATATTAATTTGTCTTAATTATATCCTTTTCTATGTTTTTTGTAAATATTTTTTGAGTGATTTTTAGATATTTTCCCGCTGTTTTTCAAGTTTCTGGCCAACGATATTTGATGCTATTCCACTAATGTCTGCGGCAAAATGATCTTCACACAATAATTCTAAGAAAGCTTTCTCCATCAAAAACCTTAAATATTTAACTGCTTCAAACATTTTCCTCAGTCAAAAAGAGGTCAATTTTTCCTTGCGCCGTCTTTTTATGTTATACTTAGAGGAGAAAATTTTTAGGAAATAAGACAAGGAAGTAACTTTTTGTGAAAAAAATAACCAAGAATTTACTCAATTTCATGAGTACGAGACTAGGTTTTGTCTTGATTTTACTGGTCCTCTATTGGATAAAAACCATGTGGGCCTATACGATTGATTTTAACCTTGATATTCAAGGTGCTTATCAAGTATTTTTAGCTATTATCAACCCTTTCCCTATCAGCCTTTTGCTGCTGGGACTGGCACTTTATGTAAAACGAACCAAATTATTCTACAGCCTAGCCTTCGGAATCTATCTGCTCCTCTTTGCTTGGCTGGTATCTAACTCCATTTACTACCGCGAGTTCAGTGACTTTGTTACAGTCAATACTATGCTAGCTTCTAGCAGCGTTTCAGCTGGACTTGGGGAAGCAGCACTTGAGCTCTTCCGCCCTTGGGATATTCTTTATCTGATTGATTTCCCGATTTTGGCTTTCTTATTCTTTAAGAAATACATCCGAATGGATGACCGGCCTTTCAATAAACGCGCCAGCTTTGCTGTGACCTCCCTGTCTGCCATGCTGTTCTCTGCCAACTTATTCTTGGCTGAAATTGACCGGCCTGAGCTCTTGTCACGTGGATTTTCCAACTATTATGTCGTTCGGGCTCTGGGCTTGCCAGCCTTTCTAGGTTACAGTGCTAACCAGACATATACCGCCAATCGTGAGCGCTCCAAAGCTTCTGAAAAAGACTTGGAACCAGTAACAGAATATATTCAATCCCACTATGCGGAGCCTAATCCAGAATATTACGGGATTGCTAAAGGCCGCAATGTTATCTATGTCCATCTGGAAAGCTTCCAGCAGTTCCTGATTGACTATAAGCTGCAGGCAGATGGGAAAGAGTACGAGGTGACACCTTTCCTTAATTCCCTCTACCACTCCAATTCGACTCTGGCTTTCTCTAATGTCTTCAACCAGGTCAAGGCTGGTAAGACTTCTGATGCTGAAACCATGATTGAAACTGGGCTCTTCGGTCTCAATCAAGGGTCCTTCATGGTCAACTACGGTGGTACCAATACCCAGCAAGCTGCACCTTTTATTCTTTCCAAAAACGGCGGCTACACTTCTGCTGTTTTCCATGGAAATACTGGAAGCTTCTGGAACCGCAATACAGCTTACAAGCAATGGGGTTATAACTATTTCTTCGATGCGTCTTACTTTACCAAGCAGGACGACACCAACTCTTTCCAGTACGGCTTAAATGACAAAATTATGCTGAAAGATTCCATCAAATACCTGGAACACTTGCAGCAACCTTTCTACGCTAAGTATATCACGGTTTCCAATCACTATCCTTACACAACTAGCTTGATTGGTGACGAGATTGGCTTCCCGCTGGCTAAGACCAAGGATGAAACCATCAACGGCTACTTTGCTACTGCCAACTATCTAGATTCTTCTGTCAAGGCCTTATTTGACTATCTCAAAGAATCCGGCCTCTATGACAACTCTATTATCGTTCTCTATGGAGACCATTTTGGAATTTCCCAAACCCGCAATCCTAACTTGGCCCCTCTTGTAGGAAAGACCTCTGAGACTTGGTCTAATTATGACAATGCCATGATGCAGCGCGTGCCTTACATGGTAGTGGTGCCTGGCATGGACAAAGGAAAGATAATTGATACCTACGGCGGTCAAGTGGATATGCTGCCAACATTGGAGCATTTGCTGGGCATTGACTCTAAGAACTACCTTCAAGTTGGACAAGACCTACTGTCATCTCAGCACCAGCAAATCACAGCTTTCCGCTCCAGCAATAACTTTGTCACTCCAAAATACACTAGCTTCAACGGACGAACCTACTACACCCAGACCGGTGAGGAAATTACCAATCCAGACGAAACCATCAAGAAAGAACTGGATGAGATTCGCAATGCCGCCAATACTCAGCTGAAGATGAGTGATGCTATTCAAACAGGTGACTTGATTCGCTTCTACAAGGGAAATGACTTAGGCAAGGTCAACCCTAAAGATTACTCTTATCTTAATTCAATGAAAGCCTTGTTGGCTATTGAAAAAGAAAAAGGCGACCAATCAACCAGTCTTTACTCCAAGCGGGGCAATGTCTCCACTGTGGACCTATTTAACTCACCAAGCTATAGAGCACTGCATCCAGAGCAGTTCCAAACTAGCAGCAGCGACGAAGACAGCAGTCAAGAAGACTCAAGCTCTTCCAGCTCTAGTTCCACAGCCAATCCATAGATAGCAAAAGCCTTAAGTCCAATGGACTTAAGGCTTTTCAGGCTCTATAATTTCTGTAGTGGGTAAAACCACTGTAGGAATGATGGAGCCTATTTGTTGTAGAAAAAAAGTCCCATAAGACCTATAATGAAAAGCGACAAAACCATCATTAGAAAGACTCTTATGGAACAGTTCAATTTTATCACAAACTTACTGGGAATAAAAGACCCTAACATCATAATCTTGGATGTTCTAGATGCTGGAACTCATAAAGAAATCATCGCTAAGCTGGATTATCCTGCTCCTAAATGCCCTTACTGCCAAGGACAAATGGCTAAATATGACTTCCAGAAAGAATCAAAAATTCCCTATTTAGAGTGTGCGGGTTACAAGACTCTCATTCGATTGAGAAAGCGCCGTTTCCGCTGTAAAATCTGTAGGAAAATGGCGGTCGCAGAGACTTCCTTAGTCAAGAAGAATCACCAAATCGCAACCATCTTCAACCAGAAAATCGCTCAAAAACTAATCAAGAAAGTCCCTATGACGGCCATCGCTGAAAGATTAGCTGTTTCTACTTCCACAGTCATTCGTAAATTGAAAGAATTCAAGTTCAAGACTGACCTTAACTGCCTTCCAGAACACATGAGCTGGGATGTGGAAACAGTCAGGGAAGTGACTGTTTCAATCGGCAGATAGAGATGAGCTTTATTGCACAGGATTTCGATTCCAGAAAGATTATAGCTATCTTAAGATGGGCGGACTCAAGCAACGATTCGCAATCACTTCCTGCGCTATTCCAGACAGGTCCGAAATAGCGTGAAAATCATTACAATGGACATGTTTAGTCCCTACTACGATATTGCCAGAAAACTATTCCCAAACGCTAAAATCGTCCTCGATCGCTTTCACATTGTACAGCATCTCAGTCGGGCTATGAACCGCCTGCGCATCCAAATCATGAATCAGTTGAATAAAAAATCGCACAAATATAGGGCACTCAAACGCTACTGGAAACTGCTCCAACAAGATAGCCGTAAACTCAGCGATAAACGCTTTTATCGTCCAACTTTTCGCATGCATTTGACCAATAAAGAGATTCTTGAAAAGATTCTCTCTTACTCTCAAGAACTACGAGAACATTATGAGCTCTACCAACTCTTACTCTTTCATTTTCAAGAGAAACAGGCTGACCATTTCTTTGGACTCATTGAAGATACCATTTCGTGTGTAAATCCTATTTTTCAAACTGTTTTTAAGACCTTCTTGAAAAACAAGGATAAGATCCTGAACGCACTGGAACTGCCCTACTCAAACGCAAAACTAGAAGCTACTAACAACCTCATCAAAGTCATCAAGCGAAACGCTTTCGGCTTTCGGAACTTTGACAATTTTAAAACTAGAATCCTCATCGCTTTGAACATCAAAAAGGAGAGGACTGATTTAGTCCTCTCCAGATTATAACTGTTCATCAACCCACTACAGTTGACAAAGAGCCGCTTTTCATGTAGCTAATAACTTATTGAATAACTTCAAAAACAGAAACCGTCAGATTTTCAACATAGAAAGGCTTCTTATGACGGCTATTGCCCACTATGAGACGCAGCTTATCTGCATTAGGCAGATAGTAAGGCAGGCCGCTGGCATTAAAAATGACTTGATAGTGCTTGTCATCCTTGATTTCAAAGATAATCAAGCCACTGCCCTGCTCTGCTGATTGGACAAAGACATGCTTGTAAATATCTTCATAGGTCTGATAAGAAAAGGCTTTGCAGCTTGTCTTGAGACAAATGATGTCCTTGATAAAATCAATACTCTCTTGATGGTCCTGCAAAATATCCCAATTCACTTGATTGACTGCATCTGGTGCATTGTAGCTGTTCATAGCCCTTTCGCGATCGCTGTGAAGGACTTGGCCGTCTTCCCCCGTAGCTACAAGCTTAGTGCGGGAAAATTCCTGTCCTAACTCCATGAAAGCCATACCTTGCATGAGCAGGTTCATAGCAGTTGCCAACTCAATACGCTTGGTGCGAGTCAGAACATCATCATCGGGATGCAGCTCCGCCAGCAAGTCATGCAGGTTGAAATTATCGTGTGCCTCCACGTAGTTAAGAACTTGATCAGGACTGAGATAGCTGCCTAGCTCACTGCTGCCAAGGATAGACTTAGCGACGATATCCTCCGTCGCCTGACCACTGACAAAACCAGCCTTGATGCCGCCGTAAACCTCGGCTCCCTTGACCGCATCTCGCTCTGTATCATTGAAAAATCCAATCCGTGGTAACTGATAAGCATTGTCTTTCTTGGCCTTGTCTTCTGGCATCAGACCCGTTCCCATATCCCAGCCTTCTCCATAGAGCAGGATTCGTGGATCCACCTCATCCATAGCTTGACGAATGGCATTCATCGTTTTTACATCATGAATTCCCATTAGGTCGAAGCGGAAGCCATCTACATTGAACTCCTCTACCCAGTACAGCAGAGAGTCAATCATAAACTTGCGGAACATCTCGTGCTCGCTGGCTGTCTCACTCCCCACTCCAGTTCCATTTTGGAAAGAGCCGTTAGGATTCATCCGATAGTAATAATCCGGTACCGTAGCCTGAAAAGCAGAATCATAGGTCGAGTAGATGTGATTGTAAACAACATCCAGTGTCACAGAAATCCCCGCATCATGGTAGGCCTGAATCATCGTTTTCAAATCACGGATGGCCTGCGCTGGGTCTGCTGGATTGCTGGAAAAGCTCGTCTCCGGAGCATGATAGTTCTGTGGGTCATAGCCCCAGTTGTAGATTAGCTCTCCATTTTCATCATAGTCCTTGTGACGGTCAGAGACAGGCTGAAGTTGGACAACATTAACACCTAGATCACTGATATAGTCAAAACCAGTCTTTTGCCCTAGATGATTGGTAGTTCCTTTTTGACAGGCTCCCAAGAAGGTCCCGCGCAGCTGACTATCCACGCCTGAAGTCTCCGACTTGGTCAAATCCCGAATATGCATCTCATAAATCACTGCCTGATTTGGATTGTCCAAACGCCAGAGAGCTTCTTTGCCCTGCCGAGCCTGAAAACCAGCTACTTCTGTCTCATCCGCTCCTAGAATCGCTGAGCGCTTGCCATCTGGACTGGTCGCAATAGTATAGGGATCTCGAGTATAAAAATTACGGTATTCAAAGCTAACATGATAGTGATAGGTTTTGCCGATCAAGTCTTCTGCTATTTCAGTTGACCAGACACCGATGGTATTTTCCTTATGGTCGTGAGAATATCGGTCTCCTTTTTGCATTGGGAAGATTTTATAAACAGGAGCTTGATTGTCAGCCGATTCATACACTACCAGCTCTACCTTCCTAGCTGTCGGTGCCCAAACTTTAAAAGTATGTGCACCGTCCGTCTGACGGTGTCCCAACCAGCCTTGATAGCCCCAGCATTCATCAAAGTAGTCTGTTCTCAGGGCCATATCAAAGTTATGCGGCCGCCGGCGTGAATACTGGTGACTGGTCGTTGCAGCCTGCAGGGAATAATAAACCTGAGCATCTCCCTCAATCAGCCAAATTTCCGTCACCAGATGAGGAGGCAACAAATCAATATGATAGTCACAGGACTGGCTAGACCAGTCTGAACGTTTGATAATCACATGAGCGTGATTCAAATGCTCCCAGGTCTCAAATGATAATTCTCCCTGAATACCAAAATAATCAAGTTTGGAAAAGGCTGCTTCCTTCCCCCATTGGTTTATTTGCCACTGCCACATATCATAGGAGAAATAATCTCCAGTAGGATTATGGTAATGGACTAAGACTTTATAGTCTAGCATATTCTTTCATCTCTTATCTAAAATTATTCTATTGAAAGGGCTGTCTGACTGATTTCATCAATATTGGCAAAAAATTCCAAATGTCCGTGCAGCACTTCCAGTTCAACAGGCGTATCGCCGCCGTATTCCCCATCCAAATTCAGCATAAATGGACCTTTTTTGTCTAAAATTTCCAGCTGCAGCTTGCTTGTTTTGAGGTATTCTACATTGACATCTCCAACGTGCTGACCGCCATTGATAGCCTGCATCATCAGGCTCAGCATATCAAAGAGATTGGCTGTCTTGACTAAAATCAAGGTAAAATTCCCGTCATCTAATTTTGTGTCCGGTGCTAGCTTTTCAAAACCACCGATAGAGTTGGTCAGAGCTGCAAACATCAGCGAAATCTTCCCTTCAAAAACACCGTGATCGTGCTTGATACGAACCTTGCGGAACTTAGAGCGAGGGAGTTTTTTTGCTCCTTCTGCAACATAAGCAAAGTAGCCTAGGCGGGATTTGACCTCGCTAGGTACGCTATAAGTCAGCTCTGTTAGGGTTCCAGCTGCCGCAATATTGATAAAATACTTGTTGCCATAGGCCCGGCCAATATCCATCTTTATGGTCTGGTTCTTTTCGATAATTCGGGCTGCCGCTACTGGATCTCCCATGGGAATCTTCAAAGCACGCGCATAATCGTTGGTTGTGCCAGTTGGGATAAAGGCCAATTTAGGCCGTTCATCCAGATTCGCCACGCCATTAACTACCTCATTGATGGTACCGTCGCCGCCTGCCGCAATAATCAAATCAAATCCTGCTTTTGCTGCCCTTTCAGCTTCTTTTTGAGCAGAAAGAGGCGCTGGAGTGGTTTGGTAGGCGCTGGTTTCATAACCCACATCCTCCAAAACATCCAGAACTTCCGCAATATTTTTCTTAATAATTTCCTGTCCCGAAGTCGGGTTATAAATCAATCGTGCTCGTTTAATCTTATCCTTCATACTTCAGCCTCATAAGCTATCAAGCCAATCTTCATCCCGAATTTCAATTCCCAACTCCTGAGCCTTGGCCAGCTTGCTGCCGGCATCTTGGCCAGCCACTACCAAATCCGTTTTTTTAGAAACAGATCCAGAAACATTAGCACCTAAACTCTGCAATTTTTCTTTAGCTTGATTGCGTGTCAATTTTTGTAATTTACCAGTCAAAACAACCGTCATACCTGATAGGGCTGCATCAGCCGCTGCCTTTTGCCCCAGATAGTCTAGATTCACACCTGCTTCTTGAAGCTCCGCCAAAAGAATCTGAGAGCCTTCCTGCTCAAAATAGGTATGCAGGCTTTGGGCAATCACATTTCCAAGACTGTCAATAGCCGCAATCTCTTCTTGGCTGGCCTGAGACAGCTTAGGAATATCATGGAATTTCTCCAGCAAAATCCGACTGGCCTTGCTTCCAACATGGCGAATCCCCAATCCGAACAAGAGACGTTCAGCCGAGTTCTCCTTGGAAGCTTGAATAGCAGTATATAATTTATTTGCTGATTTTTCCTTAAAGTTCTCTAGTTCTAGTAAATTTTCTACCGTCAGCCGATAGATTCCAGCCACATCCTTGACTAGATTTTGAGCAAAGAGCTTCTCTACCACTGCTGGACCCAGGCCAGTAATATTCATGGCATCCCGGCTGGCAAAGTGAATCAAGCCCTCCTTGATCTGGGCTGGACAAAGAGGATTGATGCAGCGCAGAGCGACTTCATCTTCAAAGTGCACTAGCTCACTCTCACAGCTCGGACAGTGACTTGGTATTTCTAAAGGTTCCTCTGAGACACGCTTGGACTCAACCACTCGCAAGACAGCAGGAATAATATCTCCCGCTTTATATACGATAACCGTGTCTTTCTGACGAATATCCTTCTCCGCGATATAGTCCACATTGTGCAAAGTTGCTCGGCTGACAGTCGTTCCCGCTAGCTGCACCGGCGTCAGATTAGCTGTCGGAGTCACAACTCCCGTCCGGCCGACTGTCCAGTCAACAGACAGAAGCTGGGCTTCCTTTTCCTCAGCTGGAAACTTATAGGCGATGGCCCACTTAGGTGCCTTGACAGTAAAGCCAAGCTCCTCTTGCACCGCTAAGTCATTAACCTTGATGACAATACCGTCAATCTCATAAGGCAGACTGTCCCGCTCCTGAGCAATCTTTTCGATAAACTCCCAAACTTCTTCGATAGAATCCGCCAGAATATGAGTAGGATTGACTGAGAAGTCCAAATCTGCCAGCTTGTTTAAGACTTCTTCTTGGCTGTCGACCTGAGTCGGACTGGCTTCTTGGTAGAGGAAGGTTGCTAGATTGCGCTTGGCCACAACTGCTGTGTCCAGCTGACGCAAGGTTCCTGCTGCCGCATTGCGGGGATTGGCAAACTCAGGCTCACCGTTCTCCTGCCGTAGTTGATTGACCGCATCAAAGGAAGTCTTGGGCATGTAGCATTCTCCACGAACTGTAATGTCCAGCGGTTCTTTCAAGGTCAGGGGAATATCCTTGACCCGCTTGAGATTTTCAGTGATATTTTCACCAACTGAGCCATCCCCCCGAGTCGCTCCTGCTACCAAGATTCCCTTTTCATAGTTCAGAGAAATAGAGAGCCCATCAATCTTGAGCTCACAGAGATAAGAGACTTGTGGAAATTCCTTGCGAATCCTCTGGTCAAAGGCTATTAATTCTTCACGTGAAAAAGCATCCTGCAAACTAAAGAGAGGATACTGGTGTGGATATTTTTCAAATCCTTCTAAAATCTTCCCTCCCACCCGATGTGTCGGACTGTCAGGCAGGATATCGGTTGGGTACTTTTCTTCTAACTCCGCTAACTCACGATAGAGTCTGTCATACTCGCTGTCCGATACACTTGGCCTGTCTGCCGTATAATACTCATGGGCATATCGGTTGAGCAATTCTACTAATTCTGACATTCTTTCTTTCATACTTCTATTATAACACACCTCACCCAGCAGTCCAATACTAAGACCACTCTAACCCTTCAACCCCAGTGATTTCAAGTCACTGGGGTTTATCCACTGATTTTTATAAACTACATAGAAATTTTTTTCATCTCATTAAAGTGAACTTTGTCCATGCCCTCTATGATTTTCATTAAGGTTTTACTATTTTGCACTATTTCATCCGCTCTAATTGGTCGGTGCGACAAGACGTTTATGAAAGTAAGCAACCCTCCCAGCTCACGCTTCTTGTTGTTCCCTAATGTTTCTCCTGTAGCTTCATAGTATAGAGATTCTATTTCTGCTTGATTAGACTTTTGTGGAAGAAGATTCGGTTTTTTAAAGTTTAAAAATTCTTCAAAAATACGCCTCATACTATTAGCCGCATGATAAATCTCGCACTGCTCTAACTCATCTGTATTTTTATCTTTCAATATATAGATTTCTTGAAATAATTTCTTATACGGAGCAATATTCCCTTGACAAGTTCGTATTTCGCTATAAAAATTGTTACTTGAGTTTTTATATATTTCAAAAATTCCGTAATTAGTGCCCGCAGTTTTTATTCCATATGTAATTTGACAAAAATCATTCCAAGAATGAGTAAGTAAAAATATTTGAGGGAATTTTTCGGACAGTATCTTTTTAACTATCTCTAAAACATAGAACTTATTAGAATCATCAAGACTTGATATCGGGTCATCGATTACTACAAGTTTAATTTCAGGCTTAAATTTTTTCTGCTCTTTATCACTATATAATTCAAAATAAAAATACAGCAATGCTAGAAGGTTTTTCTCTCCCTCACTTATATTCTCAATTGTTAGGTCGCAATCTTCAAGGGTATGTCTCAAGTAATAATTATTGTCCTTTAAACTCAATGTAATCTGAATTCCTAAACTACTTAACACTTCGTTTAAGAAATCCATAAAATCAATATAATCAGATTTACTTTCTTCTAAAGTTCGTATTTCCCCTAAAAGTTCATTATTTTTATTTTCAATTTTCTCAATTTCTGCTTCATTTTCTTGAACATTTTTAATTTCTTCTGAAATATTTGCTTCTTCGATAGCAATTGCAATTGTTCCCTTCGTAATCCTTTCAATATTGCTAATTGAAATATTTATTTCGTCTAACTTTTTTTTATGTATATCTTGAATTTCTTTAGATTTTTTACAGACTTCTTTTTCGAATTCTAAAATATAATCTTCTATTTCTATTGATTTATCCATATTTAGAATCTTTCTTTCAATTTCCTCTATAAGATGAGTGGTATATTCTAAATAATCAAAATTAAATATTTTATCTATCTCTTCTTCAGAACATCCAAGAACAAATAAATTCCCCTTAACTCTTTCAGCATTATCAATGTTCTTTGTATTTCTATCTAAACACTCCTTGATTGCTTCTAATCTAAAGATATCTTTCTGCTTAGAATCCTCTTTATATCTTCTAATAGAATTTTTAACATCTTCAAGATTTAAATTATTATGACAGAACTTACATATAGTATCTGATTCATCATGTAACGAGACACCTTTCTCCAGCCATCTAATTACCTCTGAAGTCGGTATGTCATCAATCAGTATATATTTTTTTTGCAAAGCATCAAATAAAAATTCTTTATCATCAGTAGGAATCTCTTGTATTTTCAGATCGGGAAGTTGAGTCCTTGTTATTCTATCTTTTTCCTTTTCCAACTCATCACTGTCAGCAGTAAACTTTTTAATATACTCTCGATTGTTCACTTTTAGTGCATTTTCTAAATCTGCCGAGTATTGTTCTATAACTTCTTCAACTTTAAGTTTAGATTGCTTTTTATTGATATTTGCAGTTCCTTTTTTATTATCGTGAATATTATCAATCTTTTTTCGAATAGTCTGTCGGTTTTGATTATTATTCTTTTTTCGTTCCGTAACGTCTTCTATTTGTTTTTGCAATTCTGCAATCTCTTTTGTAATATCTGCATCTTTTTTGCTAAAAGAAACTTTAATTCCCTTAATAGTAGAGTCACTATTATCTAATAACAATCGATTTTTTATATAGTCTCTATTAAAAAATCGAATTGACTCTTCTGTGGTATCTTTTTTAGAGTATTCCTCAACGATCCCTTTAGACAGTGAACTCTTTCCCCTACCATTATAGCCAAACAATATATTTTTCTGTTTGAAGAACTTCTCTGGAGTAGAATAATTTTTAAACGACTTATAGGTATAGTTTTTAATAGCTTCAATCATAATACAAACCTCCTTATAGCTATATTATATCACGGT
This sequence comes from uncultured Streptococcus sp., assembly GCF_963528215.1. Classification (GTDB taxonomy): domain Bacteria; phylum Bacillota; class Bacilli; order Lactobacillales; family Streptococcaceae; genus Streptococcus. The sequence continues at coordinate 24,441 of NZ_CAURVL010000019.1, forward strand.
TTTAAAAATTTTTGGGATACCTATTCGACCCTAACATTTTTAAAAACAGTTCTTTCATATTGTTAAGCTCCTGATTAAGGTTAACGCATTCTAAATCTTCCCTTCTACGGTTGACTTGTAGTGATTTTATATTACCCAAGTTGAAGAATTAACGCCGAAAGTTATCAACGAATTGATTGATAAAATTATTATCCACCAACCAATTGGTAGAGGTAAAAATAGGCAGATTAAACTGGAAATACACTACCGATTTATTTGTGATATTTAAAAGAGCGAGCCAAGACTCGCTCTGTATACAAAATTAAGACTGCTAAGTAAGGTGTGGACATTTTATCACAAATACACAAAATCTTCCTCTATTTGTTCTCAATTCTTCCTAAAAAAAAGGACACAAAAAGAGCGGAAATTCCGCTCTCTGCTGTCTTATTTTGTCAAATCAATTCGTCGGGCAATCAGGTTAATAAGGATAGCTCCAACAATCAAGGAAGCAAATTCTCCAATGGCTGTTGTAAACCAAGTCAGGAAGAATGGCAGACCTTGTAAGAAATGTAATTCTGCAGCAATGGTCACCATCGAAATAGAAAAGAATACTGCAAAATAGAAATGATCCAAACGAATCAATCCTTTAATCAGATATTGATTCTTATAGCGACTGAAAAGGTAGACACCCAGTGACAGGAAGACTAAAGTGGACCCGCCACCGACAAAGACATCAACAATTCCAAAACTATAGAGATTGGCAATCATACAGCCAATGGTCACTCCTATGATATATTTCCTATTATAAAAGGCCATAAAGTTCATCATTTCAGAAATTCTGAACTGGTAAGCACCATAGCTAATAGCATTTAAAGGGGGCGTAATCGTTAGAGCTACGTAAATGGCAGCAACAATGGCAATCTGAGCCAAATCACGAACTGTCAGTTTTTCTTGTTTCATGTTTTCTCCTTTAGCGGCTTTACCGCGTGTAATATGCTTGGCGAAAGAAGTTAAGCGCCAAGGGTTGCGTCACATGAGAGGAGCATCATTCGTTGATTCCCCCACAGATTTGGCAACCCAACTAGTATAGCATAAATCCTAGAAATATGATAGACTATCTTTATGAAAACTTTAATCAAAAAATTCTTTGACAATGAGGTCCTGTCTTATCTTTTCTTTGGTGTGGCAACAACTGTCGTATCCGTTGTCAGTCGGATGCTCTGCTATGAATTGACGGGAAACGAACTACTGGCTACGATAATAGGTGATATTCTTGGCATTCTCTTTGCCTTTGTAACCAACGATACCATCGTTTTCAAGCAAGCAAGGAGTGGCTGGCCTTCTAGACTTATCAAATTTTTCACTGCACGTTTGGCTACTATGGGCTTAAATTTACTATTGACTTTTATCTTTGTCACTAGCTTCCCACAAATTATAGGCCAGTTTGTCAATAACAATATCAAAATGGTCAATACTATCGAAACTTTCATTGCTCAAGTGCTTATTATTGTCCTCAACTATGTTTTTAGTAAGATTTTTGTCTTTAAAAACAAGGAAAAATAACAACGAATTAGTCTATTTCACCCTATAAAAGCAAATCTGGACCAGATAATTCTGATCCAGATTTTTATAGTCTTAAATTTCCAAGCTTGGTTTTTCAATAGTCAGATGAGTAATCTCACCCTTAACACCAAAATACTCCTCAATCAGAGTCTGGAGTTCTGTCATAGCTGCTTGGGCGCGTGCTGCTTGCTTTTCATTAATGGCCTCAATGACCAAGATGGCGTCCTTGGTCTCCTCTGTCAGCATGGTCCTCTGGGCTTCTCGCCAGTTAAGACAACGGCAGACAGCCCCCTCTTCATCATAATAGATGATTTCTTCTGGCAGAGCCGGCGCGTCACTCTCAGCTCCCAGCGGGAAAAAGGCTTCGCCACCCTTGGCTTTTCCTAGATGAAGACCTCCGACAATCTTATCCAAATCCTCACCTCCACATGGAACCGCATAAGACAGCGAGACACTGTTGTAGATATCGACCAAAGGATTGATTGGATGAAGTTCCCGCCCCTGACTAACCCGCTTGAGCAGGGCTTCGATAGAGGAGCGCGCTCCTTTTTTGGTCTTGAATTTGCTGAAAGCCTGCCGCCACTCCTGAATGACTTCATTTTGAGTGAAGTTCTCGTCTGGGATAAAGTCCTCAGCTCGCTTTGCTCCCTTATCCAGCAGGGATTTGAAATATGGATCCTTACTTTCATCCACACTATTATCAAGCCCTTTGACCACTAAAATACTAATCTGAGCTTCCGGAAATACTTGCCAAAATTCATTTTCAACTGTAACTTTCATGCTCTACCTCTTCAATCTTAATAGTTTCTTTTTTGTCCTTTTTTGACGGCTTCCCAGTCACCTGTGATGTTTTCACGCACTCGGATCAGCATTTTCTCCAAATCTTGAACTTCCGCCTGAGAAAAGCCCTGCAGAGAGGTCTCCTCAGAATAATCATTTTCAGCTAGGATAAAAGGATAAAGTTTTTCCCCTTTTTCCGTCACAAACCACTCCTTGTTCTTCTTGTTGTCCTTGGCTGCCTTCTGCTGAACCAAGCCCTTGGCCTCTAGCTTCTTGACAGAACGGGCAACCGTTGAGCGATCTACCTTGAGCAGCTCCGACAGCTCCTCTTGAATGATCCCTGGATTCTCCGAGATTCGCACCAAATAAAGGTATTGACCTCTTGCTAGCTCTATGTCACGGAACTCAATATTAGCAATGGAATCCAAAGCCCGGGCGATAATCCCAATTTCTCGCAATACTGACATATCCCCTCCTTTAAAATTTTATTTAAACATATTATATCACATTTATTGCAAATGCAATGAAATTATTAAAAAATAAAAAGAGGAAAATCCTCTTTAAATTGAAAAATGCAAGAATTTAACAAAGGTTTTATCTTCTAGTATTTTTCTACTGTTCCTCTGTTTTTTTCAACACAATATGATTTAAAACACTAATATATTGCCCATTCTCAGCTTCAATGCTAATATCCAAATAAAATTCTCCATATCCTCTATTAGCTATAGTAATACTCACATAACTCTTACTCTTAATATTATAATTCTTTTTTATCTCTTTTACAAAATCAAGGTCGTCATTAGCTTTATAAGTAATGGTTTGTAAAGTTGTCTCTGGATGATCTTTTTGAATTGAAATAATCGGTAATTTTCGAAAGACTCCCTCATGAATCTGAAGATTAAAAAGCCGCATATCATACTCTTGTGGGACTTCTTCTAAATAGTTTAAGTGCTCATTCTCATAAATCACCTTGTAAAGAGTTGAATTTGGCTCCCCATTATTATAGCCAATATTATAATTTCCCTCTAATATATTGCCTTTTCTTTCTAAATCTATTTTATGGTGTTGTAAAGTACTTGAGGGATTCTCCTGTTCCAATAAATAAGAGCTATATTCTTGAACAGTTGATAAATCTTTCTTTTCCGCTGCTAAAAAGTCAAAGAAAGGCTTGAAGCTATTTTCCAGAACATATTCTTCCTCTGTTCGATTTTCAGGAACCGAGGATTTTAGTGTCCTACATCCAGTTAGTGCAATAATGGAAAATAATCCACCTAACAGTAGCAATAAAACAATTCTACTTTTTCTTCTCACCTTATCATCCTCTTCTACCATTCTTACACAATGTTATATTAGAATTCATCTTCCCCATCCTGCTCTTTCTTCTTGAAAGTAAAGCGTCCAGTGCTTTCAACTTGAAACCCTGACTCACAGCAGCTCTGGATACTGGCATTAAGCACTGCGCCAACAATCAAAATTTTAGCAATCATTATAAACCAAAACATCATCACAACCATAATGATGGAGCTAAAAAAGCGAACATCAACCAGGTGATTTAAATAATTATCCATGTAAACTGAAAAGATATTCAGCAAGGCCAGAATGGTCAGAAGCACAAAGGCGCTTCCCGGAAGAACATAGCGTTTTTTGTTGATTTTCACGTTAGGCAGGAAAAAATAGAACATGACCAAAACCGCAAAGAGTAAGGCGTAAATCAATGGCTCCGTAAAATGCTGCAAGTGTTGATAAAGCTGGTTATCTAGCTTCCAATAAGTACGGAGGAAATCCAGCGACATATGGCCAAACATGGTCAGAAAGAGGGCCAAGGCAAAGAGAATCTGCAGACCTAAACTCACAAAGAGACTCATGACGCGATGAGAAATCAGCCCCCGACTCTTAGCCACCCCATAGGCTTTGTTGAAGGCAATCTGTAGGAAATTCATGGACTTGGAAAAAGTCCAAAGAGCCGACAAGACTGAGAAGCTCAGCAGGCCAGTCGAAGGCTGGGTCAGTACTTCACGCATGACTTTTGCTACAACATCATATAAAGTCTCTGGCAGCATGTCCTTGATGGCTGTAAGAAAATCCGCAATTGGAATATGGAAATAAGGCAGAATATTGACGACAATCAAGAGCAAAGGAAAAACGGAAATCAACCAATAATAAGCAACTGCAACGCTGCTCAGCTCACTGTCTGCCTCTTTATAAAAACGGAAAAATTCTCTTAAAAACTGATTGTTGCGAACCTTACCAAATAATTTCTTCACTCTCTTCTCCTTCAAAAAAAGCTGAGACAACTGCCCAGCCTTTGATTACTAATAAGTCCCTTCTTCTCCCTGGCTGGTCAGAATGACAGGACCATCTTTTGTAATGACAAACTGATGCTCATACTGGCAAGACAAGCCGCCATCCAGCGTTTTATGTGCCCAGCCGGTCTCAAAGTCCGTATCAATTTCCCAGGTACCTGTATTGATCATGGGCTCGATAGTCAGAACCATTCCCTCACGCAAACGCAAGCCACGCCCTGCTCGACCGTAATGTGGCACCATAGGCTCCTCATGCATGGTTGGGCCAACACCGTGACCGACCAGATCCCGCACAACGCCATAGCCATGACTTTCAGCATATTCCTGAATAGCTGCGCCAATGTCGCCGATACGATTGCCGACCTTAGCAGCCGCAATTCCACGGTAGAGACATTCCTTGGTCACATCCATCAACTGCTGAGCCTCTGGGCTAATCTTCCCTACTGCATAAGTCCAGCAAGAATCTGCCACACCGCCCCGGAAACTCTCTGTGTATTGCTTCATCTGTTCCACATTGTCAAAATCTAGCTTGGACACATCCAGCTCTGCCTTATCGATCAAGCCAACCACCATATCAACGCTGATGACATCACCTTCTACCAGCTTCTGATGACGGGGAAAGGCATGGGCTACCTCGTCATTAAGAGAGCAGCAAGTCGCATAAGGATAGTCCATAACAGAGCCTTCAACACCAATTTGCAGAGGCAGCGCATTGTCTTCTTTACAACGCTTGCGAACATACTCTTCAATGTCCCACATGTCAATGCCTGGCTTAATCAAATCTCTCAAACCAATGTGGACCGAAGCCAGAAAATCTCCACTCTTGTCCATCAAGTCAATTTCACGCTGTGATTTTAAAGTAATCATTCTTTCTCTAATTTCCTCTTCTTAATTAATTTTCACTGTAATCGTCGCTTTGGCAACCAGCATCGCTTCCAGATACATCTCAAAGTCAATAATAGCTGTCCGCCTAGTCTGACGAATAATACGTGGCTGGATATGCAGCAGGTCATCAATCTGGACCGCTTGAAAGAAATAAATCATCAGTTGATCGATAATGAGACTGCGGCCGCTGTTGACCATGAGCTGCTGGGTAATCCGAGTCAGAATCTCTGTCAGTACACCGTTAGCCAACACACCATTTTGCTCCAGCATAAAAGGCTCAACGGTAAAGGAGAACAAATCATCCTGGCGGCTAATCTTCTGTCCTACTTGCTCACTGAAAGTCGGCAAGCTGGAAATCTGAGAACGACTCATTTTTTCCATAATGTCCCGCCGCGTAATCACACCCAGCAAGGTCTGATTGCTGCGCACTACTGGTATCATTTCAAAATCTTCTGCAATCATGCGCTGGCTGATATTGGCAATATTGGCAGATAAGCCTGTCATAAAGACATTTTTCGTCATGACCTTGTCCAAGGTTGTCAGAGGGGACTTATCCCCCGCGTCCCGCATAGTTACTACTCCCACCAGCATCTGCTGTTGGTTGATAACCGGAAACCGGCTGGCGCGATTGCGACGGACCAAGTCCAGATAGTCACGAACAGTATCAGTATCATGCAAGAAGCCGTACTCGTGGCTAGAGCGATAGACCTGCTCCACTGTTAAAATATCGGTCTTGATCTGCATATTGGACAGGGCCCGATTAATCATGGTTGCAACGGTGTAGGTATCGTGCTTGGTCCTGAGAACCGGTATATTAAGCAGATTAGCCATCTTTAGAACTTCCGAGCTGACTTCAAAGCCTCCGGTTACCAGCACCGCATTCTCATTTTCCAGAGCCAAGAGCTGAATTTTCGTCCGGTCTCCGACAATCAGGAGACCGCCCTCTGTCAGATAGCGCAGGATATTCTGCTCCGTCATGGCTCCGATGGAAAATTTATTAAATTCTTTTTCTAGACCATCTTCTCCAGCCAATACTTCTGAGCCAGTAATATCAACAATTTCCTTGTAGGTCAGATGCTCCAAGACCACTTTCTTGGACTTAACCCGAACCGTACCACTCCGAGGTCTGGTCTCAACAATACCGCGGTTCTCCGCTTCCTTGATAGCTCGATAGGCCGTACCATCACTAACTCCCAGATAGTTTGAAATACTGCGGACACTGACCCTCTTGCCGATTGGAAGATTTTCAAGATAGGTTAAAATTTCCTGATGCTTACTCATTAAAATATCCTCTCTCATAACGATACTCCAGATAATCTCTCATCTTCCTCGTGTACCGGTCACTTCCTTTAAACTGCCGGTAGAGGCTGAAGCCAGATTTTTGAGCTACCTTTTGACTAGCTAGGTTCTCTGCATGAGTGATAATACTAAGGCGCTTGAAGTCAAAGCGGGTAAAAGACAAAAAAACAATCTCTCGGACAACTTCTGTCATCAGCCCTTGTCCCCAGTAGTCTTGCCGCAGAAAATAGCCTAACTCAGCTTCTTTCTTAATCTCGTCCATCTTTTCAAACTTGACAGAGCCAATCATTTCCTGCGTTTCCTTGTGACAAATAGCCCAAATCCCCAGAGGATTTTTCATAAAGAAATTGGCAATGACGTATTCACTTTCCTCTAGGCTTGCTTCTGTCGGAAAAATGAACTGAGTATTTTCCGGATTGGACGCAATCTTATATAGGGCTCCTGCATCTTCAAATACAATAGGCCGCAAAAAAGCATGCTCTGTCTCAATAAATGAGCAGGCTGCCAAATGTGTCCACAAATTCATCTGCTACCTCTACAAAAAATAAGCGAAAAACGCTTATTCTTCTATCAACTGGATATCTGCACCCAGACTTGTTAATTTTTCAATAATATTAGAATAGCCGCGCAAGATAAACTCGATATTCGTAATTTCTGTCTTTCCTTGAGCCATCAAACCTGCAATAACCAAAGCAGCTCCTGCTCGTAAATCGGTCGCCTTGACCTGAGCTCCCTGCAGTTGATTTGGTCCTTCATAGACAATCTGGTCACTGCTGGTCGAAATCTTACCTGCCATCTTAGCCAGCTCCGCCACATGGTTAACTCGCTTCTCATAAATCGTGTCCGTGATTTTACCGTGGCCAGTAGCCGTCAGCAAGAGCGGGGTAATAGGCTGTTGTAGGTCAGTTGCAAAGCCTGGATAAGGAGAAGTCTTAATGTTTATAGCTCTCAGAGTTTGCTGCTCTTCGACAAAAATGCTGTCTTCAGAAACCGTCATCCGAACACCCATTTCCTCAAGCTTGGCAATAAAACTCTCCAAATGCTCATAGAGGACATTATTAATCTGAATTCCTTGACCAATAGCTGCAGCAAGGGCGATATAAGTTCCTGCCTCGATACGGTCAGGAATTACTTGATGACGAGTTCCATGAAGGTGTGGAACCCCCTCAATGGTAATAATATCAGTTCCTGCTCCACGGATATGTGCTCCCATATTGTTCAAGAGAGTTGCCACATCAATGATTTCTGGCTCCCGCGCTGCATTTTCAATAATAGTCCGACCTTTGGCCTTGACAGCAGCTAACATAGTATTGATGGTAGCACCCACGCTGACCGTATCCATATAAATGCTAGCGCCTTTCAGCTGCTGACCTCCTGTGGATAGGTTCATGTAGTTGCCATCCATGGTCATCTTAGCCCCCATTGCTTCAAAAGCCTTGAGATGCAAGTCAATAGGACGCGGACCCAAGTCACAGCCACCAGGCAGACCTACCGTCGCTTCACCATAGCGGCCAAGCAAGCTGCCATAGAAATAATAAGAAGCCCTCAGACTGTTGATCTTTCCATAAGGCATAGGGACATTTTGGATACCACGCGGATCAATTCTCAGACTGTCCTCAGAGCGAGTAACACTAGCCCCCATGGCAATCATGATATCAATCAGACTATCCACATCCGAAATATCCGGAACGCCATCCAACGTTACAATATCATCCGCCAGAATCACAGCCGGAATCAAGGCAACGACACTGTTTTTAGCACCATTAATAGTCACCTCTCCTTTTAAGGGGCGACCACCATGTATTACAATTTTTTTCATGTTTAAAATAAAGCTCTTTCAAGGTATTGCCATTTATTATACCACAGATTCGGGAAATTTCCTATACTTTTAGATAAATAAGACAATTGAAATTAAAATGAAACTGAAAAATTACTTTTTTAATAGTATTTTCAGAAAAATCCAGTATTACCAATAATAAGAGAAACATCATAGCTAGACTGCTTGCCTTGTAAAAGCCACCTATATGAAAAAGCTCTCAACCATTACGATTGAGAACTGTCATCTTACTGCACTGCTGCTTTCAAAGCCTCTAACTTATCCAACTTTTCCCAAGGCAGGTCAACGTCTGTCCTACCCATGTGGCCATAAGCTGCCGTCTGACGATAGATCGGACGTTTCAGATCCAGCATTTGAATGATACCGGCTGGACGCAGATCAAAAATCTGACGTACTGCTTCCTGCAGCTTGCTTTCTGCAACAATACCAGTTCCAAAAGTATCGATGCGTACAGAAACCGGCTGAGCCACACCAATAGCATAGGCTAACTGCACTTCTGCTTTCTTGGCCAGTCCAGCAGCCACGATGTTTTTAGCAATGTAACGAGCTGCGTATGAAGCTGAGCGGTCGACCTTTGTTGCATCCTTACCAGAGAAGGCACCGCCACCATGACGAGCATAACCGCCGTAAGTATCCACAATAATCTTACGTCCAGTCAAGCCAGAGTCACCTTGCGGGCCGCCAATTACAAAGCGACCGGTTGGATTGATGAAGAATTTCGTCTTATCATCCAAATACTGGGCTGGAATAACTGCTTTAATTACCTTTTCAATCACATCACGATGAATCTCTTCATTAGTCACTTCTGGGTCATGCTGGGTCGAAATAACTACCGTATCCACGCGCACAGGCTGGTCATTTTCATCATACTCAACGGTCACCTGTGACTTAGCATCTGGACGCAGATAGGCAATCTCTCCTGCTTTTCGCAATTCCGCCAATCGACGGACTAGCTTGTGACTGAGCGAGATAGGCAGCGGCATGAGCTCTGGCGTTTCATCCACCGCAAATCCAAACATAAGCCCTTGGTCGCCAGCACCAATCAAGTCCAATGGATCTTGATCTGCATTCCCACGAACCTCCAGAGCTTCATTGACACCCTGAGCAATATCTGGCGACTGCTCTACCAAAGACGGATGCACACCGACTGTCTCGGCTGAAAATCCATACTCTGTATTGGTGTAGCCAATTTCTGCAATGGTATCACGAACCACACGGTTAATATCTACATAAGCTGTGGTCGAAATCTCACCAAAAACATGAACCGAGCCCGTATAAACGGCTGTTTCGGCAGCCACATGGGCATCTGGATCCTGACTCAAGACAGCATCCAAAATAGCATCGGAAATTTGGTCTGCAATCTTATCGGGATGTCCCTCCGATACAGACTCAGACGTGAAAAGTTTACGTTCTGACATATAAATGTCCCCCCTTAAATAAATTGTTATAGAGTTACAAAGTACTGATAGAAATAACTACCACCTTATCGGGACTATATAACTTCTTCATTATACCACTTTTCGCTAAAAAGTTCAGAATTTTTTAAATAGAAAAAGCTATAATCAGAAACTATAGCTTTATTATGTAGATTTACTTGGAATAATTAGACTACTAATCTTAAAAATTTAAAGTACACTAAACCAAATCCGTTTGAGCGATAGCCTTCTTGACATCATCCAGCGGCAGATAAACCAATTCCACCTCTTTCTCCTTGTAGAGATATTGAGCATAGTCATCTATGCGATATTGGTTGATGTAGACCACCCGTTTGCAGCCGACCTGAAGCAGTTGCTTGGTACAGGTGAGACAAGGAAAATGAGTCACATAAGCCGTAAAGCCCTTGGGAACTCCCCGCTCGGCTCCTTGCAAGATGGCATTGACCTCAGCATGCAAGGTCCGTACGCAGTGACCATCAATGACCAAGCATTCATGGTCAATACAGTGCTCAGTCCCTGAAACTGAGCCATTGTAACCAGTTGAAATAACCTTATTGTCCTTGACCAATACAGCGCCAACCTTGGCTCGCTTGCAGGTTGAGCGATTAGCGATTAAGAGAGCCTGAGCTGCAAAATATTGATCCCAAGCTAAGCGATTCTCTGACATAATTTCTCCATTCTACTGATTTTTTATTTACATAAATGTCTGTTTTTTCTATTATATCGCAAATCCCTATTTTTAACTAGCTTTATCATGAAAGCTATCTTATCAGCAACATGCCTTTATCTATACTATAAGTGGCATGGCAGGCTATTTCTCTCTTCAAACTTTTCATTAAGAGTTATCGAAAAAGAACCAAGGAAATCCTCAGTTCTTATTTTAATTATTTACCAAGCTTAGCTTTAGCTGCGTCTGCAAGAGCTGTGAAAGCTGCTGCATCGTTAACAGCCAAGTCAGCCAACATTTTACGGTTAACTTCAATCTCAGCCAATTTCAAACCATGCATCAATTGTGAG